>CAYSCJ010000039.1:0-23068 GCA_964429515.1 uncultured Taibaiella sp.
GAGTGCAAAGATAAAACTTTATTTCCCTTTCTGCCAAATAAATTTGAAAGATTTTTTACCTTAGATTAGTTACTTAGCGTAGAAAGCACGACTAGAAACGTTTTGCGGCAAAAAAAAATTCTAAAAAAAATATTGCGATGCTGCCAGAGTATAACATTATTTAAGTAAATTACGTTATCAATCTAGCTGACATAGCTACAAATTGTCATAAACACTATCAAGCCTTCAAATATCATTTAATGCATGAAAAAAATCATTTTTCTTTTAATAGCAACTGCTAGCCAATTATTTATATCAAAATTACCAGCACAAGAATATTCCAATATTGTCGTAGCATTCGACCCCGAGCATTTAAAAACAGAGGGAGGAATAGCTAGCTATCCTATGTTAGACTCGATAAAAAACTATATCGAACAAGAATACGACATAACACTGAAGCGGGTGGTGGAATGGCCGGAGTCGTTATTTTTACAAAAATCAAAAATAGCCATAAAGAACACTGGAAATGATAAGGCCATTCAAAAACTAAAATTCTTATACTATATAAATAGCCAAAATACCCTTGATTTCGAAACCTTAAAAACCTCACTAGGGAAATACCCTGCTGTGCGCTACGTAGAGGCAGAAGCTTACCTACCTCAACCACCAGCAGATATCCCCCCTCCTACTCCAGACTATAATAATATTCAAGGCTATTTAAGAGCAGACTCTGGAATCGATATGGAGTATGCATGGAGTAAGGGTATTTTTGGACAAAATGTACCCATAATGGATATTGAATATGGTGTCAACCTAAATCATGAAAAGCTAGAAGACCAAAACGTGAGCATCATGAGTTCTATGACGGTAAATAGTGCTGTTTCGGCTAGTTTTTCGGAACACGGTACAGCCACGGTAGGTGTACTTTATGCAGACAAATTTAATTATGGGCAAGCAGGCTTGGTGCATGGCGCGCCTTCATTGATACTCGTCCCTGAGTACACAGTAGAACATGGATACAACCGAGTACTGGCAGTAACACGAGCATTGGAGCGTGCAGCCGAAGGTAGCGTAATACTTTATGAAATGCAGACTGGCGTGGGCTCTAGTAACGATTATGTTCCAGCAGATTTTAACACTGCTATTTGGGACCTTACTAAAGCTGGGGTAGATGCTGGCATTGTCATAGTAGCAGCTGCGGGCAATGGAGGAGTAGATTTAGACAATGACCCTAGGCTGACTTTATATAAAAACAGAGGCGACAATGGTTCTATAATAGTGGGCGCAGGAAGCCCCGATATGGAGCACAGAAGACTAAACTTTAGTACCTATGGCAGTAGGGTAAATTTGCAGGGTTGGGGCTCAAATGTTATCAGCTCTGGATATGGTGATTTTGCCAGCTTTGGTGTTGACATAAATCAAGATTATACCAAATTTAGTGGCACAAGTTCGGCAACGCCCATAGTAGCTGCAGCAGCGGTGGCAGTACAATCTTATTATTATAGCTATACGAATGACTATCTAAACTGTAGAGACATAAGAAAGATTCTTTTTGAAACTGGCACACCACAAGGAAACCCTCAGACAGGAAACATTGGGCCTTTGCCAAATGTAAAAAGGGCATTTAACTATGTTGATAGCTTAGTCGCTACGCTCTCCATACCGGTAGATAATAACACGGCAAGCATGCGGGACATTCAAATTTTCCCTAACCCAAGCAGTGCATATATAAATGTTGGTTTACCGAATAACCTTCAGATTAAAACGGGGTACATTTTTAGCGCGACGGGAAGCCTACAAACGATGTTTGCATATACCCAAGCTAGGATAGATATTGCCAACTTAAAACCGGGTCAGTATGAACTGTTATTAATGGATACCAAGGGGCAGGTTTACAAGGGTAGGTTTACTAAAATATAAAGTTACGAGTATTCATAATAAGAAAATGGAATACGCTTAGCTTGAAGTGTATTCCATTTTTTAATGTATTTAATCATTCAAATAGTCTTGAAAACCTCAGCCCAAGCCAATCGTTTCGTGTAATTGAGGAATTTCTACATCCAAAAAGCCCTTCTTTAGGAGCCTGACTTTAAATTGCTCTTGAACCTCGTATTCTCCATGAACTAAAAATACTTTCGCTACTAAGTTGGGGTCTTGGCAGGCTAACCACTGGCTGATTTCGTTATAATCACCATGAGCACTCAAACTCTCAATTTCTGCAATCTCGGCTTTTACTTCAAAATCCCGACCAAAAATACCTACACGTTCGGGGCGATTTTTGAGTCGTCCACCCAAGCTTTTAGGCTCACAATACCCTACCATCAGTATCGTATTTTTTTCCTCTCCAATATTATTAGCAATGTGATGTTTAACCCTACCAGCTTCTGCCATTCCTGAGGCAGAAATAATCACCATCGGGCGTTTATCGAAATTTAGAGACTTGGAGGTTTCTACATCATCTACCATAATAAGGCCTTCAAAACTGAATGGGTCTTCATCTTTAAGCAGTATTCTTTGAATATTTTCATTAAATAATTCGGGAAACTTTTTTACCAACTCGGTAGCTTGAACCGACAAAGGACTATCTAATACATACAGCACCTTTGGCAATCTGTTTTCTAATTCTAATTGATTTAGGGCAAAAAGCAACTCCTGAGTTCTTCCGACGCTAAAGGAAGGAATAATAAGCTTGCCTTTTTTATTAATACAGGTGTGCTCTATATGCTCCAACAATAACTCTGCGGGCAATTGCGTAAGCGGATGCAAGCTATTGCCGTAAGTGGACTCAAGAATTAAATAGTCTGTTTGTGGAAATTCTTGCGGTGATTTCAGCAATGGATCGCCATATCGTCCTATATCGCCACTGAACGTAAGACGCGATTCTTTGCCATTTTCCTTTAATTTCAAATGAACTGAAGTGCTGCCAATAATATGCCCCATTTCTGTATACATCACCTCAATTTGTTCGTCTATCGATATCCACTCATCGTACGGAAGTATCGAAAACTTCTGAACTGCGTTTTCCACATCCTCCAAAGTATATAATGGCGATACGGGCTCTTGGCCTTTCTCTTTACGAATACGATTTACATATTTTGTATCCATTTCCTGAATATTGGCACTATCTCTAAGCAGTAATCTAGCCAATGCGGCCGTAGCTTTGGTGCAATATATTTTTCCTTCGTAACCTTCTTTTACCAGCTTAGGTAATAATCCGATATGATCTATATGTGCATGAGAAATAACCACATAGTCGACTTCTGAGGGTTCGAAGCCAAATTCGTTGTTCAAAGTTATGGTCTCTTTACCCATACCTTGAAACATACCACAGTCTAATAATATTTTCTTTTCGGGGTGTAAATGAACTAAGTGCTTAGAGCCTGTAACCGTTCTGGCAGCGCCGTGAAATGATATCTTCATCTTTGGTTTATTGTTATTTTGAATTTAGAAAAGCTTCTTAAGTAGGCTAACTATTGCATTGGACATAGGAATATCCATAAACCTAATGGGATTAAAGGTACGATTAATCTTTAAAAAAGGTTTTTCATTCGAGAATTCCTTCAGGCCAAAAAGACCTGTAGATTTTCCTAATCCTGAGTGATTGACACCTCCGAAGTGTAAATTGGGATGCATGATGTGCACTAATACCGTGTTTACCACAAGAGCACCCGAGGTAGTGTGCTTTTTGTAAAAATCAATCACGCTGTTATTTTCACTAAACAGATACATTGCCAATGGCTTTGTGTGCGTATTAATAATTTGGATGGCTTCTTCGTGAGAACTATAAGTGAGTACAGGCAGTATGGGGCCAAATATTTCTTCCTGCATCAACTTACTCGTTGACGATACATTAGCAAGCAATACGGGTCCCATTGCAAGTGTGCTTTTTTCCTTAAAGGATTCAAAATGCACTACAGCACCATTAGCTATTGCTTCGCTCAACATATGCTCCAATCTATCGAAGTGTCTTTCGGTCACTATTTTAGTTAAAAAATTTGAAGCCGTATCTTTTACAAACTTTTGAGCTAATACAGAACTAAATTGCTTTATAAATGCTTCCTTTTTTTCTGCGGCAACCAATACATAATCGGGCGCTATACAGGTTTGCCCTGCATTAATAAACTTCCCAACCAACAAATGATGTATTGCATTATCAATAGACGCGTCACTATCTATGACAAGGGGCGATTTCCCTCCAAGTTCTAGGGTGGTTCTCATTAATTGTGGGGCAGCGTTTTCCATAATTATTTTGCCTACCTGAGTAGACCCTGTAAAATGGACTTGATGAAAAGTAGTGGCCATAAGTGCGGTAACTAAAGACGCATCTCCCTCCACTACTGCAACTTGTTGCTGATCGAACACGCTTTCCAATACACTTCGGAGTACCTTATTTGTGGCCGTAGCAAACTCAGAGGGCTTCAGAACGACGTTATTGCCGGCGGCAACCGCAGCAATAAGATGCAACAATGGCAACTGTAAAGGATAATTCCAAGGGGTGATAATAAGCACCCTTCCCATAGGCTCTAAAAGCTGTTGCGCCTTTGAGCCCCAAAAATACAGTCCGTTTTTAACCGTCTTTGGGCGCGTCCATTTATCTATATTTTGGATAAATGCTTTTAATTCGAGCCTTACCGCTATCCACTCTGTAGCAAGCGCTTCGGCTTCGGTTTTTCCCAAATCTTTATAGAGCGCCTCCAAAATCTCTTGTTGATGCAGTTTAAGGTTCTTTAGTAATAATTTTAGCTTATCTTTCCTTTGCGCAACACTAAAAGTATTGATAGCAGGCATTTGTAGCTGTTCCAAATGCTTAACCTGTGCAGCGTTTGTATCCATAATTTAAAAATTCAATTAATTATGTTTGTTTTTTAAAAGTAAAATGATTAAGTTTGCGTTTCGATAATTCAAATTAAACCAATCGATTTCTTCATATTAATATTTTAATATTAACCGCACTGCAATTTCTATTGCGGTGTTTTTTTTTGCACCATCCATAAGTATTGATAAAAACGGAAGTACTATCGGCATACGCAGTTAAGCATTTTTTACTTTCAATGCTAATAAAAAAGCGTCATAAGGCATGCCTATAACGCTTTTATATTTAACCCAGTTAGTACCAAATTACTACAATGCTATTGAAGCGTTGTTAAACATGCTTTGATGGCGTCAAAGTCGGGTATTTTGCCTGCATCTTCTAATACTTCGGCATAGGCAATTTTACCATCACGATCTACTATAAACGCAGCGCGCTTAGCTACACCTTTCATACCAAGCACAAAATCCTCGTATAGGCAACCGTAATCTGCTGCAGCTGTTTTATTAAAATCACTTAATAAATCGAAATTAAGGTGCTGTTGTTTTTTAAACTCCTCTAATACAAAAAGTGAATCGACACTAATACCTAATACCACGGTATTTAAACCATTGTAGGCGGTTAAATTATCTCTTGTGCTACACAATTCGGCAGTACAAACGCTGGTAAAGGCTAGCGGAAAAAACAGAATTAATACATTCTTGCCTTTATAAGCATCTAAGCTTACTTGTTTCTTTTCGGTATTGAATAATGTAAAATTTGGAGCAAAATCTCCTTTAGCTAAAGTTGCCATAATTATTAATGTTTTATTGTTATTTTTGCAAAATCGTGAGTGATTATAGAGATAACATAGTTTTCATAAAAGTAAGAAATACTATTTGCAATACAATAGATTTTTTCTATCCGCCCTTCCAAAAATTGATGCCTATTCCTACCTTTAGGTACTTAGCAAGTGGCGGAAGTGCGTTTCTGTTGGACATCATCACCTACTTTATTTCCTACAACTACATTTTACAAAAGCAAGATGTGGTAATCGGTGGCTTGGTGATATCTGCTCCGATATTTGCGTGGATAATATCCTTTTTTGTGGTCAACCCTTATGGGTTTTTAATGTCTAAGTTTATAGTTTTTCAGGAATCCAACCTGAAGGGCAGAATTCAGTTGTTTAGATACTTTGTCATTGTAGGGGTTAATATATTTTTAAACTATGCATTGATGAAACTTACGGTAGAAATACTGCACTTTTACCCTACGATATCGAGGATTATTACTGCTATTGTCGTAGCTGTTTTTAGCTTTATCATCAATCAAAAATTCACTTTTGGCAAAAGTAAAAATGTCAAGAAAACACGAATTAGCCTTAAATAATGATGCTCGCTTTGATTGGTATATTTGTGGTTGTATGGAGCATTCAGATGGTTTACTGGTTTTTTTTTCGAAAAAATGGCCAAGCCCTAATAGCGAAAAAAGTGCCAAAACAAGCAGCTGAGTTGGGCGTCTCGGTAATAATTTGCGGCAAAAATGAAGCTAAAAATATCCAAGCTTTTTTGTACAGTATTTGTGAGCAAAGGTATCCTTTGTTTGAAGTTATTTACATAGATGACGGCAGTACCGATACAACGCAAGAAGCCCTGCAGGCTCTCCAAAAAAAATATCCACACTTAAAAAGCTATGTACATAAAAACGCCCGCAATTGGAAAGGCAAAAAATCGGCTTTAGATTACGGTATTGGCCAAGCGCAATACCCATGCATATTAGTCACAGATGCTGACTGTAAAGCAAGCTCTCCTTATTGGATAAAGAATATGATGCTGCACTACCACAACAACATTGTATTGGGATATGCTCCATATTATTCCCCAAAAACCAACTTCCTGCATAAATGGATACAATGGGAGACTATGCATACTTTTATACAATACAGTAGTTATGCACACGGTGGCAATGCCTATATGGGTGTAGGAAGAAATATGCTTTACCCCAAGGCAATGTATCAAAAAGCAGTAGCTAACACTGCATTTACAAAAATGTATGGGTCTATCCCCTCGGGAGATGATGATTTATTGATACAAGAGATTCGCAAACACTGTCCGGTAGCTATTTGCATGGCAGCAGATACACTCATGTATTCTCCAGCACCCACAGAATGGGCTGCTTACTGGCAACAAAAATCGAGACATGCTAGTACGGGTAAATTTTACCATAAAAAAATACAATATTTATTAGGTTTATATGGTATTACACACGGGGTAATGTGGTTGACGGGTATTATATTGCTTATCTACCTTACTTTAGCCTATTTTATTGGCGCACACAATCCATTATCAAATGACAGTTCATTATGGTATATCCTATGCATTACAGTCGGCGCACTCATAGCAAGATTGGTACTAAAAAGTAGTACATTTAATAGTTACTACAAATGTTTGCATCGACAACAGCAAGGCCGATATTTTTTACTATTTGAAGATATGTTTTGGGCAATATATAATTTAATTTTGTCGCCATACATCTTTATTAAGAATAAACAACAATGGAAATCTTAGAAAAATATTTTGGAGACTTTACACCCGAACAAGTAAGGCAGTATGCAGCCCTAGAAAGCGTATACAAAACGTGGAATGAAAAAATCAATGTCATATCCAGAAAGGATATAGACCAGCTTTATGTGCGTCACGTTTTACATTCTTTGGCGATAGTGCCCGTTTGTGAGTTTTTGCCAGGAATGCGCGTTTTAGATATTGGCTGTGGTGGTGGTTTCCCAGGCATACCATTGGCTATTTTTTATCCCGAAGTTTCGTTTGTTTTAGTAGATTCTATAGGTAAAAAAATAAAAGTTGTGCAAGGTGTAGCCGATGCAATAGGCTTAAAGAATGTACAGGCTATACATTCGAGGGTTGAGGATTTAGCTGAAAAAGATTTTGACTTTGTGGTATCTAGAGCAGTAGCTCCATTGAAAAATTTATGGCAATGGGCAAAACCAATAATCAAAAAAGGCAAAAGTACCGATTTGGCTAATGGTTTGATATGCTTGAAAGGTGGAGATTTGAGCCAAGAAATAGCGGAATCTGACACGAGACCCTCTCTTTGGGAAATAACAGATTTCTTTGACGAAGAATTGCTTAAAGACAAGTATGTAGTATGGGTAGGCAAAAAATAACCAAGCCAAAGTAAGTTTTTTTTGGTAAATTTGGCAATCGAAAAACACAAAAAAAAATCTATAAATAATAACATGAAAGAAGTAGTAATAGTATCTGCGGTACGTACAGCCTTAGGTAGCTGGGGTGGTTCATTAAAAGATTTTTCTGCAACCCAACTAGGTGGAATAGCTATAAAAGGAGCACTAGAAAAAATAGGACTTAAAGGCGAAGAGGTAGACGAAGTAATAATGGGCTGTGTATTACAAGCCAATTTGGGTCAAGCGCCTGCACGTCAGGCTTCAAAATTTGCGGGTTTACCAGATAAAGTGATTGCCACTACTGTAAATAAAGTGTGTGCTTCGGGTATGAAAGCTATTATGCAGGCAGCTCAAGCCATTCAGTTGGGTGATGCCGATGTGGTAGTAGCTGGCGGTATGGAAAGCATGAGTAATGTACCATTTTACGCGCCAAGTTTACGTTGGGGTAATAAATACGGTAATACTACGATGATAGATGGTTTGGCTAAAGATGGCCTTACAGATGTGTATCATAATTATGCCATGGGAAATGCAGCAGAGCTTTGTGCTTCAGAATACAAACTAACAAGAGAAGCGCAAGATGACTTTGCTATCCAATCGTACAAAAAGTCGCAGGCGGCTATTGAGGCAGGTAAATTTGTGAATGAAATTGTACCTATCGAAATACCTCAACGTGGTGGTGCTGTGAAAGTTTTTGATAAAGACGAAGAACCTTACAATGTAAAGTTTGATAAAATAGCAAGCCTAAAACCTGCATTTATAAAAGACGGTACCGTGACAGCGGCAAATGCCTCTACCATGAATGATGGTGCAGCAGCTTTGGTGTTGATGAGTAGAGAAAAAGCCGAGGCTTTAGGGCTAAAACCCATAGCTGTTATAAAAGGCTACGCAGATGCTGCGCAAGCTCCTGAGTGGTTTACAACATCTCCTACTCCGGCCGTAAAGAAAGCCGTAGCTAAAGCGGGTATCAGCATTGATGATGTAGACTTTTTTGAGTTTAACGAGGCGTTTTCTGCAGTGGGATTGGTGAATTGCCAACTTCTCAATTTACCTGCTGAAAAAGTAAACGTAAATGGTGGTGCTGTTTCTTTGGGTCATCCTTTGGGTTGCTCGGGAGCACGTATCATTGTAACACTCATAAACGTTTTAGCACAAAACAACGCGAAATATGGTGCTGCTGGCATTTGTAATGGTGGCGGTGGTGCTTCTGCTATGGTAATAGCAGCTGTATAGAAACTTCAATGTTTATCATAATAAAAATGGAGCAACTACCTAATTGGGTGTTGCTCCATTTTTTTTGTAAAATAGCTACAATCTACTACTTGACTCAGCTTATACATTATCTTAATTGCAATCAAATATTATCTTACATCTCCCCTCTCCCCTATTTAAAGACTCAAAAAGACCTGATTTTTGACTTTTGTCGCGCTTAGGGGCTGTGTAGTTTGCATTTTTTTAGTACAAACCGGTTTAATGATAAATTAAGTATTTACTTCTAATCTTCTTAAATGCGTCTAAACCGGGCTTCCAGGTTGCCCTAATTTCTTGCTCAGACAAACCATCGATGATTTGCTGCTTTAATAGCGCGTTTCCGGCTAATAGATTAAAGAAATTAGTAGACAAAAAGAATTCAGATTTTTTTGGGAACGCTTTGTACGCTTTCAGCAACCAGGCCAAATTCAAACCTTCTCCAATCAAGTTTTGCGCTTCCTCAGGCTTGGTGGCCACTAGCTCACCATAACACAACTGTCCTTTTAAGGGTGGATTAGATGCGCCTTCTACGGATTGCGGAGTAAATTCAAAATCGGAAATTGCCTTCAAGCTAGGGTGCCCATACATTTGAAATGGGGCGTCAGTACCTCTACCTAAGCTTACTACTGTGCCCTCAAAAAAACACAGCGACGGGTACAAATAAATCGCCGTCATATTCTTTAAATTGGGTGAAGGTGGCACCGGCAAGGTGTATACAGTGTTGCGTGTATAGTTTGAAACGGGAATAATTTCCAATTTCAAATTAGATGCTTTTATCCATGATTCACCCATGAGCATTTTAGCATACTCAGCAACCGTCATTCCGTAAACAACAGGAATAGGTTGCCTACCTACAAATGATTGGTATTGGGCATCAAGTACAGCACCATCTACTTTATTGGCAAGCGGGTTGGGTCTATCAAGAATCAGCAGTTCTTTTGCGTTAGCAGCACATGCTTCCATCATATATTCGAGTGTAGAAATATAGGTATAAAACCTTACACCTACATCTTGCAAATCGTAAACAACAATATCCACATCTTTCAACTGCTCAGCACTGGGCTTTTTATTGTTACCATATAAAGACACTATCGGCAAGCCAGTTTTCTTATCTTTCCCATCCTTTACTTTAGCGCCAGCATCTGCACTTCCTCTAAATCCATGTTCGGGTGTAAAAATCTTCGTAATACGAATATTTTGAGATAAGAGCGTATCTACTAAATGCGTTCCGGTTGACAAAATGGATGTTTGATTGCCCAAAATTGCTACACGCTTACCCTTAAGTTTGGAAAGCATAAGCGGTATCTGGTCGGCACCTACTTGCACAGGAGCCACTTTGGATTCCGAAACTACAAGTACTTGGCGCTCCTCAATAGTTGAAGACTGAGCGCAGGCGCTTGAAAGTGCAGAAGAGCATGCCACAATTGCCAACCAATACTTCCAATTATATCTATTCATATTACGAAGAAAAAAACATTATGATTAATGAGTGATGAAAGCTAGGTTTATTCGTAGGTTTTAAGCAAGGCTTCTTGTTCTGCTGCATAAGGAGTACCTTTAGCACCCTCGACGGCCTTTTTTTGTGCTTTAATAGCATCTGCTTTTTTACCTTGTGCAAAAAGGATTTTGCCTTTTAGACTATGCAACCAAAATGCGTTAGGATTTTGCTCTAGTGCTTTATCGGCATACAATGCTGCTTTATCCAAATGTTTGTTTTGCGTTAAGTAATACTGCGCAGCTTGCTGATATGGAATGCGAGGCTTGTTGATGGCATTCTCGTAATATTCGATAATTGTTTTTTCGTTATCTACTTTTAGCGGCAGCACAGCAATGGTATTTTCCCAAGCCACTACAATATCGCAAGTATTATTTGTAATATTATTTAAATCGATGCTTAGTGTATTATAGTAAAAAGAAGAAGTAGACACTTTATTGGTTTTTACTTTTAAAACATCCGTTTCTGGCTTTACCGAGCCCCAACCACCTGTATTGGTATTAAAAACAAATTCCCAGTTGTCTTTATTAGGGATCGTATACATTGAGTATTTTCCGGCTTTTAAAACATTACCGTCTATTATTACATCTTCTGCAAAAGTTACTACAGTAGCATTGTTAGCACCAGTTCTCCACTTTTTCCCATATTGAACGAGGTCGCCAAATACTTTCCTTCCATTAGCAGACGGACGGCTGTAGGCTATTTCAATAAATGAAGTAGAAAAATCTTGTTTTACAATAGCCAAAGGACTAGGTACTGGAGGTTTTACTTCTTGCGCGCTAGCGGCAAGGCTCATACTGCATAACAATGCTAGAGAATAAACAACTTTTTTCATTTTTATATCATTATTTTATGAAGCTCTAAGTTACCAAAAAACTCATACATTCTTATGAAAGCTTTATTATAATAGTATTACGATAACATACTTCAAGCTGTTTTTGGAGTCGTATTTTTTTAAAAAAAGACACTAGGGCATTAGCTTCTTTACTACGTTTAGAAACAGCATTATTTTTTTCCTCAATGAATAAAATTTTTCAAAAAAAAAGACCGCAAATAGCTATTGCGGTCTTTTAATATGTGGGAAATTAGCGTTTACATATCTTTCCATAAATTGGAAAGCGTCATCATGATTGTTCTTTACTTCGCCGTCTAGAATAGCTTCTCTAATAGCAGTTTTAATAAGTCCTACTTCTTTGCTTGGATTCAAATTATAAAACTCCATTATTTCGTTGCCAGACACGGGTGGCTGCCAATTTCTTATTTTATCATTTTCTTCCACTTCTTTTAAGCGCTGCGCCACCATTTCGAAATTTCTCAAAAAGCGTTCTACTTTGTGTGGATTTTTGGAAGTGATATCTGCATTGCACATCGTCATTAAATCGTCTATATCATCTCCAGCATCAAAAAGGAGTCTTCTTAAAGCGGCATCTGTAATATTTTCTTTGGTCAAAGAAATAGGTCTGTGATGCAGGGCTACAATTTTTTGCACATAGGGCATAGCATCATGGAGGGGCAATTTTAAGTTTTTAAATATCTTAGGTACCATTTTTGCACCTACCA
This sequence comes from uncultured Taibaiella sp., assembly GCA_964429515.1. Lineage (GTDB taxonomy): Bacteria > Bacteroidota > Bacteroidia > Chitinophagales > Chitinophagaceae > MKSF01. The sequence continues at coordinate 12,274 of CAYSCJ010000039.1, forward strand.
CTTCATGCCCATGAAAGGTCCAGCCTGTGCCTTTTTCAAATTTTTTGGTGGGTGCCTTACCTATATCGTGCAGCAATGCGGCCCAACGCAGCCATAAATTTTGTGTGTTTTTAGCAATATTATCTACTACTTGAAAGGTATGGTATAAATTATCTTTATGACCTTTATTATCTATGTATTCGGTGCCAGCTAGGGCGGTGAGTTGCGGAATAATATGGTGTAGCAAGCCCGATTTATAGAGCAATTCCAGGCCTATAGATGGGCGTGGGCTCATCATGATTTTATTGAACTCTACTGCAATTCGTTCTTTAGTAATAATATTTATTCTATTAGCTTCTTGCTGTATACTTTCAAAACAACGCTCTTCTATATAAAAACCTAATTGGCTAGCAAATCTTATGGCGCGCATCATTCGAAGGGGGTCGTCGCTAAAGGTTTGAGCCGGCGCCAATGGTGTGCGAATAATCTTGAGTTGAATATCCTCTACTCCCTCAAAAGGATCTAGAAGTTCCAAATAATTATCGGCATTAAGGCTAATAGCTAGGGCATTGATGGTAAAGTCTCTTCTATTTTGGTCGTCTTTTAGGGTGCCTGGCACTACTTCGGGGTTGCGCGACTCTGGCACATAGGATTCTTTGCGAGCGCCCACAAATTCCAAATCCATATCTAGGTAACGAAAATGAGCGGTACCGTAGGTTTTGAATATACTTATTTTTGCTTTAGGGGCAATTAGTGCTGCTAGCGATTGGGCAAATGCTATGCCATCACCAATACATACTACATCGATATCTTTATTATCCCTATTGAGTATTTTATCTCTTACGAAGCCCCCTATCACGTATGCTTCAATCGGAAGCCTTGCTGCGACTTCTGCCATTTTCTGGAGCAGAAGATGTTCTTCTTCAGTAAAATTCAGTGGTATTTTCAATCTATGGTATTAATTAATAAAGCAGAACAAGAACGACTCTTACTCTGCTTTAATGTACACGAAATATAGTTAAATCCTACTAAGCGTCTTTTTTCTTAGTAGTTTTTTTGGTGGCTGTTTTTTTCTTAGCAGGCTCTTTTGCAGTTGCTGTAGTTTCGTCACTTTCTTCTGCAGCTACTTTTTTAGACTTCTTAGCAGCGGCTTTCTTTTTTGGAGCTTCTTCTACAGTCTCTTCGGTAGCTTCCTGAGGCTTTTCCATTACGATATCAGCTTGTACTGTTTGCTCTTCCAAAACTTTTTTAAAGCTTTCGAAATCCAGCATATCAGCACCTTTTAATACCTCATACCATTTGTATACTTTCTTTATATCGGAAGTATAGACTCTATCTGAATCGAAGGTTGGAAGAAAAGTAGCAAATAAAGCTCTAGCGGCTTTATCATCTTTTTTTCTATTGAGTGCTAATACTTCTGTATCGTTCTCTTTTATCTTTTCAAAAACTTCGTGCAGACGTACGTTTTTGTCTTCTGTAGTGTAAATTTCAATACTTTCTAAGGGTGTAATTTGATGTAATCTGGAAGCTATGAATTTGATGCTGCCATCAGCTAAACTTCTAACAATTGCACCATCATTTTTTGTGCTTACCAAAACAAATAAACCACTTAAGCCGGTAACGGCAACAACATGTCTATATTCCATATTATTCTAAAATAAATTTCTATTAGGAGAGCAAAATTAAGATTTTTATTTTCAAAAAAACCATGAAGTTCCTAATATTTTATACTTCACTAAATATCGTGTTTCTTTTTAAGTATTACTCTTTTCGGATACCGCTTCTTCGGTAGCTGATACCGTTTGCTTTGCAGCCTTTTCTAAATCTACGTATATCTTTTCTACTACAGACGCTTGGGCTGGCTTGTTGGCGGCATTCTTAGGTGTTACAGCTTGTTCTTCCGCCTCTTTTTTTGCTTTCATCAGCGCTTTTTGCTCATAAATTGCTACCGGACTGCCAAAAATCATTGTCCACTTTTGTTTAAAACCCTTAGCTTCTTTCACGTCTTTAAACATATCTACATACTCGTGGAAATTTATGTGAAAAGGATTAGACTTTCTATCTATATTGGAAGTAATACCATACACTACGGGCTCTACTTCGGGCTCGTAGGTTTTCCATATTCTATCCCAAAAAATAAAGGTAGCACCATAATTCTTATCAATGTATTGTTCGTTTGAGCCATGGTGTACTCGGTGGTTGGAGGGTGTAGCAAAAATGTACTCTATCCAACGCGGCATTTTCCTAATATACTCTGTGTGTACCCAAAACTGGAACAAAACAGCTATTTGATTGGTGATAAAAAACACTAAAGGATGAAAACCCATAAAGGCTATTGGTAAAAAGAAAATGGTTTTTATATGTTGTACCCAACTCAACCTAAACGACACTGTAAGATTATAATGCTCTCCGCTGTGATGTGCTACGTGTGTTGCCCACCAAAAACGCTGTTCGTGCGAGATTCTGTGCGCCCAATAACTACATAAATCGTAAATAATATAACAAGGAATGAGCATCCACCAATAGGAGCTGAAAGAGAATATAGACTGATCGTAATGTAATGCCATTCTCCAAGGCACTAAATTATAAATCCAAACTACTAAATATAAAAGAACAACTTTGACGCCTGCACTTACGATGAGGTTACCTATCCCAACCCATATAGAACCCCAGGTCTCTTTTACTTCATAATACTTCCTATTTTGGAGATAGGAAATTACCATTTCTAAAATTGAAAAAAAGATCATAAACGGTACTGCCCAAATAATCAACTGAGGTGCTTGGGCATCTAGTGCTTGAAGAGACTCCTTAACCATTGGAATTTTTTCGGCACCAAACAAATTCAATAAAATCATTACTAATACTTAAATATTTTTAAACATAATGACTGAAACAAGTAGCCACTATTAAACACCCACAATTATTATACAATTTAGCATTATTGCAAGTATCTTAAGCTTATCTAAAGTATCAATCAAGATCTATTAGTGCTGAATAACAACACTAATAAAGTTCTAAAGGTAAAATATTATTTGCGTTTTACCAAAGTAGCACCCATATTTCCTTATTCCAAAACACATAATTTCTTTCATCCAGTAGCTATAACTATCAAGCAATGAGAAGCCTAAAAACTTTTCAGAATCCAAAATTTTATAAAAATATATTTACCTTAGCCGAAATTTTTTATCTTAAAAAAAAATAATACCCATGTCAATTTCTTTAGAAGGTATACAACAAGTGGCAGTAATAGGTGCCGGACAAATGGGCAATGGTATCGTCCATGTTTTTGCTCAAAGCGGATATAAAGTAACGATGATAGACATTGCAGCTTCTGCTTTAGAAAAAGCTTTAGCCACCATCACTAAAAATTTAGATAGACAGGTAGCAAAAGGCACACTCGACGAAACTACCAAAGCGGCTACGCTCGCAAATATTACTACTTCTACCGATTTAAAAGCAGCTATTGCAAATGCTGATCTCGTGGTAGAAGCTGCTACAGAAAATGTAGCACTAAAACTCCAAATATTTAAAGATATTGATGCCGCAGCTCCTGCGCATTGCATCCTTGCTACAAATACTTCGTCTATTTCTATTACTAAAATAGCAGCAGCCACTACCCGACCAGAGAAAGTAATTGGTATGCACTTTATGAATCCTGTTCCGATTATGAAATTGGTAGAAATCATAAATGGCTATGCTACCGAAAAAGAAGTAACTGATATCGTTGTGGGCTTATCCAAACTACTCAACAAAGTACCTTGTGTGGTAAATGACTATCCTGGTTTTATAGCTAATCGTATTTTGATGCCCATGATTAATGAAGCAATTATTTCGCTCAACGAAGGTGTAGCTGGCGTTGAAGCTATCGACACTATTATGAAGTTGGGCATGGCTCACCCAATGGGACCACTGCAACTTGCAGACTTTATTGGTCTCGACACCTGTTTAGCGATACTTAAAGTATTGCACGAAGGCTTGGGCAACCCTAAATATGCTCCTAGCCCGCTACTAATAAACATGGTACAAGCTGGCAAACTGGGTGTAAAAACAGGAGAAGGCTTCTATGTACATACACCTGGCTCAAAAGAATTGGTAGTAAGCAAAAGCTTTCAGTAAGTAACAAACTTTTGGTCTTACCTCAACTATATAAAAACTTGTAGCTATTTTTTTTAGCTGCAAGTTTTTTTTATGTATGCGCGCTTTCATGCATACTTGATGATGCTTTTCTTATCTTTTCGGGATAATTTTGTATTATTTTCTTTCACTAATATTGTTAAGGTGTAATCTGGCTTATATTTTTCTTAATTTCGTGCCAAATTTCAAACAACTATTCATTTATTTCTAAGAAAGCCATTAGCTATATGTATCAAAAACAAATCAAATCGGCACTTATTTCTGTTTTCTATAAAGATGGTTTAGAGCCAATCGTAAAAGACATGCAACGTCTTGGTATCACAATATACTCTACAGGAGGTACACAAAAATTTATTGAAGACCAAGGCGTACCCTGTGTACCAGTAGAAAACGTAACCACTTATCCATCTATTTTGGGCGGACGTGTAAAAACATTACATCCTAGTATTTTTGGAGGCATTTTAGGTCGTCGTCATTTAGATACAGATATAGCAGAAATGGAAGCCTACAAAATACCTCAGATTGATTTGGTAATTGTAGACTTATACCCATTTGAAGAAACCCTCAAAAACACATCTGAAGAAGCTGCTATCATAGAAAAGATAGACATAGGCGGACCATCGATGATTAGAGCCGCTGCCAAAAACCATAGAGACCTTATGGTGATTGCTGCCAAAGAAGACTATAGCTGGTTGGAAGACATTTTGAAAAACAAAGACGGCGTAACGACACTCGAAGAAAGAAAAAAAGCTGCAGCAAGAGCCTTTCACGTAGTGATGAATTACGACATCGCCATCAACAACTACTTTAACGGCACTATTTATCCCAACTTAAATAACCCACAAATATTGCGCTATGGCGAAAATCCGCACCAAAAAGGTGTATTCTATGGCGACTTAAATGAGGTATTCGAAAAGCTCAATGGCAAAGAATTATCTTATAACAATTTAGTAGATACAGATGCTGCAATGCAGCTCATTGAGGAATTCCAAGAAACAACCGAAGCCGTAATAGCCATTATCAAGCATACGAATGTATGTGGTATTGCGCAACGAGCAAGCTTATCGGAAGCATGGGATGCAGCCTTGGCAGGCGACCCTGAGTCGGCATTTGGAGGCGTTATAGCTTCAAACGTGCGCGTAGATGCAGCAACTGCACAAAAAATAAATGATTTGTTTTTTGAAATTTTAGTAGCTCCCGATTTTGACGAAGAAGCTTTAAACATCTTAAAATCCAAAAAGAACCGAATCATTTTGGCGAAAAAAGCCACGACGGTAGCCCCTACTACTTTTAGAAATGTATTGCACGGCACACTTACCCAAAGCAGCGACACTACAAATTTTGAAAAATGGGAAGAAGTAGGCGCACAAGCTACGACTCCTGCTCAAAAAGAAGATTTGATATTTGCTAACTTAGTGTGTAAGCATCTAAAATCCAATGCAATTGCTCTTGTGAAAAACAAGCAACTTTTAGGTAAAGGTTGCGGCCAAACGAGTAGAGTGGACGCATTGCGCCATGCTATAGAAAAAGCGCACCAATTTAATTTTGATTTGAACGGAGCAGTATTAGCATCAGATGCTTTCTTCCCATTTGCAGATTGCGCTGAAATGGCACACCAAGTAGGTATTTCGGCCATCATACAGCCTGGCGGCTCTATTAAAGACTCCGAAACCGTTGAATACTGTAAAGCAAATGGCATGGCTTTGGTAATGACCGGAAATAGACACTTCAAACACTAAGCATACTTTTAACCACTACTTTTTAGGGCATACAATTACCAGTAATTGTATGCCCTAAATTATTATATATACATTAATATTTTGGCTTTTATTTAACATTTTTTCTTTATTTTATAAGAAAATTTTATCACTTATAATTTCATTGAAAATAAACAATTTTACTACCTTTACACTTCAATAGTTGGTTATTTAAATCAAGGACTTAAAATTTTTAAATAACATTTTTTAGTGTTTAATAAAATTCTAAATTCAAATTTCTTCTATTCGCCGACAGACATTTATTTAATAAAAATTTAACAAAATATCTGAATAATTAAATCTAAAGCCTCCCCTCTCCGCAATTAGTTTGCAAACGACAATTTTAAAGGCAATTATGTGCTTTGATAAAACTATTCAGCTTTACAGTTGGACTGTAACCATTTACGCATTTTTTTAACCAATAAAACCATAACCATGAAAAAAAAATCTACTATTTATGATGGTGCTTTACGCAACATTACTCGCGCTACCTTGTGCTTATTTGCTTTTATTTTTATGGGGCAAGATGCTTCGTCACAATGCTTTCAGCATATCACCAAAGGCAATAGCGAAATAGGTGTTTTTAACGCTTCTACTACATGTGTGCTTGGTAATTTATTGTGCTTAAGTAGTACAGAAAGAGCAGAGCTAGAACTTGCCGTAGATGCAGACTTATCTACTTATGCAGAATGGTCGAACCTGGTGAGTGTACTAGGTGGCTTTCAGGGGATGTCTTTTAAGGCTAAACCTGGCAACAATTTCAATCATAAAACAGCTACAATCTTCTTATCTACGGGCGGTGGTATTATCGACCTAAACGTACTAAATGGTTTATCGATAAGTTTATTCAAAAACAGTGTTCTGGTAGAAACCAGGCTTTTTGGCAATTTAATTGCATCGACTAGCGTCTTAAGCACAGAAACATCGGTACTCAGTTATTTTCCAGATAGTCATGAAAAAGAATACGATGAAATAAGAGTATTTAAAAGCAGTGGCTTAATTTCTGTATTGGACAATATAAGAATTCATGGCATTGTATTAATTGACACCAACTGCATATCTGATAACAACAATATTTGTAGAGATTTTATTCAAGGATCTAATACATTGGTGACTAGCTCAAGCAATCTTCTGAATGTTTTAGGCGGTGTGAGCGACATACAAAATATCAACGATGGTAATAGTAATAACTATGGCACCCTTTCATTTGCTGTAGATGCTTTAACGCCCTACTCCATTGGGGTCAGCGATATCAATAATATTTATAACTCATCGGGCACTACAAGAGCGGGCGTTGTAATAGAAGCTACCAACAGCGGCATACTCAACCTAGATGTATTAAATAATTACTCGATGCGTCTTGTTACCTACCTTCATGGCGAGCGCCAAGACTCGTCACACATCTTTGGGCAAGGATCTGGGCCTACTTTACTTGCGCTTTCTGCTTTAGCCAGCACAACTGGAAACGAATCTAATAAACAAGTACTATCCTTTACCACAAGTCATCCTTTCAACGAAGTACGACTACAATTTATACCTGCTGTAAGTGTAACTTTGGCACCTCCAATAAGAATTTACGGATTCTTTGAAGAACCTACTACCTGTGGCGACTGTATTGCTAAAATAAAAACGTCGGCTGCTGCACCAAGCGAACCAATAACTGGCTTGATTCGAACCGGTAGCCAGTGGACAAGCAGTACGCCAACTTTGCTTACCGCAGGCGTGGTTGACGTTGCAAATATTCTTGACAATAACGAAGATAACTACGCCACAATAGGAGGAACCTTAAGTTTAACACCAATAAGAGTTACAGTTGAATTAAACGCTACGCAAGCTTCCGGCACCTTTACCGGCTATGAAATTTCTAACGGTGGCACCTTAATTAACCTAAGCCTGATACAAAACTTTAGTATAAAAACTTACTTAAACAATACCCTACAAGAAACCTATGCAAGTGCTGAGCTGGCTTCATTGGGTCTATTAGGACTATCAGGTACTAGCAGTATTATCGGTTTCTCTACCAATAAGCCCTTTAATGCAGTAATGATAGAAACCTCATCTCTTTTAAACCTATTTCCCGACTTAAGAATACACAATCTGGTATTGGTAACAGACGAAGATAATGACGGCACACCAGACTGTATAGATAGTTACCCCGGATGCGACAACAATTACGACGCCAATAACAATGGTGTGCCAGATGCTTGTGAAGTATTGGATTTGGATAAGAAAGTGGAACTGATAAGCCCTGTAACTAGTTTCAGAGGCGGCGATACACTAATGTATAAAGTCACTATCTCGAATGTTGGTACCAGTGCTGCAGAAAACACAACAATGAGCTACAATGCTCCAGCTGCATCGCAAACAATAGATTGGTTTAGAGTAATGTACCAAGGCAGCACACCCATTGATACTTTTTATGGCGGTGATGCACCTGCCGAAGATTTAATACCTTATTTAAATACTGGACAAAGTGGCATACTATGTTACTGTAGTAATGGACGAAAATACCAATATACCAGAAGTAACGAGTAGTATTATGACAACCAGTCCGCATGCAGATGCTACACCAGAATGCCCTGAATGTATTACACCACCACTACCAAGAGGCAACTTCCCAGAAGTAGGGCTCAATATTACCGTGCTATCTACCAAATTATTTACTGGTAATGATGTGGAATTTGACCTACTCGTATCTAGCCAAACAGATGCTCCAACAGAAGGTGAAATACATATTATTGTACCGAAAGAGCCCAACTACTTTAGTCTGGCTATCAATACCGCTCGAACTGCCGCCATCAATAACCCTTCGTTATTGACAGATGCTGCCAACTGGACATTAGATAGCTCCAATCCTTTCTATTATCTTATCAAATCTAATACGAATTACAGTATTAACGGCAACACAGAAGTGATTATTCCACTCACTTTCACCAAACAAGGTAGCCTCAGCAACTACGAACTAAAATATGTTCCTTTTACGATAACCCAACAGTATGCTGGGGGCGACAAAACTCCAATTAATAACAAAACTGATATATATATACTATTCAACATCAACTAATTTTTAACACTATGTCAATATTAAAACATATATTTTCCATTTGCTTTACAGCACTAATGACTTTCATGGTTGTAAATAGCAAGGCGCAAATTGCGGGGCCACTACTTAGTATTACCGACCCACATCGAGGCGATGCTACGAATCGTCCTTTGCCGCCGTCTGTCATCATCAATAATCAGGAAACAGAGGGGTACGACTTTAATGCCCTTTTTACCTTCGATTATTTGTTTCTTAATCCGTTCACGGTGCCTACTAACGGTACACATGAGCTTTTCTTAGTCTTCAATGCTCCTACCTACATTGACTATTTGAGAGACAATAACAACTTAGTAGGCCTTTCTCACGACCCTAGAGTAAGCATTAGTGAATTGATTGGCTCCAATACCGTAAAGATAACGCTAAACGCCAATGCTTCATTCAGCGGGCCCGATGACGTTTTCTCTGTTTCATTTAGAGTAAAATATTTGCAGCCAGGCACTAGTATTACCGGCATACAAACATCTGCTCTGCTTACAGGACAATCAAACCCTTCTCAAAATTCCTTCTCCTTTAATATTGGCGTTACACCGCTCCCTATCACATTAGGTGCTTTTCATGCGATTAAGCTTACAAACAAGACAGGTAAGGTGTATTGGGAAACCTTAAAAGAAGAAAACAACAAAGGTTTTTGGGTACAAAAAAGTAAAAACGGCCAAAATTGGATTGACTGGAAATACACAGAAAGTAAAGCTCCCGGAGGGGAAAGTATAACGCCGCTGCAATACGAACTGTTGGATGAACACCCTCACCAAGGCACCAACATGTACCGACTTAAAACAGTAGCATTAGATGGTAACATATCTTACTCTGATGTTAGACATTTAGTTTTCGATTTCCCTGCTTCGAATCTAATAATTTATCCCAACCCAAGTAATGATTTTATATCTGTACAAAGCGATCATCCTATCAATAATATCGTATTGCTTACATCCAATGGTATAAGCGTATACCAAGAAGAGCTCTCAACCGAGCCTTTGACGCATATCATAAAGACGGACAGCTACCCAAGTGGTAACTACATCATCCAAGTACAGACCAGTGATGGATCAATAACACAAAACAAACTAAGTATTGTGCACTAAAAGCATAGGATAAATGATACAAACATGCAGCAGTAAGTTACGTAGCGTGCTAAGTTTCAACTAGGTATTTGACAAAAAAAACGTAATTAAATTATTAACCATTGTTACGTATTTAAAATAAATATCTATATATTTGAACTCACAATAAAAAATGAAAATTGATGGAACAAAACTCGAGTATTTTTGAAGAGAAAAATTTATTAACGGAGGAAGCAAAAATGCACTTAGCTGGTATGGCTAAATGGACTAAATTTCTTTCGATAGTGGGTATAATCGTTACGGTAATGATGTTGCTAGGCGTTACAGCTATTTCTACTACGTTTTCAGCCATGTCGTCAATGCCCGATATGGGTCCGTTTGCAGCAATGGGAGTGGTAGGGTTTACTATTATATATCTAATCATGCTACTCTTGTATGTCTACCCTATCTATTGCTTGTACAGATTCTCTACTAATATAAAAAAGGCTTTAACTGAAAATGACAGTTACGCTCTTGCAGAGGCTTTTAAACACCAAAAAAACCTATTCATGTTTATGGGTGTGCTTACTATCATAATGATATCATTTTATGTGCTGGCATTCTTCTTAGGTGTTTTGATGAACATCTAAGTGCTATATTTTTAAGCACACAATTTATTTATACCTTTAAAAAAAGCACACATTACTACATACAAAAAAGCTATCTCCTTGGAGATAGCTTTTTATTATTTGATGGAAATAAGAAACAACTGTTGTGTGTAA
>CAYSCJ010000040.1:0-22958 GCA_964429515.1 uncultured Taibaiella sp.
GGTTTCGTTGGCTGCAGCATTTCTTAAATCGTAAGACAGTTGATCTAACTGTAAACGACCCAACAAATCATGCACCGCTTCAGCACCCATTTTTGCTATGAACTTATTAGGGTCTTCATCTGGCAAATATTGATTCTCTTTGGGTAAAGCATCTATTATATCTAAATATTCATCTTCAGATAATAAAGCCATGTATGTATCTTCACTATCTTTCATTTGCAGCTTCTGACGAATCATCTCTTCTGCTTCACCAGCTTGCACTATCACATAACGCTCATAGTAAACAATGCTTTCTAATTTCTTAGAGCTACAACCTAATAAATAACCGATTTTATTTGGCAAACTTTTAAAATACCAAATATGAACTACAGGAACAACTAACTTTAAGTGACCCATGCGCTCGCGACGCACTTTCTTCTCTGTAACTTCTACACCACAACGGTCACACACAATACCACGATAACGAATGCGCTTGTACTTACCACAATAACACTCGAAATCCTTAACGGGACCAAAAATCTTTTCGCAGAAAAGACCGTCACGCTCTGGTTTATACGTGCGGTAATTGATGGTCTCCGGTTTTAAAACCTCACCGTAAGAACGATCTAAAATACCATCTGGAGAAGCCAAACTAATGGTGATTTTGTCGAACCCTGATTTTGGTCGGTTGTCTTTTTTAATTGCCATTTGAAAATTTTGAGATAATGTTCAAAATATATTTAAGTTGCCTACTCCTAAATTTAATATCAACCCCTTAGCCAAAACAAGCATTTCCCATCTCTAAATTTAATTTTTTTGAGACGGGTTATAACTATAATGACCGAAATTTATATAAACATAGTTGCACGCACAATATTCCCTAATATATTAGGTCTGCAAAGATACAAATTAAATTTTATAAACAAAATTTGAATAAAAACTATCTATTTCTAGAATATTTTTTCCACATTTCTACTTTTTAAGCTTGTTCGCAGCCTTCTCCTCAACATTTGTTAATGTTGTTTCGAGCTAGGCTATATAGACATAAAAGCAATTTACCCTAGCATCTTTTGCTTGACCAATACCGGCAATTGATTAAACAATTATTCAAACCCCTTTGCCTTACTTATATACTTTCACCCATTCTCCCTGACTGTGTGCTGCAAACTCGGGTGCATACATACATTGCACACTAGCCATGCCACTACTACACTTTCCTTGGGCATTGGCATATGCCATATACTCTAAAACATGCGTGCCTTTGGGTAAAAAATCTATAAAAAAATGCGTACTGATATCTTTAGTGCTTTGATAATAACCTAAATTTCCTTGAAATTTATAAGCACTAAGCGCATCCTTTGGCTCAAAACAAGCTGCTCGTGCATCTTTTACATGTACATATTCCATATCTCTATCTGTGCTCACCACAATTCTTATCACTACTTTATCGCCAATGTGTAGTGTTGAGTTTTCTTGAATCGCTTGAAGTTGTTCTCCTGCGCTTGTTTGCGTGACTTTAAAAATCTCTTTCTTCACTTTCAAGGCGCTGTTAGCCGAAGAAATTTTATCATATTGTTCAAAATATTGCCAATATACGGCGCCCCAAGATGGGAGTTCACTCGTCATTTCTGTGACACTAACTTTCACATTACCCATAGAAGACTTAACCTCTTTGCCTGGTATTTCGACCATAAAATAGCCGGTACCCGCCTCTTGTTTGGATGTAGCATTATCCAAAGTAATGGCGCCACCTAATTGGATGCTTACCTTGGGCTCTTGGCTCAAGCTGGATATATTATCTGCAAACAAGGCATAGCTTGCGGCTACAGTGGCTTTGGTGCTGTGCCAACGGTTAGTTTGTTTGTTTTTTATCAACCATGTTTGCATCTGCGAAACCTCGGTAGCGGTAGCTCCATGTTTTTTAAACGCTTGTATTAATGCACTTTGCGTCTCTATGGGTGCTTCGTGCCAAGGTGTATATCCGCTGTTTTGTTTCCAATACCTACCTTGTTCTTCGTTGTAAATGCTTTGCTGTCTTAAACTTTCGATGATGGTGGCAGCAAGTACTTTGTCATTATTTGCCAACAGTATATCAGCTATATAGGCTTTCAGTAGCAGGCTTTGGCTCGGCCAATACTTTTTTACCTGCCCTAAATAGTAAGTAAATGCTTCACTTTTCTCAATTTCAACGATTGTTTTATACAAGCTAGCTGCGTAGAGGGTATGGATAATAATGGGGGCCAAATTATTTTGCTTTAAATCCGACTTGCTGCGAATTAAATTTTTGTAATCTTCCTCAACCTGCTGTAATAAGTAATTCATAGAACGTTTGACTATAGCCGTTGCTTTTGGATTGCTGGCAATTGCTATATTTTTTTCCTTCATGCATAGCATACCTACAGCAATAGTAGCGGTGATGTACCTGCTAGGATACATGCCTTCAAACCACGAAAAAGCTCCGGAGCTCAACTGTCGATCTTCGAGTTTTTGCAATGTTTTTGAAAGCTCTTTACTCAATTTGTGCGTTTCGAAAAGTGAAGCAATACGATGCTTCTGAGCAGCTTCATCTTGTGCTTCCAAAACCCAAGGCGTCTCCTCCAAGAGTGCGGTTTTTAGCGACTCATTTTTTTGCAAATTTGACAAAAAAGCAGCGGTATCTGTATCTTTCCACTGGCGTAAAATAGTGGCAACCCTAGGTGATTTGGAGAGTATGTCGCTGGCAATAGCATTGGCATACAATTTGCTAAACAGCTGCTCAGAACAATCGTAAGGATAATTGGCTAAGTAAGGCAAAGCTTGTATAACATACCAAACAGGATTGGTAGTATACTCAATGCTCAAACTCTTAGTAGTTAAGGTAGTACTGTTGGTTTTGATTAACTTATCGAGTGTAAACGTTTTTGTGCCATTACCTAGCATAGGCAGCGGGAGGGTTTCTGTAACCAACATCCTATTGGTTACTACGGGCACATAATGCTCTTCTGCATCTGAATGCTGGCCCGAGGTAGCATAAATTCGTACGATAACGGGCTGGTATACCGACTCGGGTATGTATAGCTTCCATGAGGCTTCTGTACTTTGTTTTGCAGGCACTTGTATTTGTTGTGTGATATCTGCTACTCTGAATGGCAAGTGCAATTGCTGTAAGGTTTGTGCATCCAAAATTTCTATATTGACAGCAGCTGTGAGGTTTTCGTTGGTAAGGTTAGATACTTTTGTACTTAGTAACACCTCATCATTCTGCCTAAACACCCTAGGTATATTGGGCTGCACCATTAGGTTTTTTTGCGTAATAACTTCCCCTTCATTGAATCCAAGTTTCCAATCTTGTGTATGTGCAAATGTGCGCCATTTCCATGTGGTGAGCGCCTCGGGAATTGTAAAATTAATCGTCCACTCGCCTTGATCATTAGGTCTAAGTGTAGGAAAAAAGAATGCGGTTTCGTTAAAATTCGTCCGAACATGGATATTGCCTGTCTGTTGTGCTGTCTCGCGCTGTTGATTGGCGTCTACTGCTGTTTCAGTAGTTTCGGCATTCATTGCCGGACTTGGTGCCGCCATAAGAGCATCGTCTCCTCCCGCTCTTTCGGCCAAACCTACATAATTCATTTTATATAATCGCCTCGCAGTTTGCAATTGAATAATAGGCAATGCATATGTTGTTGTAGGCAGATGTTTAAAGAGTGTCAATCGTGCTAAAGTATTGTCTTCAAATGATCCCTCCCAATTACCTCCTGTGACAGTACGTTCCATAGCATGTTTTAATCTAATGCCAAAACCGCCAGCAGCATCCTGCATTAAATGATCAAACTGCCAAGATGAACTATAAATTTGATCTAAAGATGCATCATACATTGTAACCAACATTTCTGCTGCTACAGTTGCGCCTTTGTCATCTAACACCGTGTAGGTCCACTTTTCCTGACTGCCCGGCAGCAAGGTGCTTCTAAGTGTGCGTAGCGAGGGTTTTAATTGTTTATTTGAGAATGGGACATTTACTGCGCGTCTGTCTGTATACACTCTATTATCCTTCACGAAAAAGGAGTAATAAACGATCGATCCTCGGTGTGCTTCCTCCACCTTGAAGCTATAGCTATCAAGAGGCAATTTTTCGCTATTAAGCTTAATTAGGTCGGTAGTAGTTATGGCACGAGCCATTGAAAGCACTTTAGCCGTAGCATTATCTCCAGGCTGAAGTTGCTTATGTGGCGTATAAATCAACAAGGGCACTTCTATTTGTTTTTTCGAATCTATAAGTGCATGTGTAAAATACTTCTGTACTACTTCCTGGCCTTTTGCGTCTAGGGTGACCACTTCTACAAGGTACCAGCCGTTGGTGGTAAAAGCTGACGCGATGTTTGCAGTAGCTGAGCCTACAAATTGTTTTTGAAAATGATATTTCGATGCTTTCCATTCTGCTGGGTTGTTACTTTCTTTATACACATCATTAGGAAAAAAAGAACGGTAGGTTGCTTCATCGTACAACCATTGGTCTGGCAAAGGCCATACTCTTTTAGCCAACAATTTAGCGGGCGCATCCAGCTTTGCTATCTTGACGGTGTAGGCTTGCTGCAAAGGCATGTGGTTTACATTATTAACGCCAAACATTACATTTTTTAAAGCCGCTGCATCTGTATGGCTGGGTATACTAGCAGTAGGCACAGCGTCTCTATAGGCTGCATTCACCATGATTGCAGACTCGTGAGTCTCACCATTGATATCTGCCACCTTTACCTGTACGTTATAGGAAAATACGGGCCAAAATTCGGGATTAGAATTATCGGGCAAAGCGGTGAATGGAATGATAAATGTGCCATTTGCATCGGTGGTGGTGGTACCTACCGCAACCACCTCTGCGTTGTTTTGCGGCAGGGGCCACCAATAGCATCTCCATCTAAAAGGATAATTGACCGTACGCTCTACAGTATAAGTAACCGTAGCGTCATTAATCACATTGCCGGCATAAGCGGTAGCTTTACCACTTATGCTAAGTTGATCATTAACAAAATGGCTGCCCTTCAGGCTATCGAATTTAATAAAAAATTTAGGGCACTTGTATTCCTCTACTTTGATGGCTTTTGCTTCTTCATTCATTACAATAAAGAAGGTACCCGTAAAGCCGTCGTCGGGTGCAGTAAAACTCCCTTCTACGCTTCCAAAATCATTGGTTGTTAATGCTAGAGTTGCAATGGGTTTATACTCCCATCTATTTCTTTGAATTTTTACCTTTATTGCTTCATTAGCTACGACCTGCGTATTTTGATTGTTGTCTCGTTTTACGACAATGCCTTTAAAATAAATACGCTGTCCTGGACGATACAAATCTCTATCCGAAAAAATAAAGTAGTGAAGTGTTGGCTTTTGGGGCTCTTCTTGGCTAAAGTTCAACCATTCTTGCGAAATAAACTGATCTTTATCTTTGCTCACAGACACCTTGTCGGCATAGAACTGTATGTCGGAACTATTAAAGTAGGCTTTACCCTCACGATTGGTCTTTTTGCTTACCTGCTTGGCTTTTTGATTATAAGTTTGCAAAAAAATGGTCACCTTGGCATCGGATACTGGAGCTCCAGAGCTTCTGTCAAATACATAAATTGCATTTTCAACCTTAATATACGTCAGAGAAGTAACTTGAAAGTCAACAAACCATTTATGATCATTAACACCATAGGGCCTATCTGACACTACCATATAACGACCTTCGGGCAGACCGTCCATTTTAAACTCAAGGCTATGCTCTTTTAAGTCTTGCGCATTAGGCAAGTCTACCTCGTATCTGGCTAGCGCAGACTGCTTCAATACTCGTTTTCTATAGTCTTCGTTTTCTTCTCCCGCGTTTCTTTCTAAAAAAGGAAATACCGACAACTTAATGTTGGATAAATTTTTGTAATTGATTAAAACTTTAAACGGCATTCGAGGAAGCACTGCATTTTCTGCTTGCATGCCAAAGCTAGGTGCCTTGAGTGCTCGTATTGTGTTATAAATAGCATAACTCTCAGCGGTATTGGGATACTTTTGGATGATGGATTCGTATTGGAGCACCGCTTCGGTGGGCGATATCAATCCTTCTTCCAGGTCTGTTTTTATCATTTCTGCTGCTACGGATGCTGCTATTGGCAACTGCTCATACGTTGCTACATATTGTTGTAGGGTTCTTTTGTAAAGTTGTTTTGCATTTGGAAATAAAAAAGTTCTATTGAAATAGGCGATTCTGGCGTAAGTGGTTTTGGCCAGTTTGTGCTTTTCGTTAGACGCTAAGTAGTATTGCGTTTGCAACTGTAAGCTTTTTATTACCAAGTTCTCTATATCTATTTGCTCGGCATTATCTAGCTTAAAGTTTACAAACATTTTTTCGTTGAGGGTAAGCCATTTCTCGTCTACTGTAGTCCATTTTCTAAAATTCTTAGAAAAGCTTTCTTTATTCTCAAGATTAAATGTTACGTATTTATCTAAAATAAACTCATAGAGATTGTTGTACACTTGCTGAGCAGACTGATGGTTGGCAGACAGTGTAAACACATCATGATAAGTTATAAATGGCTCCTTGATGAGGTGTTTCTCATAACTTAATGCTTTATTAAACTGCTCATAAATTGCATCTATAAACTGAAGCTCTGACCATTCAGAGGCTTGTAGATTTTGATTGGCCGTGGCTACATTTGTTCTTGACAAAATAGCAAATTTATTATCCTCGAAGTACGACATTAAGCTTACTGCTTTAACTGCGGCTATAATACCACTTTCTACATCATTAGTAGCACTGGTATCTAAATTCAGTAGCCAAGCCACACTTTGATTTTCTTCATCTGTTTCGTTTATGGAGCGCTGAGCATACAAGAGCGTGCTTTTCAGATAATCGGCCGAATGATGACCCTTACTATGGGTTTGTATTTTTATTAAAATTTTTTTGGCATCGACTACCAATCCCTGAGCGTCGAGGCTATCGTATGTTTGCCAAAGTTGTTTAGTATCATTAGGAGCTTGAGCCATAAGTGTATTGGTTTTGAAGAGGCCGAGTACTGTTATCAGTATCACCCAAAATATTGTTCTTCTCATTATTATAGAGGTATTTAACTTTGACAAATGTATCATATAAAATTTATATACTATAAACCACCTTATTTTTGAACTATATTTGTATACTTAATAACGATACAATCTTATTTTTCCATACATTAAAATGTTAAGAAGTCTTTTTCTATTATGGGTATTGCTTGTGGCTAGTGTGTGGGTGTTTGCCCAAAAAGAAGAGCAGCCTAAGGGCAGTGGATTGGGCATAGAATTTACACCCAAAGTGTTGTCTATGGTGAAGCATACTACAAATTTCACAGGGCCTATTTCAAAGTTTTGTTATGGATTTGACCTCAACATAATACGGCAGCATTATGGCAAAAAGCCCTGGCACCAGCTCAGGAATTACCCTATGCTGGGGGCTAGTATCAGCTATTTGAATTACAACAACGAAAGCGTATATGGTCACGTAATAGGCATTAGTCCACTAATGGTGCTACCTTTACTACGCAACGAACAGTGGGAGTGGACTTTTAGGGCTGGCATGGGCATAGGCATAGCAACTAGATACTACAATAGAAAAACAAACAACAATACAGAGAATGTGGCTATTGGTGGATTGATAAACAATGTGAGTCCTTTTGCTACAGATTTAAGGTTCAAGCCCAATGAGCACTGGCAGTTATCTATGGGTCTTAGCTTTACCCATGTATCGAACGCAACACTACAAGTACCCAATTTAGGCATCAATACTTGGGGTGGCCATGTTGGTGTCCGATACTTTCCGGTCACGAGCACGCCTCAAAAAATTAGCTACAAGCCTGCACCTTCTTTTAGAAACAATTATATGTTTTTTGCCAAAGCCAGCATTGCTTATAAAGAAACGGGTGCTCCAGACGGTCCGATGTTTAGGACTTATATTGGACAACTAGGTGTAGCCAAGCGGTATGCTTCAAAAAACAAAGTATATACGGGCATAGACTATCATTATCATAGCATGAAGTATCACTTTGCTATCAATAGTGGTGCTACGGTAGCTAACAAAATGCATTTGGCCGGACAATTTGGTCTTTTCTTGGGGCATGAATTTATATACGGGAAAGTAGGCCTGGTGGGACAACTTGGCTACTATATTGTGCCTGCATTAGACCAAAAAGAGAGACTATACCAAAAGATAGGCTTAAACTATTACGTTATACGTAGGGAAAAAGGATTCCTACAAGAGCTTTATATTGGAGGTATTCTTAAAACCCATTTGACCGTAGCAGAGTTGTTTGAATTAGGCATTGGGGTATCATTCTAATGTTGAGGATAGGTGGTTTGTTCGAGCCACAACTACTAAAACAAAAAACACCGAACTAAGTACATGAGCACACTATTCGGTGTTTTGAAAGCTTTATGCAAAGCACGGTTGATTACTTTTGGTAGCTAAGCATTGTAGTCAAAAAATCGTGAATAGTCGTCATATTTTTCATATTATTCACTATCAACATAAAATTCTTTCCTACTTGTTTAAGTTTAGCGTTGTTAGTGCCTGTTTGCAAAAACTGCATAATATTATGGAAAGTTGGGCTTTCAAAATAGGCAGACTCTGGGTCGCTAACGAAGTAAAGGCGCATTGTTTGTTGTTTCACTATCATTCTCTCAAGGCCTAATAACTTAGCTAAAGAACGCACTCTGACGGTCATAAATAAGTCTTGCACCTGTTTGGGAATTGGTCCAAATCTATCTTCCAATTGCATCTGGAAAGCAATAAGGCTTTCTTCGCCCTCTTTATTGTCTAGTTGCGTGTATAAGGATAAACGCTCTGTAATGTTCTCGACATAGCTATCCGGTATCATTATTTCAAAATCTGTATCGATGGTACAATCACCAACAAAATCTTTCACTCGTTCTTGCTCTTCTGCAAACACTTCTTTAAAGTCTGTCGATTTCAATTCTCTTATAGCCTCTACAAGTATTTTCTGATACATTTCAAAACCAATATCTGTGATAAAACCACTTTGCTCGCCTCCCAATATATTGCCTGCACCTCTGATATCAAGGTCTCGCATTGCAATCTGAAAGCCACTTCCCAATTCATTAAATTGCTCAAGCGCTTGCAAACGTCTTCTGCTTGTATCTGGCAGTGTAAGCAAAGATGGCGCCATTAAATAACAAAATGCCTTTCGGTTGCTCCTGCCCACTCTTCCTCTTAATTGATGCAAATCACTCAGTCCAAATTGATGTGCGTTATTCACAAAAATGGTATTGGCATTAGAAATATCTACACCGCTTTCTACTATGTTAGTGCTGACCAATACATCAAACTTATGATTGATAAAATCTATCAAAACCTTTTCAAGCTTTGAGCCATCCATTTGTCCATGCGCTGTGGCAACGGCTACATCCGGACAAAGCTCCATGATTTTTTGTGCCATAGCATCGAGGCTCTGTACTCTATTATGCACAAAATACACTTGACCACCTCGTTCTATTTCGTAGTAGATAGCATCTTTAATAACGGTTTCATCAAAGCCCAAAAGCTCGGTGTGGATAGGCTGCCTATTGGGTGGCGGCGTATTAATAATACTCATGTCTCTGGCAGACATCAATGAAAACTGAAGCGTTCTGGGTATGGGTGTAGCGGTTAAAGTAAGTGTATCTACATTGGCTTTTCGTTCACGTATTTTTTCTTTTGCGGCTACGCCAAATTTTTGCTCTTCGTCTATTACAAGTAAACCTAAATCTTTAAACTTTACGTCTTTGCTCAAAAGCGCATGTGTGCCTATGATGATATCGATTTTGCCCTCCTCTAGGTTTTTTAAAGTCTCTTTTTTTTCTTTGGCCGATTTGAATCTGTTCAAATAATCTACATTCACAGGAAAATCTTTAAGCCTATCTGAAAAGGTTTTATAGTGTTGATAAGCTAATATGGTTGTAGGCACCAAAACAACCGCTTGCTTGCTGGCGTTCACGGTTTTAAAAGCAGCCCTTACCGCAACTTCTGTCTTCCCAAAACCCACATCGCCACACACCAGCCTATCCATTGGAGAGAGCGCCTCCATATCTCTTTTTACATCTGCTACGGCTTTACTTTGGTCTGGAGTATCTTCGTACAAAAACGAGGATTCCAACTCTATTTGCAAGTAAGTATCTGGTGAATGTGCAAACCCTTCGCTAGCTTTACGTTTAGCATATAATTTAATAAGGTCTGTAGCAATATCTTTTACTTGGCGTTTGGTTTTATTCTTAAGTTTTTCCCATGCATCGCTACCAAGTTTATTGACTTTTGGCTCTACACCTTCTTTGCCAGAAAATTTACTAATTTTATGAAGGGCGTTGATATTGACATACAGTACATCATTGTCTCTATAAATGATACGTATAGCTTCCTGCATATTACCGTTTACATCTATCTTTTGCAGTCCGCTGAAACGGCCCACACCATGATCTATATGCGTTACGTAATCGCCCGGCTGCAAATCCCTCAGTGCCTTGAGCGTGATGGCTTTACTTTTGGAATAAGACTGTTTGACTTTGTATTTATGAAATCTTTGAAAGATTTGATGATCTGTATAACAAACTAATTTGTGCTTATGATCAATAAACCCCTTTGTAATAGCAATAGGAATGGGCACAAAAACGATATTAGCTTGTGCGTCTTCAAATATGATTCTTAAGCGTTCTAATTGCTTGGCATTCTCGGCAAAAATGCAGCAGGTGTATTGTTGTTGTTGTCGCTGCTGTAGGTCGGCGATCAACATTGGAAAATTTCTATTAAACACAGGCTGTTGTGCAGATTGCCAGTTTATAAATGCAGTAGAGGCTCCATCCAGTTCTATGGGTTTGCCGTCCCATGTTATCACGTGTCTTTTTGCCAGTTGGGCTTTGAAATAGGCTACATCTTCAAAATCATCTGCCCGCATCTCCTTTACCCAATGGTCTTCCGATTGCAAAAAGGCGTTTTGTTCTTGTTGCAGTTGCTCATTCAATTTTTGCTTTAGCAGACTCATTTTCTCTAGAGTAAAAGACAAGTCTTTAAACCAAAAAACGGTGTTTTCGGGCAAATAATCCATCAACGAAATCCTTTCGGAAGCTTCAAACTTAGTTTCTATATTAGGGATAATGGTTGCATGAATTAATTTTCGCACAGACAGTTGTGTCTCGGGATCGAATAGACGAATACTATCTATTTCTTTACCAAACAGCTCTATTCTATAGGGGTGTTCGTTTCCAAAAGAATAGATGTCCAAGATACCGCCTCTTAGGGCAAACTGCCCGGGCTCGAACACGAAATCCTCGTGTCTAAAACCCAAATCTACCAAATGAGCTAGCAGGTTATTGGTATCTAATTGTTCGCCTACTTTAAGATGAATCATATTAGAGGCGAGCGCTTTGTGGTGCACTACTTTTTCCAACAAGCCCTCTGGCGATGTAACGAGCACTTTCTTCTGTGTATGTTCTTGTATCTTAGATAGTGCTTCTGTTCGCAGCATGATATTGCTACTGTTGAGCAAATGAAAGTTTCCTTCTTTTTTGAACGAATCTGGAAAATAAAATATATCCAATGCGTCTGCAATATTTTCAAAATCGTTTTGAAAGTATGCTGCATCTTCTTTATCTGTAAGTACAAACACGTGGTTAAGGGCTGTATGCTTCCATACACTATGTGCAAAAAAGGTAAAATTGCTACCAATAATATCTTTAATAGCTACTCTCAATAAAGGTGTTTTCAAGGATAAGCCCGCTCTAAGCTCTTTTATTTGAACATCATTTTCAAAAAGAGCAATAATACTTTGCATATTCATAGATATTGCAAAGGTAATGCTTTAGCAAAATCGAGCCTCCAGAAGGCAGGAAGTAAATACAAATAATAGAGAATTTATATTCGTTATGTTTATTATCATTTTAACTAAAAAAATGAATTTATATTTGCTTTATTTAAATTAGAAATAGTTTAGACTTAACTTTGGAATTCAAAAATTAGAAGTTAAAAAAAATATATGAAACAAAACTTAGCGTTAGTAGTAGGTGGCTATTCGGGTGAATATGAAATTTCCATCAAATCTTCAGTTACCATATCTGCGCACTTAGATCATGAAAAATACAATGTATACAAAATATTTATCACCAAAGAAGGCTGGTGGTATGAAACTACAAATCAGGAGAAAATACATGTAGACAAGAATGATTTTAGCTTAACCATTGGTGAAGAAAAGATACTGTTTGATATGGTTTTTATAGGCATACACGGTACGCCTGGAGAGGACGGTAAGCTTCAAAGTTATTTTGACATGTTAGACCTGCCTTACACCAGCTGCAACAATATTGTATCTGCCATTACCTTTAATAAAGGGTTTTGTAATAGTGTTTTAAGGGCTCACAATGTTGTGAATATTGCCAAATCTTTGGTAATTTATAAAAACATACCTTATAGTTTGGGGGTTATATTAGAGCAAGTAAAACTTCCTGTATTTGTAAAACCCAACGAGAGTGGCTCTTCACTTGGCGTAAGTAAAGTTACCAAGCTTGAGCAGTTGGTGCCAGCTATTGAAAAAGCATTTAAGGAAGATAATCAAGTATTGATTGAAGAGTTTATAGAAGGTAGAGAGTTTTCGATGGGAGTATATTCACAAAATGGTAAAATAATACCACTTTTGCCTACAGAAATCATCTCGAAGAAGGAGTTTTTCGATTATGAAGCCAAATACACTACAGGCGTGACAGAAGAGATAACACCCGCTAATCTGGATGCAGAAAACTTAAAGATAATGTCTAACAAAACCGTTGCTATATACCAATTGCTTAATTGTTTTGGGGCTGTTAGAATAGATTATATACTCAATAAACATGATGGGAAAATATATTTTCTGGAGGTCAACACAATGCCTGGCCAAAGTGAAAATAGCTTATTGCCTCAGCAAGTTAAGGCCGCAGGAATGACATTAAAATCCTTTTACCAAATAATTATTGATGAAGCGTTTAAAAGAAAATAAACCAGCTACAAAAAAGCCTTTTTATAAAACATTTATAGGTTCGCTTGTTACTATAATAGGCATTTGTATTGTCTTTTACTTTATATTTTTTTCTTCCTTAGCCTCAATTACTGGGCATGGAGATGAGCTTAAAGTACCCAACCTTACTGGCAAAACAATTGGAGAAGTGCACGAGCAGTTGAAAGAAGAAGGGTTTGGGCTGGTCATTGATAGCACCTATAACCCAGAGTTGCCGCCTTTCACGATAATAGACCAACAGCCACTTGCTGGAAATACCGTAAAACCAGGCCGGCACATTTATCTAACCATCAACAAATCTGTACCACCCAACTCTTCGATGCCCAACCTCATTAACTTATCACTGAGGAGTGCGCTATTGGTTCTAAAAAGCAATAAACTACTCTTGGGCGATACCACCATTCAGCCCGATATGGCTTTGGGTGCCATAGTAGCACAAAATTTCAATGGAAGCCCTATTACGGCAGGCACTGCTGTACCACAAGGCAGCAAAATTGATTTAATCATTGGGGGCGGATTTCAGGCCGCTAAAGTGGCGGTGCCAGATGTTATCAATCTTACTTTTGAAGTAGCTACTTCTATCATCAGTGCTAGCAACCTCAATTTTGATGTAATCTGGGAAGGCCCTATTACAGACTCCGCTAGCGCTATTGTGTATTACCAATTGCCTATGGGATTTGATGAAGAACAAGAACCAATAATGATAGAACAAGGCAGTACTATTGACATCAAGGTGCGACAAAATCCTTAATACAACGTGCTGTAAAGGTGTACGCTTAACATATGTATACAAAAGCCTTAAGGCCTTGAGGATTTTTAAAAAACGACACCTTCTTAATTTATTAATACGGCATTATAGCACATTCTAGAAATATTGTTTAATTTTAAGCTCCATAACAAAAACCAATACCTTACCTAAAAAACCATTACTAATGACTACTATCATTGTACCTATCGATTATTCATCGGTTTCAAAAAATGCAGCATATTATGCCCTTAGCATGTCTAAAAACCTAAAAGAGGTGCAGTATGTATTTTACAATACTTTCTATTTTGTAGATATAGAAACGGTGCAAGCCACTATAGAACGAGATGCACAAGATGACATGAACGCCTTTGTGGCCGAAATAGAGAAAGATTTTCCGGGTGTTCGCTACCATAAGGAAGTCAACTCCGATTTTCTTATACAGGGGGTATCTAAATTGATAGAAAAACACAAAGCAGACTTCATAGTAATGGGCATTACTGGAAAAAGTAATTTTACACAAAGGGTAATAGGTAGTAATACCACTACATTGGCTAAAGAATTAAACATCCCCGTTATAGTAGTGCCCAATAATGCATCGTATAATGGCTTATCGCAAATGGTCTTGGCTATACCCTACAAGAATAACCTTTTAGATACGGTGCCTTATCGTCAAATTGAAGCCTTAGTAACTGCATTAAACATAGAGGTTACGGTAGCCACCGTTAGAAAAGAGAAAGAAGCTTCTGAAGAGTTTGTAATACTTATGGATCAGCAGAATTTATTAGATAAATTTAAAACCATGCGTCCTCACTACAGAGTGTTAGATGGCACAGACGTGGTAGCCGCCCTTCAGGACTATACTCAATCTAGCAAGGCAAATTTGATAGCTACCGTTGCAGAATCACATGGTTTTTGGGAGCGTATTTTGAAACGCAGTGTTACAGACGAACTCGCCCTTCATGCGCAGGTGCCGCTTGTTATTTTTAAAGCCACAGATAGCGCTACTGCATAACAAACGTGTTGATTATATAACAAAACGCTTTTGCCTCTCTTGAAAAGAACAGCAAAAGCGTTTTTCAATTTATATACTTTTACTCTTAAAGCTTTTCCAATATTACATCTGCAATACCATATTCCAATGCCTCTTCGGCATTCATCCAATAGTCGCGCTCTAGGTCATTCAATACCCTATCATAGGGTTGGCCGGTTGCATCAGATAAGATTTTAGCACCTAGTTCTTTGGTTTTTTGTATTTGGCGTGCATGAATCTCCAAGTCGGCACTCACACCCTGAAAGTAGCCGCCTAAGCTTGGCTGATGAATCATCACTTCGCCATGAGGGAAGATATAACGATGCCCTTTTTCGCCAGCTGCTAACAATATAGACCCCATACTTGCTGCCAAACCCATACAAATGGTGTGTACAGGAGAGCTTATCATTTTTATAACATCATACATAACCATTCCAGAGGTAACGACACCGCCCGGACTATTGATGTAAAATTTAATAGGCACTCCTGGTTGGTCTGCTTCCAACAACAACAATTTATTTACAACATCCTTGGCAGATTTGTCTTCTACGGGCCCCCACAAATAGATGGCTCTATTCTTAAAAAATAATTCTTCTTGCTTTTTAGCTATTTTACCAGCTGGATTTACTTTGTCTATTACTGGTTGGTCTTCCTCTGTATCTTCGTCCTCGTCCTGCGCTATCAGCATTTTGAGATGGTTCAATTTTTCGAAATTCATATAATATCGTTTATAAAAATTAATTTGATGGTGTGCCTTTACTGTTGTTCAGATTTTCTTACTTTTTTAGGATTGCTTTTGAGTACTTCATCCACAATTCCATATGCTTTAGCTTCTTCTGCCAACATCCAATAATCGCGTTCACAGTCTTTGGCTACCTTTTCGATAGTTTGCCCAGAGTGGTCTGCAATAATTGTATAAAGGTTCTCTTTTACACGTTGTATTTCTTTTACTGTAATAGCGATATCGGTAGCTTGCCCGCCTATAGCACTACTTGGCTGATGCAACATAATACGTGAATGCTGCAATGCGGTGCGCTTGCCCGGAGTGCCTGCACACATTAATACAGCGCCCATACTAGCAGCCATGCCTGTACATATTGTTGCGATGTCGGGATTTACAATTTGCATTGTATCATAAATACCCAAACCAGCATAAACACTACCACCTGGAGAATTAAGATACATTTGAATGTCTCTGTTTCTGTCGGCGCTTTCTAAAAACAACAACTGCGCTGTTACAATATTGGCTACATAATCGTTTATGGGCTCTCCCAGAAAAATAATTCTATCCATCATCAGTCTAGAAAAAACATCTAGAGCCTGCGCGTGCATAGGGCGCTCTTCCAAAATATAGGGAGTCAGGTTAGTAGGAATAGCCATATTCATATGTCTAGCATAGTTATCAAAAGTATTACTACTGATACCCTGATGCTTAATAGCGTATTTTCTAAACTCGTTTTGATCAAACATGTATTCTAAGGTTTTTTTTAATTTGTGAGTCGTTACTTATATTCAATATTACAAAAATCCTTCCTTTTTTAAAAATAGACAATTCGTCTGTAAAAATGACTAGTGTTACGTCAAAAATGCGCAATTATGCTGCCAATTAAGGCTCATTTATCATGAATGTTCATCCGCACTTGGTCCGTATAAAGCAGGAACGGGTATATCAAGCTGCCTCAAATAGGTGGTCAATTGTGCTCTATGGTGCAATATATGGTTTTGGCAGATATATCTTATAGCTAATGCTTTGGGCATTTGCATGATGACATGATCGCCGCTTTTGAGCGTCCAAATTGTTTGAAAATCCGATTCTTCCCATTTTTCTAAAGCCGCCATGGTTTTTTGCATATTGTTTTCCGCATAGGCCACTAAAGTTGCTGCGCTGTCAATATCTGGGCTGCTCAAATCTTCAGTTTGAAAATCCAATACATCACTATTAATAATTCGCGCAGGCCAATCGCACAAATCGGCTATATGCTTAGCCAACTGAACGAAGCCCATGCTTTTGGAGTGCGGCTTCCAGTCTGCCTTTGCAAAGTCTACACGCTTTAAAGTGTTCGAAGTGCTTTTGTTTTCTAGTTGAAGTTCTTGTAGTAAGAATTGTGCTATGTTCATGTGTTTGTTGTTTTTTTGTTTGTTTGAAATTACGAATTTTTATTCGTGATGATATGGAGAATTATGTAAGATACTAAAAGCCCTATATAATTGTTCTGCCATTAACAATCTTACCAGCTGATGAGGGAATACCAAAGTAGACAGCGACCATGTTTTTTTGGCTTTTGCCTTTACTCCATCCGATACACCCCATGGGCCCCCAATTAAAAAAACCAGTGTTTTGGTACCCATATTCATCACAGATTGTATCTCCTGCGCCCATTGTGTCGACTGAAGCATTTTGCCTCTTTCGTCCAAAACTATCAAATAATGGTGCGCCGTAAGTTTACTCAAAATTAATTTCTCTTCCTCTTGCATAGATTGCTCCGGCGTGGTAGCACTCGAGCGCTTGGGAGGCGGTATCACAACAAGGCTTACAGAGCAATACATCTTCAGCCTTTTTAAGTAATACTGAAAACCTTCTTCTATAAAACTGTCATTTTTACCACCTACCGACCAAATTTCTATATTCATATCAACAAAAATACTGTAAAACCGTTGAATTTATATTACCTAAGCCCAACGCTATACTGGTAAAACACTGTAAGTATCTATACCCTTTGCTTGAATAGCAAGACGCCATTAGATATTGATAAATAAACAAGATATTAAGGAATGCATCGCAAAACTCTTTAAAAAAAATATTCTCTATCTTTATAAACATTTTAAAAAAAATTCGAAAAATGAAGAAGCTTATATCCTTGCTTGTTTTACTAAGCACTAGTATGATTTTTTGGGCAAGCTGCAACTCGGGCTCCCCTACTACCGAAGATGATAAACTCATAGATGCTGCCGCATTCAAAACAGCAATAGAAACCGCTAAAGACCCATTGGTGCTGGATGTGCGTACACCGCAAGAGTTCACCAACGGCCATATAGATAAAGCCATAAATATAGATTGGAACGCCGGGGCAGACTATTTTGAACAAGAAATGGCGAAGGTGCCCAAAGACAAGGCGATACTTTTGTATTGCCAGGGAGGCGGTAGAAGCGCGGGCGCTGCCATAAAGCTTCAAGAAATGGGATTCACCAATGTAAAAGAGCTCAAAGGAGGCATCATGGCGTGGAACAACCAATATGGCAATGCCACAAGTGCAACACCAAAAGCAAAACCAGCAGGCGTATTGGATATAAATGAATTTCAAAAAATGCTACAATCAGAAAAATTAGTGTTGGTTGATTTTAATGCAGAATGGTGCCCACCCTGCCAAAAAATGAAACCATTTTTATATGAAATCCAAAAGGAACATAATGATATAGTTGACATCCTTTTTGTTGATACCGACAAAAATCCCGAACTAGCTAATTTATACAAAATTGAAGCCCTACCAACACTAATGCTGTATAAAAGTGGCGCTAAACAATGGCACCACATTGGCTATGCCAGCAAAGAGGATTTACTAAAACAAATAAATACCCATAAATAAACCAATATGCCTAATGCTGTCATTACTGGCGCTACCAAAGGTATTGGCAGAGCTATTGCCGATACACTTATAGACAAAGGTTTTAACCTTGCTATTTGTGCCAGAAACCAGGAAGATTTAGAAACCCAACAACAATACTATGCCAGCAAATACCCTTTTCAGAAAGTATTTATTCGGGCAATAGACGTAGCACAAAAAGATGATGTGATAACTTTTGGCAAGGATGTGCTTCGATTTTTCGACAACGAATTGCAAGTGCTCGTTAACAATGCGGGCATTTACCTCCCAGGCAACGCTTTAGATGAAGCCGATGGCCAGCTAGAACATGTATTGCAAGTAAACCTTTTGAGTGCCTACCACCTTACCCGAACGCTAGTACCCACTATAATACAAACTAAGGGTGGCCACATATTCAATATGTGCTCTATCGCGTCGCTTCAGCCATACCCAGGTGGAGGCTCGTATAGTATATCCAAATACGCTCTATTAGGCTTTAATGATAATTTAAGACTAGAGCTAAAAGACAAAGGTGTGAAAGTAACCGCTATTTGCCCGGGTGCTGTTTGGAGCAATAGCTGGGAAGGAAGCAGTGTAGCACCAGACCGAATCATGGAAGCACAAGATATAGCAGCAAGCATATGGAACGCCTACCAGTTGTCTGCTACAGCGGTAGTTGAAAGAATTATACTCCGCCCACAATTAGGCGACCTTTAAATTCATGTTTATTTCGTTTTATAAAAACGTTTTGCTCACGCTCATATATCTAATATCTGATGCTAACATTTAAAGATATGATGGGGCATTCCATCACCTTAAACAGCCATCCAAAACGCATCGTATCTGTAGTGCCATCACAAACAGAATTGCTTTTTGATTTAGGATTAGATGATGCAGTGGTGGGCATCACCAAGTTTTGCGTACACCCTCATTCTTGGTTCCAACAAAAACCCAAAATAGGCGGCACCAAAAAATTAAACATACCTGCTATTAAAGCATTACAACCCGATATTGTTATAGCCAATAAAGAGGAAAATACACTTGAAGACATACGAGCTTTGCAGGCATTTGTACCCGTGTGGCTTAGCGATATTGTAACTATAAATGATGCCTATACTATGATATTGGAAGTATCCAAACTCACCGATACCTACTCAAAAGGACAAGAAATTGTAGCTGCTCTCGAGCAAGATTTTGATTCCATATCGGGTATGTTGGCACATAAACGTATTGCTTATTTTATATGGAAAAACCCTTGGATGGTAGCAGCCAACCAAACTTTCATTCACGCCATTCTGCAACACTTAGGTGCTATTAATGTATTTGAAAATCTCAACAGATATCCCGAAGTTAGTGAAGAGCAAATACAAGCTGCTAGCCCAGAAGTTGTTTTGCTAAGCAGCGAACCCTTCCCCTTTAAGGCACAACATGCCGAAGAGCTTCAAAACTTTCTGCCTTCTGCAAAAATAGTATTGGTAGATGGCGAAGTGTTTAGCTGGTATGGTAGCCGTTTGCTGCATTTAAAAACGTACATGCAAGAGAAGCTAGCCGGGCTTATAGGATAAGACTGCTATCTTTTTCCGATTTTGGCAAACTCCTACGAAGGCTCTTGTATTATAAATACCCAGCTGCACAACATCAACTCATCAAAATTTATGATAGAATCCCACAACAGAATATATTTTAACTTTATACTTTAATCAACGATAAGAAAATGACTTCAGAAGCGCTGCTAAACTATATCGCCACCCTACCGAACGCATTGGAAGATATGCCTTTTGGCGATAATACCCTTGTATACAAAGTTGGGGGCAAGATGTTTTTGTTAGTAGATATCAACACCTTCGTAAGTATAAATGTAAAATGCGATCCAGAATATGCTATCTCGCTTAGAGAAAGCTACACAGGCATAGTACCGGGTTTTCATATGAATAAAAAACACTGGAACACCGTTTCGCTTAAAGAAGATGTGCCAGATGCTTTATTGAAAAAACTCATTCAACATTCATACGACTTGGTATATAAAAGCCTGCCTAAAAAAGTAAAAGACAGTTTGGAAAATCATGGAAATTAGAAACGTTAGCGTTGAAAGATACATCACACCTCTAAAGGAAGGCGGCTCCCTACCTGCTTTAGCAGCAGCAGATGATGGCTTCAACTATGTGATAAAATTTAGAGGTGCAGGACAAGGAACACGAGCGCTAATAGCCGATTTTATAGGCAACTGTTTTGCTAAACAACTCGGCCTAAATGCCCCAGAAACCGTATTTGCTACTTTGGGTCCCACTTTTGGACAAAGCGAACCAGATGAGGAAATTCAGGAGCTATTAAAAAAAAGTGAGGGCATCAACCTAGGAATATCGTACTTGGCAAAATCCGTCACATTCGATCCTGTAGCCACCTATGTAGCGCCAACATTAGCCGATAGCATTCTTTGGCTAGATGCCTATTTAATGAATGTGGATAGAACCGTTAAAAACACCAATATCCTTGTTTGGTACAATGAACTATGGTTGATAGACTTTGGTGCAGCCTTATATTTTCATCACAATATCGAACATTGGCAAGATATGGTGCTATCTCCATTCTCTAGGATAGACCAACATGTACTTAGGTATAATGGTAAAAACATAACCGCTATGGATATAAAGGCTAAGACCTTGATAAATAAAGAATTCATAACCGTTGTCGTAAATGCCATCCCCGATGACTGGCTAACAGCAGCATCTGCCGACTTGACGACATCAGACCAAAGAGAGAAGTATATTTCATTTTTAACGCAAAGATTAGAAGGCTCCGCTGCCTTTTTACCATCCATAAAAAAGTATGAGCACTAAAGAAGTTTTTGAATACGCTATACTCCGATTCGTGCCGAATATAGAACGCGAGGAGTTTGTAAATATTGGTGTCTTACTCTACTCAAGGCATCTTCGATTTATAGGCATCCTAACGCATTTGGATACAAATAAAATATTGGCATTGGATAAAGAAGCAGACTTAGAGCTGTTGCAAAACTATGTAACTGCATTTGAGAAAATAGCTAATGGAAAATGTTCGCAAGAGGGCATTGGTAATTTGGAGCCCCACGAGCGCTTTAGATGGCTTACTGCCAATAGAAGCACTATTATTCAAGCCTCAAGCATACATACAGGCATTACAGCCGATGCCGAGACGACGCTCAATCAGTTATTTAATACCTATGTATTGTAAAACAAGTTGTGGTTTATTTATCCAAAGCACTATCAAACATACAAGAGGTGCTCCAGGCTTGGGCTTTCTCTGCAAACAATACTTTTGTTTTTGCCCAGGTGTCTTTAAATAACTCAGAGTGTCTGTAGTTTTCTAAATCTGAAGCATCATTCCAGTGGCTGTAGGTAAAGTATACATTGCCAGGTTGTTCGGCCTTGAGCATCGAAAGGTGCTTGCATCCAGGGAAAGACGCAATGAGAGATTTTCTCTCGTCAAACAAGGCTTCAAATGCTGCACAATTTTCAGGCAAAAATTCCATTTTTACTATCCTAATGATCATAAAACGCTACATTGATGGTGGTATAATACACATGTTCTTTTTGAAACATTTTATAGCCAAACAAAGCCGCAGCATCTCCATTTCTTACGGCTATTTCCAAATAGCCCGATTGGTTGAATCTTGCTAAGACATCGTTCTCCTCTACATCGCTGTAATGCGCTACAATGTTGCTTATAGAAGTATGGTTATTCCTTAATGTTATTTTAAAACGCCTTCCGTTCCTCACCGATTCAAACATATCTTTTGTAATGCTAAAAATAAGATTCCCATAGGTATCAATATGCAACACTTTGCACTCCATCGTCTTAGGCGTAGTATTGGAGTGCAACAGGTGCTTATTCTCGGGCAAATGCACTATGGGATATTCTTGTATCAATAATGGATGCCCATATAATTTGCCTATTATTTTAGCTACCGAAGCCATCCAGTCAAAATAAGCTGTAGCTGCAACGGGCAACTCATATACTTTTATAGATTCTTTCTCTTTTTCGGTCAAAAACAATGAAAGAAATTGATTGTCTGCCGTGACCACCCATTGGTCATGCAACTCCAATATCCAAGCTTTAGCTGGCAGCTGATGCAGTAAATCCAACAGCACTATATGAATCGTTTTCTTCGGAAAGCATGTAAAACTATCCTTCAAAATATAAGCGGCTGCTTGCGTATCGAAGGGTGGAATATTATGAGTAATATCAATAATATGGTCTACAAAACTATGCTGCAACAGCAAGCCTTTCACTTGCGCTACATAACCGTCTTGTAGACCAAAATCAGATAATAATGTAATAATCATTGAAAACCCTCTCTAACTAGCTTTTTCTCCTAATTTGCAGGCAGACTATGGCCTGTATTTTGATTTCTCTCTATTAGCTAACGATAGCGCCATTTTTTGCACTATTATTATGAGGCGCCACAAATACCAATTTGCCTTCAGCATCTTCACTCATCAGTATCATACCTTGGCTCTCTATCCCTTTCATTTTGCGTGGTGCTAAATTGGCTACTACTGTTACTTGCTGCCCAATGATATCTTCGGGCTGAAAGTGCATGGCTATGCCAGATACTATTGTTCTTACCTCAAAGC
>CAYSCJ010000041.1:0-22449 GCA_964429515.1 uncultured Taibaiella sp.
CCGTGTCTTTTTGTTTGGTTTCCCATATAAAATCTGTCCAGATTTTACGCATCACTAAGTTTGATCTATATAGATAGGTACGCATGATAAAACAAAACTAATTCAAAACTAAAAAAATAGTGTAGTAAAGTACTACACTATTTTTAATGATGTATTTGTTGCTATAACTTAGTTTTTTGCAGTAGTAAGCTCTTTTGCTCTTGCAAAAATAATATCCTCACTTCCTGGCTTGTAGCTAGTGTGCATAAAAGCAACTTTCCCAAATTTATCTACAATGAAGGTAAATGGAATTTCTTGGAAGTTTAAAAAACGCTTTAAATCAGAATTAGGATCATAGTAATCTTCAAAAGGCCAACCTTGGCTTTTTGCAAAACCCTTAGCTCTATTCATAGCCCTTGCGTCGTCAATAGAGATAATTTTATAATCAATATTGGCTTCTTTTTTCCAATTTCCTATTTTGTTTTTAACGGCATTTAATTCCTCTCTACAAGGAAGACAGCCAATATTCCAAACGCTCACAATTGTTACAACGCCGGGAGTAAATATCTTGTTGAATGCTAAAGACTGGCCATTTGAGTTCTTAATTTGAGTAGATGGCAAGGTTTTTCCTACTTGAGCAGTAGCACTAAAGCTAATGGTTATCACACTCAACAACAAGCATAATATTTTCTTCATTTCTAAAAATTTGTTTTTTTTATAATTATCAAATATAACTAGTTCAATCGAATTAAACAACTTTAAATTTTACTACGAAAATGCTGTTTTAACAATAATAAAATATTAATTTGCTTCGAATTTGTATTTTGACCCTAGAATTTAACTTAGGTTTAAAATGCTAAGCAATTTTATTTTTGAAAAAAATGAATCAAAGTTTTCCCAGTAAGCTAGCGTATGTATTATTGCTTGCTTGCACCTCGTTTTCTTTTAATGCTGCAGCCCAAAACACAGCTGACACCGCCGCTTCACAACCCGTGACAGCCGTGGATACCCTTGCTGCCGTGGCTAGCGTTAATACTTCGTATATTTCGGACGTCCCCGATGTTGAGCAAGCAGATTTTGGACATCTATCGGGCGATATCATGATAAATGGCAATTTCTTTCAAAGAGATCCGTCTATTGGTGCCTCCGATAACCCCCTGTACGACAATCTGCTTAGTGGCACCGAGTCTTGGATGTCTTTACGTTATCAATACGGGACATTCTCGGCCTTTCTAAGGGTAGATGCCTTTGCAAACTCCAATCTTAGAAACCCTTTGGTAGGTATGACAGGCTTTGGTATTGGCGCCTTTAGCTTAAGTAAAGAGTTTAATAAACTGAGTGTTACTGCAGGCTATGTATACGACCAAATCGGTACGGGTATTATCTTTAGAGCATATGAAGATAGGGGATTATTAATCGATAATGCTGTGATAGGGATGCATCTCAAATATCAGCTAACACCCGATATCTCCGTAAAAGCTTTTGGCGGCCAACAAAAAAATGCACTCGATCGCTTTATGCCCATTATTAAAGGTGCCGCAATGGATGGTAATTTTAATATCAAGGATAAAGTGTTTTTAGCACCAGGTATAGGTGTTGTTAATAGAACACTCGATCAGGGCTCAATGGATAACATTATTAATGCGATAAATGCCCTGCCTTTAGAAGAAAGATTTGTACCTCAATATAATACCTATGCCTTCACGGCTTTTAATAATTTATCGGTTGGTAATATCTCATGGGATATTGAGGCTGCCTACAAAACAGAAGAAGCCATAAATGACTATGATGGTAAGCTTATGAATAAAGAAGG
Source organism: uncultured Taibaiella sp. (assembly GCA_964429515.1). Taxonomy (GTDB): domain Bacteria; phylum Bacteroidota; class Bacteroidia; order Chitinophagales; family Chitinophagaceae; genus MKSF01. The sequence continues at coordinate 1,793 of CAYSCJ010000041.1, forward strand.
TACCGTGATATTTTCATCCATAAATTATGCGCGTCGAGGCATTTCTCTTAATGTAATGGGTAAACGCACCCATAACTTCGTGTTGAGAACCTCTCCGAGCGAAACCTCGCCTAATGCAGGTATGATAAACTGGCAACCTATCATGGCTCAAATACGTCCACAAAGACTTATTTCCAGATACGTACCCGCTTCCCAGGATTTGAGTGAGCAGTCATTTAGTGCGAATATGGATTTTATGCCAAAGGATGGATATAACTTCAACCTCAGCTATACCCATATCAATACCGTTGAAGGCTTGAAATTGTATAGAGAAGCATTGTTTGAAACAAATATCAGAAGCCTTCCAAAAACAAATATCGATATAGGCTTACACTATATGCACTACAATCAAGACTATTATCAGTTTAAGCCTGGAGTGCCTATGCTTATAGCATTTACACCGTATACCGAAATTACGCAGAGACTGACTAATTTATATTCCTTAAAGTTTCAAGCACAATACATGGATACCAAACAAGATTTTGGTAGCTGGCTTTTTGGTAGCTTAGAGTTCTCGATGGCCTCTAGATTTGCTATTGCGGTGTCGGATATGTGGAATATCAAGCCGGTAATGTCTAGCGAAAAGAAACACTACTACAATGTGTTTGCATCATATATCAATGGTGCACACAGATTCTCTGTTGCTTGGGTAAAACAAGTAGAAGGTATCAACTGTACGGGTGGCGTGTGTAGGTATGAGCCTGCATTCAATGGTCTAAAAATAAATGTTGTGTCGAGCTTCTAATTCAAGTACTATTGTTTTATATTATAAAAGACGTACATTTTTTGTACGTCTTTTGTCTTTCTTGCCATTTTTTTTGGGTAATTTTAACCATGATTACGCTATAGGAATTTAAACGGCAGTAAAAGAATGCACAATAGGCGCTGAGAGTCTCAGAAATGAAAATGAATTATAGTTTTTGAGCCATTTGGAGCGCTATAAAACAGTATTTCATCGCAATAAATAAGCCAATACCTAATCGGGAATTATTAGCAATTTGATACGCTAAACAAAACCACCCCCTTTTATTGTTATTAATAAGAAACCATAGGATGCCCAAGCCCTTCTCATCAAGTTCAATTACCAAAGAACCTCATAAACTAAGCGTGGGGTTAGGGCTTATAGCTGGCTGCTTAAACGCTAAGGCTAGCAAGCGCAAAAAACGTCTTTGGAGAAGCATTCAGATAATTGTGGGGATGTTTGGCTTGTTTTTGATCATAGATTGGCTATTTCCTGCTCCCACAATCATAGAATACGCTCCTATCGTATTTGCTCAAAACCAAGAGCCCTTGTATGCTTTTCTCACCAAAGATCAGCAATGGCGCATGTCTACCGATTTGAAAGAAATTACGCCCACGCTTAGCCAAGCAATCGTTTTTAAGGAGGATAAATACTTTTATTACCATCCAGGCCTTAATCCAGTAGCAGTGATGCGAGCCTTTGTTAATAATTTAGTGAAGCAAAAACGCACTTCAGGTGCCTCTACCATTACCATGCAAGTTGCTCGATTATTGGAGCCCAAAAAACGAACTTATTTTAATAAACTGATAGAAATATTTAGAGCCTTCCAGCTGGAGTGGCATTATTCAAAACAAGAAATACTGCAATTATATCTTAACTTGGTGCCCTATGGCAGCAACATACAAGGTGTAAAAGCTGCATCGTTATTATACTTCAATAAAAGCCCCGATCAGCTTTCTTTAGCCGAAATTACAGCACTTAGCATTATTCCTAATCGGCCTAACTCTTTGGTAATAGGCGCACACAACGAACGCTTGATGGAAGCAAGAAACTATTGGCTAACTAAGTTTAAAGCAAGTAAGCTTTTCTCGGATATACTCATCGACGATGCGCTGGAAGAAGCCTTAACCGCCACCAGGCAGCCCGCCCCACAACTCGCACCACAGTTTGCCTGGAGGGTTCGTAAAATGTATCCAAGCGCATTGTCTATACCTACTACCGTCAATGCTAAGATGCAGCAAAAAGTGGAGGAATTGTCTTTCCAATATACCCAAAGCCTTAAGCTTTCTGATATAAATAATTTGTCGGTAATAGTGGTAGAAAACGCAACAAAGAAGGTGCTAGCCTACATGGGCTCCTCAGATTTTTCAGATACCAAACATCATGGTCAGGTAGACGGTGTAAAGGCGGTACGGTCGCCGGGTAGTACCTTAAAGCCATTACTCTATGGTTTGGCATTTGATAAGGGCTTAGTAACACCCAAAACAGTAATAGCCGACATTTCTATAGCCTTTAAAGGATATGCGCCAGAGAATTACGATTTAGATTTTAGGGGTAATGTAACTATCGAAACGGCATTAAGACAGTCCTTAAATATTCCAGCTGTAAAAGTGCTTCAAGATTTGGGTGTAGCCAATTTTGTCAACAGCCTGCACGACGCCGGGTTTGATGCCATTTGGAAAGACAGGCAAAAAATGGGCTTGTCTATGATATTAGGAGGCTGTGGCGTGCGCCTCGAAGACTTGGCAGCGCTGTATACTACCTTTGCAAGTAAGGGTGCGTATTTTCCCTTACGTTTTGTACAGGAGCAGATGCACCCATTAATGCCAATGGATTCGGGGGTAAAAATTCTGAGCCCCGAAGCCAATTATATGGTAACGCAAGTGCTCAAAGAATTGCAACGTCCCGATTTTCCAACAGGGCAAATAGCTGCCGTCAATATCCCCAAAATAGCATGGAAAACAGGTACCTCTTATGGTAGAAGAGATGCATGGAGCGTGGGTTATAATGCCCGTTATACCATAGCGGTTTGGATAGGAAATTTTTCGGGCAAAGGCGCTCCTTCCCTTAACGGAGCTGGTACAGCTACACCTTTATTGTTTCAATTGTTTACCGCGCTAGACCCTAATGCCGACAACGCTTTTGCAGACGTACCACTAGGGCTACAAGCTAGATGGGTTTGTAGCTATACGGGGCTAGTACCGAATACCTTTTGTGTAGAAAAAGTGTTTGATACTTATTTGCCCGGTATTTCGGATAATGCTATGTGCAATCACTTAAAAGAGGTGCCCATAACGATAGATGAACTGTATAGTTATTGTACATCTTGTATGCCTTTGAGTGGATATAAGAAAAAATGGTATCCTAATATTGACGCTAACTTAGCTGATTTTTATAGAAGCAGGCAGATAGATTTTGTGGCTATGCCCGAACATCATCCAGAGTGCACAAGGAATTTTGGAGGCGCTGCGCCAATTATTAATTCTTTGAATGATGGTGCTACTTACTGGATAACAGATAGAGGCAAGCAATCGATAGTGCTGACATGTGCCGCCGCAACAGACGTTAAGAAAGTATATTGGTACATCAATGATAAATTCATACAGCAGGCTGATAAAAGCGAAAAGGTAGTTTTTACACCAGAAACGCCAGTGGTGAAAATATCTTGTACCGACGATAAGGGACGTAATGCAAACATCACAGTCTATATGAAGTATATCTAAAATAATTTATTTATAAAGAAATTCTTTTTTTATTAAACAAATATTAGAAATTTGTGCAACTCGATGCTTTGTAGAATCGGAAGCGTCAACCTTATACACTGCTTGTGTTTTAAAGAAATACCCTAACCATTGGACGATTTTTCATCCTGCCTAATTCTATTATTCAGCTGCTAATCGGCTATAAAAATACAGACAAACATTATTATGCACACACCAACTATCCAACTTACAAAATTCCATACTCGGTTATTATTAGGCTTACTCTTGCCTATTTGGTTATTCATAGCATCTTGTGGTTCAAATGACGAAGTGAGGCTAATAGGCACCAACTTCAAAGATGATATACAAGAACAACAAAATCTTGTTTTTCAATTTGATAAAAACTTGTATCCAGATAGTTTACTTAATAGATGGGATAGCACAGAGTATATCACATTTGAACCTAAAGTGCATGGTTCCTTTAAATGGAATCATGCCAATGAGTTAGTCTTTTCGCCTCAAAATGGATTCGAGCCAGGACTCGCTTATAAGGCCAAATTGACAAATAACATCACCGCTAAAGCTGCCAACAAAGGCCTTAAAGTAGATAATGCCAAAGTGTTTACGTTTCAAACCGCTCCTTTGCGCGTAAAGAATGTGCATGCATTTTGGACAAAAGGGTATCAGAATTCAAATGTAATGCTACAGGTAGATGTCGTTTTTAATTACGATACAGATGTAACGCAAGCTGCTTCAAAAATACGCATGAGTAACTTGGGTAATGCAGTAAGTTATAATGTAATAAATAGTGGCATCGGTAATAAAGTATCTATGCAGTTTGTTCCGATGAATGTAGGCAAAAAAGATGTGATGCTGACAATTGCTGTAGATAAGGGAATAGGCATAGCAAAAAGCAAAGTGGCATCAAAAAACGATACTACATTCACTACCGCTGTGGCATCTAGGTATCAACTAAAAGTAGTAGATAACCAAGCGCAGCATGATGGTAGCATGGGTATTGTCAATATAGCACTATCACAGCCTGTGATGGAGCAGGGGTTGAAAAGTGCCATTACTATTGAGCCTGCAGTCAATTTTGAAGTGAATGTGACGGATGGCGGCTTGGTTATTTCCTCAGCCGATTTTAATCCAGAAAAGACCTACAATATTTCAATGAGCAATGCACTAAAAGGCGCTTTTGGCGGCACATTTGAAGAGGAAAGAACCATTCAAGCCTATTTCGGAACGCTAGCTCCTGCTCTTAATTTTATTAATGAAAAAGGAATGTATCTGTCTACAAAAGGATACAGAAACTTGGCACTTAATATCGTTCAGATACCTGAAGTAAAAGTCACGGTTATAAAAGTATACGAAAATAACATTCTGCAACTCTTTAGGGAAGGGCAATCTTGGGCTTATGACTATAATGAAGAGGAAGATGAGTATTCGGAATATAGGTATTATAATACCCGAAATTTGGGCGATACCGTGTACTCGGAGCTTATCGATGTGGCAAAGCTACCAAAGCATCATGCAGCGCATTTATTGCATTTAGATTTTGCAGATAAATTGAAATCAAATGATGGCGTATTTATTGTAGTGATAGGCTCTACTGCGCATCAATGGATACAAACGAGCAAGATTTTATCCCTATCTGATATTGGATTGATAGTAAAACAAGAGAAAGGTCGATTGTTGGTGTTTGCCAACTCTATACGCAATGCTACACCCATTGCTAATGCCAAAGTGTCGTTTATTTCTACTACTAATCAAAATGTACATACAGCGCAAACTGATAAAGATGGCGTTGCGGTATTCGATAAATTGCAACAGAGCATACCCGGACGAACGATAGGTTTGGTAAGCGCTAGTCATAAAGATGAGTATAGTTTCCTTACCTTCCAACAGGCTAGGGTAGAGACGTCTAGATATGATGTAGGTGGTAGAATGATTAATGATGCAGGTTTAAATACGTGGATATATGCTGAAAGAAATTTGTATAGGCCGGGAGAAACAATACATGTGAGTGCCGTTTTGCGAACAGAAAGCTGGATGCCACCGGGTGAAATGCCCATTAAGTTTAGGCTTATGATGCCCAATGGTAAGGAGTTTTCTAGCAAAAAGAAAATCCTTAATGTACAGGGTAGTGCCGAAGTGGCTTTTGAGGTGCCCCCAACTGCACTTACTGGAACATACGTGTTGGAAGTGCTTAGCGGCAATGAGGTGTTATTAAATACTTACAATTTTAGTATTGAGGATTTTATGCCCGATAGAATTAAGGCAGATTTGCAACTTAATAATGCTGTTTTTAAAATAGGCGAACCCGTGATTGGTACGATTCAAGCTAATAATTTATTTGGCACACCAGCCGCCAATCGCAATTATGAATGGGAATTGAATATTAGTAAAAGAGACTTTGAACCTAAAGGATATGAAGCGTACAACTTTACCGTATCGAAGCAATTTGATTTTTCATCCATCTTTCGGTCTGGCGTTACGGATGCTCATGGAGCAGCAATAGAGCGCGTTACATTAGATACCAATCTTACAGAAACTGGATTGTTAAAGGGGCATATCCGAACATCCGTATTCGACGAAACAGGCAGGCCGGTGCACCGGTATGCTAACGTTGATATTTTTACACAACATACGTTCGTGGGCATCAAACTGCTCAACTCGTATGTGGCTACACGCGTGCCACTCAGCATTGGTTTGGTAGCACTCAATAAAGACGGTAAGCCACAAAGCCAGCGTGTAGAGGTGAAAATGGTACGTAAAGAATGGCAGAACGTTATTGAAGAAACCCATAAGCGCTATAAGTATGTATCTAAGTGGGTAGAGAAGGATTTAGGAAGTCAACAGTTGACGATAAATAACAACACGGTATTCAATTTTACACCCGACCAAAGTGGAGAGTATGAAGTGCGGGTTTACATTGAAGGTAGCAAAAGCTATGTTTCACAAACGTTTTACGCATATGGTATGGGAGGTGCTGCACAAACATCTTTTGAAGTAAATAACGAAGGTAATGTAACCATCAAAGCAGATAAAGAGCGTTATGAGCCTGGAGAAACCATCAATTTATTGTTCACGACACCATTTGAAGGTAGAATGTTAGTAACAGTAGAGCGTGATAAAGTGCTTGAATACCATTTCGTTAATACCAACAACAGAGCAGCTTCATTGAAGTTAAAAGCATCAGACGCTTACTTGCCTAACGTGTATATTGCTACCACTTTGTTTAGAGCAATGGATGGCAGCGATATGCCCCTAACAGTAGCACACGGATATAGGAATATACCCGTAAGTGCAACTAAGAATGCATTGCCACTAAGCCTAAGTATGGTGCCGCATAGCAGATCCAAAACAACGCAAGTAGTACAAATAAAAACAGCTCCTAATGCTTATGTAACGGTGGCGGCAGTAGATGAGGGCATTTTGCAAGTAAAGAATTATAAAACCCCCGATCCATATAGCTTTTTTTATCAGAAGGTAGCACTCACCTGCAATAGCTTTGATGTATACCCATTATTGCTTCCAGAGTATAAAATGACGAGCTCGAGCACCGGCGGAGATGGTGCTGCCTCCGATATGGACGGTAGGGTCAACCCTATGTTTGTGAATAGGGTTAAGAATGTGTCATTCTGGAGCGGCATAGTGCAGGCAGATGCAAATGGTCATCTAAAATATGAAATAGCGGTACCTCAGTTTTCGGGCGCCATACGTGTGATGGCGGTTGCATATAAAGACAAAGCTTTTGGTAGTAAGGATAACACAATGAAAGTGGCCGACCCAATAGTAATAAGCACGGCATTGCCAAGATTCTTGAGTCCAGATGACCAAGCGACTATGCCTATTACACTTAGCAATACTACTGCCAAAGAGGCTACAGCTATAGTAAGCGTTAGTACGCAAGGCGCTGTGAATATTACTAAGAGTTTTCAACAAAACGTAAGTATAAAGCCTAATGGAGAGGCAAGGGTTGTATTTGATATTGCTGCGGCGCAAGAGATAGGTGTCGGAAAAGTGCTTGTTACGGTAAAGGCGCTTGGAGAAACATTTACCGAAGAAACAGAATTGTCTGTTCGTCCACCAGCTTCCTTGCAAAAAGTATATTTGGTAGGCACAGTAGTAGCAGGAAAGCCCGTGAATATAGATTTGCAGCATAATTTTTTACCTAAAACAGTAAAAGGAAGTTTGGTGATCGCTAACACACCACTTGTGAAGTTTTCAAAAAATCTGAGCAACCTAGTCAATTATCCACATGGTTGTATCGAGCAAACAATTTCTGCAGCATTCCCACAAATGTATTTTGCAGATTTGTCGCGCGTAGTAAATTCGAGCGAGGGCAGAGAAGTAAATGCCAATTATAATGTACAACAAGCTATTTATAAAATACAAGCCTCACAGCTTTATAACGGTGCAATGAGTTATTGGCCGGGAGGAAGCTATGAAAGCTGGTGGGGAAGTGTATACGCGGCTCATTTTTTATTAGAGGCACAAAAAGCAGGCTTTGAAGTAAATACCACTACTTATAATAGACTGTTAGATTATCTTCGATTTCGTTTAAAGAAAAAGGAAGTAATCGCTTATCATTACAACAATAATCAGAGGAAGACGATAGCAGCCAAAGAGATACCCTATACACTGTATGTTTTGGCCTTGGCCAGAAAAGCAGAAGTAAGTGTTATGAATTATTATAAAGGTAATTTAGAAAGCTTAAGTATGGATGGCAAATACTTGCTTGCTGCTGCTTATGCTTTAAACGGACAGCAAGATAAAGCCAAACAAATATTGCCCAAATCATTTGTAGGCGAGGAGTCCGTCACGCAGTTTGGGGGAAGCTTTTATTCGTTTGTGCGAGATAAAGCGATAGCCTTAAATACCTTATTAGATGTGAATCCGCAAGACCCACAAGTTGCAATTTTAGCTAGGCAAGTTTCGGAAGATTTGGCAAATGCTCCATACCTCAATACTCAAGAGAATGCATTTGGCATTTTAGCCTTAGGCAAGCTGGCCAGGGAAGCAGCAGCCACTAGTGGCGAGATTGTAGTAAATGTTGGTGGTAAAAAAGTAGCAAGTACCGAAGGTGCTCCACTGCAAATAGATGTTCAATCCTATTTTCCACAGTCGGTGCAGCTCTCGGCTTCTGGTAAAGGAAGTTTCTATTATTTTAGGGAGTTATCGGGGGTGTCAGCAACTGGCGATGTGCCTGCAGCAGACAAGTTTATGAAAGTAAGAAGGTATTACTATACAAGAAATGGCCAACTTATTAATAATAATACCTTCAAGCAAAACGACTTAATTATCGTAAAGATAACTATCGAAGGGCAGTACACTAACTCTATCGACAATGTGGTTATTACCGATATGCTGCCCGCTGGCTTAGAAATAGAGAATACTAGATTGAACGAAATACCCAATCTTAAATGGGTGAATGATGTTAAAGAGCGGGATGAGCCAGATTATCTAGATGTTAGGGATGATAGGATTAATATCTTCACAAGTGTTAGCTCCAAGCCGAAGAGTTTTTACTACATGGTAAGAGCGGTGTCGCCGGGCGTATACAAGCTTGGGCATGTGCAGGCAGATGCTATGTATAATGGGGCATATCACTCATACAATGGAGCAGGTATCGTACGAGTAGGTTTATAACAACAATTGCAGCCTATATGAGTGTATGGGCTGCTATTGTTTATAATCGGCCATGTAAAGGAGATTCTTAGTGTTCGGATATTCGCGCTCGTCGTTAGACGCTATGATAACGATTTTGTCTTGTTGCGCAGTAGCATTATTTAGAAGTTGTTCGTAGAGTTCGAAGCCCATCTGATCCAGATTGGTGCAAGGCTCGTCCAGTAGTAGTATAGGTACATCTGAATAGAATACTTGTGCTAATTTAACGCGTTGCCTCATACCCGAACTAAAATTCTTGAGTAGTGTGTTTTTGTGTTCGGTCAAATGAATGCTTTGTATAAGGTCGGCAATTGATGTTTGGGGCACTAGGGGTTTGAATTGAAAATGAAATAGGAGGAATTCTTCCAAAGTCATTTCTTCAATGATATCCATACCAGGAGCACAATAGGCTAGGTATTTGTAAATGATTTCTTTTTTTAAGGGAGCATTCTTATTGGATGCATAGGTAATACTCCCTTTATTAAGGTCGTGTATATTGGCAATACAACGTAGTAAGGTAGATTTGCCAGAGCCATTGTTACCTACGATAGCATATCGTTGACCCGGCAAAAAAGTATAATGTATATTTTTAAATATCCAGGAGCGTTCAAATCTTTTTGCGGCATCTAGTAGTGTTATCATGCTAAAGCGCTATTCGTCTAATGCGTTAATTTTACGGGTAAATCCTTTCATGATACCACGTGTAGAGCGTCTAATGAAATCTATAATTTCATCGCGTTCTTCACTAACGGGTATTTCTGCTTCTATGATACTTAGAGCTTTTGTGGTATTGTAGCCTTTTACGAATAGAATTCTGTATATATCTTGAATATGGTTGATCGTTTCTATGTCATATCCGCGTCTTTTTAGGCCTACCGAGTTTACTCCTACATAAGAGAGTGGTTCACGTGCTGCTTTGGTGTAGGGAGGTACGTCTTTTCGCACCAATGAGCCCCCTGTAACAAAGGTATGAGAGCCAATGCGGGTAAATTGTTGTACAGCTACAAGGCCAGCAAGTATTACGTGTTTGCCAATGTTAATATGTCCGGCTAGGGTAGTAGCGTTAGAAAAAATGCAATTGTCGCCAATTATACAATCGTGGGCTATGTGGCAATAGGCCATAATAAGACAGTTGTTGCCTATTTTGGTTACTTCTCGGTCGTTAGTGCCTCTATTGATGGTAACGTATTCTCGTATTGTGCAATTATCACCTATTTCTACCGTTGTGGCTTCACCATTAAATTTGAGGTCTTGAGGTACGGCAGAAATAACAGCGCCAGGAAATATTTTGCAGTTTTTTCCTATACGAGCACCTTCCATGATTGTTACGTTAGATGCAATCCAAGTGCCTTCTCCAATTTCTACATTTTTATGTATAACACTGAAGGGGTCTATTTTTACATTTTCTGCTATTTTGGCATCTGGGTGCACATAAGTTAAAGGGTGTATCATATTTGTTGCTACGATAATAATCTATGGATGAGTAAGTGCTAGTTGACTATGAGTTGTTTTCTATATCTTTTGGTAGAATTTGCGCTACTAGTTCGGCTTCTGTTACAATTTTATTGCCTACGTAGGCTGTACCCTTCATTTCGCAGATGCCGCGTCTTATTGGGTTTAGCAATTCTAGTTTAAGTATAAGCGTATCTCCTGGCACTACTTTTTGTTTGAATTTTACTTTGTCTATTTTTAAGAAGTAGGTATTGTATTTTTCGGGTTCTGGATATTTTTTTAGGGCTAAAATGCCACCTACTTGAGCCATTGCCTCTATTTGTAATACGCCAGGCATTACTGGGTTTCCAGGAAAGTGCCCTTGGAAAAACTCTTCGTTTCTGGTTACATTTTTAATGCCTACTATATAATCTTCGGTTGCTTCTATGATTTTGTCTACAAGCAAGAACGGGTATTTATGTGGTAATGATTTTTCTATATACAGTATGTCGTGCACTGGAGGTGCAGTGGGGTCGTATTTAGGTACAGGTACCGCTTTGTTTTGCTTGATGTATTGTTTTATTTTTTTGGCAAATGCAATATTGGAGGCATGTCCTGGCCTGCTCGTAATGATATGTGCGTTGATGGCATATCCTGTGAGTGCTAAGTCGCCTACAATGTCTAGTAGCTTGTGCCTAGCTTGCTCATTTGGATAGTGTAATTCTAAATTATTTAAGATGCCTTCTTTATTTATTTGGATATCTGGTTTGTTAAAAACTTTAGAGAGCCTTTTCATTTCTTCGTCGTCGAGAAGCTTGTCTACAACCACTATTGCATTATCTAGGTCGCCACCTTTTATGAGGTTATTGTCTAAAAGCACTTGTAGTTCATGTAAAAAGCAAAATGTCCTGGCTTTTGCAATCTCTGTTTTGAAATTAGTAAGGCTTCGTAGGGTAGCATGCTGGGTGCCTAATACGGGCGAGTTGAAGTCTATCATAGTGGTTACCTGAAATTCTTTTGCAGGTACAGCCATCATGTTTACATTTTTCTTATCGTCAAAGTATTCTATATTGGTATCTATATCAATGTATACTTTTTTTGCATTTTGTTCTTTAAGTCCTACAGCTTCTATGGCTTCTATAAACCCTATGGCGCTGCCGTCAAGGATAGGTATTTCTGGGCCATCAAGTTCAATCAAAACATTGTCTACGCCACTGCCCGCTAAGGCCGCCATTAAGTGCTCTATCGTGTGTATTTTTATGCCTCTAAGTTCTATTGTAGTACCTCTAGATGTATCTACAACATAGTCTACATCTGCTTTTATGAGAAGCGATTCCTCTACATCTGTTCTTAGAAATTTTATGCCAAAATCAGTACTTGCAGGTTTAAGCACAATTGTTGTTGCCTGGCCAGTGTGTAGTCCGACGCCCGAGATAGTGATGTCTGCTTGTATAGTATGTTGGTATTCATGTATCATCGATAAAATATAATTTCTGCTGTGTTAAATTTATTAGTGTGCTCCTTATGCTTCTGAAAATAAATAGGAAAGTACAAAAAGTTTTGCAAAATTAGCAATTATTCATAATATAAGCTCCTAAATTGACATTAAACTACATCCTCTTAAGGCAGAAATATCCATTCGTCCTAAAACTTCAAAATTCCCATCAGTGTTTATTTCGCCCATATCTTCTGTAGCAATGAAGCTGCAACTATAAATATTACTCAAGTCAATTACATTTAAGGCGCCTTTCCCGTAGGGTGCTGTTGTAAGAGGGTCGTTAATATCTCTTACCAAAACCTTCATGGTGGCAATAGGCGAAAATAGTTGATTTTCTTGTGTGTATGCTTGCGAGCATAGTTCGGTCATTCCATATTCAGAGTATATCTGCGATAATTTCCATTGCTTCTTCAGGTGTTCGTGTACCTCCGCTCTGGTAAGTTCTTTCTTTCTGCCTTTCATGCCTCCGGTTTCTATAACCTTTACATTTTGAAGTGTGTATGGAAAATAATCTGCAAAATCTAAAAGCGCAAAAGTGACACCAAAGAGTATAATAGGTGTGTCCTTAGCTTGTAGTTTTTGTAGGGTTTTAGCTAGTGCTTCAAAATCATATAAATAAAATCCGCTGTCTGGGTGCCCGCTCTGTACTATTAATTCTTGAGCCATATACACTAAAGACGAATGATTACGTTCTAAATAAGAGGGCATCAAACACAAAATAGCAGTACCATGTATTGCGCCAAAACGATTTTCAAAGCCACTTATGCAGGTATTTAGGTACAGTTGCGGGTCTTTGATGTAATGTTTGCTTGGTGTAGTAAGCGTTGTGCCACTACTCTCAAAATGCAAGGGTGCTTCAAATTGGCTTGTCTTTATGATATGGGTTTTGAAAAAATGTATGGGCAGGAAGGGTATGTTTACTAGCGATTGTACCGCTTTGGCTTGGGTGCCGATGAGCCGACAATATGATTGGTATAATTCATTATTTTGATATTGAAAGTGAAACATTTGTAGTGCCAAATCCTCAAATGAGCTATTTTTTACAAAATCATACCAGTCTCGTTTAAGAACTTGAGTTTCTAAATTCCAATACATTTATTAAATTTGATAGTTGAGCAATAACAATGCAATTTTCAGCCAACAAAGGTAAATCAAAATCTTAAAAATAAAATGAGATGAAAATGATTAGGACGGTTGCAGCCTGTCTAGTAATTCTTATAATGACTATGACAAGTTGTAACAACACAAAAGAGACTAAATTTAGTGATATTCCAGCGCTCACGCTCATGCAGGTAAATACAGAGACTATTAACTTTCAAGACACTTCATCTATGTTGAGTGTCGTATTACAGCTTACAGACGGAGATGGCAATATAGCAACGCGCAGCGCAGACGAAGACACTTCGATAGGCCTTTTGTTTTTCGATTATAGTAGCGATACGCTGAATGCAAAATACAGGTTGCCGCTGCCGCAAGTTCGGTCCTCAGATTTTCAAAAGAATGGAGGCCTCAACGCTACCATGAAGATAGATTTGCCCTACTTTTACTTTACGCCTATTATAGCACCCGGAAGCCCTATTCGTTTTTTTGATACGCTCAAAGTAGCCATTTTCGTTCAAGACTACGATGCCAATTCAAGTGACACGATATTTTTACAACCCATTTATGTAGAGCCTTAACACCGCCCCTCTCTCTCACCACAACTATGCGCGCTTACGATACTTTACTGACTAAACTAGATGCTTTTATTAGAAAATTTTACTTCAATCAAGTAGTAAAGGGTAGTGCTTTGTTTGTAATAGTAGCCATAGCTTTGTACTTTGTGTTGGTGCTAGCAGAGGCCTTCTTTTACATGCCGGTAGGGGTTAAAATACCCTTAGTGATTGGACTTTGTGTAGCCGCAATTTTTGTAGTAGTAAAGTATATTGTTTGGCCTTTGTTGCAGATGCAACGCTTAGGCAAACGCATATCCTATGAGCAGGCAGCCATAATAGTGGGTAAACATTTTGGTGAGGTGAACGATAAAATCGTAAATGTATTACAACTTAAAGAACAGTCACAAACAAACCAGATAAACACGCTTTTACTTGAAGCAAGTATAGATCAAAAATCTGCTCAGCTAGCAAGTATACCACTTGCCAATGCCATAGATTTAGCCAAAAACAAACAATTTCTTCCCTATGTTTTGGGCCTTGTAAGCTTACTAATACTGGGTTTTTTAATAATGCCAAATTGGTTTAAAGGTCCCACAGAAAGATTGCTACATCCTGCAACTGCCTATAGTGCGCCCGCTCCTTTCTCGTTTGAGCTTAACCCTAATAGCCTAAAAGCACTGGTGTGGCAAGAACACACCATTAACCTAAGGCTTGTAGGTGAAAAATTGCCCGAAGACGTATATATCGTGCTAGATGGAGAAAAGCTATTGATGACGCCTAATGGAGACCATAAATACGCCTACTCAATACCCAAAGTTAGTGCAGCCCACGAATTTTATTTTGATGCCTTAGGGTACAAGTCGGAAAAATACAAATTGCAAATTAATTTTCTACCTGTAATTAACGAAATCCTCGTTTCATTAAAATACCCGCAACATATAGGTAAAGCCGCCGAGCAACTTACTGTATTTAGCGACCTCACCGTTCCAGAAGGTACCATCATTCATTGGAAAATAGCTACACAGCACACCAGCCAAATTGACGTGGTAATGGATAGCACGGTAGCCATAGCAGCATCATCTACAGCCAATACCTGGTCGTGGGAAAAACAAATCGTAAGCCCCTCAAGTTTTTGGGTGCTACTTAAAGGCGATGATGGCCAAACCGCAGATACTTTTAGCTATACGATTGCTGTGATAAAAGACAACCCACCAGTACTCGATGTGCAAGTAAAAAGAGATACCATAATAGGCGATCAAATGGTTTTTACTGGCCTAGCCACAGATGATTATGGTATACAGTCTGTGTCGTTTCATTACGATATCATTAATGCCCAAAATACAGTAGTTAAAAAGCATAGCCTTGCATTACCCGTCGGTGCAAAGTTAAGTGCCACGATTAGTCACTACTTCGATGCAGGGAGTATTGGGCTTGCACCCGACCAGAACCTGAAAATGTATATCACCGTCTGCGATAACGATATTATAAATGGAGGCAAGTGCGTTAGCAGCCCCCCCGTACTGTTGAAAGAAAAAACAAATACTTCACCTCAGAATCCATCTGATAATTTAGAGGAAAATGCAGCAAAAATGCAAGAAAGCTTAGCCGCAACACAATCTAAACAAAAATCTATACAAAAAGATTTAGAAGATTTGAAAGCTAAAATGCTAGATAAAAAAAGCATAGACTGGCAACAAGAAAATCAATTACAACAAATAACAGAAGAACAGTTGCAACTTAAAAAACAAATGGAGGCTATCAGTAAGCGCTTTCAAGAGCAACAAAAACAAACTGCGCAGCAGGAACTTAGTTCCGACTTGCAAGAAAAACAAGACGAAGTAAAAAAACAAATAGACCAAATTATCAATAAAGAGTTGCAAGAGCAATTAGCAAGATTGGAAGAGCTAAAAGCCCAACGAAATCCACAAAAGGCATTTGAACAATTGCAAAAAATGGAACAACAAAATAAATTGTTTCAAATGAATATGGAGCGGGTACAAGCACTCATAAAGCAGCTAGAGTTGCAAATAGCAATGGAACAAACTGCCGCGCAACTTGAAAAATTTATTGCAGAAGAACAAGAAATAACTAAAAAAACAGAGCAAGGACGCCTCGATGAGCAGCTAGCAAAGGAACAAAAAAACCTTCAAGAAGCCTTCGAAAAAGCAATGAACGAAGCAAGTAAACAACTAAAACAAAAAGAAGAAAATGCCGAAAGCAACGAAAGCATCGGCCAAGACCTCCAGAACGCCAGCGATAAGGTAGCTGAAGAAATGAGCAATAGCAGCGAGGCCATCCAAAACAAACAACAGCAATCTGCCAAAAACAATCAGCAAAAAGCCACGCAGCGCATGCAGCAAATGGCCAAAAGCTTAAAAGATAAAGCGGGTGGTATGGACATGGAACAATTGGATATTGATATCAAGGCCACCAGGCAATTACTCACCAATCTGCTTAGGTTTTCATTCGATCAAGAAGCACTTATTGAGAAAGTAAAAACTACGCCAATCCATAGCCAAAACTTTCTAGATATCAACAAAGAACAAGGACGACTAGGCGCTAACGCTCGTATCTTGAAAGATAGCTTATATGCGCTTAGTAAACGCGTTTTTCAAATAGCGGCCAGTGTAAATAAAGAAGCTACAGAGCTAGAAATGAATATCAACCAAGCAATTGCATCACTGCAAGAAAGATACGCATCTAACGCTCAAGTAAAACAACAATATGCAATGACCAATGCCAATAATTTGGCGTTAATATTGAACGAACTCCTAGAGAATTTGATGAACGATATGTCGGAAGCTAGCGGGGCAGAAGGCAGTAGCGGTAAGCCCAAAAGTGGCAAACCCTCCAGCGGTGAAGGAAAAGAGAAAGGTAAGGGTAAAGGACAAGGCGAAGGCGCCGGCGACCAATTGAAAGATATTATTACCAAACAACAACAACTAGGGCAGGGCATGCAGCAAGGACAAGGCAAACAAGGAAATAAAGGACAACAAGGTGATGGGCAAGGAAGTGGAGGCGGCGCTGAGGGCGGCAAAGATGGTACAGCTAACGAATATGGCGACGCAAAAGAATTGGCTAGAATGGCCCGCGAACAAGCACAGTTGCGCCAACAAATCAATCAATTAAATACACTGCTCAATAATAAAGGTATTAAGGGGCAAGGTAAGCAAATGGCCGAATTGCAAAGCCTTATGGATAAGAATGAAACCGATTTGGTGAATAGACGCCTCACCAGAGAACTGCTTTTGCGCCAGCAAGAAATAATGACCAAACTCTTAGAAACCGAAAAAGCAGTAAGAGAACAAGAACAAGATAACCAACGTCAGGGAAATACGGCTACCGAAGTACAACGCCCCATTCCTCCCGATCTTAAAGACTTTATGAAGCAGCAAGAAACATTGTTTGAACAATATGAAACAGAAGCACCTGTATTACAACCCTATTATAAAAAAATAAACGAGCAGTATTTGCAAAAAGTAAAATAGTTATTAAGTGTTGAAAACAAAACCATCATCTACCTTGTTGCCTTATTTTCAGCACGAGCTAATAGAAGCCGGTTGTGACGAGGCCGGAAGAGGCTGCATTGCCGGGCCAGTAGTGGCAGCTGCAGTTATTCTACCCAAAGATTTTTATCACCCCCTGCTGAATGATAGTAAACAACTCAGCGAGGCTCAGCGATTATTGCTGCGCCCCATTATTGAAGACGCTGCATTGGCTTGGGCTGTGGCTGAAGTAGATAATCATGAAATAGACGCAATCAATATACTCAATGCCTCTTTCAAAGCCATGCATTTGGCTATAGATAAATTGAAGTTGAAGCCAGAACTATTGCTTATAGATGGCAACAGATTTAAGCCTTATTGGCAAATACCGCACCAATGTGTAGTAAAGGGAGATAGTAAGTTTGCTGCTATAGCAGCTGCAAGTGTGCTTGCTAAAACCTATAGAGACGATTTGATGCAACAATTACACATTGCTCACCCCGATTACGACTGGGCTAATAATAAAGGTTATCCAACTCCTAGCCATAAACTAAAGGTAAAGAACTTAGGCTATACCCCTTACCATAGAATTACTTACAAACTGAATTTTCCTAGTAATTAAGGCTCCCTATACATTTCAATTACCTCGCCTAAATAGTTTTTGGCAGCAAGCCTCATCGTATCTTGATTTCTAATGATGAAATGCTGTAAGAATTTGCTGGAACCTTGATCGCGTTTCTTTTTTTGCCAGTCGTTTATCGAAAATAATGAATTGCCATTTATAACCTCGGGCAAAACTTCATATTCCGACTTTTTAATAACACCACCGTTTTTTGTAGCTATATACTCCATACCTTTTACTTGTAGCTCGTAAAATAGCCAGTCTTCGCGCCTTTCCATAAGGTTGACACCAAAATCATTCAGCTTTATCCAGTTGTACACCACCCAATTGCCCTCAATACTTTCAAAATCGTCTGGCAGTTTATTCACTTCTGCCTTGTTGCATGCAGTACTTGCAAGCGCAAAAATCATAAAGAAGATGATAAGTTTCTTTTGCATAACTGTAGGGTTTAGTGCTCGTTTTCTATGACTATAACGATGCTAATGGCATTTGTATTATTATCACTCGGTTTTATCTTATTAAAGTTACATCACCTTTATAAAAAAAATCTTTGCCGGTATAGCTATCTGTAAATTGGAATATAAAGTAATACACTCCAGCTGGCAAGTCTTTGCCGTATGAAGTGCCGTCCCATCCTAAGTTGTTGTCTGAATAGGATGCATACATCATGTTGCCATAGCGGTTGTAAATTTTAAGGGTATAATTGAGCGGCACACAGCCATTAAGGGTAATGGGTTTGAAGTAGTCGTTGAGGCCATCACCATTGGGTGTAAAGGCATTGGGCTTAAAAATATCGCAGGGGCAGGTTTCTTTTGCTACCGTTATCTGTGCCTCCGACTTGCAGCCACTCTGATACAATTCTAGATAGTAATTGCCTGCGTCTTCTATAGCAATAGTGTTGGATGCTATGTTTTGTTGGTTGAATAAAATAGAGTCGACCAAATTAGGGTACTGTATTTCTAATGGAAAATGTTGTAGGCACACTAAGGTATCCAAATTCTGGATGGCGATATCTTGATATACATCTTTTACGTAAAAGGAATCTACAAGTACTACACATTCATGCGGATAGGATACCCAATAGACGCCTGGCTTTGTTACAATTCTTGTGGCGTCGCTGCTGCCATCATCCCAAGTATAGGTAGTACTTGTTCTTAATGCGGTAAGCGGAATTTCCTTAGGGGTGTCAAAACAATGGTTGCTCACATGTACACCATTAGTGAACTGGCTTTGATAGGGAAGGGGGTAAATAATCTCTTGCGATAAAAAGTTATTATTTAAATACACGGGTTCATTTACAAGATAAGGCACAAAGTCTTCCTCTACAAAATCAGAAGGTGTAGCCTCTTGGTCTGATAAAATTTCCGAAAAACTCTGAAAGAAAATATCTCCATGTGCTGTAAGTATCGTGGGGTCGGGCGGCACCTGATAGCGAACTTTAGGACTTAGAGTGTATAATTCGTTTTTGTATTTTTTATATTCTACAAAACGATTGTCGGGAATTGTGTTGTTCAGTTGCTTGATATTATCTAGAATGTATTGTTCGTCATAATTGGAAATGTCGATTATATATGCCTTACTTTCAAATTTCCCTAAATTGTTGAGCGATAAATAAATAATGTTATGGTCTAGGAATTCGTAATTGGTAAAAGGCACATAAAGACTACCAATGGAGGTTTTGATGCGCAGTGGGCTATGCACCTTCCCGTCCGAAAGATTAAATTTCCAGGTAAAGAAATCTTGCTCATAAACACTGCCCGAGTTAGCATTACGGTTGGTAACGGTGCTACTCATGAACAAGGTTTGTCTATCTGGTGCTATTTTAAATACGGGGTTATCTGCCTGTTCTAAATCGCTTCTGAGGTTGATAGGAGTGCTTATGGGTAAGGTATCTAGTGTAGTGCCTTTCAATTGATAGCTTAAAAAGAGTTTGTTTTGTTCGTCCAGCAGTACTATCCACATATTGCAATTATTGCCCGGTATTACACCTCGTTGAAATTGTTTTCTTACGTCCCGCTGTAAGACGTTATTTCTAGATATTATTGCACCATTGCCATTGTTGGCGCGCATATCAAGTATAGCATAGCAAAGATTATAAACAGTACCATCTTCATCAGTATTTTCATAATAGAAAATATAAAAAAGATAATCATCGTCAAAAGAAGGTGCCACAAGAGTGAAATGCATTATTTCTGCTATCGAGCGCTTGAAGTGAAATTCCGCGTTGTCAATCGGCTCGTGCCGACTGTTGTATAGCTGTGTTTTAAAGTAGCGATTCGAGTCGGGTTGCTCATAGCAAAGTGAGTAAAATAACAAGTCGCCATTGGCAGGGTCGGAGACCACAAAATTAGACTCGGTGACGATATTGAAGGTGCCGTAGGGGTTGCGTATGAAGTTAAGTTCTCGGTCGGCCTCTATTTCAAACATATAGGCGCCACCATAAAGCCCAGTATGCTTATTGGCATTTAGGTATTTGTCAAAAGTATTATAATATTGACTGTGAGCACTTTGTGCCACTATAAGCCAGCTAAGCAAAAGGGCAATTCTACATATCCAACGCATCTTTTAGGGTGGGCTTTTTCAGAGGATTTTTTTGTAACATGCAAAATACTGAATTTTTGTGTAAAAATTCTTTAAAAAAACAAGTACCCCTGCCCTATTAAGTTGCCGTAGTACGGGATTTGTAGCAGGTTTATATGGGTTATAAGGGTTATTTGCATGGAGCTAAGCAAAATTTGCCAACTTTGTATTAATTATTATTGTTGTCCGGTAAAAGTATTGACACGCAAATAGAGCTAGTAAACACAATG
>CAYSCJ010000042.1:0-22294 GCA_964429515.1 uncultured Taibaiella sp.
CCTGATGCTATATTGGGTACACAATAATGTATTACGTCGTTCTTTATAAAAATGTGGTTTTCGTGCGAGGTAGACCTTGATGTTTAGAAGCAAACTCCTCTATCTATACTTACATCTACGATTACCGATCCTGGTTTCATTTGCGTTACCATGCTTTCTGTCACTACTACGGGCGTAACGCCATTAATAGGCTTAAGCGCACCTACTACTACGTCTGTATATTGTAGCTCTTGCTCAAGTGCTTTAGGGTCGATTACAGAGGTGTATAATCTTCTACCTAAATTATTTTGAATACGCATTAGCCTATAAATAGAGTTATCAAAAACCTTAATGCTTGCTCCCAAACCTATGGCTGTACGCGCCGCAAACTCGGCCACAACACCCGCTCCTAGTATTAATACTTTTGCTGGAGGGATACCCGAAATGCCGCCCAATAAAACGCCCTTGCCATTGTGCTCATTACTTAAGTATTTAGCTGCTGTCATGATAGCGCTGCTGCCTGCTATTTCACTCATAGAACGAACAATAGGATAGGTGCCCGAGTCGTCCTTTATAGAATCGAATGCTATGGCGATAATCTTTTTGCGCATTAATTGCTCCACCATCTTGGCCTTTAAAAAAGGCAAATGTATGGGCGAAATCACCACTTGGTTGGGCTGCAACAGACATACTTCTTCTTCCGAAATTGGTGCCGACTTAATCACCATATCTGCCTTAAACACTTCCGATTTATCGTAAGATATAAAGGCGCCTGCTTCACTATAATCAATATCTGAATAATGAGCATGCTCACCTGCTTGATGTTCGACTACCACCCTATTGCCGTTACTTACGAGCACGGCTACTGCTTCGGGGGTAAGCGGCACCCTATTCTCTTGAAACGACACCTCTTTAGGAATACCTATAAAGATACTGCGCTGGCTGGGAATAATCTCCAAGGTTTCTTCAAGCGGTATATATGAAAAGCTCGGGGCTATTATGGGACGCATATATTGGCTTTTATACTTTTAAAAAACAATAACTATAAAAAGAACCAAACTTTGTCTTATTGGCTCATGGACGCTTTCAACTCATCTATCACTCGTACTTCTGTTGCATCAAATTGCCTTTCTTGTGCCAAATACCAAGATATCCAATCGCCAAAATTTACCAAGTAAATAGCTCTTTCTAAATAGGAGTCGCCTTTAGAGTATATGTCGTATACATGTGGTGTAAAGTTGCTAATAGTGGCTTTGTTAAAATCCATTCTCATTTTAGATCTAGAAAAATCGCATTCATTTTTCAAAAACAAGACTGCTCTAGACGCATCCTTCTCTCTCCAACCTACTAGCTCGTTGTGGTTCATCTCGGGAATGACATTGTGCCAAGCTAGCATTTTGCCATTTTCGTTAAACTGTTGGCGCCAACGTATGGCAACGCCTTCCATATGGCTTTCTGAATAAATTATAGGCGTTTTAAACGCTATTTCTGTGGCTATCTTAGCTGCGCTGGCTTTAATGGCTTCATTTTCTGAATCTAATAAATCGGCCGCCTTTGCCACCGCCTCCTGATAGGAAGCATCTATTAAAGAAAAATGATGCAAAACCCTCAACAATTGTATGGTAGCATAACCGAAACAACTTCTTGGAGGAAGGCCTCCGGGTATCAAAATACAATCCAAGCCTCTTTCTGCTGCTATCGCCTGCAAACGGCCACCCGAGGTAATGGTAATAATAGGACAGCCTACGCCTAATGCCGCTTCGATATTATATAAGGCCTCCTCTGTATTGCCCGAATACGAACAGATGATTACCAAAGTATTCTTAGATACAAACTGAGGAAAATAGTAAGACTTACTTACAAGTAAAGGTACCTTCATGAGCCCAAACGCGTAGTTTTGAACTACGGTACCTCCAATTCCACTGCCTCCCATTCCCACTACCAACACATTACTTATTTGTATATCTTTGCTAGTAGTAAAGGTATAGGCATTGGCAATATCCAAACCCTCCCTGAGCTGATTAGAAAATCCTGCTATAAGCTTATCCATACTTAATTATTCAATATTTAAAAATTTGAGCAAACTTAATCAATTAGGCAATAAAGGGGAACAAATAGCACAATTATTTTTAGTAAACAAAGGCTATACAATCCTCCATACCAACTACCAATTCCAACATAAAGAGGTAGATATAATCTGTCTTTATAAAGATACATTAGTTTTTTGTGAAATAAAAACTAGAAGTACGAATTTATTTGGCTTCCCTGAAGAGGCCGTCACCCGAAAAAAACAACGGTACTTAAAGGCATGCGCCGAGCTGTATATGCTCAACCATCCACAATACACGCGTTTGCGTTTCGATGTTATCAGCATCATCCTTACTAAGGGCGAAGTAAAAGAAATCGTGCATATAGAAGATGCTTTTTATTAGTCGCGTTGCAAAGAAAATAAAGTCTATAAAATATTGATACCATGAGGTGCTTTTGCCTCTACTATTGCTGCTAATTCTTTAGGGGCACAATAGATAAGTTTAAAATCTGGCAACACATTACGTTGCTATACTGTACAATTCAACATTACTCATATGCCCGCCTTCGATAAGTATGTAGAGGTCTATGATTATTTAAAAACCACCCATCCACAGGCAGAATACGCACTGCGCCCATCAAGCTCTGCCATCATTACAAATCGTAAACCACCTCTCTGACATTATCATTTTCATCAGATGCTCGTATTGTAAGCACCGCACCCTTGGGTAAGCTAGTAGCTAACTGATGCGTAAACACAGCTCCTTTACGCTCAAATACCACAAATTTTCCATCCAAATACGCCTTGAAATACTTTATAGATGTGCTCTCTTCTTGCACCTGTACTTTTATAGCCGCTTTTCCGTCTATTTGCACTTTTGATACCTCAGATATTTTAGGGGCTAAGGTATCTATGCCCACCTGATACATTCCCAGTGTTTTAATTAATGCAAATGCATAGCCCTCTTTAAATACAGCTTTTATGCCCGATTGAGGATTGGCGCCAGGTAAGAACTGTGCCTTTACTTCGTGCCTAAACACGAGTTTGGACCGTAACTCAAATGCAAGTGGATATAATAGCTTTACATACAACTCCTGTGGTTGCGCTAGCGGCACCGACGAAGTATGCAATCTAACACCGTAACCCAAAGCATTTTCACTTAAAAGAGGCACTATTTTCATAGGTACATCGTCATAGAAAGCATTGGCTTTAGTTATAAACTTAACATATTTTGAATAATAAGTATTCGACTCGCCTGCTCTCCAAAGGGTGTCTGTTGCAGTTGCTAGATGCTGTGTAGTGGCGCTGCGTATTTTAAAACTCAACTCACTTGTGTTTCCATAAAAATCGGAAACCGCTATTTTCACAGAGCGCTCTGTGCCGGGCTCTAGCGCCACAACACCATTATCTACAAGGGTTTGATAAAAATTCAATTCATTATTTTGCGACTTAAACAGCAATTGCATCCATGCATTGGTTTGGCTGCGGTACTGGTAATCTGCGTAAGCATTAATGCACCTATTGGTAGCAAAATCCAATTCATCTATCTGAGTAGTAAGCAGCAGCTTATCATCTACCCACAAAGACGTTTTATATACCCCTAGTGTATTAACAGACTGGTTCATAAAATCTTGCGCTATAAGCCCTAGACGCACCATATGGTAAGGTACCGATATGCCATTAGCAATGGTATATGCACCTTCCTTGTTTTTTGTAGCAGCATAGGTAAAAGGCGCTTGAGTATAAATACTTCTTTGAGCATCATACACGCCCACTTGGTATATAATAGGCGCCACCTGATCTTTAATGGGGAAGTTAAAATGCATTGCGTTTACAACCCGCTCTGTGGCGGTGTTTCTAATTTCAAAATGCAAGTGCGGCGCTACCGACCCTCCAGTATTTCCCGAAAGGGCTATCTGTGCTCCTTGTTGGTAATATAACAGTGGTGTATCTAAAGTAACATCAATATTCCATTTTTCTGCTTGCTCTTGTTGGGTTTTTACATAAGCTGCTATTCGAGCATCAAATGTATTGAGGTGTGCATATACCGTCGTATATCCATTGGGGTGCTGTAAGTAAAGGCAATTTCCATAGCCCGAATGAGAAATTGCAATACGACTCACAAAGCCCTCTGCCGCTGCATAAACTGGCAAGTTTTCTTTTTGTTGTGTTTTAAAATCTAAACCTGTATGAAAATGATTGGGACGAAACTCTCCAAAATTGCCTGCTAGCTCTAATTCAATACCTAATGGGCTCTTAAAATAACCCTGAGGGTAAGGTTGTTGTGCATAAAGTATCACTGAAGATAGCAGCAGAAAATATCCAAAAATTATTCTAAATTTCAGCATAATAAACACTTCTTATCAAGGATTTAGGTGGGCATCTACTGTAAACCCATATAACGCATTAGCTTCTGTTATTATAATAAAAATACCGTTTTATAGTTGCTTTAATAGCTCTTAAAAGCATTTATACTTAGGTGTACATCTCCTCACCCTTAGCGCTTATTGTACACTATTCTATTTCGTTTTTTGTTTTCTAAGGCGCAATCTGCAATAAAAGTAATGATTAAAAAATAGTTTAAAATAATATTTTTACATTTGCCTTACTTACAAATTTAATTTTTACTATGCCATCATTTGATATTTCTGCCAAAGCAGACCCTCAGGTTGTAGATAATGTTATCAATATCGTAAAAAAAGAAGTAGCTAGCCGTTATGATTTTAAAGGGGCACATATAGAGGTAACTTTAGATAAGAAAAACCTGGCAGTAACACTTGAGTTTGAAAACGATATGCAATTGCGCCAACTAGAAGATATGCTCATCACCAAGGGTATGCGCAATGGCTTGGACGCTAACACCTTCAACTTCGATAAAGATTTTCAGCCCTCTGGAAAAATATTAAAAAAACAAGTTACTATCATTAATGGCCTCACTAAAGAAGATGCCAAAAAAGTAGTAAAGCTCATAAAAGATAGTGGCATTAAGGTGCAACCTGCTATTATGGACGACATTATAAGGGTAACCGGAAAAAAAATAGACGACCTGCAAGAGGTAATACAATTGTGCCGCAACGCCAACCTAAACCTCCCCTTGCAATTCGTAAACATGAAAAACTAATTAGCACCCACAATATCCTCCTATGTTTCCAGACTTTCAGTACTTGTTAGATTACCTTTTGGGCGTCAATTTGCCAGCATTAAGCCTCTTAAAAACCTTTGGTTTTTTGGTGGCACTTTCGTTCATTACTGCCGCTATGGTGATGAAAAATGAACTAAAGCGCTATGCAGACGAAGGCAAATTCCAAGGCGTACCTGTAAGCCAAAAAATCAATGTACCCATCACAACTAAAGATTACGTAGTTAACGGCATTATTGGCTTCTTGGTGGGCTACAAACTAATAGGATTGCTAATGGCCGGCACTGCCGCTAGCAGCGACCCCATGAGTTATTTGCTGTCGGGACAAGGAAATCTTTTGGGTGGTATCGCTTTAGCCGCTTTGTTTTTGTACTTGAAAAGAAGCGATGCTTTGAAAATAAAAGACAAAAAAGAAACCACCATTACCACTACCCTATTCCCGCACCATTATGTTGCCGACTTAATACTAATAGCGGCCGTCAGCGGTTTTGCAGGGGCTAAAATATTTAATGCCTTCGAAAGTTGGGATGTTTTTATAAAAGACCCTATTGGTAATCTGTTTTCGGGCTCGGGACTTACCTTTTACGGTGGCCTCATAATGGCTACTATTGCTTTGTACTTCTATGCACGTAAGAAAAAGTTTTCTTTTGCCAAACTGTGCGACGCCTTGGCGCCTGCATTAATATTGGCCTACGGCATAGGCCGCTTGGGCTGTCAGTTTGCTGGAGATGGCGACTGGGGTATTTATAACAGCGCCTATCTGACGCAAGCAGACGGTACCCTAATACAAGTGGCTCCCGGTGAATTTGAAATGTATACTGCCGAAAACCCTCATTTATTTATAGAATTTAATGGCAAAATTCCTCATAAATATCAGCCCGCTCCTTCGGGCTTGCCTACTTGGCTTTTTGCTCAAAACTACCCTCACAATGTAAACAGAGAAGGCTTCAAAATACAAGGATACGAGGGCAATTACCCAATGGTGCTCCCCGCAGGCGTATTCCCTACGCCAGTTTACGAATTCTTTGCGTGTCTGCTTATTTTTGCCTTCTTAATGGCCATCCGAAAAAAACTGAAACTCCCACTACAACTCTTTGGCGTTTACCTTATTTTTAATGGTATAGAAAGATTTTTGGTAGAAAAAATAAGAGTCAATAGTAAATATGATTTAGGTTTTATACAACCCACTCAAGCCGAAATCATCTCCTTTGTCTTTATCGTATTAGGGCTTTATTTATGGTTGCTTAATCCGTATAAGAAAAAACTCGAAGTAGTAGCTTAGTTCTATAATAATTATGCAAAAAATAGTCTGGAATAACCGCTCTGTTTGGCTCAATGATGAATTGTATCTCAACTTTGAAACGGATGATATCTTAGAGCAATGCACCACATTGTATAAGCATATTGGCTGTGCTTATCCTAAGTTTTTCAAGATGGACATACTGTGCAAAGTAGGTTTTTTGGCTACAGAAGTACTGTTGCAGCATATAGCTCCAGAATCTATAGCTAAAGACCAAACTGCAACATATATATCCACAGCGGAAGGCTGTTTAGATGTAGATCAAAAATTTCATGCTTCAATGCAAACCCTTCCAAGTCCTGCCTTGTTTGTGTACACGCTCCCCAATATCGTATTGGGCGAGATCTGTATCAGAAATAAATTTAAAGGAGAACAGTTAGCCTATATCAGCCAGCATATAGACAAAGAAGACATACAGTTTTATGTAAACGATGCCTTTCAGTATCGCAATCAAAAACATTGCCTCTGCGGCCACATTAATGCCTATAACAACGATGTAAATGTAGAATTATTCTGGCTAGACAAGGGCTCTGAGTGGAACTTGTAATGCTTTTAAACATCTAATCATAATAGCTTTTTTTCTTCAAGCTGAATTCGTATGCCTTTTGGATGGGTAATAAAATGCTAATACGCTTTTGATAAATCTCTGCATTGAACTGCTGGTTAGCGTCTGTAGTATCTACTACCATAGCTATTACCCGCACAGTAAGGCTTGAATTTTTATCGATAGTAGCATATTGATAAGAATAATCTATAAATGCGGGGTATAAAAGAGTACTTTTTATATCATAGCTCATCAATAACTTACTTGATATATTGCGTTTACTCCTATTTACTAGCCTAAGATGGTCGTAGCACACTACCGAGTCTAATATTCTATTTTTATTAAAAAACAGCTTTAGTGAACCCACACTGTCTATCTCCCTTCCATAGTAATTAAATACATATTGTTCTGTAACTATATCTTTATTAAATTCTAGCTTCCTATGATTTAATTTTCGTAAACGGAATTCTACCCAATGAGGATAATCATCAGTTATAAAATTAAAAGAATAAATCAAACGACCAATAGACATTTCGGGAGAATAGTTGGTTTTTAAATAAGAGCCATCTCCCTTCTCCCAATAATTAATATGTGTGATAGCAGAAAGATTATCGAGCACATTTCGATTTAAATCTTTCTTTTTATCTTGATGTTTGATTACAAATGTACCCTCTGCAGTGGCAAGTGTATCCGAATTTAAACCACCAGTAATAAGATAATAAAATTTGTAACTAATGGTGGTGTCTGCATCGGGTTTGTATGTAAGGTTGTTCTCTATGTATTTACCTAAGAGCGTGTACGGATCTAATTTTTTATCCATAAGCCTTATTTCTTCCAGCTGCTCATAGCTTTTGGTACTATCTGAATAACTTTTTACGGTATCGGTCTGTGCATAGACCGATACCGTAAAAAGCATACAAAAAATATTAAGTAGGTACTTCATAAGTACTAATAATTTACTGCATTTGATGCCTTTGCAGCATAATAAAGTCCTTCAGAGTGCGACCACCAATAGGTGTCTCCATCTCTATACCATGGCTCAATAGCGTATCCATAAGCATCTGCTGATGCTCTTCTTACTCTATACCACCAATCTCTTAATCCTATTGTTTCAAAGTCATTATCTTCAAACCAATTATCATAATTATTATACCAATAATCATAACTGTATACGGCAATAGAGGCTATCATCATGATTGCTGCATGCTCGTTACATTTGCCTGTAGTATTATCTAAAATAATAGCATTGGTATCTACCAAACTTAATAACGCGAATACACTACTTGAAAATGAGGCAGGAGAAATCATTTCTCCACTAACTACAGAGTTTTTATAAACATTACTTAGTCCGTCGTAGAAGCTTGCCACTAATGGTGTAGTTATGCTATCTGCCAATAAATAGTCTGACATATTACTTATAGTGAATAAAGTATCTACTATAGTAGTAATAGTGCTCAGTTTTAAAGAAAAATCGGCCCATGTTTCATTTTCTAAATCTGAGCTTAATGTAAATCCAGAGTAAGACTTACCATACTCAAATCTTTGCTGGTCTGTTAACCCATAAAAATCCGAGTTACCTCTAACATAATTAAGATAAGCATTGTGAGATATACCAAATGTATTAAAATTAATACCCCCTTTTACTAATTGCGAATGCGATACTGCTGGTGTAATACTTATTAAATGGAGAGAGGGGTTAGAAATCTCTTTGTCTGCTTCTGTCTTTTTTTGACAAGCAAATAATGTTATCGCCATTAATAGCACTAAGCTAAATTTTCTCATGAATATTGCTTTTTACTCCACTTTAATTTCAGGCAGGAGTATTTCCTATTAAATAGAAATTATCATAGTATTTAATGTAGCTAGCATTTAAGAAATACTTATGTTAATTTTCTTTTAATAAGACAAATTAAATTTAATTAAATCAAACAAGCAAAAATATTTAACAATAATTTTAAAAAATACGTATAAATACGTATACATGAATGGTATGTAAAATAAGATTCAGACAGATAAGAAAGACAGAGTAAATTAGGATTAAGAAAAGCTTTATATCGGTGATAGCACCTCATCCTGTTTGCTATCTATAATGATAGTAACAGGCCCATCGTTTACCAATCCCACTTTCATATCTGCTCCAAAAACTCCGGCATGTACCCGTTGTGGCAATTCCTGCTCTAATAAGGCAAGTAATTTTTGGTATAGCGGTATGGCTTGTTCTGGTCTTGCCGCTTTTATAAAGGAAGGCCTATTACCTTTATGAGTAAGTGCATGTAATGTAAACTGGCTCACTACAAGTACTGCTCCTTGTATTTGATGAATATCTAAATTCATTTTGCCACCGGCATCAGAAAAAATTCTTAGTTTACACAACTTTTGTACTATCCAAATAGCATCTGCTTCTGTATCTTCTTGCGCTATTCCTAACAATACCAATAAACCATGACCTATAGTGGCATGAATAGTATCTGCTATCGTTACACTGGCAGCCGAAACACGCTGAACTACTACTTTCATAAACGGTGGTATGTTTTTCTAATAAAACAACGGAGATTTAAAATCAATTTGTATACTGACAATAAATCTCCGAGTTATAACTGCTAATTTTAGTTTATTAGTGTTTAGGGCACGACTTGCATGGCTTTTTGCCTCTCTTGTATTTTTTGCAACATTTTTTTCCTACGACACCTAGTGCACAAGTTAATGCCATTTTTCCTTTTACGGGGCATAATTGTGCGTCATTGACACTTTCTGTTGTTGACTGCATGGTTTAATTTACAATTTATCTATATACAAATTGAGGGTATCGCCCCTTAATCCAATACGCATTGCTTCTAAAGAGATAATCTCATTAGGTGCTATATTGCCTAAGTTGACATTACAGCCCAAAAGATTTAAAAAGAACAATTGCTGTGCTTTTTGAGGGGCTTCCCAAATTATCTTTTCTGCGGGTATTTTGGTAAGTATTTCTTCAATAAGGCCTTCCCTAACTTCTCCAGAACCTCTGTAAATACCAATATTTCCAGCTTCTCTGGCTTCGGCTATCACATAGGAGGAGCCGGCATTCAATTCTCTGTTCATTTGCTCTAGCCACTTGTAAGGCGCCATCACATTTGCAGCATCTTTTGAGCCCACTTCCGATAAAACCGTAAAGCCTTCTTTTGCAAGGCGCTCTATATATCCACACTTGTCTTCGTGTGGTATGCTGATGCTTCCGTCCGAAATTTCTACATGGGTCAAACCAAAGTTTTTCATTGAACTTATGTAATCCTCAAGCTGGTCTCTCATCAGGTAGGCTTCAAATAAGGTGCCTCCAAAATACACATGTACACCGGCATCTAAATAGGCTTGTATTTTCTTATCTAAATTGGGGGTAACATACGAAGTGCCAAATCCCAATTTTATGATGTCTATATGAGGTTTACCAATGTTTATTAAACTCTCTACTTCAGATATGCTTAAGCCTTTATCCATTACCATCGTCAATCCACTTTCTCTTGGCTGTATCGTTCTAGCTGGTATTTTTTTAAGAGGTATTAGTGACATAAAATTTTGTTTTTTCTAATAGTTACTATTTGGCTTATCTATCAGTCCTATGCATTTTTTTGCACCATCGACAAATTGTAGCGACTGGCAAAAATACAGTTTTTTTTACAATATCATTGTACTAGTTGTGAGTAGCATACAGAAATTAAAAAGGGCTTCGGTATAATTTCGAAGCCCTTTTTTGTTGTACATATTTAGCAGGAGCGATATTAAATGCTAACACTATTTGTTCTAGCACTCACTCTACCTGTTTTCATAAGACCGTCGTAGTGTCTCATTAGTAAATGACTCTCTATTTGTTGTAGCGTATCTAAAATTACACCCACACCTATCAGCATAGACGTACCGCCAAAGAAATCGGCAAAGCCTCTAGACACACCCAATAAAATAGCTATACCTGGCAAAATACCGGCTATGGCTAAGAAGATAGAGCCCGGAAGTGTAATTCTGTCCATTACTGCTCCAATATAATCTGCTGTTGGCTGCCCACTATGGATACCCGGAATAAAGCTGTTATTCCTTTGTAGATTATCTGCCAATTCATTGGGATTGAAAGTAAGTGCCGTATAAAAATACGTGAAGGCTATTACTAGAATTGCATACACCAAATTGTACCACAAGGAGCCTTGGTCGGACATGGCCTGAATAAACCCACTAGAGTTAGGGTTATCTGTAGCAAAACCGGCCAACATTGGAGGTATAAACAACAAGGCTTGTGCAAAGATGATAGGCATTACACCTGCTGATATAAGCTTTAATGGAATGAAGTTTCTAGAACCACCCGTCAATTCTTTAGCTGCATTGTTGCCCATTACCTTTCTTGCATAGGTCAATGGAATTTTTCTGATGGCTTTAGTAAGTGCAATAAGCCCCACAATGACAATAACAAAAAGAGCTATTTCAATTATGAAAAAGATAAGCTTATCGTTTTCTAATTTGCTTTGCCATTCCTGCCCAAAAGAATTAGGAAGACGCGCAAAGATACCGACCATGATGAGCAAAGACACACCGTTACCAATACCTTTTTCGGTAATTCTCTCACCCAAATACATTACAAACAGGGTACCTGCTGTAAGTATGATGATGGTAGAAATATAGAATAAAGCAGGAGAAATTGCGTAATTGCCTTGAGTTTGGTTGTTGATATATTGTATATATGCAAAGGCTTGAGCCACCGTTACGATGATGGTTAAATATCTCGTATATTGGTTAATCTTCTGCCTACCGCTCTCTTCTTTTTGTAATTTGGCAAACTGCGGTACTATAATACCCGCTAGCTGCATAAAAATGGATGCAGAGATGTAGGGCATTACCCCTAATGCAAAAATGGAAGCATTGCTAAACGCACCTCCCGCAAACATATTAATCAGACCTAATAAACCTTCTTGGTCTCCTGCGCTATTTAAAACTGCGGGATCAATACCTGGCAGCACGATATAACATCCTAGCCTATATATCATGATTAGACCAATGGTATATAGGATTCTTTTTCGGAGTTCTTCTATGCTCCAAATATCTTTAATTGTATCAATAAATTTTTTCACAGTATATGAAATATTTAATAATTGGATTGCGAATAAACAACAAAAGGTGCATTTTACCAAATTTTTACGAATCTGTATATGAACATTACTTGAGAATAATCACAATAAGATGTATACTTTGGGTAAATGCACCTCTTAAAAGTTATTGAAAACTATATCCAACTGTAGGTAAAAGATAATTACTAAAACAATAATTACATTATAGTAACCGTGCCACCTGCAGCTTCAATAGCAGCTTTTGCTTTATCACTTACTGCATTCACAACAAAATTTACTTTTGCAGTAATTTCTCCGTTGCCTAAGATTTTTACTACATCTGTACGACTGATTAAACCATTAATGTACAAAGTCTCTAACGAAAACTCTTCCAATTCGTATTTTTCTACCAAATAATCAATTTGTCCTAGGTTAAATACTTTATATTCAACGCGGTTTCTATTAATAAACCCACGCTTTGGCATACGACGTTGAATAGGCATCTGCCCACCTTCGTGACCTGTTTTTGCTTGGTAACCAGTACGAGACTGCTGACCTTTGTTACCTTTACCGGCTGTTACGCCATAACCAGAACCTTCACCACGACCAACTCTTTTTGTTTTGTGTGTGGCACCTGCTGCGGGCTTTAAATTGTGTAATTCCATGATTAATACGTGTTACTTACGCGGCGTATTCCGCTCGCTATAATTAAAAAAAAATTTACTATCGTGTAAAGAAAAAATAGTGTTGTGGTATCATGTAACACCGATATACAACACTACTGTCGTTTGCTTTATGCAGTTACTTCTTCAACTTTAATTAAGTGTTGCACTTTTGCAACCATACCTAAAATTTGTGGTGTAGCTTCTACCTCTACTGTAGCATTGATTTTACGTAAACCTAAAGCTATTAGCGTGCGCTTTTGACGCTCAGCACGATCGATAGAACTTTTTATTTGAGTTAATTTTATTTTGGACATTGTTTTAATTTTTTTGAATGAGATGAAAAATTGGAAAATACACTAGGCTACTCGCCCAAGAATTATCCATTAAACACTTTTTTCAAGCTTACATTACGTTGCTTAGCTACTTGTATTGGCTCGCGCAATTCGCTTAAAGCTTTTACGGTAGCTTTTACCACATTGTGTGGATTGGCCGAACCCAAAGACTTCGCTAATACATCTGTATAACCAGCAGCCTCTAATACCGCACGCATACTACCACCTGCAAGCACTCCAGTACCTTTTGCTGCTGGCTTTATCAATACCTTAGCTGCACCTGCTTTAGATAAAATATCATGAGGTAAAGTGCCATTCATCACCGGTACTTTAATCAAGTTTTTCTTAGCATCATCAATACCTTTTGCAATAGCTTCTTGTACTTCTTTTGCTTTACCTAAACCCTGACCTACAACACCATTGCCATTACCTACTACTACTAGAGCAGAGAAACTAAAAGCACGGCCTCCTTTAGTGGTTTTTACTACGCGGTTGATAGCAACCACCTTGTCTGTTAATTCTGTTTCTGCGCTTTTAACGCGATTATGATTAGATTGAGACATCTTAAATTTGTTGAATTTGTTGGGCTGTTATGCCCTTTGATCAATAATAATTTTTTTAAAAATTATTTCAATGTTGAATATTGAAATGCTAACAAACGATTTAAAACGTATTATAGTTTTAAACCACCCTCACGTGCACCATCAGCTAGTGATTTTACACGACCATGATATAAATAACCACCACGATCAAAAACACAGGTTTCTAATCCTAAAGCCAATGCTTTTTGTGCTATTGCTTTACCTACTAGCGCTGCTTTTTCCGACTTAGTGCCTGCTACTGCTGCTATGTCTTTCTGACGAGAATTAGCAGCTGCTAAGGTTACACCATTTGCATCATCGATCAATTGCGCATAAATGTCCTTGTTGGAACGGAATACAGATAAGCGTGGGCTTGCTGGTGTACCGTTTACATTCTTGCGTATACGCCAACGTAATTTCTGGCGGCGTGCTACTGTTTTTGCTATTTTAGCCATTTTAAATATATATTTGTACGGGCTCACCTCCATCATGACTATTTGGGCAAATTATTGAAGTACCTTTTTACTAATAATAAATCACCCCTATCATACTATCGAGACGGCTGCCGAAGGTTACAATTGTTTATCTACGCTTCAAGGATAAAATACCCTCAATTTAAAATAAGAATGCAAAATTAGTATATTATCCCATATTTTAAAAAATTATTTTTCTACTATTGTTATTAAGCTTTTAATTACCTCATTATTTTACTAGTACACCCAATATTTTAAGACTTTTGTTCGTCTATTACCTTTAGACACATTTCCTTAACTATGACTGCTACCAATTTATTCATTGCCAAATTGGTTTTCAAAAACCATGAAGCGGGCGCCCTGCCTTATATTCAATACGTGTATTGTATAGAGGCTAGCACCGATAAATTGGCCTATCAAAAAGCGCTCATTTTGGCCAGCGAAATGTTTCAATCTCTCAATAATGATGGCGTCTATTCCTTCATTGGCCTTCAAGAGCTGAGTAGGCTCAACCAAGCCTGCCTGCCGGCGCCTAGCTTAGCTAGCCAAACTATTTTGGCACTCGACGAGCTACACCTAAAACAGTATCAAAACAGCCTCATTCATACACTTAGCGAAAGCCTCGTGTAACCACAACGATTACATAAATGCCTATTCACCCTCCTCAATGACTTCAATAGCGCTATACGGCCTCGGTGTTTTGAAACTTTTTCTTTTTATAAAAAAAGAACCCTCGTTTCTTAATTGTGCGTTTAAATAATTAAATTTATTTTTCTGTTTTTTTACAATAAAAAAACGAATTTTGTGTTAATACAACACATAAAACACTGATAATTATGAAATTTAAAATAATTAGTGCCTTTGTATTGAGCTCGCTTATGGTACTTTGTGCTACATCTTGCAGAAAGGTGCGCGGAGACGGCAACATCATTGAAAAAACCTATGACATTGCCGATTTCAATATGCTGGAGTCTCCTATCAATGCCAAAATATCTTATCAATATGGCACTACAGCTAGCTTAAAAATACAAGGCGATTCTAATATCGTCTCGCAAATCGACTATTTTGTGGTGAATAAACGCCTTCGATTTTCTTACAAAAGAAACAATATGGTAATCGACCGGCCGGTCACTATCGTGATAAGCTCTCCTACGCTTGCTGAAGTAAAACTTACAGGCAATGGCAGCATGGTGATACCTACCTTAGAGGTGCCTGAATTTGACATTGAAACATCTGGTGCTACGAATGTTGTAGTAGGCAACCTTACAACACAAGATTTTGAGGTAGAAATATCTGGCAGTGGCAATGTAACGATAGAAAGTGGTGTCATAAACGCTGCCGATATAAGCATAAAGGGTAGCGGCTATGTAGACAAATTGAATGCGTTAACCCAATATACCGCTGTAGATATCATTGGTTCGGGCTACCTAAAAACCCAAACGATCGAAAACCTAAAGGTAAACATTACTGGAAGCGGTAACGTCTTCTACAAAGGCAACCCTAGTATAGACGTTTCTATAACCGGCTCTGGCAGGATGGAACAATTAGATTGATAACAAGAAGTACTTATGTCCTTTCCCAAAAAGCGCATACACCTTAAAGATGTATACGCTTTTTGTATAGAAGGGAGTGTTTTTGTTTTTTATTAAAAAATATCGGTATCAATTTGAAACTTCTCTTTCAAAGACTTCAAATCTTGGAGTACGGGTAGCAAAAGGGGTATGCCATTTACGCGGCGTTCGGCCTCGCATTCGCGCTCTGGGTCGCCGGGTATCAGTACCCTTTCTTGTCCTGCTACGGGCTTTGCGCTTCTGAAGCGATGTATCCAATTATCCATATGTTGCTGGTGCTCGGCAAAGGGCCTAAACGCATCATTTCTTATTGCCCCCAAAAAGTGGCCTAGTCCGGCTCCTGGCATATTTTCGGGTATTTGCATAAATGCTGGGAAGGGGGGTGCCCATGGCCCATAAGATGCACCACTAAAAACGCCTGAAAAAATATCGACAATGCTACCCAAGGCATATCCTTTATGACTGCTATGGTCTCTATCGCTACCAAGAGGCAGCAATGCCCCTCCTTTTTTGAGTATATGTGCATCTACGGTATCATTTCCGTCCATATCTTGTGCCCAGCCTAGAGGCATATCTTCGCCTTTGCGTTGCAGTATTTCGAGTTTCCCATTTGCGGCTGTGGTAGTAGCAAAATCTGCCACAAAGGCTGGTTCTTTTCCGGCGGGTATTGCTACAGCTATAGGGTTTGTACCCAACATTTTTTCTTCGGAGTAGGTTGGTGCCACCAAAGCACTAGCATTGGTCATGGCGATGCCCGTCATTTGATATGGTAAGGCCATCATAGCGTGATAGCCGGCAATACCAAAATGATTACTATTTCTAACAGCTACCCATCCCGTACCACATTGTTGCGCTTTCTGGATGGCTATTTCCATAGCATAAGGCGCCACTACTAGGCCTAGGCCAGCATCTCCATCTATCAAAGCCGTAGAGGGCGTCTCGTGTATGATTTTTATTTGTGGCTGGCTATTTACCCTGCCTGCTTCCCAAAGTCTTACATAGCCTATTAGCCTGGCTATGCCGTGGCTATCTACACCTCTGATGTCTGCCGAAAGTAATACTTCTGTTGCTGTGGCAGCATGAGCGCTATTGCAGCCCATATGTGTAAATATCGACTGCGCAAATTGATATAAGTCTGTATATTGAAATCGTTGTTCCACTAATTATTATTTTCTATTTTTTTGTCCAAGTTACAAGTCCTTGTTTGGTAAATTGATAAGGATGAAAAGCGCCACCAAAGTGCATTAAAGCTTTCATCACCTTATACTTTGTATTACCGGGACAATAAAAGGTCATAAACCCACCACCTCCGGCACCACTAATTTTACCTCCGCTAGCGCCTGCCTGAAGGGCATTATAGTATATTTCGTCTATGAGCTCGTTGCTAATACCCTTGGCCATTGCTTTTTTATGCCGAAAGCCAAAATCGAGTATATGGCCTATATCGTCTATATTGCCTTTAAGTATTGCTTCTTTCATCATCTGCGCCTGTTCTTTCAGATGGTGCATTGCCGCAACAGCGTCTTTATCTTCTGCATGCACATTTTGTGTTTGCTTTTCTATGATACGTGCGCTTTCGCGGGTGGTAGCTGTGTAATAGAGTAGGAGGTTGTTGTTCAGTTCGTATAAATACTCTTGGCGTATTCTTAGGGGGTTTACTATTACTTTATCATCTT
The DNA here is from genome assembly GCA_964429515.1 of uncultured Taibaiella sp. Taxonomy (GTDB): domain Bacteria; phylum Bacteroidota; class Bacteroidia; order Chitinophagales; family Chitinophagaceae; genus MKSF01. Next base: position 17,356 of record CAYSCJ010000042.1, read on the forward strand.
TATAAAATTCCATTAGGTTTACACCACCGAAGGTAGCAGCATATTGGTCTTGCTTGCCCCCCGCCAAAGCCAAGTCTACTCGTTCTATATCGTAAGCTAAATGAGCAATGTCGTAGTCGCCGAGCGGCAGCTTTAGCCATTCTACGAAAGCGCCTAAAATAGCAACTACCAGCGTGGACGAGGTGCCCAAGCCAGAGCCTGCCGGAGCATCTACATACGTTGTCAACCTAAAGCCCTGTGCAATTTGTCCGTATTCTTTTACAATTCTATTATACACGCCCTTTGCCAAGTCGAGTGTGCCATCTATGGGCAAGGATGCTTGTAGCGGATACTCTTGGGTTTCGTCTCTGTCTTGCGCCTGAATAATTATCTGCGGTGTATCTATCGTTTGGATATTGCAGTAGGCATATTTAGAAATTGTAGCGTTGAGTATAATGCCTCCAAACAGATCGCTGTAGGGACTTACGTCGGTGCCTCCGCCCGCCAGACCGATTCTTAGTGGCGCTTTGCTTCTGATGAACATTTTTGTGCTTTAGTTTTTCTTAAATTTATAGGTTATGTGCTTAATGGTCAACATGTTTTTTATTTGCTGTAGGTTGTCTTCGCCAATATCTACAGATGCCATCATTTTCCAAAACTGCTCTTCGGCTATTTGAAGGGTAAGTATATCATTTTCTACTTGGGCTTTGGCATGCGCTACTACATTTTTTTCGTTGCTAAAGCTGGTGTGCAAGAGTTCGTCATTTTCAAATGTGTATTTTCCGCCTGCGTTTTCCTTCCCACCATTTATCTGGAATGTACCATCGTTGTTGTAGGAAATAACCACGTCTTTAATAGACTTTTTAACGCTTTTCAATATTTGGTCATTCATTGTTTGCTCAATACCTGGCAGGTCTACATTAAGTTTGATGTTCACATCCACGTCTTCAAATTTCCATGCACCCACCATATCATTAGTAGTAGCAGTGTTTGCTATTATGGCTGCTTGTTCATTGGTTGTGCCTGTTTCCTCATTGGCACATGCCACGAAGAGCGCGCTTACAAATACCAAAGCTATGCTCGTCATAAATGTTTTCATATATATATAAATTTATTTTTTTTTAAAAGAAAAATACTTGCTGCTTGCTAAAATAGGCTTTGCGAATTAGACCTCGTGCTGCTATCTTTTCCTAGGTGATTGTAGGCTTTTTGGGTAGCTTCTCTGCCTCTGGGTGTTCTGACAATATATCCTTCTTGAATCAAAAAAGGCTCATAAACTTCCTCAATCGTACCTGCTTCCTCTCCTACGGCTGTGGCTATATTGCTTATACCTACTGGGCCTCCTTTAAATTTCTCTATTAGCGTAGACAGTATTCTGTTATCCATTTCGTCAAGTCCGTTCTCGTCTACATTCAGTGCTCTCAGGCCATGGTCTGTAATGCTTAAATCGATTGTACCATTTCCCAATACTTGTGCAAAATCGCGCATTCTACGCAACAATCCGTTAGCTATACGCGGAGTACCTCGGCTTCTTTTGGCTATAGTAGCAGCAGCATCGGAGGTTATTTTTACATTCAACAAGGATGCCGACCTGCTTACGATTCTGGTTAATACTTCTGATGGGTAATAATCTAGCCTTGATTTTATACCAAATCTGGAAAGCAATGGCGACGTCAATAGCCCCGAACGTGTAGTAGCGCCTACGAGGGTAAAGGGGTTTAAATCTATTTGAACCGAGCGAGCATTGGGACCAGAGTCTATGAGAATATCTATTTTGTAGTCTTCCATAGCGGCGTAGAGGTATTCTTCAACCACCACATTCAGCCGGTGAATTTCATCTATAAACAAGACATCTCGGGGCTCCAAATTGGTAAGCAAACCAGCAAGGTCGCCAGGTCTTTCCAAAACGGGGCCACTAGTTTCCTTTATTTGTACGCCAAGCTCATTTGCTACAATTCTGGATAGGGTTGTTTTACCTAGTCCTGGAGGCCCATGAAACAACACATGATCTAGAGGTTCGTTTCTTTGATTGGCTGCTTTTATAAAAATTCTAAGGTTTTCTATGAGCTGCGGCTGACCAGAAAAATCTTCAATAGATTGTGGTCTAATCGTATTTTCATATTCTCTCTCTGAGGGACTAAGATGTTGGTTGGGTCTGATATCTGATGCCATAGCCAAGCAAAGTTATAATTAAATTTAGAGAATTATTGATTTGAATATGCTTTCTAAATATGCCCACAACACTCCTTGATAGTGGCTGTAGCATACTTTTTATGCTTTGTGATACGCAATTAACAGGCGTTGCACTTTACGCCCTTATTCGGCATTTGCTTCCTTATTACAGTAAAATACCGTTTTTTTAGCAAAAGTGTTTATTTCGTAATCTATAAATTTACAAAAAAATGTATTTTGCAAAGAACTCCAACAGCCTATGCTTTTTTTAGACCCTCAAATAGTAGAAAAGATAAAACACTACTGCGCTTATCAAGAGCGTTCGCACAGTGAAGTCAGATACAAGCTGATAGAATTGGGTGCTCGAGGAGAGGAGTTGGAAGCAATCATTGGTGTATTAATAGAAGAGAACTTTCTAAATGAGGAGCGGTATGCAAAAGCCATTGTCAGAGGGAAGCTACAATACAATCACTGGGGCCGAAAAAAAATATTTGCGTATTTAAAAGGCAAACAGGTATCTGATTATTGTATCAAAAAAGGCATGCAAGAGATAGATGAGGTGTTTTATGTAGAGTTATTAATTCGTTTGGCTCAAAAAAAGGCCGCTACACTTCAAGATGAAACCAATATATGGGCAAAACAACAAAAAGTAATTCGCTACTTACTTCAAAAAGGTTTTGAGGCAAATTTGATAGAAGAATTTGTAAAGGACAATATCAACTAAATAAATATCATTATCTTTACAACGAACACTTTTAGCGATTAAAATTTAAACAATTTATGGTGTATCAAGTTACAGAAGGGGTTGGTATCAGAGTAGAAGTATTTTATAGGCCAGAGCAAAGCAACCCTTGGTTTTCTGAATACTTGTTTGCGTATAGGATTACGATAGAGAATCTTTCTAACCAGCCTATTCAGCTGTTGAGCAGGCATTGGGATATTTTGGAGAGTAATGGCACACATAAAAATGTAGATGGAGATGGTGTTGTGGGCGAGCAACCTATTATTATGCCGGGAGAAACATTCAGATACGTTTCTTCGGCACTCTTATTCTCCGAAATGGGTAAAATGTATGGATATTACACTATGATAAATAAGTACACCAATAAAACTTTTTGCGTTAATATTCCGCAGTTCCTTTTGGTAGTACCTTATAAGCTCAATTAGGCGTGCTCTTATAAACCTTATAAAAAGACAGCTACAGGAAGATTCAAACTATAGGTATCGCTGCCTAGGAATATTTGTAGGGATTGTTTTACATCATTAAACTCTATATAAATAACGTCTTTATAGACGTTTTTATCTAATTGATAACTTTTTTCCAAATTCAAAAAACGGTCAAAAACATTCACATAGAAGTCATCTTCTATGTTATAGATTGCTAAAACCTTATTGTTACCATCTTTAGATGCTACTTTTTTCACTAATTGAACTTTAAATTTTTGTTTTCCGTAATTTACTTCTGCCAAACAAAAAATCAGGCTGTCTGAAAACAGTTTTACCTTTCTATCAGATAATAAATCTACAATTTCATTATTATTACTATAGTTGACATAAGGGTAGTTCCAGTTTTCAAACGATATATAACTAAATCCATATACTTTTTTATTTATGGAAGGAAGATCTAGTTTTTGAAAACCAGAAAACGTTAACTCTTGTTTAGAATTAAATTTATAAATAGCTATATGATCTATATATAGATCGCTATTTTGTTTTAAAATACTGTCCACTTTGTCTAATCGTAAATTGATAAAAAACTTATTGTCGTGAACGTAAAATAATGGGGAATTAAAGTAATATCCCTTAGGCACTTTAATCTCATGAATTTTTTGTGGTATAAACTTCGAATTGTATTTTACTAAATAAAAGATAAGGTCAATTATTTGGTTAACAGTGTCTAATTGGTCTTCGGCATATAGGATATATACGTTTCCTAAATCATCAATTTGAGACCATCTATATTTTGGTACAAAACCAGTACCAAGTGTTAATTTGCTTTGAGAATATGCCCTATTGTTATATGATTTTTCGTCCAGACTTTTTTGCCAAATATCATCCGTTAGATCCTTTTTAGAGATTTTCTTGATAATGGTATTGTCTTTATATACATCTAATCGGCCGAGGCTATAATTAAATCTAAAGGCATATGGGCCTAGATATTTGCTAGTTAGTTATTAGCAAACAAACTGTCTCTAACTTCCAATATGAGTTTAGCGTACAAAGAATCCGAATCAACTAAATCCATCAATCTCTGCTTAAACACAACTTCCTTGTTTTCGTTGATCATACTCACATACGGGTCGCCGCTATTTGGACTTTTAGACAACTTATACAATTCATCATTAAAAAGCAGCCCAATGCCAAATTCTTCCAAATTGACCAATTCTTCTATTTCTTCTTTATCCGACAAGTATTCCTCGGGAAATACCACATAGGTTGGCAGCTGGGTAGTTTTTGTTTTAAGTAAATAGAAACCTTTATAACAACTACCACAATTACCAATAGTGAAGTTTACAAGCAACACCTGCCCAAAACTACTCTTAGCCAAAAATGTCATTGCTATTAGTACAGAAACAAAAAATTTAATTAAAGGCTTCATACTTAAACTTAGGCTATTTTATTTTCGAATTAATGTGTGAATTTTCATTTAATAAGACAAATCAAATCAAATAACAAAATTATTTTATATTTATTTTTAAAAATAAATAATAATATACATATTTTACAAACAATATAAGTCCCTCAATTCGTGAAGGACTTATAAAATGCCACCCCGCTAGCGCACGAA
>CAYSCJ010000043.1:0-22088 GCA_964429515.1 uncultured Taibaiella sp.
ACAAATTTAAAATTACTTGTTAAATCTGTCTCGCTCTAAAGGTAGCAACTCCAGGTGCTTTATGACACGCAAATAATATTCAATTTAGAACGGATTATTTTTTGGAAACGAAAGAGCAAGGATATTGGTAGATATATATTGTTGCTACAACGATACAGGAGTAATGTTAGTAACTAATTTACATTAGGTAGTTTGTTGATGTTCTAATGTTGTGTTTTGAACAAGTACAAGTAAAAAAGCTGTGGGTATGAAGGAGCTTTTGGGTAGCTTGAATACCCCCAAATAGCCCATGATTTTCAGATAATTCACCAAGGCATTAACATTTTTTTATGAAAATATACTAATTGCAAGTCCAATATTTTGTTGTATTTTATTGTCATTTTTTCATGACAGTAAAGGCTTTAAGTGTATGGTAATCAGTGTATTAATTATTGAATATCATTGGCCAAACTTGTTTTTATCACAAAAAATTGTGTTTTTAACCATCAGTTAAGTAACTTAGAGTTGAAGTTTATTGAAAAATATTAGATAAACTGAAAGTGAATTTTTAGTGGTCTTTTTTTAATTTTTAGATTATTTAAAGAAACATAAGTCCGTCTAAAATGAAGCAACTTAAATATTATAATACTTAAGACTTTAATTACTCTACTATGGTTTCTTTTGAAAAGATCAAGGTTTTCCTTGCACTTATTTTGGGGCTAGTGGTTTCTAGTGCAACTGCTCAGACCTACACGTTTACAAATGCATCAGCAACAGGTACAAATGGACCTACACAAGCTCAAATTACTGCAGCCTATGCCTCTACTAATTTAGCTGGTGCTGTCACATCTTCAAATGGTATTCAGCTATGGACGGTGCCTGTTGGCGGCAACTATAGGATTGAAGTTTATGGTGCGTCTGGTTATGGGCCTTTGGCTGGTAAAGGTGCAAAAATGTCTGGCGAGTTCTTCCTGGCAGGAAGTACCCAATTAAAGATTTTGGTTGGTCAAATGGGTGGCTGTTGTGTAGGTTCTGGTACCAACCAATATGGCGGCGGCGGCGGCTCTTTTGTAGTTACTAGTACCAACACTCCTTTGATAGTAGCAGGTGGTGGTGGTGGTGCTATATACAACTCAACCGTATTGCCAAGTTCTCATGGTACTACTGCAATAAATGGTAATCCAGGAACAGGAACTGCTAATGGCGCCGGAGGTATCAATGGTGGCGGTGGTGGTGAAGCCGGTATCGCTGGTGGCGGCGGTGGTTTTTCTGGTGACGGTGTCGGGAATCCTCATGGTGGAAAAAGCTTTTTGAATGGTGGCCAAGGCGGTACTGCTTCTTCTAGCGGTGGCTGGGGCGGCTTTGGCGGTGGCGCTGGCGCTGATAGCTGGAACAATGGTCGTGGCGGCGGCGGCGGCGGTTACAGTGGTGGCGGCGGTGCAGGAAGTTCTACCTCTGCTCAACAAGTTGGCGGTGGCGGTGGCTCCTATAATACAGGGCTTAACCAAAACAATGCTGATGGATTTAATACCGGTCATGGCTATGTAGTGATAACTTTACTCTCGCCTCCTGTTCCAAATAACATGAGTGCAAGTGCATTTGTAAATCCTGGTACTGGTTTTTGTTCAGGTAATCAAATGGTTACTGTGAGAGTGCAAAATACAGGTAGTAATACCGTAGATTCAGTTATGGTAGGTTGGTCGGTAAATGGCGTGTTTCAAAGTAACAACTGGGTGACCTTTACACCACCTTTGGGCAATGTTTCTAGTTCTAATAATACTTTTGATGTTGATCTTGGAAATTATAATTTTAGTCCAGGAACACATACCTTAAAAGCATGGACAAAATTACCCAACAATGTTGTAGATACTGTTGTTAGTAATGATACGGTTACAGTTACTCGAACTACACAATTATCTGGCACGTATACGATCAACTCTGCTTTGCCAACAGGTGGTACTAATTTCCAAACCTTTACCGCATTTTCAGATGCTTTAGATGAGTTTGGTGTGTGTGGCCCAGTTATAGCCAATGTGAATCCCAGTTCGGGACCCTACAACGAGATTTTGAAGTTTAATAATATACAGGGAGCAAGTGCTATCAATACTATTAGAATTAACGGAAATGGCAGAACTGTGCAGTTTAATAATACAGTTAATGATCGTCAGCTGATACAATTGCTAGGTACTAAATATCTTACTATCGATAGTTTGAATTTTATATCGCAAAATGCTACCTATGGTTGGGCAGCCGTTATTAATGGTGGTGCAGAGTACGATTCGATTATGAATTGTAATTTCAATCTTACAGCCACAACAAGTACCAGCTCTGCCAATACCACTGGATTTGCCTTCTCGGGTTCACTGACATCGGCAACAACTACCGGCGCAAATGTTAAAAATTGCTATATAGGTAACAATGTTATAAATGGCCCTACGGGTTCTGGTGGTTATTATTATGGCTTGACGCTTACTTCTGGATGCGATAGCAATGTGATAGAAAACAATACCTTTAATAATTTTTACTTTTACGGATTGTACATGAATGGCGCCAGATTTACTACCCTAAAAGGTAACGAGATGGCACGACCAACAAAAACTAGCGTAACAACTTATTACGGAATTTACACTACTGGGGTAATTGAAGGCTCAAAATTGATTGGTAATAAAATACACACACCTGGTGGTACGCCCACGACTTCTACTAACACGGCTTATGGTATTTATAGTTTGGGTGACGGTACTTTAACAAATCCTGTATTAATTGCTAATAATATAGTTTACAAAATGAACACGGGTGGTACAAGTTATGGTATGTATTTAAGTGGCACTCAAAATACTACCGTGGCACACAACACCATTGTATATGATCAAATACAAACAGGTACCTCCACTCAGGCTGGTATGTGGATTCTTGGTACCAATACCAACCTAGACATACTCAATAATAATATCGTTATAACAGGTGGAAATTTGGGTACAAAATACGGTATCAACTATTCTACCGCTGCAAGTCGTACAAGCATCAATACTGCGCAACGCAACAATATTTTTGTGAATTCATCACAGTCAGGAGCGCAGTGGTATGCAGCGAGTCCAACGGCAACAACATTTGCAAATATGGCAGCATTCCAGACTGCTTTCCCAGCATTGGAGAATGGTAGCTTAAGTGTAGACCCAGGCTTTGTTAATGCCAGTATCGGTGACTTGTTGCCCACAAACCTTATTTTACAAAGCAATGGTTTGAATTTAGGCGGATTGGTACCTTACGATATAACAGAATACTTAAGAGGAACATTGCCTACACCAGGTGCCTATGAAATACCCTCTACACCTGGCCCGGACGCTGGTATTCAAGCATTGATATCGCCAGTAGATGCTTTCTGTGCCAATCAACAAGAAGTGAAAATAGCTATTGTTAATACCGGTACAGTGCCATTGTCTAATTTCCAAATACAATGGTCATTAAATGGTATTCCTCAAAGCCCTTATACTTATGTAGGCACCTTGCCTGTTTTCGGTTTGGGTCAGCACCAAGATACGGTAATCATTGGCAACGTCACTATACCATCTGGATTGAATACCTTAAAAGCATGGACAACCGTTGCAGGTGATATAAATAATTTGAATGATACATTATTGACTACAGTAGCTCCCTCAGCATTTACCACGTCTGCAACTTCTGATACAATATGTGTAGGCAAAAATGCCATGCTAAATCTAACACCTAATTCGGGTTATACCACAGGCATGATAGAATGGCAAATCTCTACCAATGGTACAACGTTCAATGCTATTCCAAATTCCGACCAGCCAAGCTGGACAGAAAACAATGTTACAGCAAACAGATGGTTTAGAGCCTTCATCAATTCAGGTAATGGAGGTTGTTATTCAGACACCACCAGTATCGTGGTTATAGATCCGCAAATAACCACTGCTACGCCGGGGTATTCTTGTGGGCCAGGTTCTGTGCAGTTGTCTGCTACCTCTAGTCCGGGTACTATTATTGAATGGTTCGATGTGCCAACAGGAGGAAATGCATTAGATACAGGTTCTAACTTCACAACACCGGTTCTTACAAGTACGACTACTTATTATGTAAGCGCTAAATCTGGAAGTGGAAGCGGCGATATCCCTGATTTGATTTACTACAGATTTGATGTACCAGGTAACTCGGTAGCTAACGAAGCCTCCAACCCAGTGGGCAATAACCCAGCAGCAGTTACGGGGCTTACCATAGGCGGAGTCGGGCAGTTTGGTACAGGATTGCAAGGTACAGCAGGCCCAACAGCTTCTAATAATGTGAATCCGGGCTGGACAGGTACGCATACGGGTAGTTGGACTATTTCATTCTGGGCGAATATGCCTACCCCTCCTACCACGAGGTACTTCTTTGGTAACTCAAGCGGTAACGGAACCTTTAGATGTTTTGTGGGTGGTGCTGCAAATGGCATCAGACTTACAGGTGGCGTTCCATCAATTACACTCGATATGCCAGCCTGGACAGCAGGCACTTCAGTAGTAACTTATGTTTACGACCAATCTGCAGGAACCGTTTCGGGATATATCAATGGTGTCTTCCAAGGCTCCGTTACACCTGGAGCTAGCTATCCGCTAGTAGGAACCAACTTTGTAGTTGGCTCGCAAGGAACTGCAATGGATGGTATCATGGACGAGTTCCGCGTATATGGTAGAGCCTTAACAGCATCAGAGGTCGCAGCAACCTACAATTCTCAGCTTGGTGGTTGTGAAGGTCTTAGACAACCTATAGTAGCTACTGTTCATAACATTGTGCAAGCAGAAGTAACGCCAGCAGGTCCATTAGGATTGTGTGACGGCAATACCATACAATTGACATCTGTAAATACAGCTACTGATTATGTTTGGTTGAGAAACGGAACGCCTATCCCGAATAGTAATAGCGCTACTTTAAGTGTTACAACAGCTGGCCAATACAGATTAGTAACAATTGAAAGTAGTTGTAGCGATACTTCAGATATTGTAGATATTACCTTATCGCCCACACCGACTGTTTCATTAGGTGCCGATTTTAGTATTTGCCCTGAGAACTTTGCTACCCTTGTAGCACAAACAGACCCTGGTAATACTCGTCTTTGGGATAATAATACAACCAATACTACAAGACCTATCTCTCAAGCAGGTACGTATTTCGTAACCGTTACTAATTCCTTTAATTGTACTAGTAGCGATACGGTAGTGGTGTCTAATTATCCATCACCAATGCCCGACTTAGGGCCAGATACACTCATCTGCGTAGGCGAAGTAGGAATATTGAATCCTGGCACTTTCGATTCATATTTATGGAATACAGGTGCTACTTCTAATTCTATAACTGTAGTAGATTCAGGAATATACTCTGTAAGGGTAACCAATGAATTTGGTTGTAGAGCAACAGATAGCATTCGTGTGAGTTTTGTAGAGTCGGCGAGTGTAGAAGGATTTAGCTTTATACCTTACTTCTATGAAGAAAAAGGCAAGGTGAGATTCATACCTATCAATCCTCGCGCGGTGCAGTATTATGATTGGAATTTTGGAGATGGTTCGCCCAATAGCAATGCAGCAAGCCCATTCCATTTGTACGAAAGTGATGGTAATTATAACGTAACCTTAATCGTAAGCGATTATCTGTGCCCACCACGTACTTATGTGCAAGAAATCACTTTGAATTTTGACGCCACAGGTGTAGCGGATTTGACAGAATTAAAAGCTAAGTTGTATCCTAATCCTGCGCAAGACAGAGTAACCATAGAAATAGATGATGCTTCTATTCAGATTTTAGACGTCGAAATCTATGATGTAATGGGCAGAAAATTAGTACAACAGAACGAAGTGAATGCTAATAAAGTAACAATAAATACGAGTTTGTTAGTTGCTGGTAATTACAATGTAGTGATACGTTCTACCCAAGGTATTTGGAGAACGAAGCTCGATATTGTGAAATAAGCATTATTTGCTTTTTGAAATAGCACGGGTAAACATTAAGTTTATTCGTGCTATTTTTTTGTAAGGTTATGTAATGGTAGAATAATTAATTAGTTTTGTACCATCTATTCAGGATGGAAAAGCATGAGTGACTATTTGCTAACTCCCATAACATATTTAAAAGGGGTAGGACCTCAAAAGGCAGAATTATTGTGGAAAGAACTTCAAATTTCAAATTTTGGAGAGCTGCTCCACCATTTCCCGTATAGATATATAAACAATAAAAGTTTAGAGCAAATCAATGCCATAACTCCTCTAATGGAATATGTTCAGCTTAGAGGTATCATTATGAATTATAGAGAGGAAGGAAGTGGGTTTAAAAAGCGCTTGGTAGCCGACCTTGTTGATGCAACCGGCAGCCTAGAACTCGTATGGTTTCAGGGTATATCTTGGGTGCAAAAGCAGCTTATAGCCAATAAAGTATATACGGTTTTCGGAAAAGTATCCTACTTCAATGGTCGCCCTACTATTACCCATCCCGATATAGAGCTGTACGACCCCAATAATTCCCAAAATCCCAGCATTACACCACTATACCCCTCTACCGAAAAACTCAAAACACGAGGTCTTAATAACAAAACTATTGGTAAGCTTGTACAACAAGTACTTGAAAACTTGCAAGCCCAACAGGCAATAGATGCATTACCCTACTCAATAATACAATCATTTCAATTGCTAGTTTATTATGAGGCCTTGCAAGCTATTCATAAACCCTCCAGTTTGGAAGCAGCAGAAGCCGCAAGACGAAGAATGAAGTGGGAAGAGCTCTTTTTGATGCAAGTCCGAATAGGGCAACAAAAACTAGTGAACAACTCTCAGCCAGGCTGGAACTTTAGTATCGTAGGTGAAGCATTCAATAATATGTATCAAAATTTTATGCCCTTCGATTTAACTAATGCACAAAAAAGAGTTCTAAAAGAAATAAGAGCAGATGTAAGGTCGGGTAAACAAATGAATAGATTATTACAAGGAGACGTAGGAAGCGGAAAAACAATGGTAGCATTTATGAGTATGTTGATGGCCATCGATAATGGTTTTCAGGCATGTTTGATGGCACCAACAGAAATACTTTCACAACAACATTATGAAAGCATTGCTTCTATGGCAGCTCCTTTAGGTATTAATGTACAGTTGTTGACAGGCTCAAAAAAAACAAAAGACAGAAAGGCTATCCTGAAACACTTAGCAGATGGAAACATTCATATATTAGTAGGCACACATGCGTTGATAGAAGATGCCGTAATTTTTAAGAATTTAGGAATAGCAGTGATAGACGAGCAACATAGATTTGGAGTAGGCCAACGTGCAAAATTGTGGAAAAAAAATACCACGCCACCCCACATACTTGTAATGACGGCTACACCGATACCCCGAACACTAGCTATGACAGCTTATGGCGAGCTAGATGTGTCTATTATTGATGAATTGCCACCTGGCAGAAAACCTATTTCTACAATCCATAGAAGCGAAGCGCACCGGGCACAAGTGATGCAATTTGCAAAAGAAGAAATAGCCAAGGGGCGGCAAGTATATATCGTATACCCATTGATAGAGGAAAGCGAAAAACTGTCTTACGAAAGTCTTTTGCAAGGATACGAACAAGTAAAAGCATGGTTTCCACACCCTCCATACAATATAGCGATGGTGCATGGAAAAATGCCTCAAGAAGAGAAAGAATTAAATATGCGTCGCTTTACTGACGGTTTGGCACACATAATGGTAGCAACAACGGTAATAGAGGTAGGTGTAAATGTGCCCAATGCATCGATGATGATTATAGAAAGTGCCGAGAAGTTTGGCTTATCACAATTACACCAGTTGAGAGGAAGAGTAGGGCGTGGTAGCGAAAAAAGTTATTGTATATTACTAACCAGCAACGAACTCTCTAATGACGCCCGACAAAGAATGGGCATTATGGTGCAAACCAATGATGGTTTTGTAATAGCAGAAGAAGACTTGAAAATGAGAGGCCCAGGCGATATATACGGCACCAGACAAAGCGGAGCACTCGATTTTAAAATAGCAGATATAGTACAAGACACCCAAATTGTAGAAGAAACCAGAAGAGCAGCCAAGCAGCTATTGAATGCCGATCCGATGTTGATGCATCCAGAACATAAAAACCTAAAGACTGCAATTTTATCGGCCGCAAAAGGGCAGCAAATACAATGGAACAAAATAAGTTAATATAACAAAACGTAGAAACATATGTTCAATAATTGGAAACTAGTTTATGTGAGTTTTTTGCTACTTTTTAGTAGCTTTTGGAGCTTTGCTCAGGAAATAGGTATCAGAGACGACGTAATGATTGGGCGTTTAGATAATGGATTAAAATATTATATTCATCCCAATGCCAAACCTTCTAAGAAATTGGAATTGCGCCTTATTGTAAACGCCGGTTCTATGCAAGAAACCGACGCACAAAGAGGCCTTGCTCACTTTATTGAGCATCTAATGTTTAATGGCACAAAAAGTTATCCGAAAAATACTTTAGTGGATAAACTAGAAACCATGGGTATAGCCTTTGGTGCCGACCTTAATGCCATGACCTCCTTCGACGAAACGATTTATATATTACCCATACCAACAGAAAATAAAGCCAATGTAGAAGAAGGCTTTAAAATACTAAAAGAATGGGCGGGTGACGCGCTCTTGCTAGACGAAGATATTGACGAAGAACGCAAGGTCATACTTGAAGAAAGTAGGCTTTACAAAAGTGCCGATAGAAGATTTTATGAAAAATATTTTCCTCAGCTTTTTAATTATACGCGCTACGCAGAAAGATTGCCAATTGGCATAGACTCTATTATTCAAAATGCACCTTATCAAGAATTTAAGAATTTTTACAAAGAATGGTATAGGCCCAATTTAATGGCTGTTGTAGCCGTTGGGGATATCACTTTTGAAGAGGGTGAAGCCCTTATAAAGAAATATTTTGGAGACCTCGCTAACCCACAAGTAAGCACGCCAAGAGCAACTATAACAATTCCTCCTTACGAAAAAAGTACCGCAAAAGTGCTTACCGACAAAGAAGCTAGTAGCTACGATGCTACCATCTACTTCTCGGTGGCACCAACACCCAATCCCAAATCAATACAAACCTATAGAGCCAATTTGCTTAAAGGTATCTTTCAAATGGCAATCAATAGAAGACTTGCGCAAATAAAAGAACAAGAAGAACCTCCCTATGCTAGCGCTGGTGTCTATCTGGGTAGCCTTGCCAGAGAAAATGAAGGACTGGTCGTATCGCTTAGCCCAACAGAAGATATGAATATTGCTATTACAGCAGTAATGACTGAATTAAACAGAATGCTTACGTTTGGTATCAGCCCCGAAGAGTTGGAGCAAGGTAAAAAAGCATTATTTGCTAGCGCAGAAAATCAATTGAAAGAGCGCAACCTCACTTCTTCGAGCGTTTGGGTAGACCAATATGTGTCTAATTTCCTGAATCAAACACCTATTGAAGGGCCAGAATTAAGATTGCAATACCTACAATCTATGATGCCGTCTGTAGATAAAAATGAAGTAGATAATTTTATCAAGTCTGTCATAAAAAGAGAACAAACCTTTTTTGCTACCATTACAGGCCCAGATACACGCAGTATTAAACTACCTACGGACAGAGAAGTGGTAAAACTGATAGAAACCGCCCTCCAAAAAGAAGTAACACCTTACGAAGCCCCTCAGCTCGCTACTTCATTAGTAGATGTAACAGCACTAAAGGAGCAGAAAGGTAGCATACTCAATACCACCCATGATAGCGCCATAGGAACAACCTATTACGAACTCAGCAATGGCTTGAAAGTAGCACTTAAAACGACCAACTTTAAAAACGACGAAATAGTATTTAAAGCAGAGAATTACGGCGGTGCAAGCCAATACCTAACTAGCCAGAACTTGCAAAAAGAAAATGCATTTTTTGTTAGTAATCTGATAGATATGCTAGGGTATGGAGATTTTACTCCTACACAATTAAACGCATATCTTACAGGGAAAAGAGTATCCGTTAGGCTGGGTATGGGTGAAATAAGTAACTATGTAGGTGGCGCTTCTTCTGTTGCAGATTTGGAAACACTCTTTCAGCTTATACACTTAAAAATGACAAGCCTCAGAAAGGATGAAGCCCTATTGAAAGGTACAATCAATACTTTCAAACTACAATTGGAAAACCTAAGGCAAGACCCTCAAATGGTGTTTTTAGATACCATAAGTAAAGTGTTTTACAATAATAATCCATTGGCGCCCTTGAATTTGCCTACAGTAGCAATGCTTTCTAAAATTAGTATGGATAGCATCGCCGCTATTTACGACAAAGAGTTTAAACAAAGTAGCAGCCGCTTCTTTTATACTTTTGTGGGTAACATAGATGAGGCGCTTTTTAAGGAATATATTACCACTTATTTAGCGACGCTACCCACAGCTACTCATACCTCCAATTGGGTAGATAACGGACTAAGACCTGCACAAGGCTATACTGAATTAAATTATTTTGGAGGAGTAGAGGAAAAAGCACTTCTTTTCCAGACAGTGCATGGAAAGATTGATTATAGCCCCGACCTGTATTTAAAAGCTAATATGCTAGTAGACATTCTAAATTTTAAAGTGATAGAAGAAATTAGAGAAAAAATGGGTGCCATCTATGGTGGTGGCTTCTCGGTAGAAATGTCGAAATACCCTCATCCTTACTATCAACTTTCTTTGCAAATGCCTTGTGGGCCGCAAAATGTAGATACCATAATGTCGGCTATTAACCATGCCTTAGAGCAGATAAAGAAAGAGGGCGTGAGCCAAAAAGACCTCGATAAAGTAATTACTAACTATCAGGAAAATTACAGAGTATCTTTAGAATCAAATAGAAATTGGTTGTCAGAAATCATCAATATGCAGCTATGGGAAAAAGACAAAGAAAGGTTCCTAAATTACAAAAGCGTGCTTTCCAAAATCACTACAAGCGATATAAAAGCTACCGCGAATTTGCTATTTGGTGGTGTTAACTCCAATATCTTTATTGCTACCATGTATCCGGAGGCATATAGCAAGTAAGAATAGCTATTTTTTTACTTTAAAAGGGTCAGTAAGCATTATGTGTTTATTGACCCTTTTTTTGCACAGCAATGGGTATAAATCAAGCCAAATTTCCGTAGTTGGTATACTCGAAATTTTACCAAAAAGAACTACCTAACAATAGCTCTCGACAATGATAAAAAGTATGCTATATGAAGGGCTTTGAGCTATTGTGCGCGCTTTTAAGTAGTATGCTTTTGCCCTAAGGAAACGGATGCGTTATCTGAGTTCAATCTAAGAGTATCGGTTATTTAATTTATATTGCGGCTAATTAAAAAAGATTGCCAATGATTAACCAACAAGTCTTCCTTGACGATTTGCTGCACCATAGAGCCGTAGATTTCCAGCCCATTCACCCTCGTTATTTTAATGTTGTTTTGCTTCGATGTGTGTCGTTTTTCTTAGTTGCTTTAGGTATTATTATAGCAATAGGTGTAGGCAATGAATGGCGCGTACAAACGTATGTATATGTCGTTAGTGGCCTTTTATTGGCGTGCTTTATATGGATGCTGCTGCTAAAGTTAAGCTTTAAGTATAGGGGTATAGCCGTGAGAACGCATGATGTTGTCTTCAGAAATAGTTTGATAAATATAACAGAAACGATTATTCCTTACAATAGAGTGCAGCATGTAAAGATAAAAAGAGGTGTATTTGAAAAGTGGTATGGCTTGAGCGAAATTGTGTTGTTTACCGCTGCGGGCAATTTGCACAATCTAAAACTACCGGGCTTGACTAACGAACAGGCCGAACAAATTAAGTCGTTTATTATTGAACGAATATCAGTAGATACGACAAACATCGCACCCGAAGATGTCGGAGTGCAAGCACAAGACGATAGTTTGGAAAGTGATACCGCATCAAATAATTTGGAAACAGATACGACAACAAATTCAGAACATGACCACAAACAATAAGTACGATCAGGCCTACTTTTCTGTACCCCGAAGGATGTCTGCTGGTGGTATTTGGGTGCTTTTTATTAGTCAGTTTGTTAATTACCTGCGTGCTTTCGGTTTTTTGTTGATATACATGCTGTATAAATTCTTCACACTTAATGAAGATGAAAGAGGCTTTTGGAGTGTGGGTTCGCTGCTTGGTGTAATAGCCATTTTTTTATTGTCTATTGGTGTAAGTGCCTTGCTAAAGTATCGCAGTTACAAGTATTATGTAGATTTTGCAGAGCAAGTGTTTGTGCTAGAGTCGGGGGTGTTTGCAAAGGAGAAGACTATTATTCAATTAGATAAAATATTTCAGGTAAATCTAAAACAAAACCTATGGCAGCAGGCAATAGACGTGTATGAGGTTGAGATAGAAACTGCGGGTTCGGCAGGTGTTGAAGCCAGAATAAGGGCACTAACAGAAGAGGTGGCACTTGGTCTAAAATCCGTATTAAAAGAAACAGAAATAGGCAATAATGCTGCTCCAACAGAAGCGCTAACACAGGAGGTATCCACTACAAAGCCCGCCCAATCTGAAAGGCGATATGTAGGCAATAAAAATATTGTATTTGCTGCTTTATTTTCTAATTACGAAAGCGGACTAAGAATAGCCTTTGGCTTGATTGTATTATTGTGGAGCCAAATAAATGAGTTCGCGTCTATTTTTACAAGTAGCGTAAGTGAAGATTGGCTGTTGTCTTTTTGGTATGCAATAGATTGGCTTGAGGTAAGTGTTATCATTGTATTGTTTTTGCTATTGCCACTTGTGGTGAATATGCATTTGTTTATAGTACGTTACTACAATATTTCCTTTCAGCAGATAAATGAGAAGGAATTATCTATAGATTATGGATTGATTACGGTACATCAAAAAATATTCAAGGTGCAAAAGCTACAGCAAATGGTAGTGGTTGTGAATCGATTTTTACGATGGAAAGGTTTGCGCTTTGTAAGCCTGTTGCAAACAGAAAATGATGTTGGTAGCAAGCAGCAATCTGTTATAATGTTCCCCGGTATTCCGCTAGCTATGTTTCAAGAGTTGGAGCAATTATTTTACGGAGGAGATGTTGTGTTAGGGCAGCAATTCAAGCCACTAAAGCGCAAGTTGTGCTTGGGTGTAATTTTTAAGCTGTCGCTTGCAGTAATAATTGCATCTATTTTGTGGCAATTAACCGATAGCTGGAGCATCACTGCTTTGTTTGCCGGTTTCTTTTTGGTGGCACAATTGTTTTTTTCGTGGTTACACTTCAGGAATGATACTTTGTATCTGCATCCTCAATTTATAGTAAAAAAGAGTGGTGCGTTACGCATAAAGTACGACATTATTGCTCCCGAAAAGATACAAAACATCACGGTTTCCCGAAAAATATGGAAGCCTCGTTTTGGCAGCATGGTGTTTCATACAGCATCGGGAAGCGTAGGTGTTAGCATTTACGATTATCAAGTATTGGATAGCATAAGCGAATACTATGCAAATATCAATATTCAAGACAATAAGCCCTGGATGTAGCCTTATGGATTGATGATGATGTTGCTAACATCGCTTTCATTCCAGTTTCTATCCAAAGCTGTTACCACATATTGTTGTCCGGGTTTTGCTGTCTTGTCAGTAAAGGAAGCACCTGCTGTTATAGCAATAATATTATCTGCGTTGTTAAGGTCAATATTTGCCCCTGCGGCAAATTTATAAACGGCATACCTCGTTACGCCGGGTAGTGATTTTTCGTGTTTCTTATGCTCCCAAGAAAGTGTTGTTATTTGCGCATTGTTTTTGGTTTTTACAACAGGAGGCTGAGGCTTGGTA
Source organism: uncultured Taibaiella sp. (assembly GCA_964429515.1). GTDB lineage: Bacteria > Bacteroidota > Bacteroidia > Chitinophagales > Chitinophagaceae > MKSF01. The sequence goes on from CAYSCJ010000043.1 coordinate 13,788, forward strand.
AAATTGGCTACGGGGAAGGCTGGAGGTAAGGCAATGTTTCCAAAATAGTTATATTTTAGGCTGTCTTCTAGGGCATTGTTTATTTTAGAAAAACTACTAATACTGTACATTACAAAGCCATTTACTTGTGCTTTGCGGGCTGTTTTTATTTGCTGTAGTATTTCGTTGGGGCCATAATATTTACCATTAGGTTTGGCATCTACCATTCTGTACACGCCTAATCCTACGTAGTATTGTGTTTGGCCGCTATTTTTTTTCCACCAAGGGAGTAATTCATCGTAACAGGCAATTCTATGTCCCGATTCCCAATAGAGTTGAGGGGCTATATAATCAATCCATTTTTTATCTACCCATTCAAGGACATCGGAGTATAAGTCGTCGTAGCAAGTGGTGGCGCCAACGGTATTAGAGCCTCTGGGGTCTTTGTTGATGCTTCTCCAAACGCCAAATGGGCTGACACCAAATTGCACCCATGGTTTTTCTTTTTTAATATTTCTGTTCAGCTGCCAAATGAAGGTATTTACATTGCTTCTTCGCCAGTCTGCTCTCGACATTCCATTTCCGGTTTTTGCATAACTTGCATTATCGTTAAAAGTTTGGCCGGCAATAGGATAGGGGTAGAAGTAGTCGTCTATATGCACTGCGTCGATATCGTATTTTTTTACGGCTTCCATAATTACATTTTGTATATGCAATTGCGCTTGAGGATTACCGGGGTCAAAGTATGATTTTCCGCCGTATTTAATAATCCATTCAGGATGTTTTTTAGTTGGGTGGTTAGCAGGGTTGGGGTTGAAGGAGCTACTAGTAAGCGCACGGAAGGGATTGAACCATGCATGGAAATCCATATTTCTCTTATGCGTTTCGTTCACCATGAATTCAAGAGGGTCGTATTTTGGAAAGGGGGCTTGTCCTTGTTTTCCGCTAAGGTATCTGCTCCAGGGCTCAAGTTCCGATTCGTAAAAAACGTCTGCAGAAGGCCTAACTTGAACAATAACGGCGTTAAATCCACAGTTTTTAAGGAAGTTAAGGTGGTTGATAAATTCTTGCTGTTGTTGTTGAGCAGATAATCCTTGTTTGGAAGGCCAATCGATATTGCCTACTGTGGCAATCCAAGCTGCTCTGAATTCGCGTTTTTGGCTTTGGCTCCAAAGGCTAAAAGCGTGTATAATCAATAGTATGGTAAGTGCTATTTTTTTCATAATTTACGGTTCTTTACTTTTAAAATCCTATCAGTGTTTACTAGTGTACAAAGATATAGACTTATCTAGGTATTAATAGTAAAAAAAAATTGTAAGGAAAAAAATTGTCAAATATTTGTAAATTGAAATTCTTTGTTTACTTTTAGTCTTGAAATGATGGGCTAAACTTTTACGTGCCTTTCGTTTAGAATCTTTTTAATTATTTTAATTCTATTTATATACAATGAAAAACTTCTTACTTTCTACCGTTGGCTCTTTGGCTATATTGTCTGCTATTTCTTTTTCCTCTTGTCAAGAGGACAAATGTAAGTCTGTAATATGTGCTTACAGTGGTGTGTGTAACGATGACGGTTCTTGTACTTGTCAAGTAGGATATGAAGGCGAAAGATGTGAAGTTATTTCACGCGATAAATTTAAAGGAGCTTGGGATGTGCATGAAAGCGGTTCTAGCTCAGGCCCCATTCGTTATGCTACGGCAATTGAGGATGGTGTGAATATAGATCAGGTTCATATCAGAAACTTCTACAATCTTTTTGACGTGAGCGTAGTTGGTAATGTAAAGGGCGATACTTTGTATATTCCTTTGCAAGATGTTCCAGATGGTGAGGATTTAAAATCTGTAGAAGGGAAAGGCTTTATCGACAAATCTGGTTTTTACGGCCTACAGGGCAGCATGGTGCTTCGCTATAAAGTTAGATCTTCTGACGGAAGTGTGAACAACTTTGGTATGGACGGTGCTGACAATCCTTCAAGATGGTCTAAGTAATAGGCAGATTCTACCTGCATGATTCTTTTATTTTAAATATGGTAATAGCACTCCCTGATTTTTCGGGGAGTGCTGTTTTTTGGCCCCTGCCTATGAAAAATAGTATTATGGCAATGTTTGGATAAAGTCTATAAGCTTTTAATACTGCACTACTCACTAATTAGCACCGGCAGGTTTGAGAGGCTAGTAGATTATTGCAAACAGCGGCTATTAACAATAGCGCCACATTGCTATAGGTAGCTACATCGCTGGTTTTTTTATACTTCTTGCTATAAATGGTCATACATTCTATATGCAAAAGGCCTTCCTTCCCAACAATAGAATATTCATTAGAAGTTGAGAAGGAGTGTGGTGATATCTTTTTTGGGCTACAATAATTGCCGATTTTAGGGATGTCCAGGAGGCATCATCATGGGTGCATGCATTGGTCTTCCTTGGCCAGGACTCATGGGTCTTAAATCATCTTTGTTATCCATATCCTTTTCTGAAGCGCCCCCTTTAAAGTATCTCAAATTCCACGTAAAGGTGGCTAGGAAGTAGCGTTGCAATACATTCGAAACGGTACTTTGGGTGTAAATACCTTGTTGGGATATGTTTTCTATTGCTCTGTTTTGTCCTAAGATATCGTAGGCTTGTATTTTTATTTCACCTTGGCTGTTGAAGAGTTTTTTACCAATACTTGCATTCCACAGCAAGAAGCTTTGATTGAATGCAGCGGTGGCACCTCTAAAATAGGAGTGGTTGATTTCAGATGCAAATACAAAACCATTACCTACAATATAGTTGATATTGAATCTAGATATTTGGTTGTAAAAGTTATTATTACCACTCTCGTTAAGGGTATTTTGTACCTGATTGTAGTTGGAGGTAGTAGATAGGGTGTAGTCGATGTTTTCGCTAATATTGCTTGCTAGTACAATGCCCCCGCCTATTACAGCCGATTGTGCCATATTTCTTTGACCATTTATCAAGCTAGGTGTGCTTGTGTATCCTCCCAAAATATTAAGGTTTACATTGGTTTTGATAGGTGACACAAGTTTTCCATAACTTACAAATCCGTTGAAAGACTTGTATCCATCGAGGTTTACAGGCCTAGAGTATTGGCCGCCTCTTGGGAGTTCTAGTCCTTCTATAGTAGTGAGCCTGTCTGCTATCAAAACGCTATTACCAATATAATCATCTACAATGCTCGTACCCATCATAGCAAAAAAAGTGCTATTGTTTTTGATAGAAGTATTGCTGTACATGGCCCTTACGTCGTGGTTGACAGATTGGTACAAGCTTGAGTTTCCGGATGATAGTTGAAGTGGGTTTGTATTATTAATAACATCTTGCAATTGCTCTACAGATGGGTTTCTGGAGTAGCTTCTGTAAAACATTCTTAGGTTAGAATTTTTCGAAAAGCTATATTTAAACCTTGCGCTTGGCAGCAGATTATTGAAGTTTCTGCCGATATCGTTGGCTTTGGGTAATATTCTAACGCCGAATAATTGTGCATTTTGGTACTCTAAAGCAACATTAAAATCATATTTTTTTTCGGTAAGTCTATAGCCTATTTCTGCGCCATTAGTGAGGTAATTGGTAGTATAGGAGTTACTAAGGTTGCTATCAAGTGTTTCAATGGGATAGCTATAAGCCACGTTGTAGGTTCTACGATCGGAGCTGCTAAAGTTATTGCCAAATTTATATCGGAATTGCAATGCGCTTTTTTGGCTTAGGGGCTCGGTATAGCTTAGGTTGGCGTTGGTATTCCAGCCTTCTCTATCTGTGAGTGATTTTTGATTGAGCGTGTCGTAAAGTAGCGTTTCTATATCTTCATTAATAGCATACAGCTTATTTTGAATATTAGTAGCATTGTATCCTCCATCTAGCCATAGCGAAGCGGTTCTGCCACTCTTTTTAAATTTATGGCTATACAGTGCACGGAGGTTGGCATTTAGTCCTTCGCTGTCGCGCAAGTTTTCGTTCGATGTAGTACTCGTCAGCAAATTGTTTAAGAATGATGCTGCTGTAACATTGTTGGTGCTTTTATTTTTTTGATAAGAAAGGCTTGGCATTATCAATAGAGTATTGTTGGAGTCAATAGTGTATTTGATGCGGCCATTAAATCTGTGATTGTTGTTGGTACTATTGCCCAAGTCACGTTCTTCGTAGCTTTGTCCTTGCTGTGTAACCGTTTGGAAGAGTCTTTTAATATCTTGTGTAGTGGTATTTTGTATATTGTTGAAGGTGTAGCTACCGGTTACTTCTACTTTCTCGTTCCATACATCCGAATAGTTGATGCCTATTGCATTTGTATTATTGATACCTCTATTGGAGCCGCCCAAGTTGCCCATCATGGCACCACTGCCACCACGGCCACCTGCACCACCACCACGCATTCTTTGGGCGCCAGGGCCTGCTCCTACAAGGTCTTGTGACGAAAAGTTTTGTTGATTGATATTATTGTTTAGGCCCATTAGGGTAATACGTCTGCTTCCTTTAAAATAACTGACACTACCTCCGTTAGAATATCTGAATTGTCTTTCTCTGTCAGCATTTGTCAAGCCGGTATTGGTGGCAGCATAATCTGCTCCAGCGCCTACATAAATTTTTCCAAACACACCTTCTTTCTTGTCTTTTCTGGTGGTGATATTAAGGGTTTTGCTGGTATTGCCATCATCAAAACCCGAGAATTGCGACTGTTCGCTTTTCTCATCATAAATTTGAATTTTATCTATTACCTCTGCCGGTAGGTTTTTAAGAGCAGCGCTCGGGTCGTCGCCAAAAAAAGGCTTGCCGTCTATCATCACTTTAGATATGTTCTCGCCTTGTGCTTTAGGGGTGCCCGAACTTAAATCTATCCCTGGCATTTTACGTATCAAATCTTCTGCCGAGGCATCTGGATTGGTTTTATAAGCTCTGGCATCAAACTGCGTCGTGTCATCTTTTTGTTGTACCGGTGTTCTATCTGCTTGAAAATGTATGGTATTAAGGCTTTCTGCAACTAGTTTATTAAGTCTAATATTCTGTATTCTAAGGTTTTTGTCTGTAACTATAACAGAAAAAGTAGTATCTTCAAAATCATAATTGCTAATGTAAAGGTAGTAGGTATTGGGCGATACATTTTGGAATCTAAAGTTACCTTGTTCGTCTACAAAGGAAGATTGTAGTGTTTTTTTGTCGGCATCTAGTAAATCGACACTTGCGCCTAAAGAGGGCTTAGTGGCTGTTTCCATAACGGTACCATTTATTTCAAAACCAACTGGTGCTTGGGCGATAGCAGACGATGTGTAGCAATAAGCAACAAAACTGAGAAGCAAGGATAAAAAGAATTTCATAAATATAACTTAGTAGTTGGTATAGACAAATTTCAATTGCGATAGTTTAATAGTAGGATAAATTTTTATTTTGAGGCAGTAAAATGCCATTTTCGAAATACGTCTTTTAAAGATAATTCCATATAACAATAAGTTATGTATAAATAAAAGCGTTATATTTACAATATTAAATAATTATTAAGTTTGGGTAAAGCATTGGGATACTTAGTGGCATACTAGTAATTTTGAAAAATTTTTTACCTAACTCAATTTTAAACAATTAACACTCATGGGTTTTAATAATTTCATAAAGGCCTTTTTACCAAAAGACAAAGTTTTTTATAGCTTATTCGAGCAAGTGTCAAGTAATTTGATAGTAATGTCAGAAAACTTTAAAAAGGCGATGGAAACACCTGATCATGCCGAAAGGATGCGTCTATTCAAGGCAATAGAGGATGGTGAGCACAAAAATGATGAATTAACTCATAAAGTATTTGTAGAGTTAGGTCAGAATTTTATTACCCCATTCGACAGGGAGGATATCCATCAGTTGGCAATGGGTTTAGATGATGTTGCCGATTACATATATGCAGCCTCTAAAAAGATTATTTTATACAATGTTACAGAGATTGATGACGTAATGATAGAAATGTCTCATCTCATTGCTACAAGTGTAGAAGCATTAAAAGTTGCGCTTAGCGAGTTAAGGAATATGAAACATTTACGAGAGCTAACGGAGGCTTGCGTAAAAATAAATAGTATTGAAAACCAAGCGGATGATGTTTTAGACAGAAGTATTTCTAGATTATTTACCGAAAATACAAATCCAACGGAGCTTATCAAACTAAAAGATATATACCAAGATATGGAAATGGTAACAGACAAGTGCGAAAACGCTGCTGATGTTATCGAGTCTATCATTATCAAATATGCGTAAGCATATACGTGTATTTTTTCAATTCCTTTTTTAAAACACCATAAATGTTTACATTATTAGTAATTGTCATAGCCTTGGCTTTGATATTTGATTATATTAATGGTTTTCATGATGCTGCCAATTCCATTGCTACCATCGTATCTACCAAAGTACTCACACCTTTTCAGGCTGTTGTGTGGGCGGCTATTTTTAACTTCGCGGCATTTTTTATATTTACCGACCACGGCGTTGCCAATACCATTGCCAAGACGGTGCATGAGCAGTTTATTACCCTGCCTGTAATATTGGCGGGCATAGTGGCGGCTATTTCCTGGAATTTACTTACCTGGTGGTTTGGTATTCCGTCTAGCTCTTCACATACGCTTATTGGTGGCTTTGCAGGAGCAGCGATAGCGCACGCAGGTATTGAAGCCATAGCCTCGGGCACGATTCTTAAAATAGCCAGTTTTATTATTTTGGCACCCGTTATAGGGATGCTGATGGCATTTATAATATCTGTTTGGTTTTTAAATTCATTCAGGAAAAGTATCGGTCCCAAAATAGTGTCGCTTGTGATTATAGCGGGCGTGTTTGTAGGCTGGTCGATGTTGTTAGATACCAGAACACCCATACACCTTGGTGTTAAAAAATACGAGTTGGTAGAAACGGGTGGTGTTGTGGTTAAAGAAATGACCAGTGGTTCCTCTATTTTTAAAATGGGCGTTAGGAAAGGCGATGTGGTAATGAAAATAGGCAACCACAACGTGAATGCAATCAACGATTTTGATAATCTATGGAATTTGTATAAAAAAGGCGAGACGCTTACTCTAGGTATCGAACGAGATAATGCTCCAATGACCTTGCAAACAACTTACCAGCCACGTGCCAAGTCTGCAATTATGAATAATATTCTTTTTGCTAAGAATTTTAAATGGGTGCTTATAGGTGGTATTCTTATTATAATGGCTGTATTTACGCTATTTTTGAGTAGTTTGAACTATGCGCAAAGTGAAAGATGGCTAAAAAGAATGCAGTTAGTTTCATCGGCTATCTTTAGTATAGGTCATGGTGGTAATGATGCGCAGAAGGTAATGGGTATTATTATGGCAGCCTTCATTGCTTACGACTCTACACAGTATAGCCTCGACCATATGGTTTGGTGGGTGCCACTTACTTGTTATGGCGCTATTGCTCTAGGCACAATGAGTGGCGGCTGGAAGATTATAAAAACCATGGGTACTCGTATTACTAAGGTGACACCTTTTGAGGGAGTAGCTGCTGAAACTGCTGGGGCTTTAACCTTGTTCCTTACAGAAATGCTAAAGATACCCGTAAGTACCACACACACCATCACAGGTTCTATCATTGGTGTAGGTGCTACTAAGCGCTTATCGGCAGTAAGATGGGGTGTAACCATTAATCTTTTATGGGCTTGGATTCTAACCATTCCTATTAGTGCCATAATTGCTATGCTCATTTATTATGCAGTATCTTTATTTGGACTTAAATAGACTTTTTGTTCGATAATAAAATTTAAACAGGACGATAAATAGGATGTTTACCTATTTGTTCGTCCTGTTTTTTATTGCTTTTTTGTAGATTGGCTTTGTTATCTAAGTGCCAAATTGTCATTTGGGAAGTTTCTAGCCGATAATTATTCTGGTCATTGTGGGGTTTAAAATTGTCTGAACCATGATTATTCATTTTTTATTATTGTCTTATTGGTATTCATGAGAACGCTTCGCTTAGTTTACAAGATTAGTAGATTAAATGATTTTTTTATAAAATCAAGACGACAATTTTAGGTGTCGTCTTGAGATTTTTAATCAGTAACTGCAAAATAATAAGAACGATAATAGTCAGGTGTTCCTGGTTGAGGTTTTAACGAATCGAGTTCAGGAATCTGATATAGTTCCCAATTTGTATTTATTACATCAAACTTTGGCTGTGTTCTGGTTTTACCCTTGCTACCTTCATAAAACATAGATTGCACTTGAAAGCAATATGTACCTTTTTTTAACGGTATAAAAGCTATCTCTACTTGTATGCTGTCGCCATAAGGGAGGGCGTAAATGTCGTAAATTTTACTTTCATTCGTGTTAGGCACAAAATCCATCT
>CAYSCJ010000044.1:0-21908 GCA_964429515.1 uncultured Taibaiella sp.
TACAAATTTAAAATTACTTGTTAAATCTGTCTCGCTCTAAAGGTAGCAACTCCACAACGGGATGTCGCTGTAACAGAAATGCAAATGAAATACACCAGTTATTTTTAGAACTGTTAAGCAATTACAGTATAAAAGAACACCTTACAGTTCCTCTAATAGAAAAGATGAAACTACTATGGAAAGTAATTAATAAGGATGCTGTTGAATCCGAAAAAGCATTGAGGAAGCAATTAACGGAGATTGAGAAGAAAATCGAAAATATTGAAGAAGGATATTATGTAAACAAGGAAATGAGCAAAGAAATCTTTGAAAAATTCTACAGCAAATTAAATAAAGAACGACAGGAAATTCATATACAGCTGACACAAAGCACCGAAAAGATAGAGCATAAAAAAAGGGGACAAACTGATAATTTTCATCGTTTGTCCCCTTTAGCGGTGAGAGAGGGATTCGAACCCTCGATACAGTTGCCCATATACTACCTTTCCAGGGTAGCTCCTTCAACCACTCGGACACCTCACCGATTGAATTGCTAACTATGAATGGTAGGCATTAAGGAGTGCAAATGTATAAGCATTTTGCAGTTTTTCCAAATACTTATAACGATTTATTTCTGTAAGTATAAACCTTTATTTATATAATTTTAACCTTAAATCTAATATTAAGCCTTTAAATTTGTCAGAACTATAGCTTTATATAAAGAATATGAATTACAATCACTTGAAGTATTTGGGCGCATCTTTGGCAGTAGCACTAGCGATACCTAGCTATGCACAAAAAAATAAAGATATACAAACAGAAGTAAAGGTGGACGAGCCAATACTATACTGGAGTGTAGATACATTGATGAAGCCGATACCAGCTAATAGAGCAAGGTTTACAGATTTGTTAGAGGCGCAGATAACACGAACAGACGCAAGAGACGGAAAATTGGATAATGCCGTGAATTTGAAAGACACACTGCTTTCTAAATTTATGACAGAAAATCTGCTCCATAAAGCCAAAAGCCTTCAAATAAGAATAGAGAACATCGAAATTCCACATCAAACGAAAATTTTCTATCATAGAGAACTTGAAAGTTTGCTGAAAAAAGTAAATGCAAAAAACTTCGAAACAATTGACGCATTGTATGCAAGAAATATTGTTCTCAATTTTGAAGGTCTTTTCTTGGCTAGAGAAACAGGTACGGTTAAAGAGTTTGTAAAGAATAATATAAACCTTTACACCTTCGAAAATGCAAGTCTACTTGACGATTATCCGCAAGATAAGGGCTTTTTGATAGAAAACTTAGGACGCATGTATCCTGAGGTTTTGGTGAGCCAACTTGAAGCTTTTGCTAATGAAAAATATGCAGATGTCGTTGTGTCTTCTGCTGCTAAGGTAGTACCCGGCACATTGCTAAGATACGCACTGTCTCAGCACAGGCTGAGTAGCGTTGTAAGACGAAACCCCGATAAACTGGTACAAACCATATGTAAGATTGCCGACCAAAGTAGCCAACCTTGGCAGGCAATTCCATTCTTGAATAGCATCAATAATGGTAAAATGACTATTAAGGAAGTAGATGCTATTTTCTCGAGTAAAGAGGGCTACTTGCAAGCTTTGGTAGATTTGAAAACCTCTGGCGAAACGCTAGGAGCCCATAATATCGACCAGGAATTGAAATTGAGAAGTTTAAAGTACATAAGGAAAGTAAACGAGCTGCACAATAGTGCTGCACCCGTGCGCTTTGCATCTTTGATGAATTTTAGAGCAGAGGATCTATACTTTATCATGCTGGGCGGCGAAGAGGAAATATATACCAGTAGCTTTGTTTGGATGTTTAACAGAATGATGGTAAAGATGGCACCAAGTACAGGCGACCAATTTTTGAATCATGTTAGAATGCATCATTTCCGTACTTTTTTAAGAATGTGCGCAGGCTACAATACGCTTACTCAGTTTTTTACCAGTATGGATGGCGAGGCTAAAACCAAATTGATGAGCAAGTTTGTTGCCAACCTCGAAGAGGGTTCATTCGACGACTTAGAAGGGGCAGTAGACCTGGCAGATGCCTATGGAAGTATCAAAGACACTCAAGTGCTGGAATATATTAGAAAGGAGGTTTTCGAAAACTATAAAAGAGTAAGTGGTATTCCTAATAAAGAGAAACAACAAAAAGGTGTAATAGTATACGGCCTATTGAGTACTATTTTTTCTTCGGCAGAAAATCCTGAAGAAATGAATAGAGATTTGTCTCAATTTATTCCACCCATCATGTATGTGCCCTACGCCAATTTGCAACATCAAGACGGTAGGGTTTATGAGGTGTCTTACTTTTATGGTGACGCAGACGGAAAAACGGCTTACGCCAATTACATCAACTCTTTTAAGGGTTCAGACTGGAAGGTTAGCCACAATACGCATTGGACAACCATAACGTACAACGGTAAAAACCCCATAACTATTTTTGCAAATAAACCATTACCCGAAGAAACAGGCCAAGACGAAGAAGCACAAGATAAAATGAATGCCTTTTTGGAAGAAAATGATATCAAGCCGACTATCGTTATTCACAGAGGCCATAGCTATTACTTGCCGTCTACACTTTCGTATCTTACAGATGGTGCTAAAATAGTAATGTTAGGCTCTTGTGGTGGTTATCATAATTTATCTACCGTTCTCGAGAGCTCACCCGATGCTCATATCATCTCATCCAAACAAGTTGGAGCTTTAAATATCAATATGCCCATAATACAAGCAATAGATAGCAGGATAGCTAATGGTATGGATGTGAATTGGCTCGATTTGTGGAATGAATTAGATACTAAATTTCAAGGCAGATCGGCTACTGAAAAAGATTTGTTTAGCGATTATATTCCACCAAATAGAAATCTTGGCGTTATATTTATAAAAGCATTTAAACGCATGGCAGCTACTATGTAATTGTTCGTTTAGGCCAAATCGACTTTGCCATTTGTGTGGTGCACTTTCGGTATGTAGATACTAAACAATACAGCCAACGAAGTGCTTAAATCTATCAAAAAAAAACAACATAGAGGCTGACCTTGAATGGAAAGCCTCTTTTAGGATGCAGTACTTATGTTCATCCATTCATGTATTCGAATTTCTAAATAATCATTGAATAATGAATCAATAAAAGCTGCAAAAAGGTGAGGAAGCTATTATATATTAGTTTTTTTGAGCCATTAAAAGCTACTTAAAGCAATAATTTTTTGTAGTAAACAAGCTCCTGCATAATTTGGGTTTAAATAGCTATTGAACCAATATATTTATTTAGCTACTAACTACTTTTTAGAAGGATAGATACACTATCTTTATTTTTACTTAAAGCAGTAAAACAATATCATACAATGCAACAAATTACTATATCTTCTTCCAAACTTGATGGAACCATAAGCGCACCACCTTCAAAAAGCCTGTTTCAGAGAGCATGCGCCGCGGCAGTGCTGAAACAAGGAGCCACTGTTATCAAAAATGGCGGCTACTCAGATGATGATAAAGCCGCTATAGAAATCATCAAGAAATTGGGCGCTAACGTGGTGTTTGTAGGTACTACAGCAATAATAAAATTTGAAAATAATAGCTCTCATATCACAGATACACTTTATTTAGACTGTAAAGAGAGTGGGCTATCATCCAGAATGTTTATGCCTATAGCAGCGGTGATATACTATGCTAGTATTATAGATGGTGCCGAAAGCCTTAAAAAAAGGCCATTTGGTACGATGATACAAACCTTAAAAGATTTAGGAATAGAAGTAAGCACCGACAACGGAAGTTTACCAATTAAATTAATAGGCAATTTGTTGCCCCGAGATATTACTATCGACGGTAGTGTTAGCTCTCAGTTTCTTACAGGATTGCTATTGGCATTTAGCTCTTTTAGTTTATCCGAACCAATTACTATTACCGTTTTAAACCTAGTAAGTAAACCTTACATAGATTTAACCTTACAAGTAATAGAAGATTTTGGGCTAAACTTACCGCAGAGCAACAATTACTCCACCTTTGTATTTCCAGTAAAGACACTTACCCCAGGCCACCAGTTTAAGTACGAGATAGAGGGCGACTGGAGTGCCACCACAACTATGATGGTGGCAGGAGCATTGGCCGGCAACATTGTAATTGAAGACATCAACACCTTCTCTAAGCAAGGAGACAAAGCAGTATTGCAGGCTTTGATGAGCGCTGGCGTAAGGCTATCTATTGAAGAAAATAAAATTACGGTTCAACAAAGTCCATTAAAGGCATTTCATTATAATGCTGTAGATACTCCCGATGTTTTTCCGGTACTAGCAGCCTTAGCTACGCAATGCGAAGGTACTACAGCTATTGAAGGCGTCACAAGGCTGGTGCACAAAGAGAGCAATAGAGCAAATGCTATTTTGGAAGTGTTAGAAAAGCTAGGCGTGCAAGCAAAAATACAAGACGATATTTTATTGATTGAAGGCAAACAAAGTATTAAAGGCAATGTGCGTTTTGATGCATACGGCGACCATAGAATTGCCATGATGATATGTTTATTAGGATTAATAGCCGAAGAGCCTATTGTGCTTGAAAATGCACAGGTAATCAATAAATCTTATCCGCTCTTTTACGAAGAGTTAATTAAAATTGGCGCTAATATCAAGATGAGTTGATGCTTGCAGAAGTATTATATAAATTTTGGGGCTACAAAGAATTTAGGGCACTACAGCTCGAGATTATCCAAAACCTTGTAGCTGGAAAAGACACATTAGCGGTATTGCCTACCGGCGGTGGAAAGTCTATTTGCTACCAAGTACCTGCGGTGGCGGCTGAGGGCATGGCAATTGTTATCAGTCCGCTAGTAGCGTTGATGAAAGACCAAGTGCAGCATTTAACCCAACGTGGTATACCTGCTGCATATTTATCGGCTACTAAATCGGCAGCAGCAAACGAAACAACTTTGCATGAGGCGCAAAATGGTGCTTATAAGCTTTTGTTTATTGCACCCGAACGACTGTTGTCTGAACGATTTTTGTACCAACTTGCAGATATCAAAGTGAGTTTTATTGCGGTCGATGAAGCACATTGTATTTCACAATGGGGGCATGATTTTAGGCCCGCTTATCGGAAAATACATACCATTTTTGATGTATTGCCAAGGGTACCTATCCTGGCTTTGACAGCATCTGCAATGCCCAGTGTTCAGCAAGATATTATCTCGCAACTGAGGATGAATAACCCTAAATCGTTTATTCAATCTGTAGCAAGAAGCAATATCTCGCTTGAAGTGAATTGGGTGCAAAGTAAATATGACGCTCTATTGAAGCAACTACAAAATGTAGAAGGAAGCACGATTGTATATTGCAACTCCCGTAAGAAAACAGAAATGGTGGCCTTGCACTTACAACGGTATGGCATCAATGCTCAGTGCTACCATGCTGGTATGCATCAAGCGCTGCGGTCGAAAGCACAAGATGACTGGACAAAAGATAAGGTGCCTGTAATTGTAGCTACCTCTGCTTTTGGTATGGGGATAGACAAAAGTGATGTGCGACAAGTACTGCACTTTGATGCGCCATATTTTATGGAATCCTATTATCAGGAAGCAGGCAGGGCGGGTAGAGATGGTAATTGGGCTAAAGCTGTTGTGCTATTAAATAATCAAGATTTGACAATGCTCGAGGAGAGCAAGCAAAAGAATTTTCCAACTATTCCTTTTATAAAATCTATTTATCAAAAAGTATGCAATTTTTTAGGCATTACTATAGGTGAAGGCTTCGAGATGAGTTACCCATTCTCTGTTGTGCAATTGGTAAGACAATACCAACTGCCTCTTTTCGAAACGATTGCAGCGATCAAGTTTCTTCAAAAAGATGGGTTTTGGCAATGGAACGAAACAGAAGCTATTGGCGCTTCTGTAATGTTTACAACCGATGCGTATTCGCTACAGCAATTAGCAACTATGCATCCAGAATTAAGTCGTGTGTGCACAACATTGCTAAGAATGTATGGCTCGGTATTCCATTATCCTACCTTTATACAAGAATATGAGGTGGCTAAAATGCTAAAGATTGACAAAGGTGTATTGGATACTTATTTTCATCAACTTCAAGCATTGGGCTTTATTAACTACAATTCAGCATCTAATGATGGTACGCTCTACTTCCTCAATCAACGACTGCCCGAAAACTATGTTAAACTCAATCTTGTATTGTATAACAAACTTAAAGACGATTATGCCCAAAGGGTATCTGAAATGCAGGGATATTTGCAATTAAATAATGGTTGTCGAAGCGTGTTTATAGCAAATTATTTTGGAGAAAAAGAAGTGCAGCCCTGTAATATTTGCGATAATTGTACCAAACAAAAAGGTGTTACCATAACTATGGAAGCCTTTTGGTATCAGACGAAAAATCTTTTGAAATCAGAACCCATACTAGTATTTGAACGGTTTGAAAATTATTTTTCGGAGCTTTCAGGAGCTCAAATAATTAAGTATCTTCGCTACCTAGAAGATGAAGGCTTTTTAAATTGGAATAAAGAGCAGAATACAATAAAATTAAAATAATTGAGAGAATGGTAAAATTTGCTATTGTAGGATGGGGGCATATAGGAAAGCGGCACGCAACACATATTTTAGAGAATAAAAGCGCCACTTTAGTAGCCATTTGTGATATAGATGCTAAAGAAAGAGCAATAGCGCAGCAGCAAGGTATTGCTGCATATTCAACTATCGAAGAATTGTTATCCAATACCCAGATTGATGTAGTGTGCATATGTACACCCAATTATCTGCACAAAGACCATGCGATAGCTGCCTTACGTGCAAATTGTCATGTAGTGGTAGAAAAACCTATGGCCTTGAGCACAGAGGAATGCACTGCCATGATACAAGTAGCAGAAGAAAAAAACAAAAAGATATTTGCAGTAAAACAAAATAGATACAATGAACCTGTAGCCATCGTAAAGGAATTGATAGAGAGAAATGAACTTGGAAAAATAGTATTGCTGCAAGTAAATTGCTTTTGGAACAGAAATGATTATTATTATGCCCAAAGTAGTTGGAGAGGCAAGAAAGCATTGGACGGAGGCTGCTTATTTACCCAATTTAGCCATTTTATAGATATATTGTACTATTTGAATGGCGATATTGTAAGCGTAGAAGGTAGGGTCGAAAATTTTTTACATCAACATAATACGGAATTTGAAGATACAGGCGTTTTTAGTATGAGAGCAGAAAATGGTAGCTTGGTAAGCTTTAACTTTACTACCTGTAGCTTTCAAAAAAATATGGAGGGAAGTATTACGATTATTGGCGAGAAAGGTACCGTCAAAATTGGTGGACAATACCTTAATACAATTGAATACCAATGTTTGGAAGGTAAGGAACTTCCGCTTGTTAATATTACCTCCAAAGCTAATGATTATGGAGCTTATAGTGGTTCGATGAGCAATCACGATAAACTCATATCAAATGTAATAGCAGTGTTGAAAGAAGATCAATCTATGACCACCACGGCAAATGAAGCCAAAACCGTTATAGGAATCATAGAAAAAATGTATAAAGCAGCAAATGGATAGTTTTGATAATACAATTTTGATAGCACTTGCCACTACTAGGATGCCCTACGGTAAATACAAAGGGTATCTTTTGGCTCACCTACCAGAACCCTATTTGGTGTGGATGCACAAAAGTGGTTTTCCAAAAGGGAAACTAGGTATGCAACTACAAACATTGTATGAAATAAAACTCAATGGTTTGGAATATTTGCTATATCCATTAATCAAGGAATAATTTTTTTATCAGTAAGCCTATTTTTCAACGTGAGTGAAATCATACATACAGAAAACTTAGTGAAGCGCTACGGCGCCCGAACGGTAGTGAACAAATCAAATATTGAGGTTCGCCAAGGAGAAATCGTGGGTCTGCTGGGCCCTAACGGAGCCGGAAAAACAACGTCATTCTACATGGTAGTTGGACTCATAAAGCCCGATGAAGGAAGTGTATTCCTTAACGATAAAGATATTACCAAATATCCTATGTACAAACGCGCTCAAATGGGAATTGGCTATTTGCCACAAGAAGCATCGGTATTTAGAAAACTTTCGGTAGAAGACAATATACTCGCTGTATTGGAAATGACGAAGCTCAGCAGAAAAGAACAACAGTTGAAACTTGAAGAACTATTGGAGGAATTTAGGCTCACTCATGTACGAAAAAGTAACGGAGATGTACTTAGTGGTGGAGAAAGACGCCGCACAGAAATAGCCCGAGCATTGGCCGTAAACCCCAAATTTATTTTGTTGGACGAACCCTTTGCAGGTATTGACCCTATTGCGGTAGAGGACATTCAGGGAATTGTGGCAAAACTAAAATTTAAGAATATAGGTATCCTAATTACCGACCATAATGTAAATGAAACGCTTTCTATTTGTGATAGAGCGTACTTGATGTTTTCGGGAAATCTACTAAAATCTGGTACCGCCGAAGAATTGGCTTCCGATGAGCAAGTGAAGGAACTTTATTTAGGTAGAAATTTTGAATTGAAAAGAAAAGATTGGATATACGAAGAAGCGCTTCAAGAATACAAGGATAACAAAATTGATAAGAATAGCCCCTCACAATAGTTAGGCGTACACACCCATATACGTCAAATCGAAATTATTATTTAAAATAGAATGGAACTTGCAAATCAGACATACGATATTGCGCAGCTAGCAATACACAAGGTAGGTAATAAGCTACAACATGAGGGCGTATTCCTATCAGAATCGCTAGTGCAACTGAACGAACTAACGAATAGCCTTTTGGGCACCTATTTTTTTACCCACTTTAAAAGCGAAGAGCAATATCAGTTTTACAGCGACGTCGCACTTACAGATAACCAAGTATACACGTGGGTAAAAGAGATATTTGAAGATAACGATAAGCTACTTCCAAACGCTGCTTTAATGGCACAACACCTTTACGAAGTAAGCAACCATGCTAGTATTAAAGGTGGAGAGTTTTATGTCGCTTACTTTAAAGATTGCATGATTAACGGCATTACCACAGATGCTATTGGACTGTTTAAGTCGGAAAATAAAGATACATTCTTAAAAATCTACCCCGACGGAGAGCAGCTAGTGTTGGGCACCGATACAGGCATAAATATCCAAAAACTCGATAAAGGGTGTCTTATTTTTAATACCCAAGAGCCTACCGGCTATATTTGCAAGGTGTTAGACAAGTCGAGCAGAGGAAACGAAACCCTCTATTGGTTTGACTATTTTTTACACGTTCGCCAAATATCAAACGATTATTTCTTTACCGAACAAATGATTACTATTTGCAAGGATTTCGTAAAAAAAGAACTTCCCAAGGAGTTTGAAGTTTCGAAAGCAGACCAAGCTGATATTTTTATAAAATCGGAAGCTTATTTGAACAGTAAAGGTGATTTTAATTTTGATGAATTTAAACAAACTATTTTGCACCAGCCCGAAGCACAAAATAGATTTGCCGATTTTAGATATGATTATCAGCAAGAACATCAAATACAATTGGAAGATAATTTTGTTATTTCAAATGCTGCGGTAAAAAAGAAAAAAGCTTTTTTGCGCTCGAAAATCAAATTGGATAAAAATTTTACAATTTATGTTCACGGCAATTCTGAGCTAATTTTAAATGATGTGGATGAAATGGGCAGAAAATTTTATAAAATTTACTACGACCAAGAACAATAATTTAAACACCTACAGGGTGCTGCAAAATAACCGTCATAAAAGTCTCGCATTAGCCATAATTTGAAACGGCACTTTGGGCGCAATTGTATAGCAAGTGAAGTTTCGCCTAAACCGGTATTTTATTTATAGCCTTAAAACGGGGTGAAGCCTATTTAGCGTGCACCTAGTTATAAGTTGAGTGATACTATATAATTTGTGTAACTTTTTAGGTATTTTTATAGATGAATGATGAGATAAAGGCATACAACGATCTACAAACAGCAACAGACAAAGTAATTTGTGATGCTCTTGCCGCAGTTATCAGTGGTATATTGACCGAAGCGCAGTGCAAGATTTGGCATGCGCATCCGGTATGGTTTATTAACGGAAACCCAACGGTAGGTTATAGCAAACAGAAGAATGGCATTCGACTTATGTTTTGGAGCGGCGCCGACTTTGACGATGTTAAGCTGAGCAGTAAAGGAAGAAAATTTAAAGATGCTTCTGTTTTTTATAATAACGTTGCGGAAATCGACCTCCAAACGCTTGAAATATGGCTTCAAAAATCAAGAGAAATACAATGGGATTATAAAAATTTAATCAAAAGGAAAGGGGTATTAGTTAGAATTAAATAATATGCACACCACACCAGAACATAATGAAAGAATAGCAAAAATAACATTTGCTTCCGTGTACCCTCATTACCTTGCAAAGGTAGAACGAAAAGGGCGTACAAAGGAAGAACTGCATCAAGTTATACATTGGCTTACTGGCTTCGACGATAAAAATCTTGAAGATCTTATTGCCCAAAATGCTACTTTTGAGACATTTTTTAGCAAGGCAAGTCTCAATTCAAAAGCACACTTAATAAAAGGTGTAATTTGTGGCTATCGCATCGAAGAAATTGAAAATCCGCTTACCAGACAAATTCGATACCTCGATAAGCTAGTGGACGAACTGGCCAAAGGCCGAAAACTGGAAAAAATATTACGTTCGGAATGACATAATTTATTAAAAAACGGTGCCGCTATAACTGAAAACACCACCTATAAAGTAGGTTTGCCAGCGCTAATTGGATAATGCTTAAGCCTGTGTTATGAAACCTTTTGTTTTTACCGACCAAAATATCTTAAAGAATGCTATTCCCCACAAGAAACAAAAGCGTTTATTGAAAAATGAATCAGATTTGGCTTTTGTAAGGAGTGTTTCTTTCGCAAGTTGCTAATGGCAGCACATATTTGCACACTATTAGTTTTTCTTAAAAAAACGTTCGCAACTACCTATTGTAGCATAATTTTCATCTATCTCATTGCCGTTAGATAAGCGTCTAGTTTGTGTAATGGTATCGGAATTTTCGGTTATATAATCCAATACCATATCTCTAGTTACATTACACATTTCTTTGGAATTCAATGTGAATGAGGTATCCATATTGCGCTCCGAACTTCCATACGTGTAGGTTTGTGCTACTGTAATACAGCGGTAGCAATCATTCATTTTTGTACACGAAGCCATGCCCATCAGCATTAACGATGCCACAAGAGTATATTTCATAAGGAATATTTTATAATGCGAAACTAGCGTTTACTATCAATATTCGCAAACATTTATTTACTGAGCAAGGGGTCTTTATTAGGGTCAATGTTATAATTTCAATCCTATCCTTATGCCAAAAGCCGGCTTATCGCTAAAGTTTTCAAATCCAAAAACAAACTCAACTCTTAAGGGTTTATAAATCTTTACCCCTATATTTTCTATACCAACAAAAAACTCTGTATAGTAAAATTGTTGTGCATAATAGGTGTTGTTGCCGGCTAATAAGTGCCAATTAAGTCGTCGGATAATGGGCAGCTTATTGGAAAGCATACCGCCCAGCTTCCATTCTGCATGTGCTTGGGTATACAAAGGGTGCGTGTTAGAGAAGGTATAATAGGGTGCTAACTGAAAAGAGTGGAGTGGTCGGCTGGCAAAAAACGTTTGGTTGCCGTTCAAATGATAATAGTCGGCATAATGCACAGAGGCATCATTTATAAAGCCTCCAGCTTTTAAATGATAATGTATATTTCCCAAAAGTTTAAGGCCAATTCGATGCTCGATACCTATAGCCCATTTGTCGAAATTAGATTGGCTGCCAGCAATGCCTGCAAAGCCTTTGGTGTAGTTGGCATAAATAGTAGGTGCATTGCTTTTCACAATAGCCCAAAATTTTGGGTATTTGATGTATTGCCATCCTGGTTGGTACGAAACATCCATGTTTAAGATGGCTGCTGTATTGTTATTCCAAGTGTCGAAAGCTACAGGCAAATTGGGCGTAAATGCTTCGTTGGTTTGGTTAAAAGTATAGAAGCTGGCGTTATTAAGTTCTTGCCTTACGCTGTAGGATGCTGCAACAGACCAATTGAATCCTTTGTCACCTTTGCGCGTGTAGGAGAGTGTGCCACCCCTTTCCGAGAGGTATTTTCCGTAGTTTTGCCCAGCAAACAATGTGTAGAGCATGTCTAATACGGGCGCTATTGGTTCGGAATCGTTGTATTGACGCATACGGCTTCCGGCTTCCAGCTTTAGGAGAGAATATACCGATCCTTGGTATTTTTCGTCGGGCAAGTACTTGGCAATACTGAAGTTGGCATGCCACCTATTGTTGTGTACGCCATATCTGATATTACTGGTAGCTACCCAATCTTTTTTGTTGTTATAAACGTTAAGGGGCTTGGTTTTACTGCCATCAAAATCCAGGCTCATATTGGTGTTTACGAAAAGGCCCTCAACGGTATTGTATCCACTTGTTAGCAATGGATTATCGATACGGAAGTGCCATCGAGGTATACGATATTGCCATATTGGATTCCATCCAATATTCTGCTTCTTAGGGCTTGTTTCATTTGTGTCGTTTTGGAAAGCACTGCTTAGGCTGTCTTGGTAGGTATAGGTGCTTTTTTCTTCTTTACTAAGTGGTATAGGCCGCACGCTTGTCCAGTAAGCACTGTCTCTATTGTGTGTGTTGGAGTCGTATTCGGCTAATAGTTTGTTGGGAAATCTTTCATCGGGTATTGGCTGATTGATGCTAGTATTAGTATAGCTTGTTAGAAAACTACCCTTGCCATTGAAGCCCATCAATGTGATAGTAGGCGTAAGCACTTGTTGTTTGATAAGCCAAGTATCTGCCGAAGTAGGCCTAAAATATTGCTCAAAATGCAAGGTGTCTAATACTTCTATTTGCGATTCTTTGGTGAGCGTCAATTCCACGGCTTGAAACAACCAAAGACTATCTACTACATAAACATTTCCGCTAAACAGTGGTTCGAATTTTCTTCTAGGTATAACTTGTATTTTATGAATCTTATAGTCACCATCTTCCATGGTGCCAAGGTATTTGAATTTGTAGTACAACATTGCATTGTTGCTAGCGGGCGAAATAAATCCTCTTTTATTCAGGCCTTCAAGTATTTGAATATTGTTATCGTAGATATTTATAATTGGCAACATGTTTGCAAAGCCAAGCCCGTTGGCATTACCCGATTCTCTTACAGATAATACTTGATTGAAAGTTTTGTTGGGTGCTTTATAAATATAGTGCGTCATTTGTTCGAGAGCATATATGGTACCTTTTCGTTCTGTGTTTATGCCCAAGGCGTTTTCCATTTCTTCTTTTGTCTCCTCATCAAGCAAGTTTCCTAATATGCTTGAGCTATTAAAGTCTCTTATTTTTATACTTCCCTTTAAATAAATATCTGTTTCGAGCGTTTTTATTTTGTCTGCATATTTTTTTCTTGAGGCTATCACCTTTTTCATGATGGTGACTCCTCTGTCAATGGTTTTTGTTTCAAAACGTATGGTTTCAAGTTGGTCTTCTTCGGGCTGTAAGGCAAAATTTATGTGTAGCGTATCTGTTTCACCAATGTTTATGTTTCTGCTTTGGCTTTGGTAGCCAATAGCGTCGCTTCTTAGGATATAGCTACCTGCTTTTACGTTTAGTACAAACGCTCCATCTTGGTTTGTACTGGTGTTATAGTTGGTTTTGGGGATGTTTATATTTGCAAAATCAATGCCGTAGCCATTTGTATCTGTTACTTTACCTATTATTACGCCAGCTTTTAAAGTACTGCTTGCGCAAATAATTAAAATACAGACTATTAGATGCTTCATCATGAACGATGTTTTTTAGGGGTCGAAAAACTGTTCAAATGTAATGTATAAATAATATTTTAATTCCGATTGGCTTAATAAATTTCTACAAGAGACCATATTGCACCCAGCCTTGAATGGCCTTGAAAGGTGTAAAGTATGTTGGTTTTTGAATGATAGAAGGTGATATAAAGCCGTATTTATTGCAGTATTTATTACCTTGGTCAGTAAAACCGATTAATTAGGTATGTGCTTAAAAAAAGGCAGTTGATTGATGTGTCAACTGCATTTTGGGCTAAAAAAATTATACCGCTACTGTTCCTTTAATATGTGGGTGTGCTTGGTAGTCTGTAAGTTCAAAATCCTCAAATTTAAAATCCATAATATTGGTGATAGCCTGATTCAAGTTCATTTTAGGAAGCGGGTAGGGTGTGCGTGTCAGTTGCTCTTTTACTTGTTCTAAGTGATTTAAGTAGATGTGTACATCACCAAAGGTATGTATAAAATCACCGGGCTCTAAGTTGCATACTTGTGCTATCATCATGGTAAGTAAGGCATAAGATGCAATATTAAAAGGTACACCCAAGAATACATCTGCGCTGCGTTGGTAAAGTTGGCAAGAAAGTTTGCCTTTTTTGTCAGAGCCTTCACTTGGTTTGCTAACGTAAAACTGGAATAGTGCATGGCAAGGGCTTAGCGCCATTTCGGGTAGTTCGGCTACGTTCCATGCGTTGACAATGATTCTTCTGCTTTCGGGATTGTTTTTTAGTTGGTCTATTACTGTAGCTATTTGGTCAAATACTTTACCATCGCCTCCCTGCCAGCTGCGCCATTGTTTTCCGTATACCGGACCTAAATCGCCATTTTCATCAGCCCATTCGTCCCAAATTTTTACATTATTTTCCTTTAGGTATGCAATATTGGTATCTCCTTTCAAAAACCACAACAACTCATAGATGATAGATTTCAGATGTAGTTTCTTAGTAGTGAGCAACGGAAATCCTGCCTGAAGGTTGAAGCGCATTTGATAGCCAAAGCAACTGATAGTACCAGTGCCGGTTCTATCTCCTTTTTCTTCTCCATTGTCAAGTATGTGCTGCAATAGCTTTAGGTATTGATCCATTGTTTGATGTTTTTTTTAGGGTATGCCTGCTTATGTATATATAAAAACCTATATTTTGTTTTTAACGGCTTGTAGTGTGTTAAACATTAAGGCACAAATAGTCATTTTGCCTACGCCGCCTGGCACGGGCGTTATCCAGCTTGCTTTGTTTTTTATCGCATCAAAGTCAACATCGCCTACTAATCTTGTACCCGATTGTCTGGAGGCATCATTTATTCTATTGATACCTACATCAATTACAATTGCGCCGTCTTTTACCATATCTGCTGTTACAAAATTGGGTCTACCAATTGCCGCTACGATGATATCTGCTTGCAAGCAAAGTTCCTTGAGATTTTGGGTCCTGGAATGGGCGAGCGTAACGGTGCAGTTTCCGGGTTGTGTATTTCTGCTTAATAGTATGCTCATAGGTGTGCCCACAATATTGCTACGTCCTATCACCACACAATGTTTACCAGCCGTTTGGATATTATAGTGTTGTAGCATTAGCATAATGCCATTGGGTGTTGCTGATACAAATGTTGGCTGTCCGATGACCATTTTACCTACGTTCATTGGATGAAAACCATCAACATCTTTATTGGGGTCAATAGCAGTGATGATTTTTTGTTCATCTATATGCTTGGGCAATGGTAATTGTACCAATATGCCGTCTACGTCTGGATTATTATTGAAATCATTAATGTAATTTAAGACCTCTTCTTCGGAGGTAGCTACATCTAAGCGTACCTCTGTAGATTTAAAACCTATTTCATTGCAGGTTCTTACTTTAGAGGCTACGTAGGTTTCGCTAGCGGGGTCATGACCCACTAAAATAGCGGCCAAATGAGGGGTTTTCTTACCCGAAGCTTTCAATTGGTTTACTTCATTAGCTATATCTGCCAGCAAGGTTTCAGATACTTTTTTTCCATCTAGTAATTGCATAGAGCAAAGTTACTTCAAAAAAATTGTTTTTTTTAAAAGTAAAAATACATCTTAGCGATAAGCTCGCTAACGTGTGAGTGGTCGATTAGTAATAGTAAAAGTATAAGTTGAAAGTATGATATTGTGTAGCTATTTTAATAAATATATATCGTAGCGATGTGTATAATTATTTATTAAACAATACTTTGAAGTAGAAGCTTGGTTTTCGTAGCTGGTTGCGCACTTGTATGTCAGAAAACATGCCGCTTATGGTATTGCGCAAGGAGGCGCTTTTTTGCGATTTATTTACTACTAAGTTGAATAAAAATGGATAGTTACATAGTTTTTGCATCACGGTACTTATTTTAAATTCTTCGCCAAAGTATCGGTAAATGGCTTTATCATATTCTTGAGCAAGATAACTTTCGCTATAGTTTTGAGTGTCGATAGCTTTTTTGGCTGCCCATGCTGCCAACATACCGCTGTACATGGCATTGCCGATACCTTCACCGCTGAAGGGGTCTATGAGGCTAGCGGCATCGCCC
This sequence comes from uncultured Taibaiella sp., assembly GCA_964429515.1. Taxonomy (GTDB): domain Bacteria; phylum Bacteroidota; class Bacteroidia; order Chitinophagales; family Chitinophagaceae; genus MKSF01. The sequence continues at coordinate 16,369 of CAYSCJ010000044.1, forward strand.
AATAGCATATAGTTGTTGCCCGAGATAGAACGTTGTTGTGTAGCCATCGGTAGGCTCCAACCTTGGATATTGCTCTCTAAGGTAGCGTCTTTAAATCTTTCTTTTAGCACGGGGTTGTTATGAATGGTATACAGCATGCGCTCTCTGAGGTTCACTTTGTTTTTCTTTACGTATTTTGTCAGCATGCCTACACCCACATTTACTTTACCATTTGGCAATGGAAATATCCAAAAATAGCCCGGCAAAAAATCTTTCATAAAATGAAGCTCAATAAAATTGTCTTTGCTCAAGTCTCCTACATTGGAATAGTAAGCTCTTATGCCTACGCAATCGGACTTTAGTGCATGTTTGCTTCCTAGTAGGGCTTTTGCTACCTGGCTTTTATCACCGTCTGCTGCTAGGAGCAATGATGTTTCGAAGGTGCGTTTTTCTCCAGCTATCATGGTTTTCACAAGCTTATTGCCATTATTTAGGGTATCGATTGATTGTATGTGTACATCTTGGTAGATGCTTGCTTGTTTGTTTTCTTGTGCTTTATTAAAAAGAAAATTGTCTAATACTAAGCGAGGCGTTGTAAAGCCTGTTATTTCATTGTCTTTTTTGTTTGTAAGCCTAAAGGGAACACTCAGTTTTTTGCCGTTGGGTGCCACAAAATCTATACCATCACATGGTAGAAAGCTATCTGTTTTTCTAATGATTTCCTGTATCCATTCTGGATTTGCTTTTCGGAGCACCTCGGTTGTTTTGCCACTACAAGCGTCGCCGCATATCTTATCTCTGGGAAATATCGCTTTTTCTAAAACGATGTGTTGGATATTATCTTTAGAAAGAAAGATAGATGCACTGCTTCCTGCGGGGCCTGCGCCTACTACTAGTACGGGAGTAAAAATGGTTGACATAGTTGGTAGTAAATAATTTTCTTTGAGGATGACTAGATTGGCTGCATTTTGAATTGCGATAGAGGGGTAGTTGTTTTGCTTTTTTTACAAAGTAAAATGCGTAAGATGCTTCGAGTAGGTGTGTTATTGGTTGCGTATCAAAAAATAGGGAGTATTTTGAATACCCCCTATTTTGTATTATCCAATTAATTCTTTTTTATAACAGCGTTTGCGTTTATGCTGAACGTGTTCGTAGTTTTTCCAGTGATTGATCGCTTTTTCATTGGTTTCTATCATACCGGTGGTTTCTACCCATTCTACGCCATGATTGATCATTATTTGTTGCAATTCGGTAATCAGTAATGCACTAACACCTTGTGCTTGCCAATCTGGGTGTACGCCAGTAAGCAGTAAGTCTGCAACTTTTGGCGACTTAAGTGCTTTTTTGATGTGCCACCATCCAAACGGGAAAATACTTCCTTTTGCTTTTTGCATGGCTTCGCTTAAAGATGGCAAGGAGATAATAAATCCTATAACATTCTTATCTTGGTCTTCTACTACTTTAACAAAAGAGGGGTTTAGAATGGTGATGTATTTTTCGATATAAAATTCTAATACATCGTCTGTCATCGGTGTAAAGCTAAACAAGTCGGAAAAAGCGCTGTTTAACAGGTGGAATATTTTGAGGCTATACGGACGCATTTCTGCAGTAGACGAAAAACTGATTACAGAAAGGTTGTATTTCTTTTTAATAATCTCATTAATTCGAAGTGCTTTTTCTGGTATTTGTTCAAGTACTTTTAGCTTGAATTCAACCCAGTCCATTTCTTTTACATATCCACACGACTCAAAAAAGTATTGGTAGTAGGGCATATGGTATTCGGAGGCTACCGATGGAAGTTCGTTAAAGCCTTCTACCAGCACTGCCTGATGATCTAGATTAGAAAAACCCAAGGGTCCGTGTATCGTTGTCATGCCATTTTCCAAAGCAAATTTCTCTGCGGTTGAAAAAAGCAATTTAGCAACGTCAAGGTCATCAATACATTCAAAACGTGTGAGGCGGCACATTTTCTCATTATTAATTTCATTCGACTTGTGATGAATGATGGCGCCTATTCTGCCTACCACTTTTCCGTTTTTTTCTGCCAGCCAAAATGCCGTGGTGGTGTACTTAAAAGAAGGATTTTTGCTAGCATCTAAAGTACGCAACTCATCCATTTTGATGGGTGGCACCCAAAATGCACTTTTTTTATAAAGCTCAAAAGGGAGTTGTACAAATTTCTTAAAGTCTGCTTTTTCTGTAATTTTTCTAATCGTCAATGACATAAGCATTAATTAATAATGAGATTGGTTTCCATGATAGTTTGTCAAAAGTATAAAAAAAAGCGTTCCTTATTAGGTCTTTTATTATAAAAATTATTCACTAATTGCCGCAGGTTGATACGGGGCTTGTACCTATTGCATAAGCTTTTCCGCTTAGGATATTCATTACTTGCTCTTGAAATGCTTTTTGGTCTTCGTAGGCAATAATTACGGTATTGGCTTTGCAAAAGTGCTTACTGAAGTAGGGCACACCGTATACCACAAATACATTATTGGGCGCAATACTCATGGTAGTAAGGGCTTTTGTAAGCACCTCCGAGTAACCGTAGGTTTCGCCTTTGCCCGGGTATCGGGCTATTTTATGCAAGGCAATTAGGTTGGTTTTGTTTTTGGGTATACTTGCCAAAGTTTTTGTAATAAATTCTTTGGTGGTGTTATTATCAAAGGCAATAATAGTTGCCGAGGCAAAGCGCTCTTTGTAGGCAGCTAATTGTGCATCAGTGGCGTTGAAGGTGGTAATGTAATGCGGACTACTAGTGGCCAGTCTGTTAAGCATCTTTGTTTTGTCTTTAAGTAGCGTGATGGCTGCCATTGCCGTTTTTTCCATCACCGATTCATAGGCCTGATTGATGTCGGTAGTGACGTTTTCTTCATCAATATCGATGTGTTTTTTAGCAAGCCCTTTTTCGTACTTAGCGCCCAATATTTTTTTTACGCTGTGCGCCAATCTTTCCTCTGTGATATTGCCTGTTTTGTAGGCATATGATAGTTTTTGAATGGCTACATCTGGTTTTTCAGAGAATAACAGCACATCATTTCCAGCCATAAAGGCTTTTAATTCTATTTCGCCGGGTGCAAAGTATTTGGTAACACCTTTCATATTCAATGCATCTGTGAAGATAAGGCCCGAGAATCCCATTTCTTTTTTGAGCATATCGGTTACTAGGGTATAACTAAGGGTACTCGGGATGTTTTGGGGCTCTATCAAGGGCAGGTTGAGGTGTGCGATCATTACTCCTTGCACGCCTTTTTTTATAAGGTCTTGAAATGGATACAACTCTAGTGCTGTTAAAGACGCCTTGCTCTTTTCTATTTTAGGAAGATCGAGGTGCGAATCGATGGTAACATCACCGTGGCCTGGGAAGTGTTTAGCACAGGCCATTATATTGTTTTGCTGCAATGCATTCATATAGTTTCTGCCCATTTGTGTCACCAACAATTTGTTTTCTCCGAAGGAGCGGAAACCTATGACTGGATTTTTTGGGTTGTTGTTGATATCTATCGTTGGTGCAAAATTAATATGAACGCCCAGCCTTTTGCATTGTTGTGCAATGACAGTGCCTATTTCATACATCAAAGTAGTGTCGTTGCTTGCGCCAATAGTCATTTGCTTGGGCAGGTCGTGCACGCCTTTCAGACGCATACCCAATCCCCATTCGGCGTCCATAGCAATGAACAGGGGAATGGTAGATTGTTTTTGGAAAATGTTGGTTTGTTTGGCTTGAGCCTCTGCAGTGCCCTGCATAAAAATAAGGCCACCTATGTGGTGTTTACCTATAAGTTTTTGTATCGTCTCGGTGTTTTTTTGTGGTCCGTCGCTGTATGCAGCTACCATAAAAAGCTGCCCAAGTTTTTCCTCCAAACTCAAGGTATTATACACACTATCTACCCATTGTCCCTTGAAGGGAAAGTATTGTGTGCTGGTTTGCGATGTGCCTTTTTGAATATATAAGATGGTGAGTGCAGCAAGTAGTAGTTTTTTCATAAAGAAATAATTTTTTTTCATGTATAAATGTACAGATATTAACTAATACTCTTTAATACTGTTGAATATAATTGTGTACCTATTAACAATATTTGAAAACTTCAAAAACAGAAATTGTTCCGTTCCCAGATTGGTTTGATAGTAAGGATGGGAGAAGTGTTGGATTTGTGACGTATTATGGTATATAGCAAATAATCAAATGGATTTCTGTACTTTAGTGTTACAAAAGCTAAACAAACAGACACAATGGCCCATAAGTATGTAAATTTTGTAACGGACGAACATTTTTTGACTTGTATTGAAAACTTGCATACCGCTTATTTGCGCGCCAAAAATAACATTTCAAAAAAAAGTTTTTACGCCAATAAAGTGGATAGCATCAAGCTGACTTTTGATGCCGAGTTTAACAATATCAATGAAGACGACTTAATTCAATCTGAAATTCTTCGACAAATAGACAAGTCTATTAATAATGCTATCGGTACATTTCACGAACAAATTTTGGGAGGAATTAAAGGTTTTGAACTTGGAAATTTAAGTGGATTTGATATTAAAGCAAGTGATGATACGCTTTTTGCTGACATCAAAAATAAGCATAACACTATGAACAGCAGTTCATCAGAAGCTTTATTTCAGAAATTAGCTCGTTATGCTGATGATTACAAAAAAGCAAAATGTTATTGGGTGCAAATTTTAGCAAAAGGAAGTTTTAACGAACATTGGAAAGGTGAAATCAACGGAAAAGAGTACAGCCATTCAAGAGTTTTTAAAATTTCTGGCGACCGGTTTTACGCTTTACTTTCGAAACAAGATGACGCACTTTTTCAATTATACAAAGCGTTGCCAAAAGCTATTAAAGATTACTTGAAATCTACTGCAAAAGACGATAGTATAAAAGAAAATTCAGCATTGTACGAAATTACATCCGAAACTAAAAAATCGAATCGCTCTATTCTTGACCAAATTACTTTCGAGAACTTTGGGTATTATTTGGGATTTGACAAACTGTAGTAATCATTCAAAAACTTCACAATGGAATAGCCAACCTCACGACCTAAATTCACAGGTACAGCATTGCCAATCTGCTTGTATTGTTGAGCCAAGGAGCCAACAAAATCCCAATCATCAGGAAAGGTTTGTATTCTAGCATATTCACGTACCGTAAACGGTCGGGTTTCCTCAGGGTGACAACGTTCTGTTTGCTTTTGAGCAGGACTGCAAGTTAATGTGAGACAAGGTTCATCCCAACCAATTCTTCGAGCAATTCCAGTTTTTCCACCGCCTAGATGGAAACTTCCGCCCATAAATTCTTTTTGTATTTCCAAAGGTAAGTCTCTCCAGTAGCCTTTAGGTGGTACTAAATCCAAAACTGCTTTTTTGCTTTGTGGATATTTTGCACCATTTGATTTTGGTACATTTGTGTCAAATAATTCGCCTTTTTTCAAAGCATCCTCTAGGTTGTAAATCTTCTTGTAAGGTTTTGGATATTCGTACTTTATATTAATATCCTTTCTAATTCCGACCAAAATTAAACGCTCTCGTTTTTGAGGAACTTTATAATGTATGGCCTTCAA
>CAYSCJ010000045.1:0-21602 GCA_964429515.1 uncultured Taibaiella sp.
GCGCTCTACCAAATGAGCTAATTCCCCAATCGAGGATGCAAATATACTATCCACAACGAGTTTTAAAAAATTATTTTATAAAAAATAAAAAAAATCTACACGCAACAGCTGTACGCTACTTCCAAGTGAATACCTGGCCCGAAATAAAAGTATTGTAATCTTGATTTTTATAGGAGTTCGTAGCAATATACTTCAGTATCGACTCCATTTGTTGAATCTTCAAATAACCAGGCTGTACTGCCATAGCCTGAAACTTTTCATCCATAAACGCAGTAGTTGGGTATGACAACGAGCCATTGAGCATCTCTATAGCCAACTGATTTGTAGCATTGCGCCCCACTTGCTGCAAGGTGTAAGTTTTGCCTTTAAAAGTAATAGGTTCCTTCTGCTCTGTATTGAATTTAATAGCATAAAAATGCTTATTAATGTAGGCCACCACCTCTGGATTGCTATAAATATGCGCATCCATCTTTTTACACCACCCACACCAGTTGGTGTACAAATCTACCAACACCTTCTTGGGCTTCGTTTGCATCAACTTCTCTACCTCTTCAAAGCTTTTCCAGTCTATCTTTGGCGCATTTGCCTTTGCTTTTTGTGCCCACATGGAGCCACTACATGCCATCAATACAAGGAGCAAAAAGCCCCACATCTTTAGTTTCATTTTATTTTATTATATTGTACAATAATACTTATTCTTTCTATTAATTGTATACTATTTAGACAATAATAACGTATTTCCAAGCACTATATGCATTGTAATACGCAAAAGAACAGAAATAGAGTATAAAGGATATTCATGAAAATTCTTAAGCCTCTATTTTGAATTTCATTTAACTTTGTGTCTGTTATGGAAGCCTTAAAAATAAAAGTAGCAGCATTACTGCAAGAACTAGAAACTACAACAATAACATCTGCAGATGCTTTAGAACAGTATAGAATCAAATATCTAGGCACCAAAGGTATTGTGAAAGACATCTTTGGTATGATGAAGGATGTAGATGGCCCAAGCAAAAAAGAAGCAGGACAACTCCTTAATAAGCTTAAGCAAGCTGCCGAAGCCGTTTATACTGCACACGAACATTTAAAAAACAATTCGTCAGGCTCAAGCGCCCAAAAAATAGACGCCACAATGCCAGGCGTGCCTGTAAATTTGGGCACTCGGCATCCTCTTAAAATAGTGGAAAACCAAATCATTAGTATATTTGAAAAACTAGGTTTTGTCGTGGCCGAAGGGCCCGAAGTAGAAGACGATTGGCACAACTTCACTGCACTAAATATGCCCGAAGACCATACGGCCCGCGATATGCAAGACACCTTCTATGTGGCGCAAAACCCCGACTGGCTTTTACGTACGCACACTTCGTCTGTGCAAGCTAGAGTATTGCAAGAAGGTACATTGCCCGTTCGCATCATATGCCCCGGCCGTGTGTATAGAAACGAAACAATAAGCGCTCGGGCTCACTGTTTCTTTCATCAATGCGAAGGATTGTATGTAGATAAAAAAGTATCATTTGCAGACTTAAAACAAACGCTTTACTTTTTTGTAAAAGAAATGTTTGGCGAAAACACCAAAGTGCGTTTCCGCCCATCTTATTTCCCTTTCACCGAGCCAAGTGCCGAAATGGACATCAGCTGTAGTGTATGTAACGGAGATGGCTGTAGCCTCTGCAAACAAACAGGCTGGGTAGAAATATTGGGCTGTGGTATGGTACACCCCAACCTGCTCAAAAACTTTGGCATAGACCCTGAAGTATATAGCGGCTTTGCCTTCGGAATGGGCGTAGAACGTATCACCCAACTTAAATACTCCGTCAACGATTTAAGGCTATATTCTCAAAACGATATTAGGTTCTTAAAACAGTTTGAATCTGTTTTACCCTAACTTAACGCATAATAACCTTTACTGCATTGTAGCCTATCGTTACACCAATAGGCTACAATGTAATATTTGAACTGTATAAATTCTGTTTCACTTGATACTAGTAACCGGCGCTAGTGGCTTTTTAGGCCTTCAGCTACTGCATTTATTGACAACAGGGACAACACCTATTAGAGCAGTGTACCACAATACGCCGCCCCAATGGCAGCACCCCCTCGTGCAATGGGTAAAGGCCAACTTGCTAGACGTGGAAGAGGTAACCGAAATTTTTAAGGAGGTGCAATGGGTATATCATTGTGCTGCTATCGTATCGTTTGATACCAAACACAAAGCTGCTATTGTGCAGCAAAACGTAGCAGTAACTGCCAATATTATCAACGAAGCCTTAGACCGAAATATCAAAAAACTCGTGCACGTAAGCTCTATTGCGGCTATGGGAAAGGCCTCGCTAAATAACAAGATTGACGAAAATACTTTTTGGACAGAAAGCAAAGAAAATAGTGCATACTCCAAAAGCAAATACTATGCCGAAATGGAAGTATGGCGCGGCATGGCCGAAGGTCTCAATGCCGCTATCGTAAACCCCGGAATTATTCTTGGTGAAGGTAATTATGCCAAAGGATCGGCCCAACTGATGAGTAACGTAGCAAAAGAATTTCCCTACTACACCCTAGGGGTAAACGCATGGGTAGATGTTATAGACGTTGCTAAAGCCATGATACTCCTTATGCACAGCAATATCTCTGAAGAACGATATATTCTAAGCGAGGGCAACTATAGTTATCAAGAAATATTTAACTTAATGGCACACTCCCTGCAAGTGAAAGCACCACAAAAAGAAGCTACACCATTTATGGCAGAATTAGTGTGGCGCATAGATACACTAAAGGCTACTATCACCGGCAGCAATCCACTTATTACCAAAGAAAGTGCGCGCACCGCGCAAGCAAAAAACTATTATAACAACCAAAAATTCCTGAACGCTTTTCCAGATTTTCAATACACGCCTATAGCTGCTACCATCGAAAGAATGGCACTAGATTTTAAAAATAATAAATAGATTCCTCACCAACAGCTACAACACAGCCCTTCCCAACCTGCCCATACTTGGCAAAAAAGATAATTGTTTTTTTTCTATATATTTTGGTATATTTATCCTTAATTACACCTTGGCCGTTTTTTGTCCATTACAACAATGCAAAGTAGCGATAATAACCTAAGTACTTATAGCCATTTTAGGCTTTTGAGCACGCTAAAAATCATTCTTGTCTAACAGAAATGCGCCAACAAAAAACTGCTAAGCAGTGCACACTCATATGGTTTCAGAATAAAGTATCAAACAAACTATGCTACAACCCATTAAACAATGGAACGAAGACGATAGACCAAGAGAAAAAATGATGCAAAAGGGCCCTGCAGCACTTTCTGACGCAGAACTGCTAGCGATACTCATCGCCAACGGTACTCGAGAAAAGACTGCTTTAGACCTAGGGAAAGAACTTTTATCCCTTGCCAAGAATGACTTGAATAGTTTGGGAAAAATGGATCATAAAACCATGAACCAAATAAAAGGCATTGGCCCTGCAAAAGCCGTAACCTTACTCGCAGCATTGGAATTGGGCAGAAGGCGACAACAATACACCTCACTAGAAAAACAAAAAATAAGCTCGAGCAGAGATGCCTTCGAAATCCTTAACGCACACATAGGCGATAAAGAACACGAAGCCTTGGCTGTATTGTATCTTAATAATGCCAACAAGGTAATACACACCGAAATTTTGAGCTCTGGCGGACTGAATACTACCATTGTAGACATTCGAATTGTGCTGAAAAATGCACTACTCCAACTCACTCCCAAAATCATAATTGCACACAACCACCCCAGCGGACTACTAACACCCAGCCAAGCAGATAAAGACATCACACAAAAACTCAAACAAGCGGCCGCATTAATGGATATTCAGTTTCTAGACCATCTTATTATTGGCCACAATGCCTACTATAGTTTTGCAGACGAAGGTGCTCTGTAAAAAAATACCTATTTTTCCAATGCATTTAAAATAATATGCATTATATTTGTAGGTATATGAAAAAATCATCGCTTTATAAAGGCTGTTTAGAACCCCTTATCATACAACTTATCGATAGGGAAGGACCATTATACGGTTATGAAATAACCCAAAAGGTGAAAATTCTTACAGAAAAACAACTAAACATAACGGAAGGCACCTTGTATCCATTGTTACACAAGCTGGAAGACGAAGGTGTGCTGGAAGCTTATTTTGAAGAGGTCAACAACAGGCCTAGAAAATACTATAAAATAGCTGCCAAAGGCGGGCCCAAAGTCAAAGCCGCTAAACAAGAATTGACAGACTTTATTCAGCATTTACAAGCATTCCTAAATCCGAAAATGGCATAATCATGAACCATAACATTACACCAAAAAATATAGAGTTGATAAAAACCATATGTATCAAAAATGGTATTAGTTTTTACGATATACAGGTGGAAGCTATTGATCATATAGCTTCTATGGTGGAAACAAGATGGGAAATGTTTCCGAATGAGGATTTTGAATCTGCATTAGATGCGGTAATAGGTAAGGTAGATTGGCAGCCGTTTAGATACAAAAACGACAAGGAAATAAACACGATGGCCTGGTGGGAACTTAATGTTGAACAGAAAAAAGTACAAGTAGCAGCAGGCATATTGTTTTTAGGAGTGTTGCTGCTAGGTATACTTCCATATGGCAAAAGTGCCCCATCCGACTTGTTTTACACCTGCGCGTTATATGCTTTTTGGGCAGCTATTGTAGTATATGCATTAGGCGGAGTGTTTATTACGATTAGTTTTATAAAAGCAAAAAGCATGTTGTCGTTCGCATACAAGCAAAAATACATTAGAGGAATACTAGGGGCTATTTTAATGATAATACAAATAAGCTTAATGCGGTTTTCCAAACCTAGCTCCTACAGCCTATTGTTGATGAATTTAATTGCACAGCTTGCTATTTTATTAGTATTTGTATATAGTTTTATTAAACCTATAGTTAAGGCTCGAAAGTTATATCCTCAAATATTCAAATCCTAACTTGGCATTATCATGAACCATAACATTACAACTGAAAATATAGAGTTGATAAAAGCCATATGTATAAACAATGGTATTACTTTTTACGATATACAGGTGGAAGCTATTGATCATATAGCCTCTATGGTGGAAGCAAGATGGGAAATGTTTCCGAATGAGGATTTTGAATCTGCATTACTAGCCGTGCAACCAAGTACTGATTGGAGGATATTTAGGTATCACAATTTTAAATTTGTTCATGGAACAGAGGAACATGATTATTTTAATAAATATAAATACACTATTAGTTTAGTTATCCTTGTTGCTTTGGCATATAGCATCTTAATTTATTTTGAAATTGGCGAGGGGCTTTATAATGAGTATATATATGTTACCTATACATTTTTTAGTTTTATTTTGAATGCTGCATTGCTTGGAATTGCTTGCTGGATCACGTATAAATTTTATAAAGCAAATTTTTATTTGTCTTTTTTGTACAAAGGCAAATACATTTTTGGCATTTTTTTCAGTTTATTTCTAGCCCTTGCGCTCGGTATTCAGAATTCAGTAATAATAGAATCGGACTACCATAAAACGGTGTATCCTTTATTGAATAATGCTTTGCAAAATTTATTACCATTGATGACGCTGTACCTTATAGCGCTAAAGCCGATAATTAAAGCACAACAAAAATATCCTTCACTCTATAAATCTTAGTTAATCATGGAGCTGCCTTCGATAGTGCCTCTAAACAAGGAGCAGATGCTATATTTAGAACAGTTTTGCCATAAACATGGCGTGAAGCATTATGATGTAAAAATTGAATTAATAGACCATTTGGCATCAGCCATAGAAGAAAGAAGAAGTAAAGATGCCAACCTAACATTTGAGCAAGCGCTACTCGATGCCCATAAAGCATTTGGGCCTACCGGGTTTAGAAAAATGGTATCACAAAAAGAACTACAAGCCGAACGAAACGCAAATCGGTTATTCTGGAAATCATTCAAAGGCTATTTCAAAATTCCCCAAATACTGCTTACCCTATTATTGGTACTACTATTTGCAAGCTTGTATCATTTACAGGGACAAGATGGGGTTTGGCTGTATAAATGCTTGGCGATTATAACATTTATTATTTGGGCTATTGGTATAATTGGCGCCTACCGTTCGCACAAGCAAACAAAAAAAGCTAAGCAAACACTATTGCTGACGCAATATATGCCATGGCATTACGTAATCATAATTACGCCCAATATGATGGCTGGACAACCGTTTACATCAATATTACAAGACAGCGAAAAAGCCATTACCAATTGGCTTCAATATGGCATCTGGTCTTTATTTCTCATCATTGCTTTGCTTGCTACACTCGCTAGCATCAACGCGATGACGCAATTACAATTACAAGCACGCAAAAGATACCCCGAGGTGTTTTATTAAAAACTATCAACCTCTTAGCGCTCAATACCATCTTAACGTATTCACACCGCAGAAATACGAATGAAATCGTAACTTTGCAGTAGCAAATATTCAAACAAAGCAAAAAATGAGTCGTAAAGGTAAAGTGCTGGTAGCAATGAGCGGTGGTATAGATAGTACCGTTACAGCTTTAATGCTACACGAGCAAGGGTATGAAGTAGTAGGTATAACTATGAAAACTTGGGATTACCAAGGTTCTGGAAGTAGCAAAAAAGAAACAGGTTGTTGTAATATAGATTCCTTTAATGATGCCCGTTTAGCGGCGGTTCAGAATGGATTTCCACATTATATATTAGACATTAGAGAAGAATTTAGCGGAGCTGTAATTGAAAACTTCGTTGATGAGTACATTGCTGGCCGCACCCCCAATCCGTGTGTGCTATGCAATACACACATTAAGTGGAAGGCGCTACTTAAAAGAGCCAATGCCCTGGATTGCGAGTATATAGCAACTGGTCACTACGTGCGTGTTAGGGAACAAAATGGTCGTCATGTATTATCAAAAGCTAAGGATTTAACCAAAGACCAAAGCTATGTGTTGTGGGGTTTAGACCAAGAGTGCTTGTCTAGAAGTATATATCCATTAGGCGATTATTTGAAAACAGAAGTTCGCCAAATGGCAGCCGACTTTGGATATACAGAATTGTCAAAGAAAGCCGAAAGCTATGAAATTTGTTTTGTGCCCGACAATGATTATCGAGGTTTTTTAAAACGAAATGTAGAGGGCTTGGAAGCTAGAGTTGAGGGAGGCGATTTTGTAATGACAGACGGTACCGTAGTAGGCAAACATAAGGGATATCCTTTTTATACTATTGGGCAAAGAAAAGGCCTAGATATAGCCATGGGCAGACCCGTATTTGTAACGAAAATTATTCCAGAAACCAACACGGTTGTGCTGGGCGATGCAGAAGACCTTAATCAAAACATCATGCGTGTGGGTGGCCTAAATATGGTAAAATACGAACAAATACCTGCTAATTTTGAAGCCGTCACAAAAATTAGATACAAAGACGCAGGCACCTTGAGTAGGCTGCAATTAGAAAACGGCATTATGAATGTTCAGTTTTTTGAAGATGTAAAAGGCATAGCACCAGGTCAGTCGGCAGTATTTTATGAAGGAGATGATGTTATCGGTGGCGGCATCATACAGTCTAGCGACCATAAAATAATAGTATAATATAACTGAAGACGATAAATTAATATTTATTTGATTTAGTCAAATAATTTTATAACTTACACTCGTTTTTGTATTTTTACAAAGTTAAAATATCAGAAAAGTACTCTATGCGTAAATATATACTACCCTTAATGTGCGGCCTCTTGTCGTTACTAACTTTGGCTTCTTGCGAAAAAGAGACTGAAGACCTATCAGAATTGGAAATGGGCAAAAACTACTTTCCATTACAGAAAGGGAAATACATCTTATACAATGTGGACTCTACCTATTGGGATGATTTTTTAAGAGCAGAGATCGTGTACCGCTCACAAATGCGCTACCAAATTGAAGACGCTTTTGTAAATGCAGAAGGCAAAACTTCATACAGAGTAGATGTTTACCACAGAAAAGAAACTACCGATTCCTTCCAGGTTAAGGATGTGTTTTATGTTACGCCCGGCGAGTCTTCTTTAGAGGTAAACCAAAGAAACCTTACCTTCATAAAATTGGTATTTCCAGTTACCCAAGGTACAACTTGGGATGGTAACGCTAAAATACCAAGATTGGACCAAGACTATACACAAGAATTCAATAATAGCAATTGGCTATATAGCTACCACAACATAGGTATGCCATTTGACCCAGGCAACAACTATTATGAAAGAACGGTGACTGTCAACCACATAGACGACCAATTAAACAACCCCGATTTAGACTCTACATTATACGCCTACCGCAACTATTCGCAAGAAGTGTATGCTTACAATGTGGGTATGATATACAGAGAGCGTATTTATTGGGTGTTTCAACCACAGGGTCCAGGAGGACAAGGTGGCGGATCGGGCTACAGAAAAGGCTATGGCGTTAGAATGCGCGCTATCGAAAATAACTAGTTACAACCTAAGTGTTTTTTTTTCAAAATAATCTATCAAATAGGTCTTTGCAATCTCAACCCTGCACAGACCTATTTCTTTTTACCTAACCTACTACAAAAGGAAATGTATTTTTGCACAATATGAACTTTATATCACAACACCTTCTGCAAATTATTGCTCACTACAACGGCGAACTTCCCTTGTCTATATTCCTAAAATCATATTTCAAACAGCACCCCAAACTCGGATCCAGAGACAGAAAAGCCATCACAGAAGGCGTATACATCTACTATCGAAGCGTATTGTTTTTAGACACGAATGCATCACCACTTACAATCATTCAACAAGGATACTTTTTATGCAAAAGCGATAATAGTTTTTTGGCTCGGCAAATAGGTGTAGACAGCAACAAGCCTCCAATTATAGACGCCTATGCACCAGAAATAGGCACACCACTAAGCCCCGGCCTTGATGAAGACGTTTGGCTAAAGTCCATTTGGAAACAACCACGAGTATTCATCAGAATCATCCAAAATCATGGCCTAGCCATGGAGCTGCTAGAACAAAATAATATTAGCTACCAAATAGAAACTTTTCCAGCTGAATATGGCGCTAACTATACCTGCATCAGTGTGCCTAATAGCGCGCCAATAGACAAAATACTTTTTAGCGCAGATTATATAATTCAAGACAGATCGTCTCAAATAGCACTGCTAATAGCAGCTAAGTACACGCAACAAGCACCCCAATATATTTGGGACGTATGCAGCGGTGCGGGTGGTAAAACCCTACTATTGCATCAATTATACCCCAATGCCACAATTTTAGCATCCGACAACAGAAAAAGCATACTCCACAATCTCAAAGGACGCTGCGCTAATTACGGTTACAAAACAGTAAAAACCCTGCAATTAGACGCTACATTGCCCGATGAAATAGCTAAGCAACTTGGCAAAAAACAATACGATGTGGTAGTAGCAGACGTGCCTTGTACGGGCTCAGGCACCTGGAGCAGAACCCCCGAACAATTCTTTTTCTTTAATGCAGCTTATTTTGACCAATTTGCACACTTGCAATATCCAATAGCAGCAAACACGCTACCCTACTTAAAAAAAGGAGGACTGTTGGTATACATCACTTGCTCGGTTATGCAACACGAAAATGAAGCTGTAACCAACAAACTTTTAAGCCAGCAGCCCAATATGCGCCTGCTGCACCAAGAGCTCATCCTGGGTATGGAACACCTAGCCGATACGCTTTATGTAGCTGTATTTGAAAAAATATAATACACAAAAAATGAAATCCAAAACCTCCAAGAAAATACTAATAGCTCCTATGGACTGGGGGCTCGGACACACTACACGTTGCATACCCTTGGCTCAAAAATACCACCATGATGGCCATACTGTATTTTTTGCTGGAAATGCCACCCAAATAAAACTATTCAAATCGGCATGTCCCTTTGTTGCTACCCTGCACCTCAGTGGTTACAACATTAAATACGCAAAATCAAAACAGCATTTTCTTCAAAAACTCCTACTTCAAAGCCCAAAATTCCGGAATACAATTGCTAGAGAAAAAAAATGGCTAAAACAACAAATGTACATCCACAAATTTGACGCGATAATATCCGACAGCCGCTTTGGCCTGTACCACCCCGACGCAAAATGCATTATAATTACACACCAATTGCAGATCCAAACGGGCAAACGCTTTACCGATTATTTAGCAAAATGTATCAATAAGAAACTCCTCTCTCAATTCGACGCTTGCTGGGTTGTAGATAATGAAAGCAAGCCCCTAGCCGGAGTACTCAGCGCTAACATCAGCTCAAAATTGAACATTCAATACATAGGATGGCTGTCGCAATTTCAAAATATGACTACCGCTGGCCAACATCCTTTAAACCAACAGCCATATACGCTAGTGATCATTTCGGGTCCCGAACCTACTAGAACTCAACTTGAGGAGATATTGTTGCAACAAATGACAGCGGCAACAAACAAAACGTTTGTAGTCGTTGGAGGTAACGTCAACAAAAACATTCCACCAAAACTACTGCCCAACCATATCAAATATGTAGCCCTTAGCGATGCACCAACCTTGTATAATTATTTATCACATTGCGAATATGTTATTAGCAGAACGGGGTATAGCACGATTATGGATTTAATTTTTCTTAAAAAACCCGCAGTACTCATCCCCACGCCCGGACAAACAGAGCAAGAGTATTTAGCTGCGCACTTAGCCAAACACTACAAGCTGGAATATGTCTCACAATCCAGCGTAAACATCGCGCTACATCATCCACAACATATACAACAAGAATTTCACTCTCAAATACCTGCATTATTTTAAATTTGCTTATTATACAGAACAATAGTAATGCATATAACAAAAGCTTTGCCTCAAGATCTCGACCGCATTATGCAGTTGATACACCATAGCCGCACAATCATGCGCGAGCATGGCAATACCGTGCAGTGGATAAACGGATATCCCGACCGAGCTCAGATGCAGCGCGATATAGAAGAGGCTGCTTTGTATGTAATGATTAAGGACCAAATAATTAGAGGTGTTTTCTACTTTTCTACTCGTTCAGACCCATTTTATGAAAACATATTGGGAGCCTGGCCAAATGAACTCCCCTATGGCGTAATACACAGATT
Organism: uncultured Taibaiella sp.; assembly: GCA_964429515.1. GTDB lineage: Bacteria > Bacteroidota > Bacteroidia > Chitinophagales > Chitinophagaceae > MKSF01. The sequence continues at coordinate 11,131 of CAYSCJ010000045.1, forward strand.
GGCTACCGATGGACAATGCAAAGGCATCGCTAAAACAGCAATAGATTGGTGCTTTACCCAAATAAACACCCTACGGATAGACACTCATGAAAACAACCATATAATGCAAGCTATTCTGAAAAAAGAAAACTTTGAACATTGCGGAACTATTTTTGTAAGGGACGATAGCCCAAGAATGGCCTTTCATAAAACCTTGCAAACAACAAAATGATGTAAAAAGCCCTTTTACTTTTTGAAATATTGACGAGAGAAAATAATCGAGAAGGGGCAATAAAATAATGGCTTTTTAGCTCCATAAAGCAATTTTTTGCAGCAAAGTAACTACCACACTTTATGGCTAAAATAAAAACAACGATACCCAATTTTGTTAGGTATCGTTGTTTTGTATGTAATCTACCGGTAAAGCGAAATACGAGGTTTATATCTGTCCTGCTTTAGTCTCAAATGTAGAGTAGAAGTAAGGCGTTGCAGCTTCAAACTCGGCACTACAAGTATCTACCATTTTAAACACTCGGGTTACGCCTCTTTTCTTTCTTTCTTCATACACATCATCTGGTGTGCAATCTTTTAAAGCGGCTGCTATTTGCTCGTCAGAAAAGCCCATTTTCTTTGCTTGCATTAGCTGCTCGTCACTCACTTCTGTAAGATGACCCGCTGCTTTTAGCCCCTGCTCCACTGTAATGATATCCTGTATTTGATACAAAAACCAGCGATCTATCTGAGTAACCTCTCTCAATGTTTTAATAGAAATACCAGCCTCTAAAGCCTCCTTCAGTCTGAAAATTCTATCCCATGTAGGACGCTTCAAGTATTCCAACAATTCTTCGGGGCGCTTCTGGCTTCTGGAGATAGAGGTAAGGCCTGTTGCATTATTCTCTAAGGACTGACATGCCTTCTGAAGAGCCTCAGGGAAACTTCTTCCTATTGCCATTACTTCTCCTACCGATTTCATTTGCAAACCTAGCGTATCGTCTGCTCCTTTAAACTTGTCAAAATTCCAGCGAGGCATTTTTACGATTACATAGTCTAGCGCAGGCTCAAAGTATGCAGAGGTGGTTTTCGTTATTTGATTTTCTAATTCATCTAGGTTATACCCAACAGCCAGCTTTGCAGCAATTTTTGCAATAGGGTATCCGGTGGCTTTTGAGGCCAGTGCCGACGACCTACTTACGCGTGGGTTGATTTCTATTGCAATGATTTCTTCTGTTTCGGGGTTGAGGGCAAATTGCACATTACAGCCTCCCGCAAAATTTCCTAACTGACGCATCATATCTACAGCGGTATTACGCATCAATTGATAGGCTGTGTCGCTGAGTGTCATAGCGGGTGCTACCGTGATAGAGTCGCCCGTATGAATACCCATAGGGTCGAGGTTCTCTACTGTACATATTATAACTACATTATCTGCATTATCTCTTAGTAATTCCAATTCAAATTCTTTCCAGCCTAACACTGCTTTTTCTACCAAAACTTCATGTATTGGCGAGGCATTCAATCCAGCATTAAGCGCTGCCTCCAACTCATCTTTTGATTTAACAAAGCCGCCACCTGTGCCACCTAGCGTATAGGAGGGGCGTATCACCAATGGAATGCCTATCTCTTGTGCTATTTCTTTCCCTTCCAATAAAGAGTTTGCTACTCTTGCTGGGGCTACTTGTATGCCCATTTCTATCATCCATTCTCTAAACAAGTCTCTATCCTCTGCCTTGTCTATAGCTTTGATATCTACGCCTATTAAGCGTACATTATAGGCTTCCCAAATACCTAGCTCCTCAGCTTCTTTACACAGGTTCAATGCCGTTTGGCCACCCATGGTTGGCAATACTGCGTCAATTTGTACTTCTTGTAGTATCTTCTCAATACTTTCGGCAGTGAGTGGCAATAAATACACATTGTCTGCCACCAAATTGTCCGTCATTATTGTAGCCGGATTGCTATTAATTAAAGTTACTTCGATTCCTTCTTCTCTTAGGCTTCTTGCAGCTTGAGATCCGGAATAATCAAACTCACACGCTTGGCCTATTACAATGGGGCCAGAGCCGATAATCAGTACAGACTTAATGGAAGTGTCTAAAGGCATTTTTTTGAAATAAAATTGTGCGAAAAAAGTGTAGATAGCAATTAAGAACCATCTTTTATATCAAGATGCAAATTTAAGTCATTTAAGAGTTTCTAAAACATAAAATTTTTATTATTCCTTAAAAGAATGCTCCGACCCATGTGCTACATCGCCTCGTCGAGCCAAAAAACATCAACTAAAATGCGCATTTTATGCTTGTTTATATTTGTATGCAATAAAAATACAATAACATATGAATGTCGTTTTATGATTACTCTTCTGATATGAATATTTTGTATACCAATAAAGTAAGAAAATACCAGATAAGTCTTTAGGAATTTAAAATGACAAATTTTGAGCCTCAAAACGGAAAACAAGGCAACATGTAAAGGCAAGAAAAAAGCTAATGCCTAATCTGGGATTATGCATTAGCTGTGTTATGCAGGCCCTAAGGGCGCGTTACTGTTCTTTTTTTCTAAATAATCATTGTGTTTTTTTACTTAAAAAAAATCTACAAAGACTATTTTCATTCCTAGGGCTGTTTTTTTCGTCAAAAACGTGTTCATACCCATGCGCTAGCGATTTTGAGGCAGTTACTTTACTTTTCTCATATAATAAATTATGCCCTGCTCTCCCTCAAATATCAATTCGCGCTTGCTGAGCTCATATACTTCCATCTGAATCATCTTACCCGAAGGGCTCTGCGCTTCCAGCACACCATCGGCGGCCTTATTCACAATATATAGGTTGGAAGCGGCGTTACCACTTAACTTCAATTCGCCCACAATATCGCCATTGGCATCTTGTTTAAATTCGGCTATTTTTATCAACGAATTAAAATCCAAACCCTCTGTTGGACCATTCTTGTTAACACGCTTATAGGCCGTCCAAGAGCCCAACAACATTGTTGCGTCCATTTGCGCTACCCTTTGTAACTCGTTGGTCATAACTGGAGGCACAGCGGTGGCAACACGTTCGCGCTTTTTAAAATAATGCCTCACCTCGCTATTTTTCTCCAGTTCGATGCTAACCGAATCATTTTTTATCACCTTAAAATTGCCAAAAACCAAACCAACAACTCCTTCTTTCACCTCAGTATCATACTTAAAACCACCTATTCTCAAGGACGCATTTTTATCGTCAAGGCTATATATAAACATGGTATCTGTGAACGCAATCTCCTTATCCTTTACGGTTCTTTTATATTCTTTCCAATCTTGAGCCAAACTGGGCACACAGCTAATCATAGCAATTAAATAAAGTAAATTCTTCATGATGTTGTTTTTTTAAGTGACCAATTACCAACAAAACGCATTAGGGCCTATTTTTAATAACTAAGATTGGCTATATTTATTAAATTTGCTGGAATAAGTATCAAATTTACATTAAAATCAATAAAATATATGTCATTAATAAAACTGAATAATTTTGTAATGGGACAAGCAATACCTTCGACAGATGGTGGCGAAATCCTATACAACGCCATCAATGGCGAAGCAAACTATTTGTGTGATAGTAAAGAGGTAGACTTTAAGGCAGTGTTGGATTATGGAAGAACGGTGGGCGGAAAACAGCTGCGCAAAATGACCTTTCATGAAAGAGGCAGAATGCTAAAAGACCTCGCTATTTACCTACAAGCCAGAAAAGAAAAGTACTATCAAATATCAGCTTTAACGGGTGCCACTAGAGCAGATAGCTGGGTGGATATTGAAGGCGGTTTTGGCAATTTATTTACCAACGCATCGCTTCGCAGGCAACTCCCCGATGAGCCTTTCTTTATCGATGGTGATGTGGCAAAATTATCCAGAGGCGGCAGCTTTATTGGTCATCATATTATGGTGCCAAGGCCAGGAGTGGCTATTCACATCAACGCCTACAATTTTCCGGTATGGGGCATGCTAGAAAAAATAGCCGTAAATTTCATGGCTGGAATGCCAGCGGTAGTAAAACCGGCGCAAGTCACCTCCTTCCTTACCGAAGCCGTTGTAGAAGACATCATAGCATCTGGAATATTACCTGTGGGTGCATTACAACTCATTGTAGGCTCCGCTAGAGGCATACTTGAACACGTGAAAAATGGCGATGTAGTAACCTTCACAGGCTCTGCTACTACCGGCCGAATGCTAAAGGCAACACCACAACTCATCGACGAGGCAGTACCCTTCAATATGGAGGCAGACTCCCTAAACGCCTCTATCCTAGGCATAGATGTAAAGCCCGACATGCCAGAGTTTGACCTGTATATTAAAGAAGTAGCAAGAGAAATAACTACAAAAGCTGGGCAAAAATGTACCGCAGTGCGAAGAATGATTGTTCCCTCGCATTTAATACAGCCAGTACAAGAAGCCCTGGCCAAAAGATTAGCCTCAACCACCATTGGTAACCCCGCTGTAGAAGGCGTCAGAATGGGTTCGCTTGCTGGCTTAAGCCAAAGGCAAGACGTGCTTCATAAGATTGGACTTTTACAAGCTTCACAAGAGATAATCATCGGCGACTTGAACAATTTTGAAGTCATCGGTGCCGATAAAGATAAAGGCGCATTCTTGCCTCCCATCGTCTTCTATAACGACAAGCCATTTGAAAACACCGCAGCCCACGAGATTGAAGCATTTGGCCCTGTAAGCACCCTAATGCCTTACGAAAACTTAGACGACGCTATTGCGCTTGCCAATATGGGCAAAGGATCTTTAGTAAGCTCGCTTATAACGTATGACGATGCTTTGGCTAAAGAATACGTTTTGGGAGCCGCACCTTATCACGGACGCATACTGGTATTGAACAGAGACTGCGCCAAGGAATCTACCGGGCACGGCTCTCCTATGCCACTATTGGTACACGGAGGCCCTGGTCGCGCAGGTGGCGGCGAAGAGATGGGCGGTATTAGAGGCATACTGCACTATATGCAACGCACAGCCATTCAGGGTTCACCTACTACCATTACGGCAGTTACCAACGTCTATCAACAAGGCGCTAAAGGCATTCCAGCTAGCATTCATCCTTTCAAAAAATATTTTGAAGAACTACAAGTGGGCGAACAACTTATTACCGAAAAACGCCTTATTACCAGCGAAGACATCGACAAATTTGCAGCACTAAGTGGCGATAATTTTTATGCTCACAAAGTCACTACCAATTTTGAAGGCACGATGTTTGACGAACAAGTGGCACATGGCTATTTTTTAATGAGCGCAGCCGCTGGCCTATTTGTAGATAGCTACGAAAGAAACCCCGTTTTGCTCAACTACGGTATAGATGAACTGCGTTTTACCAAACCCATATACGCAGGTAGCAATATACATATACGCTTTACTTGCAAACAAAAGCTACCCAACGATACAACACCAGACGCCGAAAACCCTAAAACACTCATACCTCGAGGCATCGTAAAATGGTTGGTAGAAATACTGGACGATGATGCCGAAAATCCACTAGTGGGTATAGCCACTATATTGACTATGGTGCAAAAAAAACATAATTAAAACTAAGGGCTCTTTTACCCTTTTGTATAAGAACACTCCAAACGTTATTTTGTTAAAAAATTTCGTGTGGAGTGTTCTTTTTAACTGTGAAGAAAATGCTAAATATTTTCTGAAAATAAATCTGTAACTTTATTTTCTTAAAAAATCCTTTTAAAAACGAAAAAATTTTTTATATACAACACCCTTAGACAAAAAACTAACTTGCCACAACGCAATTTTATAAAAATGAAAAAAATAATAATCCTTTGTATAGGATGTATTAGCTGGGTATTCGCTGGATGCAAAAACTCCAATACCCCCGACCAAACGGCAATTAAATTTTTAAACTGTATGTATACCTACGACTTTGAGGGTGCAAAAAACCTTAGCACTTCAAATACGTGGCCTATCATCAATGGAATAAAAAAAGCTACAGCCGAAGTGTCGGAAGAAGAAAAACTAGCAATGGTAGGAAAGCTCAAAGTAGAAATACTCAATGTAAAGCAAGAAACAGACTCTACAGAGCTTGTGTACTATAATACACAACCCGACTTTCAAATTTTTAAAGCAATAAAAATACTCAAACAAGTAGATGAAGACGGAAAAATAAGATACAAAGTAGATAACGCTTCTACAGATAGCCTTAGCGGCGGAGATGACCTGCAACTAGACGAAGTAATTCATCCTTTTGAAGACGAAACAGCTTCCGATACTAGTAGCCATAGCTCCTAAAAACACATTTCAACAACGAGATACTTCGATAACCTATAATTAACTAAATATTTGTAACTAAAAATTAAACACAAAAATAACCATTCTATGAAATTGCATAAATTAACGATTGCCATACTGAGCTTTGCGCTTTTCAGCTTTTTGGCAACCGCGGGAGCTTGGGGACAGGACGGCAGAATTGCTAGATTAACACAACAAAATTTTAAACAGCACGCGCCCACAAGCTATACGCTTTACAACAAATCGTCTGTAAGCTTAGCTACCGACTTTGTTAGCTCCATAAAGAATATACAAGAATTCAACATCATCCCCGCAACACTGCAGCGTATCGTTTCCGAAAAACCTGCAACCATGGTTATAACTTTGCCATCTCAAGAAGGCGAACTAGAAGTTCATTTATACCAATACGACTTTTTCGATAAAGATTTTGCCGCTTTTGCACTAACAGATAACGGCACCTATCAGGAAATTACCTACAAAAAAGGGGCTTATTATCGAGGATATGTAAACGGCATTGCTCCATCCTTGGCCGTTTTTTCATTCTTTGACGAACACATTATTGGTATGATAAGCACCCAAAAAGCAGGCAACTATAACTATATAGCACGCCCAGACAAAAGCTATAATACCCCTCAATATCTAGTGTACAATGACATAGACGTGATAGATAAAGAGCATTTAGCACCTAGATGCGCTGTCGACGATTATTTGCAAATACCTAATGAGCCAGAAGACAATGCACCGACTACTCCTCCAAATATTTCGGAACTCGGTAGCTGCAGAAGCGTCACAGTGGCATTACATGCAGACTATAGAGCCTATTTGCGTAATAACAGCGACCTAAATCAAACGCAAAACTACCTTACCGCTTTGCACAATGCAAATAGCACCTTGTATGCAAACGACGACATGCAGCTATCACTAAAGCATATGTATGTTAATCAGGTGAACGACAACTATCCTACAAATTCATCTACTGCTGTGCTTAATAAGTTTGGTAATGACATAAATACAAACGTAACTGCCGACCTACATCAAATGATCTCTGGATACCGCAATAGCAATAACTTCGCCCCCTTAGGCGGATTGGCTTGGTTGGACGTGCTGTGCAGAACACCCAGAAGAACGAGCTCAACCTATGTAGGCCCCTTCAGCATGGTTAACAACAACAGTGTACCAAATGCCATTAGACCACTTCCTGCTTACTCTTGGGATGTATGTGCTTCGAGCCACGAATTCGGTCATAATATCGGCTCTCGTCACACACACTGGTGCGGCTGGCCTGGTGGCGCAATTGATGGTTGTGTAGCAGTAGAAAATGACAATAACAATAATTCTTGTACCAGACCTCCTAATCCAACGGGCGGTGGTACCATTATGAGCTATTGTCACTTAAACAATACTGGCGTCAACTTCAATAACGGATTTGGCCCGCTGCCCAAAGCTTTGATGGTAAATAAAATAAGCAATGCTTCTTGTGTAAGTTCGGTTGAAGGCAAAAAATCGGTAGACACTGCTAATGTTACCGTTACTGCCAATGCCATGTGCGATGATGGCGAATGGTACCTTTTCTACTACGACAATAATACCAGTACTTCAGATGACGATATTATGGTAATAGCGCTTAAAAAATCTGACGTTGGCACTATAAATATGACGCAGTCGCAGCTATCGATGACAACGACTAGTACCTATAAATCGGGCAATACCGTAACTGTAGCGGGTGGCTACAAGCCTAATGCTGCTTGGAACGAAACCAACAGAACTTGGGCAGTTAATATTCAGCCTGCACCTGCGGGAACTGTCAACATCAAACTGCCTATTCTATCTACAGATTTTACAGAACTTCAAATCGAACAAAGCATTACTTTGAGCCAAATTAAGCTATTGTCGTTCAACAATGCCTCACCCATGTCTCCCAATAATATATCATTATTAGACTATAATAATGCGTTGAATAGCGGACAGTGGTTTTACTCACCATCTACAACGCCTCTCAATGGTGATTACTTTTGGGCTGCTGCTCACCTCCCCAACAATACCTACGGAATAAGGTTTGGATACGGAAAAGGTGCAACCCATATTTCGGATATCAGCACACTTGGCATTAGAGTGTACCCCAATCCTGCGAAAGATTATGTACACATTTCCAATACGCAATCTGCTCCTATCAATTCGGTATCTGTAATAGATGCTTTGGGCCGCACCGTTTTTGCTTCCCAACCAAAAGGCAACAGCGCCGACGGCTTAAGAATAGACACACAACTTTGGGCTGCGGGCATCTATTCTATAGTGTTTGAGATAGATCAAAAAGTGTATTCTTACAAAATAGTAAAAGAGTAAAAAGTAATTATTATACAAGCCAAAAGGTACTTCAACTTTACATGAAGTACCTTTTTTGTTTGCCTTATGTTTGACTTTAGTTTCTGAACAATGCCTTGTTTTTATTTTTTATTAAAAAAAAGAAGATAACATTCTATTGAGTTGTTATCTTCTTTTTTGTGGCATGTAGGCTCTAAGTTAATTAGGACTTACAACTCCAATAATGCTTGTACAGGATCTTTGCCGAATAAAAGCAATTCTGGTTGCTCTAATAATTCTTTTACTCGCACCAAGAAGCCTACAGACTCTCTTCCGTCAATGATTCTGTGATCGTAGGAGAGTGCCAAATACATCATGGGTCTAATTTCTATTTTACCGTTTACCACCATGGCTCTGTCTTGGATTTTGTGCATACCAAGTATAGCAGACTGCGGTATATTTATGATAGGAGTACTCATGAGCGATCCAAAAACACCACCATTAGTGATTGTAAAGGTACCTCCAGTCATCTCATCGATAGTTAATTTATTATCGCGTGCTTTTTTAGCAAGGCCTGCAACTGCGGCCTCTATTCCTGCCATGCTCAAGCTTTCTGCATTTCTGATAATGGGCACTACCAATCCCTTAGGCGCAGACACCGCTATAGAAATATCGCAGTATTCGTGGCTAATAATACTGTCGCCATCAATATAAGAATTCACTGCAGGCCATTCCTGAAGCGCAATGGTACATGCTTTAGTAAAGAACGACATAAACCCAAGGTTGATGCCATGCTTTTCTTTAAAAATATCTTTGTATTTTTTTCTAATCTCCATTATCGGACCCATATCTACCTCGTTAAAGGTAGTGAGCATGGCTGTGGTATTTTTGGCCTCTACCAATCTTCTGGATACCGTCTTGCGAAGGTTGCTCATTTTGGTAGTTTTTTCTTCTCTAGAGAAAAGCGGCTTACCTGGCAGCGTGCCTGGGTTTTCGAGCGCCGACAGTACGTCGTTTTTAAGGATTTTGCCATTAGCACCAGAACCCGCAACGGTAGCAGGATTGACTTTTTTGTCGGCCATAATAGCATTGGCTACAGGCGTTGCCTTTACATCTGCTGCTGGAGCAGTGGCAGGAGCCGCCTTAGGAGCTTCCTTAGTAGGGGTATCCGCTGTGGTTGCAACAGGAGCTTCGGCAGCCGGGGCCACACCTTCAGGTCTTGCTGCGGCATCGTCAATTTTACAAGCTACATCATCTATATTTAAAGTGTCACCCTCTTGGGCCACGATATGTAATATTCCAGCTTTTTCTGCGTTCAACTCAAATGTTGCCTTCTCTGACTCTAATTCACAAAGAACCTCGTCGCGTTCTACCCATTCTCCTTCTTTTTTTATCCATTGAACGAGTGTTACTTCACTTATCGATTCACCTACTGGTGGGACTTTAATTTCTATCATTTTAATACAGCTATATGTATGTGTTTAAAAAAAAACAATTCTTAGAAAATCTGAACTCACAAAGTTAAAGAAGTAGCGTAACAATCCAAAAGTTTTGATTTATAAATAATTTGCCGCGAGCACATGCTTTTGCTAGGCCACCAATTTTATAACGACATTAATAGGTCTAAATCTGTGTATTTTAATTGAAGTCTTTTGGCTATCGCTTGGCTAGTTACGCACCCTTTGTACAGATATACACCATTTCTGATGCCTTGCTTTACTTGCAAAACGTTTTCAATACCACCCAACTCTGAGCATCTTAATAAAATAGGCATGAGTACATTGCTGATGGCTTTGGAAGCCGTTCTAGACACGCCTGATGCTATATTGGGTACACAATAATGTATTACGTCGTTCTTTATAAAAATGGGGTTTTCGTGCGAGGTAGCCCTTGATGTTTCGAAGCACCCTCCTCTATCTATA
>CAYSCJ010000046.1:0-20688 GCA_964429515.1 uncultured Taibaiella sp.
GTAATAGACGACAAACAAGATTAACATTCCCTTGGCTAGCTTCTTTATATTTTGTACCCGTTATTGTTATGTTCAATTAAAAATTCAATAATAGAAGAATCATCCCATTCAAGATGCTCTATGTAATGATGCACCAAGGTAGGCTAATGCAACAAATGATATTGCGATGAGCCTTTTTGGCAGAAGAAATGTAAAACATTTTTAATTACAATAGCGAGAATCGTATTTTTTCACACCGCAACTCATGTAAAACTTGCAATAAAAGGAAGGAATATATTAATTAATGGCAAATGCAAACATTATAAAGTCCACCTTAGGTTTATAAAAAAGTTACGTCCAGTAGAAACGTTGGCTGAACTTGTAGCACCGTGGCCGGCTGCTGCTACAGTACCAGTGGCAGTTGCTATTCGCTGAATATTAAAAGCGTTTCTGCAACCGATTATCATGGTTAGATGGTTTTTGAAGAAGTCTTTTTGTATACTGGCATCCAACATTGAAAATCCATCCATATAATCTCCGAAAATAGCACCACCCATTATGTCGGCACCTATTATACGCTGGCGCCCTGTATATTTATAAAATGCGCTAAAGGTAAGATCGTACTTTTTGACAAGATAGCTTGCACTGGTATTCAACTCAAGAAAACTAAATTCTGGCGATGTGTAGTTACTTCCATCCTTTAAGACTGCACTTGTTGGTATATTCTTATTCCAACTGCCTCCTACATCAAGAAGGACATTCTTGTAGGTATAAGTATTTTTGGCTTGTACGGTAAGGTATCTTAAATGGGCAACATTTATGTAAGAGTACTGTGGTAGTACAAGAGTACTGCCTTGTGGGTCTACCAAACCTAGCATTATTTGGTCGCGAACATCGTCGTACATTCCTGTAACAGATAGCACGCTGTTGTGCATATCTTTGTCGATGAGTGTAAATGCAGACGACACTTGCAAGTGGTGCCCTTTTTCGGGCGACAAATTGGGATTGCCAATGATATCGTGGTTTGCATCATTAAAGAGTAGGTACAATTCTTTGAGGTTAGGCGCTCTAAAGCCATTTGCATAGTTGAATCTGAGTTTCCAACTGTCATTTACGGCGTATCTAATACCTAATGACGGCACTAAAGGAGTTTTAAAAACGGTATTGTAGCTCCATCGTAATGCGGGTTGAATTTTAATCTTCTCAGCTATGGTATAATCTATGGTAGTAAATAGTGCATAGTCATTGATGGTTTTGGTTCCTGCTGCTATCTTATCAGTTCCTTCTCCGGTTTCACTATTGATATCATACCCAAGTGTGTACTCAATATTTTTCACTCTGTTGTTATAGGTTGTTCTACTAGTGAGCGTTTTAAAAGTAGTTTGGGTGTTATCCGATGAATTAGCGGATGGCAAATTATCCATAGTAGTAAGGTCTACCATATAGCCTTTACGGTCTCTATTATAGTATGCATATGCATTGCTCGATTCGAGGTAGCCATTTTTACCTATAAGGAATTTACCTTGTAGTCTGTTATGCCATCTTGTAGTAAAAATACGGGTATCTAGTCTGCGAGCGGTAGGATTATCGGCAAAGCCAATCGTATCTGATTTAAGTACCAATTGGTCTTGTGAGTAATCTGACGAAAACGAGATACTGTTAGTAGGCGTAAGTTTATAAGTATACTTAAAATTGGCAAAGTATAGTTCTTTGGGTCTCCATAAAGGAGATCTTGTTTGACTGATAGGAGTATGAGGGTCCCAGCCTGTGAAATAATTTCTACCAGCATGTAAGCTAGCACTATGCTTTTTGTGGCTATACCCTACATTTCCGCCAAAGTTGTAATTTTGAATAGAAGTAAGATAGGTATTAATACCCGCCGAAAATTTTTGTTTTTGTTTTTTGGTAATAAGATTAATAACGCCGCCCAAAGCGTCCGAGCCGTACATTACACTCATCGGCCCTTGTACTTTTTCTATTCTTTCAATATTATTAAGATTAAACTGACTCAAATCGATATTGCCATTTTCTCGGCCGTTGACAGGAAGTCCGTCTATTAGTATTTTTACATTATTACCTGCCAATCCTCTCATGGAAATGTTGGTACCTAACATTTGGTCTTGAGATATATTCAAACCCATTTCTGTGCGTATTGCATCATTCAGTGTCACGGCACCACGGGCTTTTATGGAGGCCTCAGTAATCACCTGATACACCGCAATGGCATCGTCTACTTTGGTAGGCCTAGCAACCCCTGTAAATATAATATTATTTAATACATTATAATTGTGTTTCAACATCAATTGCTGCGTGCCTTCAAACGCTTGCAATATTGTATCTACTTCTTTATACAGTTCGTCTTCTATTTTTATAGCTATCGGAAAATTGACTTCATTGAGTACTACGCTCCCATCCACGCCTGAGGCGTAACCTTTATAGGATTGTGAACCTGAGGATTTTATTAATACAATCACCTCGCTTATAGGCTGTGAGTCATCATCTGTTAAACGAATAACGCTATAAGCAGTTGTATCTTGGCCGTATGCTATAGGGCACAACAGTAGCATACAAGCGGTAATACAGGCAGAAAGTAATAATAATCTATTCATTTTCAAAAAAGATTCAATTTATTAAACCGGCTTACTTGGCTGACACTCCACTTCACTATACGAGCAACTGATTCGTCAGATTCGAGGAGCGCTATGGTTTTTATTGGAATTGAAATTTTAAAAGGTAGGCTATGCCGTCAAAATTCCAGGTAGTTCAATGCCCCTTGCTTATCTTGAATTAAAAAAGAAAACATACATAAAGTGCGTATGTATGTTTTCTTTTTAAAAATCAATCATCAATTAGTGAACAACTACTTTAGAGGTCATATTAACACCAGCAGCTTGTACACGAACGTAGTACATGCCAGTCGGTACATTGCTCATATTTATAGGTAATACGGTATTACCGTTTTCTATTGTAAACACTTGTGCGTTTATGACACGACCGTTGATGTCTACTACTGTCATCAAAGCGTTTGGAATGGTTGTTTTTGAACTTATTTTCAAAACAGTGTTACCATTAACAACAGGATTGGGTGCTAACTGCAAGTTTTCGATAGCAACATTAACTTCAGCAACACTCACATTGGTATCTACTACAGGCGGAGTGTACACTTTTCTTTTTTGCAAAACCACTCTTCCTTTATCTTGTGCAGCGCTCTCCGACACGAAATCGATAAACACTACTTGCCATAAGGCACTATCTTGTGTTCTTACAAAGTAGGATGTAGTATCAAAAGCACCATAACCTGTCTGTCCGGTATACTTCCATGAGCCACCAATTGTATTAGCGCTGTCACCATAGCTAAGGCTTAGGGATTCATAGTCTAGTGTATCGTGTGCTGACACTGTATCTACATGATACAAAGCAGCTACTACGCCTCTATTTTGCAACAAACCGAAGGTTCTATACCATGTTTTAAGCATCGGTACTTGAATTTGTTGGTTGTTATAAGCGGTAAATACAAAATCCCAATCTTTTGATAAAGGCTCTCTGCTAAATATAGAGTCCGTGTCAATATTGTAATAAGCAAAATTTTGGCCAACAATACCAGGAACGCCTGCTTCTACTGTTCTTGTTTCCAAATTAGTACCATCAATTTTAGCTATCTTGAACGTATAGGTTGGTGCATTAACGGTAGAAGATATACCATTTTTAACCATCATAAATATCTGGAAAGTATCGGTAGCAGTCACTAAACCATAAACTCTTTCGCCAGTTACTAAATGTGAAGTCATGCTATAGGTACCCCAACCGTAATTCCAAGGATTTCCAGGAGTTTTGTTGCTATTGAAGGCACCATCTTCCCAGTTAAGGTTTGAGTTAAATAATGGATAAGTTGCATTAGCCACTACATTTGTAAAATCGGCGGTAAGGTCGGTACCCATATCTGCAGTATCGGCAGCTAATTGGTATAAACGAACTGCATTATCCGCACTATTAATAAAAATACCCGCATCCATTCTTGCAAGTGAGAAAGCTAAGTGCCAAGTGTCTGCACTCACTTCTTTAGTAATACCTTTTTCTAAACTGTAATAAACATTATTCAAATAGCCCTGCCCAGCAAATAAAGTATCTACTGTCCAAGATACTTGTGCTTGCGCACCCATACTGGCTATTCCAAGAGCCCCTGCTAAAAATAGATTTTTCGCTTTCATATAATTATTATTAAATTTTTGTGGTACAAAAGTAAACCAAATTGTATGGGCTATTCGCATCTGTCAATAATTTGACAAACATATGACATAAGCAGCAGAATGCTTCAGTAGCTTGGATGTATGGGGCTTATCTGTTCTTGAAAACATCTTCGATTATTTGCCACAATTTGTCGGCAGAGGTATCCCAATTAAACTTTGCCACCTGTGACTGGCAGTTTGCTATTAGCTTGTTTCTAAGCGCTTCATCTTTATATAAAAAACTAAGCTTCGCTGTTATATCTTCTACCGAATGGGGGTCGACATACAAAGCTGCATCTCCGCCTACCTCGGGCATTGAAGAAACATTTGAGGTAATGACGGGTATATTACACGCCAATGCATCAGCTATTGGAATTCCAAAACCCTCAAAAAAAGACGGATACACGAGCGCATAAGCACTTCCCATTAACAGACTTAGCGCCTCTGCTTCCATATAACCCATCCATATCACGTCATCTTTAAAGGGCATCAATTCTTTTGCTTCTTCAATTTCCTTAGTCTGCCACGCCATTCTACCTACCATCACTAGTTTCATATTCGTTTTTTGAAACCTTTTGAACTTTACGAAGGCTTTTAAAAGATTGAGTACGTTTTTTCGGGGATGAATAGCACTCACAAACAAAAAATAAGAATGACCTTGCGTATAGGTGTCTCTTATTTGTTGCTGTACGGCATAGTCCAAGGGCTTATAAATATCTTTAACGCCATTATACACTACCGATACTTTTTCGGGAAGTACCTGATAATGCTTAACCAAATCTGTTTTGGTGTACTCAGACACTGCAACAATATGTGAAGCCGACTGAGCAAACTTTGGGAAGTAAGTATGGTAATGCCACTTTTCTAATTTGGATACATATTGCGGAAAATGAAGAAAAGCTAAATCATGAAATGCAACAATAGTGGGCACTTTGGGTTTTGTAAGCCCTAAGCCATCTGGCGAAAAATATACATCAATTTTGTATTTCTTTAAAGCTTTGGGTATCGCAAACTCTGTAAAAGCATAAAACAAAAACGGATGCCTTGCCTGTGGCTTTAATACAATAGGCGTCACGTTATTGGCATATACAAACGACTCATGATAGGGCCTATCGAAAAAAAAGAAAAATTGATGCTCTGGATGTGCTAATACGATACGCTTTAGCAATTCATGCGTAAAGTGGCCAATGCCCTCTAATTTCCCTTGAAGTAACAACCTTGTATTGACGCCAATTCTCATAAAAAGCACAAAAATAAAAAAAATACCGTCGTCTCCGACAGTATTAAAATAAATGAAATATTGTTGTAACGATTTTTAGCTTACAACATCAACGATGCACGTGAGGGGTATTAATACGCCACCCTTAAGCTGAATGTATTTATCGGTTAGAGACCAAACAGTAGTTTCAACGGTGCGCATTCCTTGATCCGTATTTATCGTAATTGCCGTTTTACCCTTGAATTCATTTCCTAACCTTACAGCATATGAGAGTTTCTCAATCCATTTTTCCGAATTGTCTACATCCGCAGGAACTAACTTATAATTCAAGATATCTTCCTTTAATATAATTGTTGCTGTGTTCATTGTTGTTTTGTTTTTATGTCTACTACAAATCTAATTTATTATCTCAAATTACAAAATAATTATTAAAAATTTCATAATAAATCTTAATCTTCTAGTAAAAAGCATCTATTCCAATGTTTAAAAAAATATAGCTAACTTTGCAAAAATTTTTTTTTAAAAAATAAACATATTTATGGCACTAAAAGTAGGAATTGTAGGGCTTCCAAACGTAGGTAAATCAACTTTATTCAATGCAGTAAGCAATAGCGCAAAAGCACAAGCTAGCAACTATAGATTCTGCACTATCGAACCCAACGTAGGCCTTGTAAACGTTCCGGATCCAAGACTGGATGCATTGGCAGCTATCGTCAATCCCGAAAAAGTATTACCTACACAAATAGAGTTTGTAGATATAGCTGGCTTGGTAAAAGGCGCCGCTAAAGGTGAAGGACTTGGCAATAAATTCTTAGCCAACATCAGAGAAGTAGACGCTATTATTCATGTAATACGTTGCTTCGAAGACGCAAATATATTAAGAGACGAAGGCCCAATTAATCCTGTTAGCGATAAAGAAATAATTGACACCGAACTTCAGCTTAAAGACCTAGAAAGCGTTGAAAAGAAAATACAACGTGTAGAAAAAATGGCGAAAGCCGACCCAAAACAAAAAGCAATATTGGACGTATTGATCACTTGCAAAAACCACCTGGAAAAAGGACTCAATATTAGAGCACTTCAGCTTGAAGGTGAAGATGCCGCAGCCGTAGCCGACTTGTTTTTACTTACCCAAAAACCTGTATTGTACGTTGCCAACGTAAACGAAGAAGCAATTCTTACCGGAAACACTTATAGCAATGCACTCACCGAAATGGCTCAAAAAGAAGGTGCAGAGGTAATAGTGATGAACAACAGTATTGAAGCCCAAATAACTGAAATGGAAGAACTCGAAGATAAAGAGTTGTTTTTGAGTGAATATGGACTAACCGAGCCTGGCCTAAACAGACTCATTAGAGCCGCATACCAATTGCTCAATTTGGCTACCTACTTTACTGCTGGCGTCACCGAAGTAAGAGCATGGACCATCCAAAAAGGCTGGAAAGCTCCGCAAGCTGCAGGCGTGATACATACCGATTTTGAAAGAGGATTTATTAAAGCAGAAGTGATAGGATATGACGATTTCGTAACCTTAGGTGGCGAAACTGCTGCTAAAGAAAAAGGTAAACTCAGAATTGAAGGTAAAGAATATGTTGTAGTTGATGGCGATGTAATGCACTTCAGATTTAACGTATAAATACCCGTACACGCTATATAATTTACATGGAAAGGCTGACCACTATTTTTCGGTTAGCCTTTCATTTTTTAATAAAAAAAAACAACTTTGCACTTACTAAGACACTTAAGTAACCTTAAAGTCTTTTAATTTGAATAAGCTTTTGGTACGCAGATAAGCCACATTCAAGAATAAGTTTCTAAAATTACCAGCACATTTTTTACATTCCCATAAATAAAATCTAATTTTATACCTTATTCCACCATATCATTTTTAAATACAAACGAATGTTGTTTAGAAACATTATTTATATTGGAATCTTTTTTAGTGTCCTTTGCTTAGGCTACTTTGTTACGGCACAACAGCCTACCAAAGCAGACTTAGAAAAACGAAGATCGAGTTTACTTAAAGAAATTGAACTTACACAAAAACAACTAGAAGAGACAAAACAAAATAAAAATGCCACTCTATCTGATTTAAAAGCTTTACAAAGTAAATTGGCTACTCGCCAGCAACTTATTAATACCATCAATTCAGAAATTACTGATTTAGAACAAAACATAAAAGCCTCCTCTGTAGATATTGCTGCCCTTACTAATAAGCTTAAAGCACAGCAAAAATCTTATGCAGAGACGATTAGATATGCTTACAAAACCAGAGAAGCTGAAAATTTCGTGGCTTTTCTTTTTAGTGCTTCCGACTTTAACGATGCATTGAGACGTCTTCAATATCTTAAAAAATACAACGATTTACGAAAAATTGAGGGCGAAAGAATTGTAAAAACACAAGCCTCCTTAAATAATAAAATACAGGTATTAAGCAATCAAAAATCGGCCAAAAATAATTTGCTCTCAGAAGAACAAAGCCAAACAAGCGCATTGCTTGCAGAAAAAGCCGAAACAGATAAGCTCATCAATCAGCTAAAGGGCATGGAAAAGGAACTTACTGCCCGTATAAAAAAAGACAAAGCTACCTCTATAAAGCTAGAGTCGAGTATCAAAGAAATGATACGAAAAGAAATTGCCTTAGCAAAGAAAAAGGCAGAGGAAGAGGCTGCACGTAAGCGTGCACTTGAGCAAGCTGCAATAGCTAAACAAAAGGCAGAGGAAGAAGCAAAAAGAAAACTTGCAGAAGAAAAAGCCAATGCAGGCAGCCAAAATGTTGGCCTCCGAACTGGCTCGAGTATGCGAGGCGAACAAGCATCTGGGAATGCTGCTGCTGCAAGCACTAATACTAGCACTACTACCAATACAAACAGCCAAACTAATGACGCCAAAACCTTAGCCAGCAATGCAAAGGCTCCTGCTACTCCAGCTAACAAACCGATTCCAGTTAAACCGGCTACTACAGAAGCATCTACTTCGTACAAAATGAGTTTAACTCCCGATGTGCAGACGATCTCCAATAATTTTGTAGCTAACCAAGGCAGGCTGCCATGGCCTTTAGAAAAGGGCTATATTTCTTCTCAATATGGCAAACAAGCTCATCCTGTTTATGCAACAGTAACGATAGATAATTTAGGCATCGACATTACCACTACAGCCGGTGCTCCTGTGAGAAGCGTTTTTGAAGGCACCGTAACTAAAATTAGTAATATTGAGGGCTATATCGTGATGATTAGCCATGGCGAATACTTTACTATCTATAGCGGTTTAGCTAGTGTAAGCGTTAAGCAAGGTGATAAAGTAGGAATAAAACAAACTTTAGGAACAATTGGTAAAAATGAAGACGGTGTGAGTGTACTCAACTTCCAAGTATGGAAAGTAACAGACAATAATTTCTCGACAGTCAACCCAGCTGGCTGGATAGCGCGCTAATATGCTGCTTACCTACAATGTGTCTGAAAAAATGGGGGTATAGTTTTGCCCTAAAAACAATTTAGAATTGAAACTATTTTTTTAAGTATTAATTAGCTGCCTTGAACAAATAAACTTGGCATTATACTTATATGAATGTAGGTATCTAAGCAAATAGACCATACCGTACAGCTTCAAATTATGCAATAGCTGCAGTACTTCAACAATATTCTACTTTATCAATACTTCAATAGCTCCAAAACCATAGTATATAATCAATGGCTTATACCTTCGGAGCTATTTTGTAGTATTTAAGCTCGTAAATAATTTCAATAACGGTTCGGCGGCTTGATGTCAGTGGCGGAAAAGGAAGTGTGATCTTTAAACTTTTCTACAACGTGAACAAAGCCATATTATTCAGCTAAATTAATGAAAAAGCTGATAAAATATGGCTTTGTGGCAAGGTATTTCTAACATTGACTTTGCCGTTTACTCCGCCATTGCATCAAACCGCTTGTTGTACGCAGGCAGGGTTTTATTCGCTTGTTGGTTCAATAGATGTTGGTACGTTGATGATTGTGAGGACAGGCTCTTTGGCAAGGTTGGCTTTTGTGCGGTGGCTGTGTGTGCCTTGCCAATGTGCCTGATTGCTTAATTGATGATTTAAGTCAGGTGTTTTCGTGCATTTTTTTGTGGTGGGTGTGTATTTGTTTTTGTAAGTAATGCAAAGACTGGAGGTAGTTATACAATCCATTGTTACGTTTATACAATTGGGTAATGAAAAAGCAAAACAGCCACACTTCAAAGCGTGGCTGTTTTGCTTGATTTTATTTGTAGGCAATGATTAAACTTTCATCACTATTAATAAGAAAAATAGCCATTTTTAAGCATCTCATTAGGATTTCTCCCACTATTAGTAAAAATCATATCGCAGTAGCTCTCGTCAAGACAATTTATAGTATTTATTTTAGAGTTATTGTCAGACAATACTATGCTTCCTAAATACTCTTTACTGGTTACTGTATTTTTAAAAACAGAAATAATACTATCCTTTAATACTCTTTCAATATAAGTATTTTCATTTATAAAGGAATAAGATTCATAGCAACATAACAGTTGTAAAGAATTAGTTTTATCTAAATTGTATACTTTCGTAAGTACGGCATTATACATATTTCCATTATGTACCCGCTCTTTTAAGTACATCTTATAGGAAATACCCTCCTTTTTTATTTCTACTAATGGATATTTAAGTATTTTATAATCGAAGCCTTGTTCATTATTGGTTGCCCATTTTAGATTAACTTCAATCGGAGTATGACTTGTTATTTCATCTTGTATATTATATAAAATAATATACCCTTTTTGATAAGATGAAAAATTTGCAACCAAAACAAATGCCTGAAAATTACTGTCAATATTTATTTTAAATAAAGAGCAATCTTTTTCAGAAAAGGGTAATTGTGAGCTATTAAGAATGGAACGTGTTTTTTTTATGACACTCTTAGGCGTTTCACTACGAGGGCTTTCCGTATCTTTATAAGTTACATAGTCATTGTCCATCCTCTCAATGGCATATTGGAGAGATGTGGAAGTGTAATCGTTGTCAATTAGGTCTGTTGGATGTATTTTAGTCAATTTCAATCTACTTGGCATACTCGTTTCACTCTTCTGTTGGGCGTAAGACTTTGTACTGTACAACCCAAACAGCAAAATAGCCCCTAACAAAAAAAATATTTTAAGTTTCAACATCTTGTGTGATTTTATCTATTTTGTGAATTCTTAGATGTTATTTTAAAATGATTACGTTTTTTTTAACTTCTTTTGCTCCAAACAACCTGTCAATAATAATTTGATTATGATTTACTATAGTTAACTTCCATAGGAAAGGATTATAAATAACAGGTTCATTATTTTTATTTCCTGCAATTGTAATTTCAGTCAAGGAGTGAGTAACATCATTATCAAATAAAGCATTGCTTCCATTATTTATGATTAAAATTGAAGAATCTTTATTGTAAAAAAATGGGCAGTGTAAATAGTAGTTATCAAGTGTTTTTTTGTGAATTGTTGTTAAGATAAAATCCAAAGTATCGGTTCTGTATGCGTAAAACTCTAATAAATAATATTGAGCATCGAAATTAGTATTAGCTAATTTATTAAAATCTACAAATGTCTGAATAGAATCATATATGGGTTGCTTTAATAATAATTGATTATTCATGTTGTCAGTCGGTGTTTGAGGATGAAATTCTCCTCTACAGCTTAAGAATGAAAATAAAACAAACGATAAGCCTATAATTATATTTTTATTTATCATTAGATGCTATAACTTTTATTATCTGTTGGAAATTATTGATGATGCTTATCTTTCCTGTTGTTAAATCTGAATTTAGAGCAAAATTAACAGAGCGTACACTATCGGGCAGTAGTCCATAAACTCTATCATCAAAAGATAGTATCAGGCTTAATGTTTTAGTGTTTTTTGCAAATCCCATATCCGAACCGCTATGAGAAGCAATGCTACCATCCCGAATGCCAGGATGTGTATGTATAGTAGCCAATACTTTATACCAACGGCCTCCATATTCGATATGCATACCATTATTGCCAATAATGTAAGGCACTACTCGCCATTCTGCTGTCGAAGCATAATTTCGGTATTCCTTTCCATCAATGTCTAATCCTTTTGTTGGTAAAACTAAGACACCACTACTAGTAATAAATGCAAAGTTTTCTATAGGTCTGGGAACTCCGTTTTTCTCTAAATCGTTTTTGGTATTGTCCAATAGGTATTTGTAGGCATCCTTTTCTTTTTTAAACAGTAATACTTTTTCTTGTGTAGTGATATTATTATTTCGTTTATCATTTTTCTTACCTTCCCTCCATTCCTGATAGCTTTGCTTTGTTTCTAAAAATCCTTCTGGTAAGAATTGGGTATTCAAGGCATTTTGATTATAGTATTCTCCGCCTACATCCCACGGATTTTTGAAGTTGTTTGCCATAAATAAAATGATTTGAAACTGCCAACGACTTTGCTAGTTATTGGCAGTGATTTTAATAAAATATTATGCTTCCGTATGATAATCATTACTTATAATTATTTATATTTAATGTGAAAATTGTATTTTTTTCTTCAAAAATTGCCAATTTAAAAATACTATCCTCACATAATGGAATAAAAGAGTTTATTCCAATATCAAAATCATCAGTTCCTATTAAAAATTGGTGATCCTGTAAAAGGCTGTCTCCTTTGTATAACTGATAATGAACAGGAATATTGTGATCAAATTCAAGTGTTTTATATAGTGCAATCCTTAAATCGCTATCACATATCTGGATATCCCCGATTTTCTTTTCTATATAATAATGATGGTTCAGATAATATAAAAAAAGGAAATAAGAGGCAATCAATCCACAAACAATTATTAAAGCAATTTTGATTTTCTTATTCATAAAATAAAAATGATATTATTTAATATTTAATTCCTGTCATAGGTGGTTTGCCCTTGCAGTCTAATTCCATTAGTCATAGATCCATCCAATATAATTTTTCATAAAAAAATGAGCTATAACAAAAGTTATTATTGAAACTCCAACTCCTATATTTAGATATATTTCTTTTTTATTAAACTTAACTTTATTTACAAACACGTCGATTATTAGTAAAATCCAAGTGGGTATAAGAATTAAGCATAGAGAGGAAAGTATAACATTTATTACACTAAAAATATTTCTTTTAAATAAAGTATTCCAATCCGGATCAACTCCATATTGAGGAATGTGTCCAAATTTGAACGATGAGTAGCATAACATTCCATAAAATAGAATTCCCCAAATAACCAATAATAATCCCACGATATTGACAATCCCTTTCATTCTCTTCTATTGTGCTTTTTCAAAAATAGGATCCCATCCAGCGTCAGGGGAAGACGATAACCACCCACCACGGAATAGTGTATTAATATCTTCATCTAAAGGCCACATCGCAGTACTAAACCTAAGTCCTTGATTTGAAACAACTATACCAAATAAAACATCAAGTCCTGTAACTATTTTGAATACTTCTCCTCTTTTGTTCCAATGAGTTAAACCATCAATTCTACGTTTTGTTTTTTTACCGGACTTTACTTCAAATACACCACTATCATCTTCATTTTTGCACCATATTGATTTATCACTTTTATTATAAACGGTATAAAAAATACCAGTATAGTTCTCTTCTTCATCAATACTATTTTGATCCATAGAGTTGTTTGCTTTTTTGTGATTTAAAGCATTGCTTTCCCATTCTTCTCCGCCTACATCCCACGGATTTTCAAATTTATTTGCCATAGTTGAAGCAGGTTTAAAAACCCATAATAGAATTATTTCTTTTCAATACATTTTACTCTATTAATATATAACTATCTAAATCTTGTAAACTGAAAACATTTGGATCAATTGGTTTAATACTTTCAGCCATTCTGCGAAACGTCAAAATATCATTTTCCTGCTTATTTTGAATATTTTCCAAAATAACTACAAAATGCCTTGTGCTGTACAACGCCCAGTTATTACTTAAATAAAAAGTTGGAGCATCTCCGTATTGGTATTTAAAGTGTGGACTGAAAAAATCAATATTTATCTGGAAAGGAGTATTGTTGTAATCTGAGAATAAATAATCTCTAAATACCTTTTCTACAGGATTAAGAGTGTCATTTCTGCTTACATAGTTATACTCAAAAAAATCATCCAACAATATATCTTCAAATGTAAATTCAGAATATTTAGGTATGGTGTCATAGAAAATTTCTTTGTCCTTTACGTCCTTTCTTCTGTTTATTATGGTCATTTTTCCTGTAATACCTTGGATATTGTAATGTATCAAATTTTGAATCTGAATTGGTACTTCTATAGAAAAAGGTGTATAGTCAAATGATTCTATAGACGGCATTTTCATATTATTAAGCAATGTATTGAATCCTTTAATATCCTCAGGAAATCCAATTTTATTGTATCGGCTTACTCTTGTGTGCTCAATTAAACAAGGTAATTTCATTTTATGAATAATGAGCACGCTGTCATTTTTTTTTATTATTTGCGTTAAAGAATAACTTCCTGCACACTTTATGCCTTTCCAATGGCTGCTATGTGAAAAGGCTATTGTTGATTTGAATTTCAATGTATCTCCTCTATCTAATGCTACTTTGTAACGCTCATAAATCGGAGTAATTCTATTACTGTCTGATTGTGAAAATGCACTAAAACAAAGTATCATACAATAAAAAGAGAATATTAACCTATCCATTTTTTCTGATTTTATTTACTGTAGATTCAAAATTTTCAAAAGGTATACCTTGATTAGCTGTAGTATAAAAGGTAGATCCTCCCACAGAACTCGAAGTACCTGTAGGATTCTTGTCAATAGGTTTTATTGCTATTTCTTGCTGAAGTGAAACAAAAACCCAATTTGATATATAAAAATTAATTCTGTATTCAAAAATAATATCATCTTCTCTATTATATTTGGGGCAAAATCCGAGAACCCAACAAGGTTCAGAGATAAGACCTTCTTCTTGCTGTTCTCGAGTAGTGTTAAAGTCTCCTTTCTTTGTTGTACCAATCTCTCCCGACGGATACGCAGCTCCAATATTCTTCAAATCAATCAATTTATCCTGAGTGATTTGAAGAGGATGTGTATGAATGTCAAATGCTGGCTCCTTACCCATTAATTTGATTTCATCATACAATGACTTTAAATCTATAGAAGAACCTTCTGACCTTTTTTTTGTAGAAACATAACCATCATTTGCAACCACATAACCTTCTTCTTGATTCATTCCACTTTTTGCAAATTCATATAATGATTTTACTTTTATCATTAATGATTTTTCTGGTAGCGACATTATTAATCCCTTTTTAATGAATGAATTTACAGTTTGTACATTTTCAGAAATTTCTTCATTTTTTTTCCCTTTAAAAGTTTTAAGTGCTGTTAACACAATTTTTTTTTTGCCCCTTTGAATTCCTATCTCCTTTAATAAAGTCTCCAATCATATTATAATACCTTATTTCTCCTTGCATATCATCTATAATATCTTGTTCTCTTTCTGCCTTCCACTCTTGATAACTTTGTTTTGTTTCTAAAAATCCTTCTGGTAAGAATTGGGTATTCAAGGCATTTTGATTATAGTGTTCTCCGCCTACATCCCACGGATTTTTGAAATTATTTGCCATAGTTACAAATTATTTGAAGCCACCAATGGTTTTATACATTCAAAAGTAAAGGAATACAAATAAATTACTCTTTCAATGAAAGAATTATTGGTCTGTTGCAGGTTCGATAAAATACTCATTTAAATAATTTCGCAGAAAGCTATTTATATCATCTTCATTAAAATTGTCAGCCAATGGCTTTATGTAATTATTGGTATCAGAAACTAATTGTATATAATACTTTTTAATATTTTTTTTCTCCCACTTTTTATTTATATCATTATATAACTCGTAATAATATGATGCTCTATTATTAAAAAATACACTCGAATCTTTTGGTATATATAAATTTATCTCTTCTGAATTGATAATCTTATTGAAAAACAATTCTATTTTTTCTTTTTCTAACAATCTTACAAAAGGGGAAAATCCATTATACATAGATGCATAGGATTGAAAATATATACCGTTATTACCTATTACTTTATCTAAACAATATAGTTTACCCAATACTTGAAATTCTTGAAAAGCTCTTTTATCATTCTTAAATTTAACCGTTACTGAATCCAATAATGATAATTGACCAAATGATAGATTTGATATTAACAAAACAAATAGTAGTTTTATCCATTTCATAGCAATTCATTTATAAAAGCTCCCAAAAATAAACAGTACCACCATTTTGAATATAATTACTATTACCAATAACATTATTATTACTACCGACCCATAATGTAGCGTGTCCAGTAATCCCTCCACTAAATCCTCCTATTATTATATACACACCATTTCTGCCATTTATTTGTGCTTGAACTGATAATAAATCCGTTGGTCCTTCTATTATCTCATCGGCAGTCCCCCATACAGAAACTCTAGATAACCAATTCTTTAAGTTCAAAGCACTAGCAATAAATCCCTTTCCTTTAAACTTACCTTTTGTAATTAGAAATTCTTTAGGTACATTCATTCCTCCATTTAAAAGACCTAAAGACACTCTGGTTGCGCAAGCGTTTGTCAGTTTATCCTTTTCATAATTCTCCCCCCTTAATTCTGTAAATACATCTTTTGCAGGTTTGTCTACAACCCCATTAGTGGTATGAATTTTAGGATATTCGGCATATACATCTTTCCATTTTGGACGTTTATTTAATGTTGATGTTCCTCCACCATTACCACTTGATGTTTGCAATTCGTCAGACTCTAGTTCTGCTTTCCATTCCTGATAGCTTTGTTTGGTTTCTAAGAATCCTTCTGGCAGGTACTCTGTATGTAAGGCATTTTGATTATAATATTCTCCGCCTGCATCCCACGGATTTTGAAATTATTTGCCATAGTTATTTAGTTTTAAAATCCGCTATGATGCTTTTATTACACCATGACGGATTTGCTTTTAAATATTGTTTACTTTATAAGGCAGGTGCCGGAATAGTCTGCGAAGTATTTGCTGCTTAGCCCGTCACATTCTACTACTGCCTGCTCGTGGAAGCGTGCTTTTACTTTAGTAGTTTCTACCTTATCAGGTTGTCCTGCAGCGGAGCCTCCCGAGCGTGCTACATAAGTACATTCGCAATCATAATCTTTGGTTTTCACGCAGGAACTTATCGTTATTATTGTTATCGGTAATGTGGCAAACAATATGATTTTATTTTTTATACTTTTCATTTTTTTAATTGTATTTTAATTAATAATTAAGCCGGAGTATTATCATTACAGCCACATCCTCCACTTTGTGGTACATCGCAGCAGTCGGTAAAGACTTTTTTGTACATTTTAGCCCTTTCTATTGGGTCGGGGATATTTTCTATTATATCTAAACGAAATTCCATTATAATTTATTACATTCACTATTATTGTGTAATCGGTTGTGCTATTTTAAAGTGAGGAGATTTTATTTCAATCAATATATCCAGAGTGTCAAATTTTAAACTCAAATCATCTCCTTTCTGAAAAAAATCTGACCCAAAATTATAAGTAAGATAGCTTTCTTGGGGTTCATTTGTAAGTTCAGCTAACGAAAAAAGCGTATCCGAGGAACTATTCATTTCATATTGTTTGGTAATATACCCGGAATAAGTAGGCGTTCCTAAAACCTTCAAAACATCAGATTTGTGCATCCCAATCTTAATATTATTCCTAATGTTATTTATTTTCCTATTGAAAAAAAAATTTTGAACCTGAATGTAAAAAAAGCCTCCAACCGGAATCAATAGCACTACTATTATAGCCAGCTTTATCTTGCGGTTCCATTCATATATCTTTACACTACTCATAATAATTTATATCTCCGTTTGTATCTAATCTTCCGTATTGATTAGAAGTTAAGAAATCATACAAGTATTCTGCAAATTTTCTTGGATTTTGTTTTAGCTTATTCCCATAAGCTTTATAAAACTGATAGCCTAAATAATTAGAATAATAATCTTGGTAACTAGCTCCACTAGACATTCCTACTACAGATTGTCCTAGCTCTACTGAATTTCCTACAAACTGCCCTTGCTTTCCTATTATCAACATATGCCTCAAATCTATAACAGCACTTGGGTTAACAGGGTCTTGGATATATCTTACGATTGGACCTCCTTATTGCGACCCTAAAAATGTTTTACTGGCATCCTTTCTTTGTGTTATTATTTCAATTTCTGTTCTGTTAAAATTATCATTGAAAAAATCTGAAATATTCTTAGGCGAAGTTTGATATGTATCATCTAAATCATAGTGGGATAACTGTTCCAACATTCCCTTTCTTAGTTCTGTCCTTGCTTTTTCACTCAAATGTAAATGTCTTTCACCCCTATATGGAATTGTTTTTACAATTTTACCGGTACTTGGTGTATAGTATTTATATTGAGGGTTCGATACTAAGAATGTGCTTAATCTTTTCAACCTTTCATTCTCTTTCTTTTGCTCATTTTCGTCAAATTGTTGCCGTATTCTAACATCTCTATTATAATCCGAACCATCATAAGGATTTGTTTGGAAAACCTTCTTTTGCCAGAACTCATTACCAGCTAATGCTTTTGTCTGCAATGCTTTTGGGATTGTACTTTTAGAAGAAGTGTTTCCTAATTGACGAAACAAATTATTGTTACCGTAATCTTTACTACCTTGTGGCATCCATTTATTCCAGTTTTGTCTTGCTTGTTCTGCTTTTTGAGGGTCGTATTGTTGCCACCATTTGGGTCTTTCTCCTATCACTTCTACATCTTCCAGCCAAGTCTCATCTCTATAATGCATATTTCCCTCATCATCTCGATATGCAATGAGACGGGTGCTTCCATCACTAAATACTTCGTATATATCGCCATTGGCATCTGTCCTTTCTCCAATTTTCAAATTTGTTTGCCATAATTAAAATGATTTAAAACCGCCAACGACTTTGCAAGTCATTGGCGGTAAGTTTAATAAAATATTATGCTTCTGTATTATCATTACATCCGCAGCCTCCGCTTTGAGGTACATCGCACCAGTCGGTAAATACGTATAGAAACTTATAACCCTCTCATCTGTAATTCTACCCACTTTACACAACTGTCATCTCTATTACAATAAGTTAACGTTAAACTGTCTGCATTTGAAAAATCCGTATAATCTGACGGAAGCTGTATAGTGCCGAGGTTAATCCTGCAACTTCCTGTCGAATATACAGTTTCGATTGCCAAATGGTTTTTATATAATTTTTTTTGCAGGTTAATCAATGCCAAATGCAATGCTTCATCTTCCATATTAAAATATTTTCCTCCTTCATATAACCTTGATATTGTGATATACCAATAACCAAAAGGCGATGAATTAAGTTGATTATTTTTGGGGTACGGATATTTATCTCTGTCGGGTACATAATATGCCAAAAGATAGTTTTGAGGCACCTGAGGAGAATAAACAATCAGGAAGCTGTCGTATTCCTTTACTTCTATTTCTTTTACATCATCTATATCATCAACAACCTCCCATATATAGTCACTATATTCCCTTTTCAGCCATTCATAATGATTACGTTTGGATAATACAGACCATTTAAAATATAAGAACGAACCAGCCCAGACAAGCATAACTATAAAAAGGATAATGAAAGCAGCCTTATATAGTAATTTCATAAAATAATTAATGATTAGTAGTTTTAAGCGTAAATTTTCCTTCTTTTTTGTCGTCGATTTCGTAGTAATGATAATACATTCCTTCCTTTACAGTTCTTTTATACAGTGATACACTTTTCATATTACTAAAGGTATTTTTGGTAATGCCATTTTTACCATAAATATAGCCGACTATAATACCAAAGCTATCCAAAGGGTCATCTACCCCGGTACTTTGAAGAAGGTCTCCATCATTTAAAGTATTATCTAAATGCTGAAAGTTAGCCATTACTGCACCGTAAAATAAGTTGCCTATAAAATCCGATTCAAATAATCCTACCTCTTCTATAAATACAAAAGCCCTTTCTTTTAATAGAGTGTACTTAACGTCAAATTTAGCCTTATGATTAAAATATTTTACTTTATCAAAAGCAATAGGTTTTAAACTTCCCTTTATAGTTTTTACTGCTTCCTGTCTAAGTCTTTCCAATGCCGAAATTTTTATTTCAACCATTAGCTCCAAGTCCATTGCAACAGGTATAACTGTCTCAACTTTAGTCGGGAAACGGTTGTTCGGTCTTTGGTTAATTTCCCCAAATACATTACCTTGAGTTATTGTAAATTTATTTAAGAACACTTTGTAAGAGGGCTTTAAGTCTTCATCTTCATCTAAATAATAAGCATCGACCAATACTGAAAATAAAGGCATCATATTATTTTCATCAAAACCAACTTCCCCTCTTTTTCTTCTTTCAATGTCAGTGGTTGTAGAGCACACAAGCATTTGTTTATAGTTA
Source organism: uncultured Taibaiella sp. (assembly GCA_964429515.1). GTDB lineage: Bacteria > Bacteroidota > Bacteroidia > Chitinophagales > Chitinophagaceae > MKSF01. The sequence continues at coordinate 19,904 of CAYSCJ010000046.1, forward strand.
TTTGATGTATTACCAACATTTAACCCAACTTCTGAACTCCTTTTACTCTTTAGATAATCCTGTAGGCTCGTTGTAGTATCCAAGAAACCTTCTGGCAGCCATTCTGTACCACCCCCACAGCACTTTTTTTGTATTCTTTTCCACCTTTAGCCCAAGTATTATTTTCCCACGGATTTTTAAAATTATTTGCCATAATTATTTAGTTTTAAAATCCGCTATGGTGCTTTTATTACACCATAACGGATTTGCTTTTTAAATATTGTTTACTTTATAAGGCAGGTACCGGAATAGTCTGCAAAGTATTTGCTGCTTAGCCCGTCACATTCTACTACTGCCTGCTCGTGGAAGCGCCCTTTTACTTTAGTAGTTTCTACCTTATCAGGTTGTCCTGCAGCGGCGCCTCCCGAGCGTGCTACATAAGTACATTCGCAATTATAATCTTTGGTCTTCACACAGGAGCTTATCGTTGTTATGGCTATCAATAATGTTGAAAGCAATATGATTTTATTTTTTATACTTTTCATTTTTTAAAATTGTGTTTTATTTAATAATTAAGCCGGAGTATTATCATTACAGCCGCAACCACCGCTTTGGGGTACATCGCAGCAGTCTGTAAATACTTTTTTGTACATTTTAGCCCTTTCTATTGGGTCAGTTATGATTTCGATGAGTGTAATAGCTTTGGTAAGTCGGTCTTTTTCTGTTTCCCACTGTTCGTTAGTAATGGTAAGCTGCTGCTCTGAATATTGGTTGGAGATTTCGGCTGCTTCATTATTGAGTGTAGC
>CAYSCJ010000047.1:0-20118 GCA_964429515.1 uncultured Taibaiella sp.
CCTCAAAGCCCATATCTACTTGCAATTGCAGCAGCTTATCTGCTTTTTTTACCTTTTCGGCAGCTATGATAGTGCCCGCTCTTAGGTCTATTTTTGCAAAATCATCAAAAACAATAGTCGGCTTCACTTCCGCTGTCGTAAGCTCGTCCTCGGCCAAAGGTGCAACTTTATTTACAGCAGCAGCATGAAGCTTTTCTCTTTGTGCTTCCATTTCTTCATTCTCAATTTTTCTAAACAGTAATTCGGGCGCACGCAATGGATAATTGGTTTTTAATAAATCCATCCTTCCGGCATGCTCCCAGTCTAATATTCTATCCACAACAGTTAGCATGCGGCATATTTTCTTAGCAGTAAATGGCAAGAATGGGTTTGCTAATATGGCTAAATTGGCAGTAAGCTGCAATGCTATGTGCAAACAATTATCGATAAGTTTTTGATTCTGTGCCTGAAGCTCGGGTGTTTTTGCCAAGGACCAAGGCGCCACATCTTGCAGATATTTATTACCCTTTCTGGCAAGATCTATCACTTCAAAAAGGGCATCTCTAAACTTATAGGTTTCGATATTTTGGGCTATTCTTTGCTTCGCCAATTGTAGGTCTTGAATTAGTTGAAGATCTACATCTGTCTTAACATCGTCATGAAACGCAGGCACTCTGCCTCCGCAAAGCTTATGCATAAGCACCATGGCTCGATTGACAAAATTTCCAAAAATAGCTACTAGTTCGTTATTAACCCTATCCTGAAAATCTTTCCATGTAAAGTCGTTATCCTTAGTTTCTGGAGCATTGCTGCACAATACATAGCGCAATGCATCTTGCATATCAGGAAAGTCTTTTATGTACTCATCTACCCATACCGCCCAATTACGGGAGGTAGATACTTTTTCGCCTTCTATGTTCAAAAATTCGTTGGCTGGCACATTATCGGGCAATACATATGCTCCGTGCGCCTTAAGCATAGCCGGAAAAATGATGCAGTGAAATACGATATTGTCCTTGCCTATAAAGTGTACCAATTTGGTGTCTTCTTGCTTCCAATACTGCTCCCAGCTCTGTGGCAACAACTCTTTAGTGGCACTGATATAACCTATAGGTGCATCAAACCACACATACAGTACTTTCCCTTCAGCTCCGGGTAGTGGCACAGGCACGCCCCAGCTACTATCCCTAGTCATTGCTCGCGGCTGCAAGCCATTGTCTAACCACGATTTGCACTGCCCATACACATTAGGTTTCCATTGATCTTTCTTGCCTTCTATTATCCATTCTTTTAAAAAATCTTCATATTGATTCAATGGAAAATACCAATGCTTAGTTTCTTTTTTTACAGGCACAGCATTGCTTAATGCACTACGGGGATTAATGAGTTGTTCGGGAGACAACGTAGAACCGCATTTCTCGCATTGGTCGCCGTATGCGTTTTCGTTTTGGCAAACGGGGCAGGTACCTACGATATACCGATCGGCCAAAAACATGTTTTTTTCTTCGTCGTAAAACTGTTCGCTGCTGCGCTCTTCAAAAATGCCTTTGTCGTATAGGTTTTTAAAAAACTCCTGGGAAGTTTGCCTATGTGTATCGGAAGAGGTGCGAGCATAAATGTCAAAGCTTACACCCATTGCCAGCAAACTCTCTTTGATGATATTGTGGTATTTATCTACCACATCTTGCGGCGTAATGCCTTCTTTCATCGCCCTGATGGTAATGGGCACACCGTGCTCATCACTTCCGCCTATCAGTTGTACCTCTTTCTTTTGCGCTCTCTGGTAGCGTGCGTATATATCTGCCGGCAAATAACAACCCGCCAAATGTCCGATATGTAAAGGGCCATTGGCATAGGGCAAAGCGGCTGTAATTAATATTCTATTGTATATAGTACTCATAATTGCCTGCAAAATTCGTAATTAATTCGCAGTTTTGGGCATATCTGTTAAAAGAAATAATATTAAAAGATACTTTCATAAAATCATAAGGCTTTATAATTATTGAATTGGTGAATGCTGTTGCCTTACTTGCTTTTGTCTTTTCAGAATATTTAGGACTAAAAAAATATAATACTTTGGTAACTTGCACGTTAAAATCACACGTAGGCACCAATATGCCTGCAAGTTTTCAATCTTATGCCATCAGTATAATGAATAGCTTAAAAAGTAATTTTATTACTGCCACCCTTATCCTTATTACTTCCGCTGTGTGGGCCCAAAGTGGCACTATAAAGGGCGTAATTACTACAGACATGAATGAAGTGGCTTTGGGGGCTAAAATTATCAACTTAGATACCAAAGAAAGCGTGGAAACCGACAGTTTGGGCAACTACGAAATATCCATTATAAGCAACAAAAAAGTGCAATTAAAGTACATGCTTCCAGGATATGAAGCAGAGTTTAAGAGAGTTACCGTCGCAGATAATGAAGTGCAGGAAGTGTATGTGATACTCAAAACCCTATTTGATGAGCTAGAAGCGGTAAACTACGAAGACCAATCCTACAGAGAGCAAGCCGGGCAAGTGCGTTTTGATGTAAAAAAAGCTTTTATAAATCCGGGACCAAATACAGGCATAGAAGGCCTAATTAAAATTTTTACAGGCGACAACAACGAATTAAGTTCTCAATACAAAGTTCGTGGTGGCAACTACGACGAGAACTTGGTATATGTAAATGATTTTGAAATAAACAGACCTTTCCTTATTCGCTCGGGTCAACAAGAAGGCCTTAGTTTTATCAATGCCGATTTGGCCGAAGGCGTAAATTTTTCTGTGGGTGGTTTTCAGGCTAAATATGGCGACAAGCTGTCTTCATCCTTAGACGTTACCTATAAACGCCCCAAAAAATTTGGTGGCAGCGTAATGGCTAGCCTCTTGGGTGCTCAAATGCACTTAGAGGGCACTTCTAAAAACGAAAAACTGAGTGTTCTATTTGGTGCTCGTCAAAAAAGTAATCAATACATCTTACAGTCGCAGCCTATTAAAGGACAATACAACCCCTCATTTACCGATATTCAGGGTTTGGTAAATTATAAATTCTCGAAAGAATGGGAATGGGAATTGCTAGCGAATTATGCCAGAAATAGATTTACTATGGAGCCCACCAATAGCGTAGAAGCTTTTGGATATTTTAATAATGTATTCAGCCTAAACACTAATTATCGAGGTGGCGAAATAGACCAATTTGACACAAGATTTGCTGGCACCTCGCTCACCTACAAGCCTAATAGCCGCACCAAATTAAAACTACTGGCTTCTGCTTTTCAAAGCGTCGAAGAGGAGAACTATGACATCAAGGGTATATACGACCTTTATGCTATAGAAAGCGATTTGGGTAAATCTTCTTTTGGTGACAATAAACAATCTTTGGGAAGCGGCGAAATTCACGATTTTGCCCGAAATCGCCTCAATGCAAGTGTTTTTCACGTGGGGCACAAGGGCACCTATACACAAGGCAGGCATGCCATGTCTTGGGGAGCAGAAGTAATGTTCTTTAGCGTAGACGATAGATTATTGGAATGGCAAAGACGCGACAGTGCGGGTTTTTCCCAACCCTATCATCCCAATTCGATACTTATGCGCAGAAGCGTAGATGCCTACAATGAACTCAGCTACCAAAAAATAACAGCTTATATACAAGACAATATCGTACTTGGAAAAGATAGGAATATGACGCTCAATTTGGGTTCGCGCATCATGTATACTACCTTTAATAACGAAGTAATTCTGAGCCCTCGAGCACAATTCTCTATTGCTCCTAAAGGCAAATCAGACATCATTTTCCGATTCGCAAGTGGTATCTATGCCCAGCCAGCATTTTACAGAGAAATGAGAGACCCCAATGGCATACTCAATACCGATATTAAATCTCAAAAAGCCTTTCATCTATCGGGGGGCTTCGACTACAATTTTATGGCCTGGGACGAAAAACCTTTTAAAGTTACTGCCGAACTATTCTATAAACAACTGTGGGATTTAATACCTTATGAATACGATAATGTACGAATCAGATACCGTGCCAATAATGATGCGAAAGGTTATGCCTACGGTGGAGAAGTTAGACTATTTGGCAATTTGGTAAAAGACGCAGAATCTTGGGTGAGCCTAGGTGTAATGAAAACAGCCAACCGTATTCTAAATACACAAACCAATACGTGGTCTGCTTTTGTACCCCGACCCACCGACCAACGCTTCACACTAGGCATGTTCTTCTCCGATTACTTGCCCCGCAACAAAAACTTCAAAGCATTTGTAAATGTCATGTATTCTTCAGGACTTCCTTTCTGGCCTGCAAATACCAATTTCGACCCCAGATACAAACTCAGGGTTCCAGACTACAAACGTGTAGATATTGGATTTGCTGCGCTCTTGCTAGATGGCAGTAAGAAGGGAGAATATAATTTTAGCCCCTTCAACCACTTCGAATCAGTATGGTTGAGCCTTGAAGTATTCAATTTATTAAATATCAGAAACGTTATCGCCTACGAATGGATACAAGATTTTAGTAATAATAGAGTGTATGCTGTACCCGATAGGCTTACCGCCAGACTCATCAACTTAAAGTTGGCTGTAAGATTCTAAAAAAACCACACGAACCGTATTTAAGCATTTGCCCATACACTAAAATGAACGACTGAAGTTTTTTTCCAAAAACGCATTAGAATAATTACCAACAAAATCTAGTAATTTTGAAAGATGATAAACTTCAGAAACATACCGGAAGACGACGAGCCAGAAGATTATTATTATGACGAACGCGGACGGTTTGTAATGACAGCAAGCTATCTTCTAAAACGTGGTTACTGCTGTGGCAATGGATGCCTCAATTGTCCTTACGATTACAAAATGGTACCAGAGCCCGGCCGAAGCAAACTCCTTGCAAAACGTAAAGCAACAGAAGGTCAAAATGACAACTCCTCAAAATAATGCTCCTTCAAGAGAAGCGCTTCTCAATCAAATTTATGCAGTAGTGAGGCTCATACCTCAAGGAAGAGTTACTAGCTATGGCGCAATAGCGGCATGTATTGGTCTGAGAAGTGGAGCAAGATTTGTGGGTTGGGCCATGAATTTATCTCATAATATCCCCAACATACCTGCACACAGAGTCGTCAATAGCCATGGCCTGCTCACTGGCAAACATCATTTCGGCACGCCTACTACCATGCAGAGACTTTTGGAAGCCGAAGGTATAGTTATAGAGAATGATAAGGTAAAGGACTTTAAAAAAATATACTGGGACCCCCAAAAAGAAATACAAATATGAAAACGCTTTTTACGAATATACAACAACTTGTGTGGACAGAAACCGCCAACTCCGCTGTGCAGCGCGTAAAAGGTCTGGATATGAATACTATCCCATCAATACATAATGCTTGGTTGCTTATAGAAAATGGTATTATTCTTGGATTTGGGCCTATGGAAGGATTTGAAGGCGCAGGTGCCGATGTTCGTGAAATAGATGCAAGCGGCAGACTGGTATTGCCAGCATGGTCCGATAGCCACACTCACTTGGTATACGCTGCAAGCAGAGAGCAAGAGTTTGTAGATAAAATAAATGGGCTCAGTTACGAAGAAATATCAAAACGCGGTGGTGGTATACTTAACTCCGCTGCCAAAATGAAAGACATAAGCGAAGATGCTCTATATGAGCTATCGATAGCCCGATTGGAAGAAGCTATTTCCTTAGGCACCGGATCGATAGAAATAAAAAGTGGCTATGGCCTAAGCACCGAAGCCGAACTAAAGATGCTGCGCGTTATTAAACGCCTTAAAGCACTCGACATGATACCGATAAAGGCTTCATTCTTGGCCGCACACAGCTACCCTTTAGCTTATAGAGAAAACCATGATGCTTATATAGATAAGATCATTCACGAAATGCTACCATTAGTTGCCGGAGAAGGCTTGGCAGACTATATGGATGTTTTTTGCGAAAAAGGATTCTTCTCGGTTGAAGAAACCGACAGGCTACTAGAGGCAGGCGCTAAGTACGGACTAAAACCCAAAATTCATGCTAATCAATTACACAAATCTGGTGGTGTACAAATAGGCGTCAAGCATCATGCGGTGAGTGTAGATCACTTAGAAAGTATGGGACAAGAAGAAATTGATGCGCTCAGTAATAGCAATACCATACCTACCCTACTTCCTGGAGCAGCATTCTTCTTGGCCATGCACTATCAGCCAGCCAGAATGCTTATAGACGCAAATTTGCCAGTAGCAATAGCGTCCGATTATAATCCAGGAACCTGCCCTTGCCTAAACATGAACACAATTTTGAGCATATCCTGTACCCAATTAAAAATAACACCGAGCGAGGCCATTACAGCACAAACCATCAATGGCGCAGCAGCACTAGAGCTTCAAAACGAATTAGGAACTATTAAAGTAGGCAAAAAAGCTAATTTGATACTCACGAAGCCAGTGCCATCTCTCGACTATTTACCCTATGCTTTGGGTAGCAACTGGATAGCACAAGTGTTTGTATAAATAGGGGCTAAAATAAGGCCTTTATCTAAGAGGTTCGAAACGAAATTGAGGGTAGCCATTTTGCCCCAAGTCGTTGTGGAAACCAAAAAAATGAAGCTTCCATAGTACACCTTCCATATCTCGAACAACGTATACTATCCGAGGGCGCACGGTGTACTTCACGGTGTTGATATCTACCTCTTTCCAGTTCCAGCCTATTACATCTCTGTTGGGCACTAGCCTTAAGTTACGCTCAAATGCATCTTTGGTAAACTGGAAGTAATCGAAACTTATGGTGGTATCCCTTGCCCCTTTAGTGTTGTACGGATTGAGCAACACGCCTGCAACTGGATATAAGAAGTCGGTACCGTCCTGATTATAGCCTTCATAAATATGACGGAAGGTAACAAACTCCAAATCCCATAGAGTTTTAGGCGGCTCTATCGCCACCACTCCTTCTTCCAAACTAAAATACTGATGCGTTACATTGGTATCTTTTTCAATAGTAAATTGTTGTGTTTGGGTGCTATTGATACCTTTAGCTACTTCTAGCTCATACTTTTGAGCATCTATAGAAATGAATTTTATTTTATAAGTTTCGTTATTTGCCTTTAAAACCCATATTTTTCCAATAGCCTCCGAATTATTAAGAATGCCAGCGCCGCTGGTGCCCATTAAACCATTTGGATGGTCGTAGCGCCACAACCTATAATCAAAAGCATAAGTACTATTAATAGCACTCATATTGGTAGCCTCTGTTAGATATAATAAATGCCCTAATGCTCCGTTCATTCTTACCTCATTACTATCGGCACGTGTAGTAAAATACAAATCCCAGGCAGACACATGGTTGGTAGCTACTACGCCCGACTTAAAGCTGTAGAATATTTGATTGTTGTAATCATCTCCATAAAACAACTGGTCTTCAATCATGCTATCAGACACGTTGGGCCTTTCGGGAATTGGGTAGGGCGTTTCTGTTTTTTCGCACGAAGCCAATACTGTAATTAAAAAAATTACAGTCAATAACGATTTTATAAAAGATACCATCTATTAATAAAATTATTTGTGGCTACAAATTTCGTCAAATTTATCGCACTTTTTGTCATGTTATTGTAAGAATTCTTCATTTATTATCAAGCATTTTCTTCCATAACCGAAATAAGTGCTTGTACATCGTCTATACTAATGCCATTATACATAGAAACCCTCAGTCCGCCTAGTCTTCTATGGCCTTCTATGCCTACAATACCCTTTTCGGCGGCTCGCGCAATCAGCTGTTGATTTTTTTCTTCATTTCCGAAAGTAAAACATACATTCATTTTACTTCTATCTTTTTGGGCAAAAATAGAGATATCGTCTCTGCTGTCTAAATAAGCATATAGTCGTTTCGCTTTTTCTTCATTTGCTGCATAAATAGCCGGCATACCTACCGACTGCAGGTAGCGCAGGTAACACAATGACGTATAAATAGCTGCTACTGGAGCGGTATTTATTAGCGATTGTTGCTGCATATAAGCTTTATAACTCAGTATTTCTGGAATATGATTATTAGCACTATTGGCAAAATTTTTGTCAATTATTACCATCGTTACGCCCGCCATACCTATATTTTTTTGCGCCACAGCATATATCATTTTAAATGCGCTAACATCTATGGGCCTACTAAAAATATCGGAGCTCATATCTGCTACCAGCGGGTAAGGTGCTTGCGGAAAACTATGGTATTGCGTACCATAAATTGTGTTGTTACTAGTAAGATGTATGTAAGCTAATGGTGTTGTTGGCTCCAGTTCCATATTTGGCAAATGACTATATTTATCGCCCTTGGAGCTACCTAAAAGGTGTACATTACCATAATAGCCCGCATGCATCATGGCGTCGTGAGCCCAGTGTCCGCTATCTACATAGCCAGCAGCACCAATAGGGTTCATGAAGTTCATGGGCAGCATGGCAAACTGCATTCTCCCTCCGCCTTGTATCCAAAGAATTTCGTGCGTATCGGGGATATTCCATAATACTCGAGCCAGATGATTGGCCTCGTCTAAAATTTGCTTAAAAACACGGCTTCTATGGGGCAGCTCCAATAAAGAGTAGCCAGAGTCGTCTACGTTTACAATAGCTTCTTGTACCGCATGCAGTACCTGTTTGGGAAGCTGTGCCGGGCCTGCACCAAAATTAATCATCGTAATATATTTGTCACCATTAATACTATAAAGGTATCTAATATTTTAAACTCAAAAGGGGCGCTTACTAAATTTACACTGGCAGGTGTAAAATATAGAGCTACTTATTTTTTAATGTTGTAAATTTGCAGACAATTTACTTTTTTGGGTAAATTCACAATTTCTATTATTAATTTTTTTTAATATTGACAGGATGAGTAACCAAGTTCAGACGGATGTTGTTCTAGTCGGTGCTGGCATCATGAGTGCTACTTTAGGGGCTTTTTTACATGAGCTCGAGCCTAATTTCAACATACAAATATTTGAACGTTTAGATAAAGTTGGTATAGAAAGCTCTGATGCTTGGAACAACGCTGGCACTGGCCACGCTGCACTATGTGAACTCAACTACACTCCAGAAAAAGCTGATGGAACAGTTGATACTAGTAAGGCATTAAGTATCATGGAGCAATTTGAGGTATCAAAGCAGTTTTGGTCGTACTTAATTAAAGTAGGTCACTTATCTAAGCCTAAAGATTTTATTCGTCAGGTACCTCATATGAGTTTTGTGATTGGCGAAAAAGACGTTAACTTTTTAAGAAAAAGATTTGATAGTCTTCAAAAATATAAGTTATTCCAGCACATGGAATATTCAGAAGATAGAAGTGTCATAGAAAAGTGGGCACCGCTTATTACCAAAGGCCGTAAGCCTGACGAAAAAATTGCGGCTACATTTTCAGATATGGGCACCGATGTAGATTTTGGTGCACTTACCAGAATGCTCGTAGACAATTTAGTAAAATCAGGCACCACAACAACGCATCTTCAGCACGAAGTTACCAACCTCAGCCAACAAAGCGATGGAAGATGGCTGGTAGAGGTAAGCGACTTAACGACATCCACTAAAAAGTTTTTTAATGCAAAATTTGTATTTATTGGAGCAGGTGGAGGCTCGTTAAAACTGTTACAAAAATCGGGCATTCCTGAAGCTAAGGCTTTTGGCGGCTTTCCGGTAGGCGGGCAATGGCTGGTGTGTAACAACCCAGAAATAGCCCAACAACACAATGCTAAAGTTTACGGCCAAGCCTCTGTAGGCGCTCCTCCTATGAGTGTGCCGCACCTAGACACAAGAGTTATAAATAATAAAAAAGCAATTCTTTTTGGTCCCTTTGCGACGTTCTCTACCAAGTTTTTAAAATTTGGTTCTAATTGGGATTTGTTTTCTACAATTAAGCCCTACAATATTTTTCCAATGATGAAAATTGGTTTAAATAATTGGGATTTAGAGAAGTATTTGATTCAACAATTACGCTTATCGGCCGAAGACCGCGTAGAAGAACTTAGAAAATTTTATCCAGAAGCTGTAGCTACAGACTGGACATTAGAGGATGCTGGACAACGCGTGCAAGTAATTAAAAATGACAAAAACAAGGGAGCGATCTTACAATTTGGTACAGAATTAGTGACCAGTAAAGACGGAAGCATTGGTGCTTTGCTGGGTGCATCGCCTGGAGCATCTACTGCTGTTTCGGTGATGCTTAAACTGCTAAAAAGCTGTTTCGGTGCTAAATTTGAATCGCACTATCAATCGAAACTTAAAGAAATGATTCCCTCATACGGCATGTCTTTAGAAAAAGAAGATGCGTTAAGAGACGAAGTGAGGGCTACTTGTAAAATGGCTTTAGAACTTTAGATCAAAAAAACTGCTTTAAAATAAAGGGCAACGATACTAAAGCTATCGTTGCCCTTTATTTTTATGCTATAATATAAATAGCAAAACATACGTAAACCTATAGCTTCACAGGAATATTATAGGTAAATTGTACTTGCATGAATCGTCTGTTTAAATAATTGACGCCTTCCATTTCCATGTCGGCTGTTCGGAATAAATTATTGATGCCCTCTCTGTAAATTAGGCCGGCACTAATATTCTTAGAGATGTTAAATTCTGTTTTGCCTGTCAAGCCTAAGTCTGTCTGAGGTATGATACTTACGCTTCTATTAGCAGCATCAAAATATACATTATTATTGATAGGGTCTGAACCTTGCGTTTTTACCAGTCTTTGTAAATCTGCACCCATACTTACAGTTATGCGTTTATTGACATTATAGCCAACAGATGGGTTTACCTGCATATAAAGCAATTGTTGTGCCTCATTCTTAACAGCAGGCAAATTTACATTCTGATTGGATGCACCCGATGGCCTAGCTTTGACATTGCTCATAGGTACATTGTAGGTTGGCGTATTCATATTATTCATTGCAATGCCTACGGTGCCGTCAATAAACACATCTTTGGTAATATTCGCTTTAGCTTTTATACTAAGGGCGTAGCCTGTATTCATTGTACCAAAGTTATAGCCTCCATTTATACCAACGTTCATTACATTGTTGTAAGGTGTTTGCCGGTATGCATAGGAGTGCGGCTCCTCTTTGAAAGGTGCGTTGCGTATAATGTTGCTTTCTTTAGGTTTTTCGGTAATTACTGGTTGCTGATACTCTGGCTTCAGCGCAATCTTATTGGTAGGAAATGGTAAATCAATCTCTATTGATTGCTTAGATACAGTCATATCTGTGGGCTCGTCTATTGCTTTTGGTGTATGAGCACGGGTTGCTTTGTAATACTTTGGCGCACTGCTATTTCCATTATCTGTGGGGACTTTAGCTTCCTTCCATGATTCGGGGCTAGCCGCATGGTCGTTGAAAGATGGTAATGTAGTTGTACTTTCAATAGGCGTATTGTGTTGGTGTTGAGTTATGTTGTTAGTAGTTAGCTGTTTCGATGAGTCTTTGCCTATCCATATTGCAGCGGATACGGCTATTAATGAAATGCCGCAGGCTATTGCTGCCCATTTTCTAAATGGTATTATTGGAGTAGGAGCAGCGGCATCTGCAGCGCCTGCTGTACTTGAAGGCTGCTTATGCAGCACAGTAGTGCTTTCAGTAGCTGTATGCAACTCTTTGTATAGTTTATCCCATCCTTTGGGTTCGTGAGGCAATGCCTCGCTTTCCATTTTAGATTTCAACAAGCGATCAAAATCTCTATCCTGCATCATTTTCTCTTCGCTGTTCATGGTTAATGCATAATGCTTTTAATTTTTTGTTGTAGTAGTTTTCTTGCGTTGTTTACGTGCCATTGGGAAGTACCTTCCGATATATCGAGCATCCCTGCAATTTCCTTATGGCTATATCCATCAAAAACGAATAGGTTAAAAACGGTTTGGCTCATGGTAGGTAGTTGCTGTATAATCTGTAATAGTTCTTTCATGCTCAGCTTATCAATTGCACTTTGGTCTTTAGAGGTGTAATGAATTTGAGATATTTCATCTGGAAGTGATGTTTGTTGTGTGTTTTTAAATTCTTTACTTCTCAAAAAATCCAGACAGCTATTCACCACTATTTTTTTCATCCAACCCTCAAAGGAACCCTTAGCTTCGTAATCTATTATATTAGTAAATATCTTTATGTAGCTATCGTGCAGTAAATTCTCGGCATCTTGACTATTAGAAATATATCTCAAGCATATCTTCAAAAAAAGAGGATAGTACTTTTCATACAATATCTTCTGAAACAATGGATTGTTGTTTTTGCAGCCCACTATTAATTCTTGATCGCTGAATTCGTACATTGTGCTTTGAATATTCTATAGTCATTTTACGCTCTCATAGATAGTTCTCTAAACGAATTTATACCTACAAGACGAATTTTTAGTGTAAAATATTGGGTGCAATTAGAAAAAATTTGCATCAATTTTATAAATACGACCCCCATCGGCTACAATAAAGGCATATTCATTGGTTAAATATACGTCATTCAAATGTAGTTCGGTAAACTTTTTTAGCTCTTTCCAATTTTTTCCACCATCTGTAGTGTACCTAACAAGGCCTTTATCGCCAACGAGCATTCCCTCTTGAGCATTTCTAAAATACAAGCCATTTAGGAATATCTGCCTTCTGGTAGGTACATTTCCATTTCTTAATTTTTCCCAATTCAGTCCTCCGTCATAGCTCTTTACTAAGGTGCCATACCTGCCTATACACCATACCGTGTTGCCTATGGCATGCATTTTTTTAAAATGATCGCCACTAGCATTGGTATGCCCCCATGTGCGGCCTTCGTCTGTGCTCCATTTAATAGCACCATATCCACATACAAGCAAATGTCGGTTGGGTATTTCCAACAAATCATTTAATTCAAATTCAAAAGTATCTCTTTCCAAAACATTGCCAAGGCTATCTATCCTGTATAAGCGCCCGTTGTACCAATTTTGTCCGCTTATGCCAATACCCTCATTTTTACTAAAAAAGTGCAAATCATAGATGCGCTCCCACCATATATTTTGGTAATAAAACCACACTTCCTGCCGATGCGGGTAATTGATATACGTCTTACCATCTAGGCCAGTAGCATAAATTTTATCGCCATATTGCTGGATGTTGAAAATGATTTTTTGCGGGTCATCAACTATAGGCATGGCGTCCCAGCTATTACCACCATCGGTAGTTTTAAAAATAGCACCCTCTTCAAACATGGTTCCTCCTACTACATAGCCAATTTGCGGCGACGAAAAATGAATTTTTTTCAATTGAACATCTCTACCGGTATAAATTTCCATGACCGCTTCACTTGAAAGCGTTTCTTTTTTACATCCAAAACTCAAACATAAAAAGGCAAATAATAGGCACTTTAAGTGTGTTTTCATAACAAATACAACGTTACAAAAAAATATTTAGTTTTGATAATAACGCAAATATGTATATTTGCATACGAAACGTAAGACAGTAAGGTCTATTTTCAATAATGGCTACCCTACAAATATGTACAGAGCAGCAGCGCTGCTAATTCTGAATTGGACTTAAGTTAGCCAAAATTTTAGCACAATCTTTTTATTATTTTAATGGAATATAACACAAGGCGCGATAGGCTTTTGATGCCCGAATATGGTAGAAATATTCAGCAAATGGTGGATTTTGTAGTTTCTATAAAAGACCCCGTAATAAGGCAACAAAATGCACAAACTATTATAGAATTGATGGGCATTTTAAATCCTCATCTAAAAAATGTGGAAGATTTCAGGCACAAGCTTTGGGATCATTTATTTTTAATATCAGATTTCAAAATTGAGGTAGACTCCCCTTACCCTATTCCTACCCGAGAGTCATTGTTTAAAAAGCCCAAACCGCTACCTTATCCCAAATCTTCCATTCCTCACAGGCACTTGGGCAATAATATTTGCAAAGTAATAGACAAAGCTCTTGAGGTACAAGATGAAGATAAAAAAATAGGCTTTAGCCAGGCTATTGCGTACTGTATGAAATTGGCCTATAGCAATTGGCACAACGAACCAGTGCATGAAGACATGATTAAAGAAGAACTTTATCAAATATCTGAAGGTGAACTCAGCTACGATGGCATGAGTGGAAAAGTGCGCTTTAATAGAAATAACAATAACAACAACAAGCGCAACAACCAGCAGAATAGAAATATGCACGGCAAAGCAAATCAACGAAGCGGAAACAATAACAATAATAAAAACAACAACAGACAGGCGAGCAATAATAGCTCTGGCTACTATAAGAAAAACAACAATAATAGAAAATTCAACAACAACAATACCGTTAAGTAATGTCTGACAAGGCCCAAGATTTAACTACCCAACTAATACTAGCCAACTCGCTTACCGAAGACAAAGGCTTAGTAAAAGGCACTAAATATCTATTTTCGCTGCAAGCCTCTAAAGAAGGTATAATTAGAATTGTAACGACTTCGGATATTGAAATTTATTATTCTAGCATTCATGATTTTTTAATTTCTTGGAATAGCATCACCAGCTTAGGATGGGCAGAAGATAAAGAAACATTTTCTAAGATGCTTAAAGACCTCCAAGAACAACTACAATACTAGCCCTCAAAAAAACAGACGCAGCTAACTTCTTTAATAAAGTAGATGCGTCTGATTTTTTTGGCTTTCGATAGTACAAAAAAGAAAGACCTAGGTGTATTATTTTACTTCCTCGTAATCTATATACTCACCGTCTATCTTTTTACTAGTATTGTTGCTTGTGGGTTTGTGCGAATAGTCTTTTGCTGCATTACCCTGGCTAGCCATCGACTCCATCTGAGATTTCAAATCGTTTATACTTCGCTGTGTCTGACGGGTCACTGCAATGATTGGCAACAAAAATTTTAATAAAAAACGTAAGGCCAAAAACAAAATAAGGAATAATATTATCGTTTTCAATGTCATAATCCAAAGTTACAAAATTTAACATAACTCTTGATTGTCTTTAGTATTAAATAACAATTAATAAGAAATTACGAAGAACTACTAATTTTGTACCTTCAGAAAAACATAGCATGCAATATATTTATCATTTTTTTGTGTACCTCTATGGCATTATCGTAAAAATAGCATCACTACGGTCTGCTAAAGCTGCAATGTTTGTAAAGGGGAGGCAAAACTGGCAAAATAAAGCCCAATTGCATGCACAACAAAAATTTCTTAACAAAGAACTGGTATGGATTCACTGCGCATCTTTGGGTGAATTCGAACAAGGAAGGCCGGTACTGGAATTGTTAAGAAAAGAAAATCCAGATATGGGTATACTCCTCACCTTCTTTTCGCCCTCTGGCTACGAGGTGCATCAAAACTATGCTGGAGCCGACCTTGTCATGTATCTACCCTTAGATACCCCTACAAACGCTGCCGATTTCTTGGATATTTTTAAACCCAAACTTGCTTTATTTGTAAAGTATGAATTTTGGTATTGCTACCTTATGGCGCTAACAAAACGCAATATTCCTACCCTATACTTTTCTGCTATTTTCCAACCTAGGCATAGCTATTTTAAATGGTATGGTGGATTCTTTAGGAAAATGCTGCGTACGGTGACTATGTTTTTTGTACAAAACGAAGAAAGCAAAACACTTCTTGAAAGCATAGGTATTGCAAACGCTCAAATTGCCGGCGATACGCGTTTTGATAGAGCCTTTGCCATCGCCAATACACCATTTGAAGATGCCATACTCTCTCAATTTATAAAAGACAAAAAAGTAATAGTAGCCGGCAGCACTTGGCCACAAGACGACTTGGCAATAGCAAAAGCATTTAAGTATCTGAGCAACGACTATGTGCTATTGATAGCACCACACAATATTGACGCTGGAAGCATACATAAGGCACATGAAGCATTTAGGCAATGGAGCCCTCTAAGATATACCAACTGTGTGCTTGGCACCCAAACGTTATCTGCAGATAATAGGGTGATGATTATAGACACTATTGGTAAGCTTGCATATGTGTATAGGTGGGCGCACTGCGTATGGATAGGTGGCGGTTTCAGAAAAACGGGCATACACAATACCCTCGAAGCGGCAGTATATGGCAAGCCCATTTTTATAGGACCGTATTATCAAAAATTTCAAGAAGCTAAAGATTTAATAGCTTGTGGTGCTGCCCGAAGCTTTGATGAAGACGATTTGCCGAAAGAGTTGTTATTAGCTATAAATAATGAAAAAGGCTTAACTACTATGGGTGAGCAAGCCCTTGAATATGCTAGCCAACAGAAAGGAGCCACTACAAAAATTGTCAATTACGTTGTTTTGAAATACTTTTCTACCAAGGCATAAAACGTTTGAACAGTAGTATCCTGATGATCCCAATTCAAATTATCAGTTAACTCTTGTTGTATCCAAGATTTTGCGGCTTCCAAATTGGCACTATTATTTATTTTTGAAATACTGGCTTCCATCAACTCTTTATTGTTTTGAAACAATTCATTCAAAAATAAATACCTATCGTTGAAGCCTATATGCGTCCTAAAGTCCTTTTGATTGGGCGTAGCAGGTGCTTTAAAGCTTTGTCCTATTACGGGTACATCTGATGGGGCTTCTGAGATTTTTTCGGCGGCTACCGCCTCGTTTTGTGTGGCTAAAGTGGCTTTTTGCCTGCTTTTAATAGGCACTTCCGCATCTGGCTGCGGTGTTACTACTTTGCGGTGGTGTACGGCTTGCGGTGGAAATTCAAAATTGATTCCTGAGTAATCTGTATTTTCTATAGAAGTCTCTGAAATGATGGGTACTGCTGCGTCTGCCTCTGGTGCAACTTGCGTGTGCTCGGTAGAAGCATCGTCAGTGTTTATAATTTTAGGGGCAATATCTTCTAGGGCCGCTTGAGTTATTATACTTTCGGATGGGGCTAAAGGCTCCTTGCCGTCAAATGCTACATGGGTGTCATAATTGGCATTAAAAAGTGCATCTATTTCATCGTTCCAGGTGTTTTCTTTTGGTGCAACTCCTTGTTGTAGTGTTGCCAGTGGAGCTACGTGTGGCATTGTATTTTCGGTAGCTATTTCTGGTGTTTCTAGCGCGTATTTAGATGCCTGTAGCTGAATATATATATCATTTACTACTTGCAGCATTGCGTCTATATGAAGGGCCTTAGGTGAGGGTTCGTTCCCCAATATAGAGAGTTTTTCAACAAGGTGTTTCAAGGTATTCATGATACGTTTTTGAATAAATTTAAAATGATATTAGGTGGAATAGATTTAAAGTTAGAAATTCCCGATTATAAAAAAAAGTTACAATTTTAAAATTGTAACTCTTTTTTCATTTTTATTGCTGCGCTTTTACTAAAGTGCTGCTTCATATCTCTTAGATACCTCGTCCCAATTTATAACGCTCCAAATAGCAGCTAAATAATCGGGGCGTTTGTTTTGATATTTCAAATAGTATGCATGTTCCCAAACATCTATACCTAGTATTGGTGTACCATTGCAACCAGAGTTTGGCATTAATGGGTTATCTTGATTGGGTGTAGAGCATACTTCCAATGCGCCATCTTTTACGCAAACCCAAGCCCAGCCAGAGCCAAAACGGCCAGCGCCTGCTGCATTTACTTTTTCTTTCAAGGTATCTAATCCGCCAAAGTCTTCAATGGCTTTAGCAAGCTTAGCAGAAGGCTGTGAGCCATTATTGCCCAATATTTGCCAAAATAATGAATGATTGAAGTGTCCACCGCCATTATTTCTTACAGCTGCTGAGTACTTATCTATGTTTTTCATCAAGTCTTCCAAAGATAAATCTTCGGCATCTGTACCTGCTATTGCCTTGTTTAAGTTATCTACATAGGCTTTGTGATGACGCCCGTGGTGTATTTCCATTGTTTGAGCATCAATATAAGGTTCTAATGCGTTATGACTATAAGGTAATTCTGGAAGTGTATGTGCCATAATTTCTTGTATTTTAAAGTTTTAAAATGCTATTATGCGAATTTACAATTTAAAGGGCTATCAGCCAAATTCTTTAACTATTATAAACTTAAAATTTACAATAACCAAAACCGCATAAGTAGCTACTGTGCGTATAGGACAGGCGGTGGCTATTTTGGCCTTATGATACTTGTATGACGATGGTAATATCAAAAAAAGTCTCCGTTTGAAAAAACGGAGACAGCATGCTATAGATTTTAATGGTTGTCATTTAGTCATTGAGCTTAAGTACTGCTAAGAATGCTTCTTGAGGCACCTCTACACTTCCTATTTGACGCATACGCTTTTTACCCTCTTTTTGCTTTTCAAGTAGTTTTCGTTTACGGGAAATATCTCCGCCATAACACTTGGCAGTAACGTCTTTTCTCATAGCAGAAATCGTCTCTCTGGCTACGATTTTGGCTCCAATAGCGGCTTGTATCGCTATCATGAATTGTTGTCGAGGCAATAGTTCTTTTAATTTCTCACAAAGTTTTCTGCCAAAATCATGGGCTCTACTACGGTGTATAAGGGCACTGAGTGCATCCACTCCTTCGCCATTTAAAAGAATGTCCATTTTGGTGATATCGCTTATTCGATAGTCCATAGGCTGGTAGTCGAACGATGCATAACCTCTGGTATTAGATTTTAATTTGTCGTAAAAATCAAAAACTATTTCTGCTAAAGGCATTTCAAAAATTAACTCTACACGAGTGGGAGTAAGGTAATTTTGGTTGATCAGAATGCCTCTTTTGCCCAAGCACAGACTCATGATATTACCTATATAATCTGGCAGGGTGATTATTTGCGCTCTTATAAATGGCTCCTCAATGCGGTCTATCCTAGAGGGGTCGGGCATTTCCGATGGGTTGTTGACAATAATTAGTTTATCTGGGTCTTTGGTGGTAAATGCATGAAAGCTTACGTTGGGTACCGTAGTGATAACTGTTTGGTTAAACTCTCTTTCTAGGCGCTCTTGAATAATTTCCATGTGCAGCATACCTAGGAATCCACAACGAAATCCAAAACCCAGCGCTTGCGATGTTTCGGGCTCGAAGGTGAGTGAAGCGTCATTAAGCTGAAGTTTTTC
Source organism: uncultured Taibaiella sp. (assembly GCA_964429515.1). Lineage (GTDB taxonomy): Bacteria > Bacteroidota > Bacteroidia > Chitinophagales > Chitinophagaceae > MKSF01. The sequence continues at coordinate 18,950 of CAYSCJ010000047.1, forward strand.
CATGCAATCTCTTAGTTCTTCAAAATCATCTGAAGAGACAGGGAAGATACCGGCAAACACCATAGGCTTTACATCTTCAAAACCATTGATACTTTCTGTGCTTGGATTTTTCAATGTGGTAATGGTATCTCCAACTTTTACTTCTTTGGCGTTTTTTATGCCGGTTATAATATACCCCACATCGCCTGTTTTTACTTCACTTTTGGGGGTGAGGCCAAGGCCTAGCGTGCCTACTTCATCGGCTTCGTATTCTTTATTGGTATTGATAAATTTTACTTTATCTCCTTTTTTGATACTACCATTAAGTACTCTATAGTAAACTATAATTCCTCTAAAAGAGTTAAAAACAGAATCAAAAATTAGGGCTTGCGTAGGAGCATCGGGGTCTCCTTTTGGCGCTGGAATGCGCTCGGCTATTGCTTGCATGATGTCTTCTATACCTATGCCGCTTTTTCCGCTAGCCAAAATTATGTCTTCGGGCTTACAGCCTATTAAATCTACTATCTGGTCTGTCACTTCGGGTATCATAGCCCCTTCCATGTCTATCTTGTTGATAACCGGAATAATTTCCAAATCGTTATCGATAGCCAAATACAGATTAGATATGGTTTGCGCCTGAATGCCTTGAGACGCATCTACTAGCAATAGGGCGCCTTCGCAGGCTGCCAATGCTCTAGAGACTTCATAAGAGAAATCTACGTGACCGGGCGTGTCTATTAAATTATAAATATACTCTTCACCTTTATAGATGTATTTTATTTGTATAGCCTTACTCTTTATGGTAATACCTTTTTCTCTTTCTAAATCCATATCATCCAAAACTTGATTTTGCATATCTCGTTCAGAAATGGTTTTAGTATGCTCTAACAATCTGTCTGCTAAAGTGCTTTTCCCGTGATCTATATGGGCAATTATACAAAAATTGCGAATGTTTTTCATATGATGTTTTGTGTAGCGTACAAAGTTACGATAATTATTGCGATGTTCTTTAGTAGCAAACATGAAAGAAATAGCATTTTTTTATCGACAAAATTTAACAATAAAGCGGCAAGTTGTCTTATTGCTACAAGTATTCATAAAAAAGCCTTACCATTCACTTTGCTAACACCCTAGCTTTTAAAGCATCTATCACTAGCTTTCGACAATTAAAAATGATACTGCGGCACTCT
>CAYSCJ010000048.1:0-19240 GCA_964429515.1 uncultured Taibaiella sp.
CTTAAAATCCTGTAAGCAGCAATGCTTGTGCCGGTTCAAGTCCGGCCTGGGGCACAAAAACCGTTTGATTGTATCAAACGGTTTTTGTGATTTATACCACAATCATTTTTATTTTACACATAATTACCATCATTTTAGTTTATAAATTTATTTTGCGCTTAGTTGGTAAACTTTCCCTTCTTTACAATTTCTAAAGTGTAATTGGAGACTCCTCTTTTAAAACTTAGTTATTAATTTGGGTAGTGTAAGCAGAGGAATGTGCAAAGCTGTAAGCTACCTACTAAGGCCAGTATAATGTGACTAGACAGTGACTTATTGCTAGATATTAGTTACTTTTAAGACTTAATAATATCATTGATTCGCCGATTATGATACCATTTGATTTAATAATTAGAGATATTCCTGCCGTTTCTTTGGACGAATTGTTTTTTAGCGACGCAAATAGTGCAGCTATTCATCAATTAGTGAAAGAATACCAATACAAAGAGCTGCTTCAGGCTTATGAGCTACCTATTTGCCACAAAATATTGCTGCATGGCCATTCGGGTTGTGGAAAAACATCTACAGCCCTAGCTTTAGCTAAAGCGCTGGGTAAGCCCATTATTATTACCGAACTGAGTCATTTAATATCGGCAAAAATTGGTGAAACCTCCAAGCAAATCAAATCGCTTTTTGATAAAGTAAACCGAGAAAAAGCTATTTTATTTTTAGATGAGTTTGACCTAGTGGCTACTGCTAGAAACACTTCTGAAAATGATGTGGGTGAAATGAGGCGATTGGTAAATACACTTTTACAGCAAATAGACTATTTGTCGGCGGATGCTATTTTAATAGCTGCTACCAACCTTATTGAACTTTTGGATCCTGCTATTCTGCGTCGATTTGAATTAAAAATAGCTTTTGAATTGCCTACCCAAGCTGAATTAGATGCTTACTATGATGCAGTTTTAGCTAAATTTCCAGAATCAATTAAAAACATTGAGCGACGTTATCAAATATCTTATGCCGAAGCTAAGGATTATATTGCTACTACTATGAAAAAAGCTGTGATTACAGAAGCTGAACGCAGGGGAGCTGTATCTTAAAGTGGGTATGATATGTTTTTTTAGAATAAATAAGCCACTCCAAATGTGAAATAGTTATTTATTTGGTTACTTCTGCCTGTGGCTGCGTCTACATGTAACCTAATGGGTAATACACCGTAATGATATCTCATATACAACATGAGGTTTTTATTGGCCATCGCTGCTGCATTAAAAACGAGTTCTGCACTGTGTCTTCTAAATTTAAACTCCTGCGGGTCGTATTCTCTGACGAATGCAAAGGTCTCCATACTTTCTTTAGAACTGATATATGCATTATAAGTAGCTCCTACACCAAATAGATAGGTTTGCTTCACTACATAATTAAACATTACTGGTACATCGAAAAAATGGAGATTAAGTTTGTACCTATCAATCGACAAACCCAAATCTGAATCGTTGGCTTTACCATTTCTACTGCCTTTTTGTGTATAAAATAAGCCCACCTGCATTACCCAATTATTATTGAGTTGCACCAATACACTGGGACCAGCAGTTAGTCCTAATTTGTTATATCCTCCAAAGTCGTCGCCATCTACCTGAGATGCTACGCCGCCTACATTAATGCTACCAAAAAACTTTTTGTCTTCATTTTTGAAAATATTTCCAGTATTTTTTCCTTGCGCTAATGCGCTATTGGCTGCATTAATACCTATTATTAATATAATAAAAAACCATTTTTTCATATAAAAATACCTTAATCGTAACCATTAAAATTACATATTTTAACCCAATATATAAGCATGCTAGTCAAGTTTCTACTAACTTTGCTATTTACTATACAATTTTAAGCATGTTACCACCCGATATACAGTTAAGTCCTCAGCCCAGCGATAAAGTACTTTTACATCTTTCCTACTATCTTGTTATAGTACTTTTTTTGGTAAATGGCTTGGAGCTATATTTGAATATTAACGTGAGTGTGCCTTTTCTTACAAAATACAAAATGCTGTTTTTATCCATATTTGGATTGATAATTGCGGTTGGGGGTAAGTATTTGGTAAAATATCCACAATATTTAAATCACAGGAAAGAAATAACTGCAGTAAATGCCGAGCAAGAATACAGAAAAACGGCTTTATCTATCAGATGGTTAGTGATCTTTGTGCTATTTTCATTAAGTGTAATTAGTATGGTTGCTTTTTTTCAGCAAATAAGCCATATTAGCAATTACAGGGTGTATTTTTTGCTACCCATTATTGTAGGTATGTGTTTTGTATATTTTTTGATTATATACCGCAGTCAGAAAAAGAAAGAAATTACAGCATAGCTGCTTTTAGCATTTTTGTGTAGGCATGTTGTGGGTGCTGCAACACGTCTGTAGCATTCCCTTTTTCTACAATTTGGCCTTTGTCCATTACCACTATTTCATCACAGAATTGTTCGGCTATTTGCAAATCGTGGGTTATAAAAAGGTAGGTCAATTTTTCTGCTATTTGAATTTCTTTTAATAATTGCAATATTTGGTATTGCATTTTAGCATCTAAAGCAGCAGTACTTTCATCGCAGATGATAAAATTGGGCTGAACTGCTAGTGCTCTTGCGATACACAATCTTTGTTTTTGTCCGCCCGAGAACTCATGTGGGTATTTTTCTAAGCTATTTATGGGCAGCCCTACTTTATCAAATAGTGTGGCTATATATTTTTTTCTATCTGTTTTATCGAGGTAGAGTTTATGTACGTTTAATAACTCTGTAAAGAGGTCTTTGGCTGTAAATTTAGGTGATAATGAGGCATTTGGATCTTGAAATATCATTTGTATTTCCTTTCTATTCTTTTTTCTTTCGGCTGTGTTTAGCGTAGTTAAGTTTTTGCCTTCATACCAAATATTGCCACTACTAGCGGGTACGATACCCATGATACACTTAGAGATTGTACTTTTTCCACATCCTGAGCCACCTACGAGTCCAATAGTTTTAGATGCGGGTATTTCGAGGTTGACTCTATCTACCGCTGTGAAATAATGGCTTACTTTTCCAAAAATATTTCTTTTAAGCGGGTAGTGTATGCTTAGGTTATCCAGCACCATAGACGCTTCTTTTTGGTCTATTTGCTGCATTTGTGTGTTAGTTGTAAGAGTATACTGTTTCGTGTAGTCTTGGAGGGAGTGGCTTACTACCCTGCCTTTATCTAATATCACCACTTCATCGGCCATATATTTGGCTACGCCCATATCGTGGGTGATAAAGAGTAAAGAGGTTTGTTGTGCTTTTTGCAATGTTTTAAGTAGTACCAAAATATCTTTTTGTACAACCACGTCCAGAGCGGTAGTAGGTTCGTCGGCAATTATCAGCTTAGGCTCATTACATAGTGCCATAGCTATCATAATTCTTTGTTTTTGTCCACCAGACAGTTCATGAGGAAATTTGTGAAACATCTTTTGGGGCTCGGGCAATTGTACTTTTTGCATCCAAGAAAGCGTTTTTTCTATCCCTACTTTTCTTGAAACTTTTTGGTGAATTAGAATATTTTCAAGTATTTGTTCGCCGCTGCTCATCAAAGGGTTCAATGCACTCATAGGCTCCTGAAATATCATAGATATATCCTTACCTCTTATGCTTGTCCAGTCTGTATCGGACTTAAGTGGTGTACCTTCTAGCAAAATACTTCCTGAAACTATAGCATTTGGTGGTAGCAAGCCCATTATTGCCAGGGATGTAACCGATTTACCCGATCCTGAGGCGCCTAACAATGCTACACTTTTGCCTTTTGGGATAGCAAAACTCACGGATGCTAAAGCTTTATAGCTTTCTGCACCAGCAAAATCTATGCTTAGGTTAGAAACCGTAAGGACTTGGTGAGTTGTAGACATAATTTGCAAACCTTTGTAACGAAAATTATGATGGATAAAAATTGTTATGACCGCTAGGGAGTACAAATGTATTTCTAAAAAGCTTTACTTGTATCAAAAATGCAATGGGCAGTTATTTTAATAATCCACACTGCTATTAATAATAATTTAATTAAAATTTAATTTAAAAGAGAACTATTACTATTAAGCGTGTTAATATGCTGATAACTTTTTTAATTTTTATTTTATTAATTGTTACACACAGTTAGATACACTAGTTTTTCACAAATGGTCATTGGGTCAAAGTATTGAATTCAAAGGGATTTGATAGTGTTTTCCCCATTTTTTGTTTTTATGCAGCAAAACTAATTTGGTAATTGTTTTTTGTGTTGATTAAGGATTTGTTTGTGGGTATTTTATAGGTATAAATTTATTAGGAGGTTTCGTTTTTGGTTTTAAGGTACAATTGTCATTACTTATGAATTGTTTTACAGTCTTGTTTCACACCTTTATACCGTCTATAGTGTAAAACTTTGTGTGTATTGAGTGATTATTAATGGCAAAATTAGTGTGAGGGAGCATTATTATGTAAGTAATCAAAGTAGTAGTATAAGTATGTGCATATTGTGTGGATTAAGGTGGAAAGGTGTGTATTATTTATTTAGCCCTTCCTTTAGCCATTTATTAATTCGTTTTATAAGCCATTGTATAGCTGATAGTATAGCGAGTAATAGTATAGCGTAGTAGAGTAGTTTGATGAGTTTATATACTATCATATTGACGTAGTGATGCGGTGGTGTGTATAGTCTATTGTAGGCATTACCAATCTTCTTGGTATTTGTGTTGGTGAGCAACAATTTGTTGAGCGGCAAATGCTTCTATTTCGTCTTTATTTGTGATGTTTTTAAACTCGAAAGCATTATATTGATAAAGTGTATTATTTTTAAGGTTTATAGTGACGTTACCATGTCTTACTAATAGATTTTTAACTTCGCTCCAGGGTATCAATTTTTTGTTTATTCGTTTTAAGATGATACCTGTTTCATTCATTTCTACATATTCTGGTTTATTAGCATTTCGTTCTAAATAAAATACGATACTTACTGTTACGATACATAGTGCTGCATATACAAGTGGTACCCACCATTGATAGCGTGTAGCTATAATTGCTATTACTGCAAAGCTGCTTATTTCTATAAATCTTACTATGGTGTTGTTTTTTTTGTTTGCAAGCAGCTTATTGTAAACAATAGTGATAAAGGCTATTAATATACCTAGTACTATAAATAGGCCAAACAATACGTTTATTGAAGCATTTGTAGTAGTCTTTATGGGCTCGGGTATTGCTATTAAAAACACACTTAATAGTATCAACATAAAGGCTGCTACCAAGTGCATGGAGGTAATGTGTTTTTTCTTAATTCGGGTGCGTAGTATAGGTACTTTGTAATTTGTCTGCATAATTAATAATCCTTGGTGCTATTTGTGCAAATTTACTTATTATGTCAATCCTCGTGAAATTTATTTATTGTTTCACGTGAAACAATATAATCCAACTAAATTTTTGTGTATCGCTAGATGCAGATTGAAACGATAAGGCAATGGGTAAAAATTATAAACAAAAGAATTATCTAATAATGCCCAATCATTGTAGCTATTAAATACCAAATAGGCTATTTTATATTTGATATATTCTAACAAGCCGATAGATACCTACTTGTACATATAGATTACGTAAGTGATATATTTTTATCATCAAGCTACGCCGTAAATGTTCGCTGCCAATAATGGTATCTATTTATTTGAATTAAGTACAAATGTTTATTCAATTTTAATTATCCGCAAGAGTAACAAAACATACAGCGTATTTTTTTGCTGCTTAAATGAAACGGTAAATAAAAGCGCAAACCATAGTATTTACATTTACTCCTTAACAAATTTGTTTTCTAATTTTAAATCTATATCGTATGCTGCTTCATATCTACAAACATATTTACAGATATACCGTACCTTTGCAAAGCAATACAAATTAGTATACATTTATGTTTTTAGATCAGTACGATGTAGTAGTAGTAGGTGGTGGTCATGCTGGCTGTGAAGCTGCTGCAGCTGCTGCCAATATGGGTAGCAAAACATTATTAGTAACCATGAACCTGCTTACCTTAGCGCAGATGAGTTGTAACCCTGCTATGGGTGGTATCGGTAAGGGACAGATAGTAAGGGAGATAGACGCATTAGGAGGCTATTCTGGGATAGTTTCTGATAAGAGTATGATACAGTTTCGTATGCTCAATAAGTCTAAAGGACCGGCCATGTGGAGCCCTAGATGCCAATCGGATAGAATGCTTTTTGCACAAACATGGAGAGAAATGTTAGAGCAGACACCTAACTTGCATTTTTTTCAAGATAGCGTTACTGGACTGATTGTTTCACGTGGAACAGTGGAAGGTGTGGTAACGGCAATGGGTCAGAAAATATATGCTAAAGCATTAGTACTTACCAACGGAACTTTTTTAAACGGTGTCATTCACGTAGGCGAAAAGCAATTTGGTGGTGGAAGAATGGGCGAAAAAGGTGCTACAGGTATTACAGAGCAATTAGTAACATTGGGCTTTGAAAGTGATAGATTGAAAACAGGTACACCACCTAGAATAGATGGTAGAAGTCTAGATTATTCGAAAATGGAAATTCAAGAAGGCGATTTAGAAGAGGAGGTAAGCGGTTTTTCCTTTATGCCAAATACCCTACCAAATTTTAAAAATGCTTCTTTTATTGATAATGAAAATGTAAAAAACAGCATAAAAGGCAAGCAAAGACATTGTTGGATAAGCTATACCTCACCCGAAGTACATGAGATTTTGAAAACTGGTTTCGATAGGTCTCCCATGTACCAAGGCAGAATACAAGGAAGCGGACCTAGATACTGCCCAAGTATAGAAGATAAAATTAGCAGATTTGCAGATAAAGACAGACACCAACTCTTTGTAGAACCCGAAGGATGGAATACAGTAGAAATTTATGTAAACGGATTTAGCACATCGCTGCCTGAAGATGTACAAGTAAAAGCTATTAGAAAAGTACCAGGTTTTGAAAATGCTATTTTCTTCCGTCCAGGATACGCAATAGAATACGATTACTTCCCCCCTACCCAACTACAGTACACACTAGAAACCAAACTTGTGAAGAATTTGTTTTTTGCCGGACAAATAAATGGTACCACCGGATATGAAGAAGCTGCAGGACAAGGATTGGTAGCTGGCATCAATGCCCACAATAACGTGCACGGAAATAAACCATTTGTACTAAAAAGAGATGAGGCATACATAGGCGTACTTATAGACGACCTGATAAATAAAGGTACAGACGAACCTTATAGAATGTTTACATCCAGAGCAGAATATAGAACCTTACTTAGACAAGACAACGCCGATATTCGCCTCACAGAACGAAGCTACCATATGGGATTGGCCTCAAAAGAACGTTATGAGCTATTATTGGAAAAAAAGAAAAACATCGCCGAAATTTCAGCTTTATTTAGTAATACATCCGTAGAACCACATGAAGTGAATGATTTTTTAGAAAAAATGAACTCATCACCCCTAAAAGAACGCCAAAAATTGGCAAAATTGCTGCTAAGGCCAAATTTAGAGCTTAAAAATATTTTGCCCTACCTACCATCGGTACAAGAGAAAATAGCGGGCTTTAATAAATTGGAAATTGAGCAAGCCGAAATCATTTGTAAGTACCAAGTATACATAGATAAAGAAATTGAAATGGTGAGCAGAATGAAATCTATGGATGAACTCATTATTCCAGATAGCTTTAATTATGATAAACTTTCGGCACTCTCTATAGAAGCACGTCAAAAACTGAAAAAGATACAACCCAAAACTTTAGGACAAGCAAGTAGAATTTCAGGTGTTAATCCGAGCGATATTCAAATCTTGATGATTTTTATGGGTAGATAATAAACACTATTCTCTATCACTTTATTTTTATTGAAGAAAATAGGTTTTGTAATAGATACTTAAAAAACTAGTCTATAAAACATATTAAATCCAAAGATCTCACGGTAAATTTATTTACTGCGGTAAAGTGTTTTTATATATAAGCACCTCAATGGCTCAAATAAGAAGATTCTTGAAGCAGTTTGAACCCTTTTTTTAAAAGCGGGTACTTACGTTAAAATATATATGACCTAGTTCGGATAAAAACTTTTGAGAAAAATTGTTTATATCAAGGAAAATAGGAATAAAGTAATAATTATTTATGCAACAATAACAGTTCTTGGGCTTCGGCAAGAGCAGCATCTACTATATCTCGATGTTTTAATAAATGGAGCAGTTTGTCGGGGTTATCAATCAAAGATTGCACCAAAATTATATTATTATCCAAAAGCAGCATTTTTTGGATATCTTTTAATACCGTTAAACAAGTGATGGGATATAGGTTGCCATCGTCAGTGAGGTTTTTTATAGCTTTATCTTGTGGATAATCCCAAGAAAGCATTTCAATACCATAAAAAGCGCCAAAATCTAGTGCATCTTTTGTAAAATATGCATTGGTGATAATCCAGCCTTTAGTAATAATTCTGCTTTTATTAAAGTAGTGATAATGTATATCCGACACATCCTTCATTCTAGAAAGGAAGTACATAGGAGTAGTTACCGATATTTTTGCTTCGGGGTCATTTCTTAATTTGCATTCCACAATATTAAAGTCTTCATCTTTAATAGCAATAACATCTATTTCGTGGGTAACTGCGTGACCTTGCAGTGTTTGTCCGCTAATAGATTGATAACCAAGATATTGCATTAAGCTACATACCCATTTCTCAAAATAAAATCCTGAAGGGCCTAAATCTCTAAGTGCTTTTTTGAGGCTATATTTGGCAGCAAATGCTCTTCTATATTGCTTTAAATAGGCAAAAGCCTTCTCATACAAAAGGCGGGTGGTGATGCCTTCATACATTTCAGAGAGTATACGTTCAAATACTTCTTCAACTTGTTGGGCATTGGCACCCGATTTTCTTAGAGAGTTTTTGAGGCTTTCGGGATTGAAGGTAACTAGTTCGCCAGAGTGTTTTTTTACTTGCATAATGGTAATACGTAGGTATAAAAGTACTTATACTTGTGTTATAAAACTGCCATTTTCTTCGTCTTTTTCTACATAAAGGTACCTACTTATATTGTCTTGTAGCTCTTCTACGTGAGAAATAATGCCCACAATTCTATTTTCGCTGGCAATAGATTGTAAGGTTTCAAAGATGGTAGGAATACTTTGTTTGTCTTGAGTGCCAAATCCTTCATCGATAAAGAAAAAATGTTTGTCTTGAGATGATTTAGCCTGTACACTTTCGGCTAGGGCCAAAGCTAAGCATAAAGATGCCTGGAACATCTGTCCTCCAGATAGTGTTTTGATGCCTCTATGTTTTCCACCATTCAAAAAATCTTTTATTTCAAATTCCATCTTATCATTTATATTCAAAGACAAATGGTTTTTTGTAAGTCTGTGAAAACGCACATTGGCTACATCACAAAGTTGCCTTAAGTAGGTACCCGATATATATTCCATGAATTTATCGCCATGAAACATTCGCTTGAGCTCAGATAGATGCGCCAGTCTTTCAGACACTTGAGCGTGGGCAGCTGTTATTTTTTGAAATGTTTCGTAGCGTTTTTCTAATTCGCTTACTAGGGTGCTTTTGCTCGCTATGGAGCTTACAAGTCGGTCTTTTGATGCGTTTCTTTGGTCTACTGCTTCTTGTAGGCTTAATAGTTTTTCTTTGTCAAAAGGTTGTTTTTCGAGCAGGTTTTGAAGTTGTTGTACTTGTTCATTGATACTGTGATATTTCTCAAAAAATTGGTCTAAGTGTTGCTGTTCTTCTTGAATATTTATGGGTTTATTCAGTATTTCCACAATGGTATCAATCGTAGGATATGCAGTTTGTTCAAGTGTTTTAGCAATGTCGTTTTCTATGTTTTTCATGGCATCGAGGGCCAAAGCTTGTTGTTTAGCTAAAGCTTCAAGTTCTCCGCTTATTTTTTGAAAATCCAGTTCTTTCGTTTGTAAAGCTGCCCTAGTGGCTTCGTAGTGCTGCTCTATTGCTTCGATATTTTTCGATAAAGTGGTTTGTTCGGCTTGTACATCCAGTATATTTTGTTGTATATATTGATTGCCATCAATGGTATTAAAAGATTGCAATTTTAGGTGCATATCTTCATCTTTTAGATGCGCTTCTGTACTTAATTTTTCAAGAGCCATTTCATAAACAGCGGTATCTTCTTTTATTTTAGATAATTTTTGATTGGCCTGCGATATAGCAGCATGGAGTTCCTTTTTTTTGTCTTCCAAGATGCTAAATTCTTGCTTTGCTGCCAAATAAGTGCTGGTGTCGTCTGGCGAAAAATCTGGCCATTTAAAAGCATTTAGATGCTCTTGGAGTTCGTTTTGATGCTGTTCGAGTTCATTATGTAGTGTATCGAATTGTTGTTGCAGGTTAATAAGTTGGGAGCGTTGCGCTTCGGTAGTTTTCCAATGCGTATTAATAAGTTCTTTTTTCTTTTCAATAGCTGCCATGGCCAATTTGATTTCCTTATAAGTGTCATCGGCATGATGCACATGTATAATATTGGGATGCTCTGTAGCACCACATAAAGGGCAAGCTTCACCATCTTTTAGCAGTGCAGCATAGGCTTCGAGTTGGGTAGCAACAGCTAATGATTTTTCTTTTTCAAATAGTGATTTTAGTTCTTTATCTAGCAAAGCTAATTGGCTAGAGAAATATTCGTTTACTGCGTCGGGCAATAGTTGTGCAGATTCAAAAATTTGCAGTATTGCATTTATTGCTACTTGTATTTTTTGAGTTTTATCCTTGGTAGTGTTAATAGTTGTTTTAAGCTGTGTATACTTCCAATACCATTCATCGAGGTTTTGTATCAATAGCATGTTGAGTGGCGAGTTATTGCAAGCATTCAAAGAAGCTTCTAATTCATGAAGGTGAGCAGTTTGTATAAGGCCCTCTTCTTTTTTAGCTTTTACCGTTTGTTGTCCTTTTTGTATACGCAATTGTATGGCTCTAATATCAGCTTGCACATCCATGATGTGTAGCACCAATTCTAGCTCATGTAGCTTACGTTTCTTATCGTCTATAGTGCTGTGTTGCATTTTAGCGTTTTGCCATTGTTCTTGCACATCGGCAAGTGCTATTTTCGTTTGGTTATGCGTAGCAGTCAATGATTTAGCTTGGTGTGCTAGGTTGTCTAATTGTGTAGCTTGGCTGTTTTTTCTATCTAAAAGCGTTTTAAAATTTTGAATTAAAAATAGGTATTCCTGTAAGTCTTTTTTTCTTTGTGTGTAGTTGTTATGGTTTTTATGAAGGGTTGCTAATTGATTTTGTAGGGTATTTAATTGTTCCCATTGGTCTTCAAGTGTTTTGTAGGCAGCTAATTGGTCTTCTTGTATTTTTAGTGCGGCAATTTCTTGTTCCATAGTTATTTGAGCCTCTTTTAATTGGGCATGCAGTTGGCTTATTACTTCGGGTTGCACGGTTTCAAAACCCTTTAGTTGACCATCTAAAACCAATTTTTCACTTTCCGTAATTTTATATTTTTCGTTGATTGCATCCTTTAGGTCGAATCTATTTAATCCAAAGATGTCTTTTATCATTTGGGTGCGTTGCACAGCAGTAATTTCTAAGAACTCTTTGAATTTGCCTTGTGGAATGATTGTGGTTCTTTTAAAATGGTCGTAGCTTAGGCCCAGTATTTTCGCTGCATCATTGCTGATATTCTTCCATTCCTCTCCATCTTGTTTATAAGCAGTACGTACGTATGATACGTCGGCAAAATTTTTGCTATTTCGTTTCCAATGTATTTCAAATTTATATCGTTGTTCTTCGTAGCTAAATTCAAATATTACATAGGCTTTAGTCGATTTAAGATTCAGCATATTGTACCAAAAACCGGTATGGTCTAGACGCTCATTTTTGCCATAAAGTGCTGCGGTAATTGCCTCTATGATAGAAGATTTTCCGGCGCCTACAGTGCCAAAAATACCGAAGAGGCCAGCTGCAGTAAGTGATTCAAAATTTATTTTCTGTTCTGTTTTGTAAGAATAGATGCCGTTTATTATCAAGGATATTGGGAGCATAGATATACAGAAATATTGGGGGTAATGTTATTTAGTTTATGAATTCTTTAAAAATCTCCATTAAATCTTTGCTAGGAGCTACGCCATTGTTTCTGTGTTTATAATAGTCTTCAAACAGTCCGATAACACTTTTGCTTAAGTCTAAGGCAGGCTTTGTAGCACTTTGAGTTTCATTTTTTGTTTGTGGTTTAGGGATGATATATACGATACCATCGTGTATTTGGTAGAGTTTTTTTGTATCGGAAGGTGTAAGAAAGTGTTGTGTTTTTATTGTGAGTTCTACTAAGCAGTTTGGGTTATTTTGGAGCCATTCAGCGCAGGCATTAATGTCGTCAAATGTTTTTTTGAATAACTTTTTACCTTGTTTCAAAGCTATAGGACTAATGCTGACAGGTAATGTTGGGAAAGCATTAACGATGACGACATGCTTTTCTTGATTTGCTTCGGAAAAGCTATAAGCAATAGGTGCGCTGGCATAAACAATAGGTTTTTCTGAGTTACCTATATTTTGATATCTGTGTAAGTGCCCTAAAGCGGTATATTGTACAGCAGTAGGGATTGCGTGGGTATACACCACGTCTGCGTTTCCTATTTTAAGTGGCTTTTCCCCTTCGGGTTCTTCTAAAGGCTCGTTTAATCTTTGCATATACAAATGGGTGGTAAGTATATTAATGCCTTGGTTGTCGCAGTATTTATCGGATAGTTCTTGCCAATGTGCTGCAAGTAAATCATTCAAAGCGGCAGCTTTGTCTTGGCCGAAGTAGGTTTTAAGTCTGGATTCATTAGCAAATGCTGTATGAATGATTCTAACAGGAGGCTTATTGGGCAAGTTGAGTTCAAAAAACCCGGGTTCGCTTTGGGTGATGGCAAATTTGTTTTTCTGTTCGAACGGAGCAACTACCGCTTTGGGTTTGCCAATAAAAATAATGCCACATTCTTTTGCTAATGGGTCGGGGCTATCTATACGCTCGGGGCTATCGTGGTTGCCTGCTATAGCAATAATGGGTCGTTCGCCGTCTTTCGCCAGTTTTTTTAAGATATTGTAAAACAGACTTTGTGATTCTAAGGGAGGGTTAATACTATCATATAAATCTCCAGCTATGATGACGATGTCTACCGCTTCTCTATCGGCAATTTGCGTTATTTCATGGAGTACCGCTATTTGTTCGCTATGTCTAGAGAAGTTATCTAGCTTTTTACCAAGGTGCCAGTCTGCAGTATGTAGTACTTTCATATATAAAAAGAAAAAATAGTTGATGTTAAAGCAATAATGGTGCCATTTAAGATAATAAATATGTGGCAAGCAGCCTAGCTTAAAAACAAAATATAGCGGGCCAGCAAAAAACATTTAGCAGCATTAATGACTATTATTTTCAATATAGACTTCATCTAAAAATAAGGCCTACACAGAAGATGCTCATTTTTTGCTGAATTGTGGCTCATTTATAGTCTTTTCAAAAAAGGTATATTTGGCAAATCGCTTTTAAACCATTTTAAGACTATCAAGGCATAGCCAACGAAAAATACGAAGCCCAAACCTAAGTTCAAAAAGAGTTCGGGAATGCCGTTAAAGCTGGCTTTTATATAATACACTACAACAAAATGTATAGCATATAAAAGCAACATTAAGAGTAATAATTTTGATATATCACTTAGTGGATATGGTACAGGAAAGTATTTTTGTCCAGCAAAGTAAGATATTATTACCATGCTACCATATGCGGCTAAAGTAGTCCAAGCGGCGGCGTACATGCCATATTGTGGTATAAACAAGTAGTTACCTAGTATGGTAATGGTAGCACCAGCAAGTGTTATGTAAATGCCTGCTTTCATCTTATCAGTAACTTTATACCATACCGATAGGTTGTAATATATTCCTAAGCAAATATTGGCAAACAACAGTATGGCTACTAGGCTCAAACCCGACCTGTAATTTTCGTTGATAAAATACTTCCATAGGTCGAGGAACAGCATGGTAAACAAGAATGCCAGACACATTGTAAACACAAACCATTTCATTACTTTAGCATAGGTTTGTGGAGCGTTCTTGTCGAGTGCTTTTTTAAAGAAGAAGGGCTCGGCAGCAAGTTTAAAAGCCTGAATAAACAAGGTGATAAAAATAGCGAGTTTGTAATTGGCCGAATAAATGCCTACTTCCATTTTAGCTTCCATAGGCGATAAGGGAAGTAGTTTTTGAAGCAAAATTCTGTCTACTACTTCATTCACCATGCCAGCCATGCCAATCAATATCATTGGGCTAGAGTATAGGAATACTTTATGCCATAATTGTTTATCAAATTGAAATCTGTAAGATTTCCATTGAGGAAAAAGCATTAAGAAAGTAAACGCATTCATTACGACGTTAGCCAATAATAATAGGCCCATTCTATTTTGCTTAGCGTACCATTCGGCACCCCAGGCTTGAGGATGTTGGCTATAGTACGACGGAAGAAGGGCTAAGAAGCATAATACACAAAGAATATTGATAACAATTCCGCTTATTTTTATGAGAGCATATCTTCTAGGTTGGTTGTTTTGTCTGAGTTTAGCAAAAGGCACTACATTAATAGCATCTAGCGCTATAATAGCCAGTGTCCAGAATATATATTCTGGATGATCTAGAAAACCTAGAAAGTTGTTTACATCTTTATAAAAAATACCAAAGGCAAAGCATAGTAGCAAGGAGCTAAGTAGTAAGGAGCCGAAAGTAGTTTGGAATAGCGTGTCTTGTTGTACGCCATCTTTATTGCTAAAGCGGAAGTAGCCCGTTTCGAAACCGTAGGTGAACACCACGTTCATAAAAGCAATAAAAGCGTACATCGTACTATAGTCACCGTATTCTGCTACGCCCTTGGCATCGCTCATAAGATAGGTAAGTATAGGCGTCAAAAGATAGTTTAGCATGCGTGCAGCTACACTACTTAGGCCATACCACATGGTTTGTCCGGCTAGTTTTTTTATTTCAGACACTTATTTGTTGATTTAACGAGTATATTAAGAAATTTTTTCACTTAGCTCTAGCCATCTTAATTCCTTCTCTGCTATCTTTTCATTAATGATAGAAATACTTTCAGCTGCTTTCTGTAGGGCTTCATAGTCCATATTGCCAATGCTCATTTGTTCTTCTAGTTTTGTTTTTTCCGCTTCTAGTAGTGGTAATTCTTTTTCTAGTTGTTCAAATTCTCTTTTTTCATTAAAACTCATTTTCTTGGCCGAAGCCGCCGCTACTATTGGTTTTTTGGGTGTTGCTACTACATCCTCTGTCGTCGTTAGTTCTTTCTTTTCTTCTTCTGCCAGTCTTTTTATGAATTCTTGTTCAAGTCGGTATTGAGTAAAGTTGCCAGGATAATCTTTCACTACACCATCACCCTCAAATACAAAAAGGTGATCTACTATTTTGTCCATAAAATACCTATCATGCGATATGATGATGATGCAGCCAGGGAAATGGAGCAGAAACTCTTCTAAAACGCCCAGTGTAGGTAAATCAAGGTCGTTAGTAGGTTCATCAAGCACCAAAAAGTTGGGGTTTCTGAAGAGTACAGTAAGTAGCTGTAATCGTTTTTTTTCTCCGCCGCTTAGCTTGGATATAAAGTTATATTGTTTATCAGGATTGAATAAGAATCTTTGTAGAAACTGTGCGGCGCTTAATTTGGTACCGTCGGCAAGCGGAAAGAACTCGGCAATGTTTTTCACATATTCTATCACGCGCATATCTTCGGTAAACGTAAGTCCTTCTTGCGAAAAATCGCCAAAGACGATTGTTTCGCCTATATTTATTTTTCCGCTATCGGCTTGTTCTTTGCCTAATAGCAGGTTTACGAAGGTCGATTTTCCAACCCCATTTTTCCCTATTATCCCTATGCGCTCACCTTTTTTGAAGGTATAATCGAAGCCTTTTAGAATGGTTTTTTCGCCAAATTGTTTGTATACTTTTTTAAGCTCTAAAATTTTACCACCAAGGCGTTCCATTTTAAGAGCCAATTCCATTTTTTCTTGAGGTTTCTTTTGGGTGGCTTTTTCTTTCCAGTCATAAAAAGCATCTTGGCGGGCTTTAGACTTTGTGGTTCTGGCTTTGGGTTGCTTACGCATCCATTCTAGCTCTTTACGATATCTGTTTCGGGCTTTATCTATGCTTGCTTGCTCCTGCTCCATACGGATAGCCTTATTTTCAAGATATTTTTCGTAATTACCTTTGGTAATATATAGTTGTGCGTTATCTATCTCTATTATTTGGTTGCAAACGGCGTCTAAGAAGTATCTATCGTGGGTTACTAATAAAAGCGTCACGTTGTCTCTGCTTAAATAGTGCTCTAGCCATTCTATCATTTCCACATCTAAATGGTTGGTAGGTTCATCCATTATTAGCAAAGTATGCCTGTGTTCAAAATCCATGTCTATCAGCACTTTTGCTAGGGCAATACGTTTGCGTTGTCCACCCGATAGTGTACCAACATTTTGATCTAAATGATGAATGTTCAGCTTCCCTAATATTTGCTTTACAACGCTTTCAAAATGCCAAGCATTAAGGTCGTCCATGAGTTGCATCGCTGCTGCTAAAGCTATGGGGTCAGGGTTTTCTTGCTCTGTCAATTGCTCGTAGGCACTTATAGCGTTAATGATAGGATGATCGAACTGAAAAATATTTTGAAGTATGCTAGTTTGGTTGTTGAGTTGAGGGTTTTGGTCTAGGAATACTACATTCACATCTTTGTGTATCCACACTTTGCCTGCATCGGCAAAGTCGGTACCAAAAATAATTTTCAGCAAAGAAGATTTTCCTGTGCCATTGAGTGCCACAAGGGCTATTTTATCACCTTCGTTTATATTGAAGTTGATGTTTTCAAAAAGAGGATTATCAGCGTATGTTTTTGTGAGGTTTTCTACAGATAAATAATGCATGGCACAAAGATACTAAATGTAGTTTCTAATAATTAATTATCCTAGCCTTGCCAATAGCAGAACTTGTTTTTGTAAAAGAAATAATAAGCACCATCGTAGTAAATAGAATTGGTTATTGGTTTTAAACATAGCTTCATTAGAAGCATAAGACAAAGTACTTAAGGCCAAATAGCCTCCAAAAGTGGCGTGCAGCATCATGCTTGATGGTTTTTTTAAGACTTTGAAGGGGATATAAAGCGGGTATTTATAAAAAGTGCATTTTGTGCTTTTATTATGGCACAATTGGCCGAGAACGAACAACAGCTTAACCTTTTTAATAGGTTAAGCTGTTGTAGGTATATTTTATGAAAGTTTTTTGTGGCTTGGTATTTAGAAAACGTATTTTCCTTCTTTAGTATACATTACCGGAAGTATTTTTTTGTTTTTTTCAAAATAATCGTAGCCTGCTTTTAAATTAAGCCAAAACCTATGTTTGGTTTCGTCTTCGCCATATTCTTTGCCTAAAAAACCTACGCTAACCTTTGAGAATCTGGTAGGGAAAATATGTATGGGTATATTATTTTGACCTTGAAATCTGGCATTGAGGCAAAGTACATACAGTTCTTTAATAATGGGGTCTGTCATGGGCAAACAGCCTACAGTGTAGCATGCACCATGTATATAAATATCTCCGCCAGGTTTTTCTTTATTTCCCAATACCATATCGGAGTAGTTGGGGTAGCTTACCAGCATCGATAAGAAAAAGTCGCTTTTAGGATTGAAGTGGTTGATGAAATACAGGCCTTCTGGTACTTGGCGGTCGCCCTCCCAGCGTTTAGGTCCTAAAGAGCCCGAGAGCGCACACACTCTATACGTTTTGAAAAGGGTATAGGTATCTACACCTGGATTCTTAACCCAGACCTCCATCTCGTTTTGTGTTTTGAACGATCGAATATAAATATCAGACGGCGGGAAAGCAAGTCCTTTGGCTTGAAAGGCTTTTTTTAGGGGCTCATTGTATTCGCTAAAAGCTTGTGCCACTCTGGGCATGCTTAATTGATAGGCTTTAAATGCGCTATTATCATTGCCTATTTGCCCACTAGCGGTAACAGCATTCAAAAACAATGCTAAATGAAACAAGATAAAAAGCGTAATACGATACATGATGAAAAATAATTTTATAAATACAAATCCGAGTACTATATAAAGTTACTCAAAATAGTACAGAATAGTATGAATAAAAGTCCTTTTTAAATATTATTATAAAAGAATACGTTAAAGCCATTCCGTAACTTGTCGGTCTAGCTTAGTAGTCTTCGGCATTTTCTAAAGCAAGCTCATTCAGCGCAATAGCTAGTTGTTCGTCGTTAGGTGCAATACCGTGCCATTCGTGGGTGCCTTGCATAAAGGATACGCCGTAGCCCATTTCAGTATGCATCAATATACAAATGGGTTTGCCTTTGCCTACGAAGGTTTTGGCTAGTGCCAAAGCATCTAGTACTTGCTCCATGTCGTTGCCATTAGCAAGTGTTATTACCTCCCAACCAAAAGCTAAAAACTTAGCGTTCAAGTCTCCTAAGCTCATGACGTGCTCTGTAGGGCCATCTATTTGTTGGCGATTGACGTCTATTGTAGCAATTAAGTTATCTACTTTATGGTGAGTAGCAAACATGATTGCTTCCCAATTTTGTCCTTCCTGCAGTTCTCCGTCGCCATGCAAAGAATATACAATAGCGCTGTCATTGTTTAGTTTTTTGGTCAATGCTGCCCCTACAGCCACACTCATGCCTTGCCCCAAAGAGCCAGATGCAATGCGTACGCCAGGAAGGTGCTCGTGCGTAGCAGGGTGTCCTTGAAGGCGGGTATTAAGCTTTCGGAAGGTAGCCAACTCTGCTACAGGAAAGTAGCCACTACGAGCCAAAACACTGTAAAAAACAGGAGAAATATGACCATTAGATAGGAAAAAAACATCTTCGTTTAAAGCATCCATATTAAAGGCAGGATCGTGCTTCATTACTTTGAAGTATAAGGCAGTTAGGAACTCAGTACATCCTAATGAGCCTCCAGGATGACCGCTTTGTACGCCGTGTACCATTCTAACAATATCTCTTCGTACTTGAGTAGCCGTGTTTTTTAAATGTTGTAATTCCATAGCTTGTTTTATAGGAGCTTTATTATAAGAGTATATACTATTTAATAGGCAAAATTAATACTTATTTATAAGTGTAAAAATAAAAAGTACCGTACATATCTCTAGGATTCATTTTTTTGGCAAAAAAACCACTTGGCTTTATTAATATAATTTACAATATATATCTAAAAATAGTTTAATTT
>CAYSCJ010000049.1:0-18885 GCA_964429515.1 uncultured Taibaiella sp.
TTTCATAAATATTTTTTAGTTTTTATGCTAACCTAGACGAGATTGGTGTTTGTTTAATTGGGCTAAGGCAAATAAAAATAAATAGTTTTTTTAATATTATTTTCTTTTTATGGATAATGTCATGTCTTAGGTATAGATTATTAGAAGGCAATAGCGAAAGTATAGTTTGAGGAAGCTTATTAGGTGTGCGCTAAGATGAGTTAAGCGTTTGGGTATTTTGTACTGCTGCCAAAATTTAAATGAGGGCTAGTGTGTAAATATAGTAAGGTGCATAAAAAAAGGTTCTAATAATTATTAGAACCTTTTTTTGTAGTCCAACCTGGACTCGAACCAAGAATGACTGAACCAAAATCAGTTGTGTTACCATTACACCATTGGACTATCTAGGTGTTTTTACTACCTATTGGACATTTGTAATTTGGATGGCAAAAATAGTAGATTTTA
This sequence comes from uncultured Taibaiella sp., assembly GCA_964429515.1. Lineage (GTDB taxonomy): Bacteria > Bacteroidota > Bacteroidia > Chitinophagales > Chitinophagaceae > MKSF01. The sequence continues at coordinate 445 of CAYSCJ010000049.1, forward strand.
TGTAAAACAAAAAATATTTTTTCCTTACCAAATGAATTTATAGCACATCACCAAAAAAGCCAATATCATAGCAAAGATGATTACGCCTTTAGTAGCCAAGTAAGCTTTTTTATTAAGGAAAAAATAAAATGGCGCAAGCAGCACAATCATTGATAGCGATAATATTTTGGAGGCTTCCGAAAGTAAATATGGATTATTGAGTGTATAAAAGTATTTTAAATAGTCGCCGAAGCTCAAGGTGCTATGTCTAAAGAATTTGATAGCAATTAAGGCTAGTACAACGCAAGCACAAGCAATGAGCAGTCCTAAAAGGGCATTGTCGTATTTTGGGATGTCTGGTTTTTTTCTGTAAGCTACTTGTTGAGGATTTTGGCTTTGCATGTATGTTTGTTTTTTTGAGTATGGCTCTGTTAAGTTATGATTTATTGGACAATTGCTAATTTAGCATATTGTAGCATTATTTTCTTCTCACCCACACCGTTTTCAAAAACAATGGTTGCCATGAGGTTGCTTTGGCTGCCGTCTATTTTAGTGATGGTTCCAAATCCAAACTTAAGGTGTTCTACTTTTGTTCCGGCTTTTAAGGATTGCGGTGGCGCGGGCACAAAGCTTTCGCTAGGCTTATGCACGTAGGTATTGGTCGTTAATGTAGGCCTAACAAAGCTGCTTGTTTTGCTTTCGGTGTTAGCTTGTGGTCTATTATACGTAGTTTTTGTATTGTTTGTAGGTGTATTTCTGCTATACCCTTGTTTGTTATAAGAGGAGTTGCCACTATTTTGCAGTGAGCCTCTAGCGCCTGCCACACCCGCAAAGGATTTATCTAAGAATGGTTCGGGTATTTCTTCAATAAATCGGCTCTGTTCGTTGGAGACGAGGCTACCGAAGCGGTATCTGTTATGGGCATAAGTAACCCAAAGTTTTTGTTTGGCCCGTGTTATGACTACATAAAAAAGCCTGCGTTCTTCCTCAAGTCCTTCTCGGTCGTGCACACTCATTCCCGAAGGAAAGATATTCTCTTCCAAACCAACGGCAAAAACACAAGGAAACTCCAAGCCTTTAGCCGCATGAATGGTCATTAGCTTTACTACGTCTTGGTCTTCATCCTTATCATTGTCTGCATCTGTCAGCAGGGTTATTTGCTGCAAATAGGTGCTCAGCGATTTATCGGCTTCTAATTCGCCTTCTTCGTTGGGTGTTTCGGTATATTCTTTGATAGAGTTGAGAAGTTCTTGTACGTTTTCATAACGCCCTTGTCCTTCTACAGATTTATCATTGTAGAGTTCGGCAACGAGTTGGCTGCGCTTACCTACTTCAAATGCCACTTCATACGCATTTTTGGTAGCCAATAGCGTTTGTAGGTAGCGTATCATCAATGCGAAATTCTCAATTGCGGTAGCAGATGCACCTTTTAATCCAATTGCACTTGGGTTTTGTAGAATGTCCCAAATTTGCACATTGGCTTCGTTGGCGTAGCTAAATATTCTGTCTAATGATGTTTTGCCTATGCCCCTAGCTGGATAATTGATAATACGTTTTAGAGCCTCTTCGTCGTGAGGGTTTACCACAAACCTTAGATAGGCTATATAGTCTTTAATTTCTTTTCTTTGATAGAAAGATAAACCACCATAGATGCGGTAGGGAATATTGAGTTTGCGCAAAGATTCCTCAAAAGAGCGCGACTGTGCATTGGTGCGGTACAAGATAGCAAAGTCTTTATTCTGGTAGTGGTATCGAAGTTTTTGCTCTAAAATGGCATCTGCAATATACCTCCCTTCATCATTATCGGTGAGGGTACGTACTAGTTTAATTTTTTCACCTACGTCGTTGCTGGTCCAAAGATCTTTAGGTATTTGTTTGGTATTGTTATTAATGATGGCATTGGCTACGCTAATGATATTTTGCGTACAACGATAGTTCTGTTCTAACTTTACAAGTTTAGCATCTGGGTAGTCGTCTTGGAATCTTAATATATTTTCTATAGTAGCGCCTCGAAATGAGTAGATACTTTGCGCATCATCACCCACCACACAAATATTTTCGTGTACAGCAGCTAGCAGTTTTACTATTTTGTATTGAGCCATATTGGTATCCTGATACTCATCTATCATCACATACTGAAAGCGTTTTTGGTATTTAGCCAGCACTTCGGGATGTTTGGTGAGTAATTCGTACATTTTTACCAATAGGTCGTCAAAATCCATAGCGCCATTCTTAAAGCATTTATCTACGTAAGCAGCGTAGATGGTGCCCAAATGCGGTCTGTTGGATCGTCCGTCTTCCATTTGAATGTGCTTGTCATTCAAGTATTGATACGGCGAAATAAGGCTGTTTTTTGCTGCCGAAATTCTACTAAAAACCAAATTGGGTTTATAAAGTTTGTCGTCTAAATTCAGGTTTTGAACGATAGATTTTACGACCGATTTACTATCGTCACTGTCATAAATGGTGAAGCTACTGGGATAGCCTAATCGCTCCGCTTCGACACGAAGTATTTTGGCGAAGACAGAGTGGAAGGTACCAATATATAGATTTCTAGATTCGCTATTGCCCAAAATGTGGTCTATTCTTTCCTTCATTTCTGCAGCAGCCTTGTTGGTAAAGGTTAGCGCTAATATTCTGAAAGGGTCTACACCTCGTTTTATTAAATGGGCTATTCGGGTAGTAAGTACTTTGGTTTTGCCACTACCTGCACCCGCTATAATAATGAGTGGCCCAGCCTCATGTTCTACCGCCTCTCGTTGCTTGTTATTAAGTTCTAATAAGTATTTAGACATATCTGCAAAGTTACAACAATTTGCTAGCTGTTTGAAGCAGTTGATGGCTTGTTTTTTATCAAATTTCTCCAATAAAATATGCCCCTTGCTTTATAGGAATAATGTGCCAATATGCAGCTTGTGGGGCTGGCAAAAGATATTCCAGCCCATCTAGCTTCCAGAAGCGCACGGTTGCGCCTTTGTTGGTTATTGTAATTTTTAGCATATTACCAATTAGCTCGTAGCGTGTATAAAACTAATTGGTTTGCTAGCTCTAAAATAGGGGGTGGTGTGTTTTTAGTTGTGAATAGCTTCAGCCACAAAGCCCTTACTTCTAATAATATCAATAACTTCGTCTTCGGTAATGCCCTTAGAAGTCACGGTCAACAATTTGTCGATATGTTGGGTGTCAATACGCCATTCTTGTATGCCTTCATGTTCGTCAAAATTGGTTTTTACTTTAGCGACACATGCACCACAGTTGAGGTTTGTTTTGAAAGTCATTTCTAGCTTATTCATTGCGTATGTTATATTTTGAATGTAAATTTAAAGAGTATTTTAATTCTTATTGTAAGAATACCTTGTTTTAATGTACCCATTTTAGGCGCAAACTATTACTTACTACACTTATGCTGCTTAAGGCCATTGCTGCGCCAGCTATCATAGGGTTTAATAAGAATCCATTTATGGGGAAAAGGATGCCGGCGGCAATAGGAATGCCAATAAGGTTGTAAATAAAAGCCCAAAATAGGTTTTGCTTAATAGTATTTACTGTTTTTTTAGATAGCTTGATGGCTTGTGGTATCTTTCCTAGGTCTGACGAAATAATGGTTATTTTTGCTACATCCATTGCTATGTCCGAGCCTTTGCCCATAGCTATACTTACGTCTGCGGTAGCTAAAGCAGCGCTATCATTTATGCCATCGCCTACCATGCCAACAATTTTGCCTTGTTGCTGCAATGTTTTTACAAAGTTGGCTTTTTCATGAGGTAATACTTCCGATTTGTAATGATGAATACCAGTTTGGCGGGCTATAGCTTTGGCGGTGTTTTCATTGTCGCCTGTAAGCATATAAATTTCAATGTTTCGTTTTTGAAGGTCGTGAATGGCTTTAGCAGATGTGTCTTTGATGGCATCCGAAATTGCGAAGCAAGCGATAGCTTGATGCTCGTCGGCAAACCAAATTACGGTTTGTGCATCTTCGCTCCATCGTGAGGCATAGCCTTGCAACTCTGCGCAGATGTTGATGTTGTGCTCTGCCAATAGCTTAGCGTTGCCAACCAAATAAGTTGCATGATTGAATGTGGCTTTTGCGCCTTTGCCTGTAATGCTTTCAAAATTTGTTATCCCAACAGTTGTTGCATCTTTCAGAAAATTTATCACTGCTTCTGCCAAGGGGTGTTCTGAGTTTTTTTCGATACTATAAAAGATATTTTGGGTACTATTATCTTGATTTCGCCATTTTACACCGGTTACAATAGGCTTACCTTCGGTGATAGTGCCAGTTTTATCGAGTATGATTGCATTTATTTGCTGCGCCAATTCTAGCCCTTCGGCATCTTTTATTAAGATACCCATTTCTGCTCCTTTTCCTACCCCTACCATGATAGCAGTAGGCGTTGCTAAGCCCAATGCACAAGGGCAAGCAATAACCAATACCGTAACGGCTGCTAATAATCCCTGAATCCATCCATTGTCACCGCCAAGTATCCACCATAATGCGAAAGTAAGTAAGGCTATGCCAATAACTACGGGCACAAAAATGCGAGCAATTTTATCTACTAATTTTTGCACGGGTGCTTTGCTCCCTTGGGCATCGTGCACCATTTTTATTATGTTTGCAAGCAGGGTGTCTTTGCCTACTTTTCGTGCTTCAAATTGAAAACTGCCTTTTTGATTTATGGTACCTGCAAATACATGATCGCCCTGAGTTTTGTTGGCTGGAATGGGCTCTCCGCTAAGCATACTTTCATCAATATAAGAATTGCCTTTTAGAATAATTCCATCCACGGCAATTTGCTCGCCTGGTTTTACCAATATAGTATTGCCAACCTTTATATCTTCAATTTCGGCAATGTGCTCGGTGCCATCTTCTTGCAGTACTGTAACGGTTTTGGGACTGAGACGCATGAGTTTTTGAATAGCACTAGAGGTATGTCCCTTTGCTTTTTCTTCTAAGAGCTTCCCTAAAAGTATAAAAGCTATAATGACAGCAGCAGCCTCAAAATACACATGAGCATGTAGGCCTTTTTGATGCAAAAAGTTGGCAAAAACCATGTTGAACACACTAAATGTATAGGCAATGCCTGTGCTGAGTGCCACAAGGGTGTCCATATTGGCAGAGCGGTGTCTGGTTTGTTTCCAGGCGTTAATAAAGAAATTTCTTCCTATCCACAATACTACAGGTGTGGAAAATAAGCACATGATTTCATTAGCGTATGGTATGTTCATAAAGAACATGCCTATTATCACTACGGGCAAAGATAGTAGTAGCGCCCAGGTGGTTTTAGTTTTTAATTTCTTATAATGCTCAGCTTGGATGGTGTCGAGCGTTTCTTGTTGTGTGGCTTCATCTTCTAATAATAGGTCGTAGCCAGCACGCTGTGCGGCAGCTTGCAATTGGGCTGCACTTGTGATGTTGGACAAGTATGTTACCGTTAGGTTGCCGGTAGCAAAATTTACTCCTGCCGATACTACGCCTTCTTGCTGTGCTATCACGTTTTGTGCGCTACTTGCGCACGAAGCACAAGTCATGCCCAAAACTGGTAGTGTTTGAGTGACTGTATGTTGAGTAGATTTTTCCATTTTGTAAGCATTTGAGTGTCCAATACAAAGGTGGCAATTATAAAATAAAAAGAACCCTGTATGGTGACGTAAATTATAATTATGCTGTTAAAAATATAGCTAAACTATTCACTCATTTTATTGCCCTTACCTTCAAACGCATCTGTAGGTATTTGGCTATCAGTTTAGGGTAAACAATGTGCGCGTTCTTTTATCAAATCAGCCTAGCCACTATTTGTTGTATTTTAATTTGTATGTTTTCGATCGTATCGTTGCCGTCTATAATGTGCACGCATTCGCGTTGCTTTGGCTGTAAGGATGCTATCGCTGTTTCATAATTTTGATAAATCTTGTTAAGTTGCTCTTCTGTTTCAAACAAATCTATTTGTTCTCTGTTCGCTTGAATTCTTTGCAGTGCAATTTCGGGGCTTATTTTTATAAAAAAAATTGCATCGGGCCAGCAAAGTGCTTCATTATATTTATTAATTTCTTTAATCCATTCTAAAGGTGCATCAAGGCTTTGGTAGGCATATGATGACAACAGGTATCTATCACAAATAATGTGTTGCTTTTCCAATATCGAGAGCATTCCGTAATCTTTATGAGTCAGATGGTCGTATCTGTCTGCTGCAAAAAGGTTAGCCACCGTGATGGGATGGCCTTCTTGTTTGCCTGTCAAGATATTTCTAATTTGGCTACCTATAAAGTTTTGTGTAGGCTCGAAGGTAGTATGCACTGGCAATTGATTGGAAACAAAGTACTGAGTAAGCAATTTGCATTGGGTACTTTTTCCCGATCCGTCTATTCCTTCAAATACTAGGAGTTTGTGTGGGCGCATTATTTAAATAATTCTAGGGTTTTTTCAATAATAAATTCTACTTCCGTTTCGCTTAGGTTTGAACCTGAAGGCAGGCAAATGCCATCCATAAACAACTCTTCTGCTACCTGTCCGCCATAGTAAGGTGCTGTTTCAAAAACTGGTTGTAGGTGCATAGGTTTCCAGAGTGGTCTAGATTCGATATTGAATTTTAGTAGGTGCAGGCGCAAGTCTTCTCTGCTTACACCGCCATTTTCAGAAGGATGGAGTAGCAAGGTCGTCAGCCATCTATTAGAGAAATACCCAAGCGGTTCTTCCTGAAAGCTGATACCCTTAATATCTGCGAATGCATTTTTATAGGTTTGGTAAATTGTACGTCTTTGCATAATGCGTTGGCTTAATACCTCCATTTGTCCACGTCCGATGCCAGCAGTGATGTTAGACATTCTGTAATTGTAGCCTATTTCAGAATGTTGATAATGGGGGGCATTGTCTCTTGCTTGTGTTGCTAAAAAACGCGCTTTTATTATCATTTCTTCGTCGCTACTCACCAGTGCGCCACCACCCGAGGTAGTAATTATTTTATTGCCATTAAAAGATAAAGCGCTTAATAAGCCGAAGGTGCCGCATTGTTTAGCGTCGATAGTGGAGCCTAAAGCCTCGGCTGCATCTTCTATAATAGGTATGTTGTATTGAGCTGCGATATTGGAAATGTTTTCCATTTGTGCCGGCATTCCGTATAAATGCACCGGAATAATGGCTTTGGGTTTTTTGCCATTTGCCAATCTGTCTTTAATAGCGGTTTCAAGTGCTAGAGGGCACATATTCCAGGTGTCTTTTTCGCTATCTACAAAAATGGGCGTAGCTCCTTGATAGGCGATAGGATTGGCAGATGCAGAGAAGGTCATTGATTGACAAATTACTTCGTCGCCTGGTTTAACGCCTAGAAGTATTAATGCCAAATGTAGGGCAGCAGTGCCGCTGCTTAGTGCTGCCGCATATCCCGATTGCAGAAATTGTTGAATGTCTTGTTCAAAACCATCTACATTGGGTCCTAATGGTGCAATCCAATTGGCGTCAAAAGCTTCTTGTATATATTTCAATTCGGTACCGCCCATGTGTGGCGACGATAGCCATATTTTAGGATAATTCATATTTGAAAATTATTACTTATTGTATTTTATTATTTTACCAGGATTGCCTACTACTACGGCATAGTCTGGAATATCTTTTATTATAACAGCACCTGCACCTACGGTTGCCCACTTTCCTATGCGGATGCCTTGTATTACTTGTGCACCTATGCCTATATGGGTACCTTCTCCAATGCTTACATTCCCTGCTAGGCCCACGTTGGGCGAAATGTGTACATAGTCTTCAAGATAACAGTCATGGTCTATAGAGGCGTTGGTGTTGATAATACAATGGCGGCCAATGTTGGCTGCGGCATTTATACTTGCGCCTGGCATAACTACGGTGCCATGTAGTATGCTTGCTCTTTTTGAAATTGATGTTTGTGGGTGTAAAAGGGTTGCGAATGTGCAATTATTTAAGGTTTCGGCTATTTTTTTGCGTGTGCTATTATTGCCAATAGCCAGTATTATTGGTGTATTGTTATCATTTGTTAATGCAGATTGTGGGTGCACCGAATAGCCTAGAAACTCTGTTATTTGGTTATTAGCGTCGTATATGCCAGCAATTTGCCATCCAGATAGTTCAGCAATTTCTACAATTACTTTTCCGTGCCCACTTGCACCGAGTATATTGATATCGTTAGTTGTTTCCATTGAATTGTTCGATTGTTGCATTACCGGTTTGGTTGATATTTTCCGATTTGATTACTTTTTTAATGGTCATCAATAGGATTTTTAAGTCAAGTAAGAAGGAAAGGTTATCGACATACCAAACATCATATTCAAATTTTTTCTTCCAACTTATTGCGTTTCTGCCATTTACTTGTGCCCATCCTGTAATACCGGGACGTATGGCATGGCGTCTATTTTGTTCTTTTGAATACAGTGGCAAATAGGCTACTAAGAGCGGTCTTGGACCAATTAAGCTCATATCGCCAATCAATACATTGATGAGTTGCGGTATTTCGTCTAGCGATGTTTTTCTGACAAATGCACCTATGGTTGTAAGTCTATCTTTATCTGGCAGTAGCTGGCCATCTTTGTTTTTTGCATCGTTCATGGTTTTAAATTTGATGATGCTGAAAATTTTGCCATTTTTCCCCGGCCTGCGTTGAAAAAAGAAGGGCTTTCCATTATTTGCAAAAGTTAAACCAATAGTGACGATGATAAAAATAGGAAATAATACCACTAAACCTATGGCAGCAGCTAAAACGTCTATGAATCGTTTAAAAAATAATTTATACATGTTTCAATAGGTTTTCGTATTCGTCTTTTAGGCATTGCCATACCATTTCTTGTTTGTATTTGGCCTCAATTTCGGGTCTGGCGTTGGCAGCTAGTTTTTGTCTTAAATGGGTATCAATATACAGTTTTTCCATGTGGCGTTCTAGTTCATTTGGGTTGTTTACAGCACCAATTAGTCCGTTATGGAGGTGTTTAATAATTTCATTCGAACCTGAGATATTTGTTACTATTGCCGGCAAGCCCATAGCGCCTGCTTGTAGCACCACATTAGGAAAGCCTTCTCTATGGCTTGGAAATACTAAGCAGGATGCCATTTTAAAATAGGGTCTCACATCATCTTGATAGCCTACTGCTTTGATGTTTGGGTGCTTGTGTATTAATTGCAATGTAAGGTCCGATATAGGGTCTAGGTCTTGCTCAAGTGGTCCAACTAATAGTAGTTGCGTATCAGGATATTTGCTATTAAAGCGTTCAAATGCATTTATGAGTTCTTCGATGCCTTTATCTTTTACCAATCTGCCTACGAAAATATATACAAAATCTGTATCGGAAAAACCTAAGTCTGCCCGGCTTGCTGTATAGGAGGTGTTGGGGTCAAACCAAGATACATCTACACCGTTGACATTGCCATTGGCTATTATTTTTAAGTTTTTCTTAGTGATACCAAAATGCTCTAAATCTTTTTTTACGCCCTTTCCTTCGGGGTAAATATGGGTAGCAGCAGCACAAAGTACTTTATCCATCGTTATAAGTATTTTTTGGAAAATACCTTTTTTATACGGGAATACCAATCCTGTGAAGGTGTGCATTCTGATAGGTACGCCAGCCATTTTGGCAGCTATCATAGATAGTAAGCCGGCTTTAGGAGTGATGCTATGTACGATAGTTGGTTGTTCTTTTTTAATTACTTTATAAATATGCCACAGCGATTTAAGGTCTTGTATTAGGTTGATAGGTCTAGAAAAACGGACGTTTATGGTCTTTATTCCTTCTCTTTTTCTTACGTTATCCAAATGTTCGTCGTCGCCCGATACGCCAATTACCTGGTAATATTGGTTGAGATACTTTAATTGCCCTTTTAATAATACATTTAAGGATAATGCCACCGTAGCTACTCTCAGAATTTTATGTTTTGATTGCTCCATATATTTTTATCCTTTTCCTAATATTACGAGGAGTGTATAGGTAAATGCATAATTGGCCAGTAGTATCAAGCCTATTTTGGTGGCTTGCATAGGTATTAATTTGTTTTTCAGTAGTGGGTAAATGATGACAATACCCATGATAAACCAAGAAAGGTAGGCAAACCTATTGGAGAAGGGTGCCCTTATTACCAGTATCCAAAATGCATTTGCAATAAGGTAAATGTTATACATGGTAACGTATGTTTTGTCTCTATAGTTGAGTTTTTCGATATAGTACCATCCTGCAAAAACTGCGGTGGCGCTATATAACAAAAAGTCGAATCGGAATCCGGTATTGTATTCCCATTGTGTGGGATTATTTACATACACGCCCATACGCGAGTCGATGCCTCCAAAGCCTATACTACTGAAGATAGACTCAAATACGCCACCAGCCACTAAGGAGAGTGGGATGCATAAAAGCCAGAACCTGAGTAATAGAATAGAATTATTAAAAAACATGGTGACTACAAAGGCAGCGGTGGGGAGTATCATCGATTTGTGCATATACACAGAGGCAATCATTATGCCCAGCCTCAGTAATTTATTGTCGAATAGGAATGCTAGTAAAAAAATAGAGGTGGCCATTCCGTTTCTGATACCATTAGTTCCGTATGTCCAAAAAGAAAAGGATGTCCATAACATCATAAATCCTACGAACCAATATTGGCCGAAGAATTTTCTGCTTACGAGGAAGCAGGGTACCACGTAGATAATGGCTGACATTAGGAAGAAGCCTTCTACATCGCTAAATTTCACTGCAAAATCCAAAAGCATTCCAAAGAGCAGGTCTCTATCTGCTAATTGGTTTTCCCACCCACTTTTGGCTAAATTAAAGGAATGGACATAGGTGGTCATGTCTCCAAAGACGTAGCTTTGAGGCCGCAATCCGATGTAAAATAGCAATAGAGTGGCTAAAATCAGCCCAATAAAAGAGCTTATTTTGGGATTAAAATTGTCTATTTCTTTTTTGCTTATTAATACTAATGCAAATACAAAAGTTATTAATAATACGATATTGTAATAAAAGCTTACATAGGCCAGTCCCGTTGCAAATTGAATCATGCTCCCGTTTATATAATTGGGTAAATTTATAATTTGTTTTCGAGTTCTGATAGAACCGTCCTTGTTTTTTCAAATAAAGCCTGTCTTTCTGCCTCATTTTTTTGTGAAGCGTACAGTGCTACTTCACATTTTTGGGTGATTGTACTGATGTCGCCTACGGTAGTAGCGCTAATGTTTTTTTCAGCCAAGGTAGATAATACATCTTTTTTTACGAGGTCGCCTAATGGAATGTTGAGTTTTTGACTTATATATAGCCAAAGCGCTTTATTGAGTTCTTCGTAAAATGCTGTACTCTCCTGGTTTAGATAACTTTTGGCGGTAGCTAGGTGTTTATTGGCAATATCTTTACTGTCGATAGTTGCTTGTACGGGAGCAGGGGTTTTTCTTCGTGCTAAGAAAACAAATGCTAAGCCAGCCAATACTACTGCCATTATGCCACCTATGAGCCAAGGGCCGCGCGTATTTACCGAACTAGGTTTGTTAGCTGTATTATCTGCGTAGCTAATTTGTTCCGAACCCTTATTTTTTCCTTCAAGTATATTTATATTCTTGCTGGGTGCGGTTATGGTTTCGTATTGTTGGGTTGCGGGATTGAAATAACTGATATTTACTTCTGGGATGGTGTATTGGCCTGCTTGTTTGGGGTTGAGGTAATACACTATTGTTTTTTGGCTTATTATTTTAGGGTTTCTAGAAAGAATAGAATCGTTTAGGTAGGGTTCTGTAGCTCCTAAATCTTCATTCCACTCTATTGTGGGCGCTTGTATTAATTTGGTATTGCCCTCTCCTTTAATAATAAGTTTGTAGGTGATAACATCATCAGTGGTGTAGGTTTTTTCTTCTAATTCGTTGTGTAGGCTAAACCTTCCTACGCCACCCGTAAAGTTGTTGGGTGCAGGCTGGGGGAGTGGTTTGGCATTAATATTTAAAGGGCTGCTTGAAAGATTAATGGGTACGTCTCTGTAATTAAAATCGGCAAATAGGTCGTTGTTGAAAAAAGGATCATCCATTAAGAAGGAAAAGAATGGGTGGTCTGCAAAAGGATGCTGCGTTTTTGACTTTTCTAAAACGCGCACGGTACCTTCTGCTTTTGCTGATTCGAAAACCAAGGTTCCGCTTTGCTGTGGAAATAGCGCTGTTTTCTTTAATGTAAACACTTGATATGGAATGCCATTGTACACCTCTTCTTGTGGTTTGGGTACGCTAGGCAGCACAAAGTCTTCCGACCAAAAGCCCTTTAGCGATGGCAATTCAGTGATATTCATGGTCATTGGCAATCGGGTGTAGAGCTTATAGTCGGCTATAACCTCCTCGCCTACATAAGGATTTTTGTTATTGATGATGACCTTAATGAATATGTTCTTTTTTATATTTTCGAGTGTAGCCGCCGATGCAGCATTTTCGTCGTGGTTGTTATTGTTGGAGCGTCCATTTTGTGCTACTCCACTACCTGCTTTGCCGTCGGCATTGACTTCGATTTTTACAGAGTTTGAAGCGTATGATTTGCCATTTATGGTAGCATTAGCGCCCATGATAGTGAAGTTGCCTTTTTTTAGTGCACGTAATGTGTAGGTAATGACGAGGGATGATTTTTTTACGGTTTTGCCATTTACGATGGAGATTTCTCTATAGGGCCCCTGCATTGGAGGCCTCACCATTTCAAATCCATCAAAATTGGGTGCTTGGTAATTATCTACCGTAGTTGTATTCTCTATGACATATTCTAGTTGAAAGATTTCATGGGTATTTACGGTAAGTTGAGCAGGAGATGCTTTGAAAACTATATGCTGTGCCATTATGGGCAAGGCACATAACACAAACAGCATAAGAAGACTCCATATTTTATTTAAATAAGACATGACTAACAGCTAATATGTTGATAGAACGCAAATTTATATGAAAAAAATTAATGAATTCTTAAATTAAGAAGCTAATAATAAGCCCTTAACGGTTCATCTTCTGAATATATTGTTGGCAGTTGTTTGCAAGTACAAATTGCATCTACCATGTATTTTTTTAAATCAACTTGTATGCACTCGTGCTATTCGTAAAGTTAAATCGTTCGATTTACTTATTTATTAATTATTATTGTATTCAATTTGCTTTTCTATGTCTATAAATTTACAAAAAAACACTTTAGGTATTGTGTTAATTGGCTGCCTATTCTTTGTGTTTGGGTTCATAACTTGGTCTAACGCACAGCTGATACCTTATTTGAAAATAGCTTGTACACTGAGTGCTCCAGAGGCATATTTAGTAACTACTGCATTTTTTGCCGCGTATTTTTTTACAAGTTATCCATCATCGATATTGCTAAAGAAAATTGGATTTAAAAAAGGAATGTCGGTAGGCTTGCTAATAATGGCTGTTGGTTCCTTGGCTTTTGTTCCCGCTGCTATAATGGTAAATTATCCATTATTTCTTACGGGCTTGTTTGTGATAGGCACAGGCTTAGCTATGTTACAAACCGCAGCCAATCCGTACGTCACTATTTTAGGACCTATAGAAAGTGCCGCTAGGCGTATGAGCATCATGGGTATCTGTAATAAGCTTGCAGGTATTTATGCGGTTTATCTGTTGGGGAAGCTCGTATTAGAAAATTCGGATGCGGTAAATGAACAAATCATGTCGGCAAGTGGGGCTGCGCAGTGGGCTTTGAAGCAAGAGTTGGCCTCAAAGGTGATAGTGCCCTATTTAGTGATAGCTTCGGTGTTGGTACTGTTGGCAGTAGTGCTATATAAGATTATGCCTGAGGTTTCGGCGGCAACCGAAGAAGATGCACCTACGAAGGTGTCTAGCTTCGACAATAAGCCCTTGCTAAGCATAAGGCATCTTGTATTGGGTGCATTTGCCATCTTTTTTTACGTAGGTGTTGAGGTGTTGAGTTATGATACGTTCAGTAGCTATGGTGAGGCCATTGGCTTTTCGTTAGACGAAGCAAAAAACTTTGCAACCTACACCGGATTTGCCTTGTTATTAGGCTATTTAATAGGGATTATTGCTATACCCCGATTTATCTCGCAGCGTAAGGCTTTAATGGTATCTAGTATTTTGAGTATGTTTTTAATCCTACTAGCTATTTATTTACCCAAGTTTTTCATATTTCCCGACGACCCCGTATTTAAGTTGCCGATGTACTTTCCTGTTGTGTGTTTTGCGTTATTAGGACTTTCAAATGCTGCCATATGGCCAGCCATTTGGCCATTGGCCTTAAATGGAATAGGAAAACACACAGAAAACGGTTCGGCCTTATTGGTGATGGGAATTGTAGGAGGTGCGGTATTGCCACCCATATACGGATGGCTCAGTGTAGTAATGCACGATGCAATAGAGGCTTATTTAATTATGATACCCTGCTATCTTTTTATTTTATACTACGCAATTTGGGGTAGTAAGTTTGCTACGAAATAGCGTTCAGACAGTCAATACCGGTAGCGAAATAACGAAAGTAGTTCCTTTATTGAGTTGGCTGTCGACTTTAATGCTCCCTTTATGCGTATCAACGACTGTTTGCACATAGCTTAGCCCCAATCCAAAACCCTTTACATTGTGTACATTTCCGGTGTTTACTCTGTAAAATTTATTGAAGATGTTTTTTCTAGCATCCTTTGTCATGCCAATACCATTGTCGGATATTTTAATAAGTATGTTTTGATGTACGTTTTCGGTGCTTATTACTATTTCTAATGGCCTATTGGGTGCGCTATATTTGATAGCATTATCCAATAGGTTATTGATGATATTGGTAAGATGTACTTCGTCTCCGCTCACCATTACGTTGGAGGCCTTGAGTTGTGTACGGATACTGCCCGATTTGCTATGTAGCATCAGCTGTACACTATCTATAGCTTTTCGTAAAATATTATGAATATCCACGTGATCTATATTAAGAAATAGTCCGGCCTCGTCGCTATTAGCGCTTTCCAGAATGCGTTGTACAAGGTTGAGCATTCTGTTGTTTTCTTGTTTTATCATTTTAATATAAAGTAGCTGACTTTCCTTATTATTCAGTACTTTTTCATTTTTCAAGGTGTCTACGGCTAAATTGATAGTAGCAATAGGCGTCTTTAATTCATGCGTCATGTTATTAAAAAAGTCTGTTGTTATTTCACTAGCCTTTCGTAAGCGCAGAAGAGTGATATTGGTGAGTATGAATGCGTAAAAAATGATGAGCGTAAAAAGGATAGACGCTGCAATATTCCAGCCAGCTTTTTGCATGATATAGGCATTGGTGCTTTTTATATACAAAATCAGCAAAATGTTATTTTCATTATTGAGTGAAAATTTATGCGCCTCGGGCAAATTGGCGTGAACATAGCCTCTAGAATTGGTGAGAAACAATCCGTGTTTGATGAGTGCAAATTCAAAATCCAATTTTAGTTGGCTATTGTACAAGCTACGTTTAATTATTTGTTCAATATCGTCTGTAGGAATGAGCGGTAATTGCTGGTCTAACAATAGGTTTTGAATGGTATTGTTTTCATAGTCTATTGCGGTGGGGTTGTAGCCGTAATTGACAGCTGCTCTTTGTAGAATACCACTTTTGATGGATTCCATTGTCTGTTTTAATTCAGTTTCAAATTGTTGCTTTTGGAGGTTGATTACATTAATAATCCAGTTTGTTTGAAGAAAAATAATACCCAATAAACTAATAGCGCTAAGTGCAATAATGATGACGTGTTTTTTCTTCATATACTGTCGCAATCTTACATTATATGTTAAAGGTAACCAATTACTTTTCAAAAACCATGTGAAAAAATGCATAAATTGGCTTTGCTTTTTTTAAAATAGTATAAGTTGTATTACTTTTGCTGTTATTAATAAGCTATTTGAAATATCGATTGATTATGAATAAAGAAACGGCATTTGTAAATACTTCGGTTTCAGCAGGTATTGGTACAGTAACGTTTTATCATCCAGCAAGTAATTCATTGCCAGGTGAGATTTTAAATAAAATAGCGCAAGAAATATTGACATTAGGATCTGATGCAAGGGTGAGTGTGATCGTTTTGAAAAGTGAGGGCGAAAAAGCTTTTTGTGCAGGAGCATCTTTTGATGAGTTAATAGCAATAGATAGCGACGAAAAGGGAAAGATTTTCTTTAGTGGTTTTGCTAAAGTGATCAATGCTATACGTACGGTACCTAAATTTGTTATTGCGAGAGTGCAAGGCAAAGCAGTAGGAGGTGGCGTAGGTATTGCAGCCGCGGCCGATTATACCATTGCTACTTCGGCAGCTTCTATAAAGTTGAGTGAATTGGCAGTAGGGATTGGGCCTTTTGTAGTAGGGCCGGCCGTAGAGCGTAAGATGGGAACAGCAGCTTTTTCACAGCTATCAATAGATGCCACCCAATGGCGCACGGCAGCTTTTGCATTACAGCACGGATTGTATGCAGAGGTGTACGAAACTATAGAAGAAGTAGATAATGCGGTAACAGCTTTGTGCACCCGACTCAGCGCATCGAGCCCCGAGGCAATGGCCGAATTGAAGAAGGTATTTTGGGAGGGCACGGAGCATTGGAATGAATTATTGATAGAAAGAGCAGCTATTTCTGGCAAATTGGTATTGAGTGATTTTACAAAAAATGCCATTCAGCAATTTAAAATGAAATAAAAAAGTATTAATTAAATCAAAAACGTTTTTTTTGTTGACAAATTTACACGTACCTTTGTATTCCTTAAAATTCTTCATTTTCACTTAATACTTAATGCAAAAAAGAGTAAAACCAAAAGGGCTTCCAATAAAAAGGGAAGCAGAACATAGATTAAATACATTAATTAGGGTACCAGAGGTAAGACTCGTAGGGGAAAATATCGAGCCTGGTGTATATCCTATAGAAGAAGCCCTAAGATTGGCACAAGAAGCAGAATTGGATTTGGTGGAAATATCACCTAATGCGGTTCCTCCAGTTTGCAAAATAATAGATTATAATAAGTTTTTATACGAAAAGAAGAAGAAAGATAAAGAACAAAAAGCAAAATCTAAACAAGCTGAAATAAAAGAAATTCGTTTTACGCCTAATACCGATGATCACGATTTCGATTTTAAAGCCAAGCATGCCGAAAAGTTCTTGATTGACGGCCATAAAGTGAAATGCTTTGTTCAGTTTAAAGGTAGAAGTATATTGTTCCAAAACAGAGGCGAATTGATACTTTTGAAGTTTGCAGAAAGATTGGCAGAGGTTGGAGCATTAGAATCAATGCCAAAAATGGAAGGTAGAAGAATGTTTGCTATTTTTTCTCCTAAAAAAATTCAGAAGAAATAATTGGTTTTTATGTAGTTATGTTTTATTTTTAACGAATAATTTATTTAAAAGCAAAAAGATAACCTAATAACATAATATTGAATTGTTCAGTACTAAAAAGTTTTTCACCGGCTTAAATGTAATGTACTGGGCACTAAGTTTTTCATGGTGATAGGGTTTATACGCTGACCTATTCTTAGGTCAGCATTTTTTTGCCCAATATTTTCTATCTTTGACAGTATCTTATACTACTTAGCTTATGATCTTACTATCAAAATGGCGTCGATTGCTATCTACTACCCTTGTCGTCCTGACACTCGGCAATCTTAGCTCACAAGCACAAATAGCTACTTACACTACTATGCAGAATGAATTAATGGTTTGGGATAGAAGCATGGTTCGGAAAATAGACTATTTAAGACCAGTTAGCGTTAAAGCTGGAAGGGCTGGACTGGCATTTATCGATAATTCAAGAAACTTTAAAATATATTACGACGGTGGTGTTAAAGAAATAAATCGAGGCTTTACCAATAATTATCAAGTTACCGACAATTTAATAACCTATCAAAATGCCACATCCTTGTACGTTTGGGAAAAAGGCAATATCACATTGCTAACTAAAAGCTTTGGCGAATTTTATACCGCAGACAGTGTAGTCGTGTATTTCGACGACTTGAAAAGAACCTATAATGCCTACTACCAAAATAAAACTTACGAACTAGAGGGTTTCTTGGCAGGCGTAAACAGAGGCAGTGTATTTAATACCGACGAAAATATTACCCTCACTTCCAGAGATATTCAAGTAAGCCAATTCTCACAGCTAAAAGTGGGCGATAATATAGTTGCTTACGTTAATTATGCCAATCAATTTAAGAGTTTTTATAAAGGCATGATTTGGGATTTGGAAGATTACGGTGTAGAAAGTTTTGGCGTTGGCAGAAACATCACTGCATTTGTGGATTACAACAATCATTTTAGGATATTTTACAAAGGCCTAGACAAGATAATCGATAATTTCGTACCCGAATCCTACAAAGTAGGAGACGACCTTGTTGCCTATATGAGTGTTGATAACAGATTTAAAATATTCTACAACGATTCTGTATACGATATTGGTAATTTTCAGCCCGATTATTCGGTAGCAGACAAGATTGTTTACATCCGAAATGCAAGACGCTACTTTACCGTATGGTATAAGGGAAAACTCTCTGAGCTT
>CAYSCJ010000050.1:0-18362 GCA_964429515.1 uncultured Taibaiella sp.
TTATTGGAAACAGCCCTTTTTTTGAACAATTACTTTATTTTACCGGACAACAATACTTTTAAAACAACAATTGTTGCGGGTTGGGTGCCGACAGCGAAGTAGCTATTAAGGGCGGATTATTGTATTTGAAATTTTCTAAGGGTGCTCCATTTAGCCAATCGGATGCTGAGTTTTTTTCCAGAACAATAGGCATTCTTTTTTTGGTATTGTGTATGTTCGCCATTAGTTCATTAGCCACAGTGGTAAGTATTGTGAAGCTACGAGCAACAGTTTGCCTGGAAGGTTCTATAATTTCGTTGTACAGTCCTGCTAAGGCAAAAGCCTCGTCGTTTGCAAGGCTCAATAAGTATTGTTCTTTCTTTTTGCCTTTTACATCTAGCCACTTCCATTCATAAAAACCATCTACCAACACCCAACATCTTTGGTTGACATAGGGCTGGAAAGAGGGTTTTTCGTTTACCGATTCTATTTGAGCATTTAGGGTATTGGCATTGTATTGGGTTTTGTATGCCCATGAAGGCAATAGACCCCATTTGCCCAGTGTTATCGTATTGGGAGCCTTATTGCAAATTATTGGTAGCTGAGGCTGATCGAAACCATTCCAAATAAGCGCTGGCTCAAAGTGAATGTTAGGCTCAAATTGGGCATTAAACTGGTTTTCAAGTTGATTGGCAATTTTTGTAATTCTCGTAAAGTAGCACATGGCAAAATTGGTTAGCACTTTTTGAATGGATGTGCATTTTTATCTAAAACTAAGCCAAAATGTGCGAAATAAAAGAGCGTTTACAATTTAAATCTTGTAAACGCCCAGTAATAAAACATAGTAGGATATTCATTATTTTCCGCCAAAAGGAGGCATACCACCGGGCATTTTCATGCCACCCAGTCCGCCTAGGTTGCCCATACCAGGCATGCCTTTAAATTTGTTCATTTGTTTCATCATTTGGCGCATTTGCTCAAACTGTTTCATAAAGGCATTCATTTCGGCGATGTCTTTTCCTGCTCCTTTTGCAATGCGCTTGCGTCTAGAAGGCGTGATGATATCTGGATGAGCTCTTTCTTCGGGCGTCATAGAGTCTATCATTGCTTCAATACCATTGAATGCATCGTCCGAAATATCTATATCTTTAATAGCTTTTCCAACACCTGGTATCATGGCAAGCAAATCTTTGATGCTACCCATTTTCTTTATCTGGTTCAATTGTTGCTTGAAATCGTCAAAATCAAATTTATTGGCGCGTATTTTTTTCTCAATTTTTTTAGCTTGTTCTTCGTCAAACTGGTCTTGTGCGCGCTCTACTAAAGACACGATGTCGCCCATGCCCAAAATGCGTTGTGCCATACGTTCGGGGTAGAAAACATCGAGTGTATCTAGTTTTTCGCCCATAGAGACAAACTTGATTGGTTTGTCTACAGTGTATTTGATAGAAAGTGCGGCACCTCCTCTAGTATCACCGTCTAGCTTAGTAAGTACTACGCCTGTAAAGTTAAGCCTATCGTTAAATGCCTTTGCAGTGTTCACGGCATCTTGACCGGTCATAGCATCTACCACAAAAAGTATTTCTTGCGGCTGCACAGCATCTTTGATATTTTTCACTTCTGCCATCATCGCTTCATCTACGGCAAGCCTACCTGCAGTATCCACGATCACCACGCCATAGCTCTCTGCTTTAGCTTTGGCTAGGGCATTTTGAGCGATGCTAACAGCATTTTTGTTTTCGGGCTCGGAGTAAACATCTACTTTAACTTGCTCTCCGAGCACGTGTATTTGATTAATGGCGGCCGGACGGTAAACGTCTGCTGCTACCATCAATACTTTTTTATTCTTTTTTTGCTTAAGAAAGTTTGCAAGTTTGCCGGTAAATGTAGTTTTACCCGAACCCTGTAGGCCCGCAATGAGTATAACGGTAGGACGAGACGAAATGTCTAGCTCTACGGCATTGCCTCCCATTAAATCTGCAAGCTCGTCTTTCACTATTTTTACCATCAACTGGCCTGGGGATACTGCCGTAAGCACCTTTTCGCCCATGGCTTTGTCTTTCACCCTATCCGTAAATTCCTTGGCAATTTTATAGTTGACGTCTGCGTCCACTAAAGCACGCCTAATTTCTTTTACCGTTGATGCAACGTTTATTTCTGTAATGCTACCGTGGCCTTTTAAATTCTTTAGGGCCGAGTCGAGTCTCTCACTTAAATTATTAAACATAAGGTATAATGGTACAGTTTCCTATTCTTTTAGATTGAAGTTTCCTGCAAAGGTAAGCAAATATCAAAATATTCTATCTCCAACATAAGGCCTATCTTTTGCCCTTAGGTGCAAACCAATTATACACTTATAATAAACAGCCAAAATATATCTAGTTTTATTATGCAAACCATTACTTTTGTTTTAAAATATAGAAACGTAACCATATGAAACAGTTTATTTATATAATTTCAATTCTAAGCTTTTTTTTCGCTAATGCGGCAATAGCGCAAGAGCTAGCAGATACCTTGGAGGATGAGATAGAAATGGAGGAATCTAAACAAGGAAAAACATCGAAGCTTGCGGCTAAAGATGATGCAATGCCTAAAAACTTTTTGAAGATGAATATGACTTCTTTATTGCTAGGAAATTTGTCTTTTCAGTATGAGCGTGCGCTAGCGCCCCGATTGAGTGCTGCTCTTGGCCTAAGGTGGATGCCTCAGCAAAAGCTTCCGCTTCAAGGTTTCGCTATAAATATGATTGATAGATACGTTGGGCTAGACTCTAATGCTTCAGATATTGAAGAGGTGTTAGGTAATATTCGCCTCAGGGGCATGGTGATAACGCCAGAGCTAAGGTTTTATTTCAGGAAGCATCAACGTGGCTTGTATTTAGGGTTAATGGGAAGATTGGAGAATTATACGGGTGTCTATGATAATTTTGAACTGACGGTAGATGGCGGTGTGCAAAATGCAAATTTGAAAGCCAGATATCAATCTCTTGGTGCTGGTATTTTGTTAGGTTCGCAGTTTAAATTAAGTAAGAACTTTTATCTCGATTGGTGGATTGTAGGGCCGTATATTACGAATTCCAAACTAAAGCTCGACTTGTCGGGGTATAGTATTTCAGAAGACGATTTTAGAGAGGTAGAGCAGCAGTTGCAAGATGTTTCACTTGATAATGATTATTTTACTACAAGTATAATGGTGGGTCGTACAAACTCCAACGTTAAGATGCAGGGAAACCTAATGGGATTAAGAGCTATGGGCTTGTGTTTGAGTTTTAGATTTTAGAAGGAAGGCCCATTTTTAGGCTCGTAGGTAGTGTTATTGCCCTTGGTATTTACAAAATACAGAAAATCAATTAAAATTATTCTAAATCTTCTGTGTTTTTGACATAAGTCATTAAGGGTTTTTGTGCTGCGTTTTTGAATGTTTTGAAATATAAGAAGGGAATGCCGTGCTCGTTTCTAAAAACGTTTTTCAGTCAGATTTTTTAAAAAAAGATCTATTATTTGTCTATTCTGCGTTTTAGTGGAATATCTGCAATGTTTGTGTTTAAAAAAAGCGGATAGTATTCGATTTTTACCGAACTATTGTCTAATCCAAATGCTTTTTCGTCAGATAAACTGTTTTTGCGAATAAGAGAATAACAATCCAATATAAACTTTTCATACCAAGGTAAATCATTGTCATACGAAACAACTTTTTCAATGATAATGTATTTATGATCGGCAGTTATTTGATTTTTTCGTAAAGAATGATAGGTACTCAGTGTGTTAAATTCACCACACTTATTCAAGTCGTCTAAAACTTTTTTGAACAAAGGACTTATTTTTGGAGCAATTCGAAATCCTAGATAAAAATCTACTCGAATAATTTTTTGTGAAAAACGTTTAATTTGATATTCCATTCCATAGGGCTCATCTAAAACATTTACATGCAACATCCAATACACATTCGCACGTTTAGGACGTTTGTATAAAATGGAATAGATAACTTTAGATTCAATTTCACTTTTAATATGAGCATTGGTTAAAAAAATAAGATTATTGGCATATTGAGGAATGCTTTCATCCTTGCTTAAATCTTCTATTACCGTGGTATAATCTTCCAGACGAACAAATTCGGTATAGTTTTTACGAATACGTTTTCCTAAAAACCAAATTGCCATAACAGATGCCAAGGCTCCCGCTACTAAAAGCGACACATAGCCACCGTGGTAAAATTTGTCAATATTTGCAATAAAAAAAGAAACCTCAATAACACTATATAGCAACACGAAAGCTATAATAATCAATTTATTAAAGCGTTTTAATATCATAAAATAAGTAAGCAGTATGCTGGTTGCCATCATGCACATAACAATTGCCAAGCCATAAGCTGCTTCCATATTACTGGATTCTTTAAAATATAAAACCACCAAAACACAACCAAAACACAGTATCCAATTGATGGATGGTATGTACAATTGCCCTTTAATTATTGATGGATATTTCACCTTTACTCGGGGCCAAAGATTTAGACGCATCGCTTCATTAATCAGTGTAAAAGAACCTGTGATTAAAGCCTGTGCAGCAATTACAGCGGCTAAAGTTGCCACAATAATTCCAATTGGAACAAACCATTTCGGCATCATTAAATAAAACGGATTTTGTATGAATTCTAATCCGTTTATGTATGTTTTTAATTGAATGGATGGGTGAGAAAGCAAATAAGCCCCTTGACCAAAGTAATTTAAAATCAACGTGGTTTTAACAAAAAGCCAACTGGCACGAATGTTTTTTATACCGCAATGACCCAAATCGCTGTACAAAGCCTCTGCGCCTGTTGTACATAAAAAGACAAAACCCAATACATAAAAGCCCTCTGGATGTTCCAATAAAAGCAGGTATGCATAATAAGGATTAAATGCATTTAAAATATCAGGTACACTGATTATTTGTAGTAATCCAACAACAGCCAACATGCTGAACCATATAAACATGATTGGACCAAAAAGCTTTCCAATTGCTTTGGTACCGTAACTTTGAAAAAAGAAAAGTGCCAAGATTACAGCAATAACAATTGGTATTGTTTGTAAACTAGGGTAATAGATTTTCAACCCTTCCAAAGCCGAAGAAATAGAAATGGGTGGTGTGATAAAGCCATCTGCAAGCATCGCACTTCCACCAATTATTGCAGGAATTAACAGCCACTTTTTCTTTAGCTTCTTAACTAAGGTGTATAATGAAAATATCCCTCCTTCGCCATTGTTGTCCGCTTGTAAAGTAAGCCAAACGTATTTGATACTTGTTTGTATTGTCAGTGTCCAAAACACACTAGATACTGCACCCAATACCAAGTTTTTACTTATGGTTGCATTTCCAAAAATAGCTTTCATTACATATAACGGTGATGTACCGATATCACCATAAATAATACCTAATGTAATCAATAAAGCACCTACACTTAATTTGTTTAGACTGTGTTTTGTTTCCACTTTAAAATTGGAATTAGAGAGATAATACTTTTTTTAATCGATTTTTATTTTTAAACAAATTTCTTGTGCTTAATTAATTAATCGGTAAAAACCTTCAAAGTTAGAAGAATTATAAGCGTAAATTACCAAAAAAAGTTTTTTATTTAGTTGGTGATTGCGCTTGAGTTGAGATGCGATATGAATATAACGAATGCGTTTTTTTATGTCAAATAGCCCCCTTAAAATAGGTAAAAAAATGTATTAATTGCTGTTTAATTGAGTTTTATTATTTTGTAGTTTTCAGGAAAGTTCCACAAAAATGCTTCTCAATTTATTCCGCTCGCTAAGTAAGTATATCATATTTTTTTTACGAACTTTTTTGCTATCTGGAATTTTTGCTTCCTTACAGCTTTTAAGGCATTATTTTGAAAAATATTCTAGGTGTTGGGTTTTCTCTTAAAATAATAAGTAATTCTATAAATGATAGTGGGCATAAAGCTACTAATTGTACTGTGCCTCGAAATAAGAAAAACAAACCTAAAATTGTGATATATCTTGCAATTTTAGGTTTGTTTTATAATAATGAAATAAGCTAATAGTATTAATAAGCTAGTAGTTTAGCAATAGCATCGCGCACTTTATCTGCGTTTGGAAGCATGGCTGCTTCTAGTCCCATATTCATGGGTACGCAAGGAAGGTTGAGAGCACCTAATGTACTAATAGGAGCATCTAAAAACTTAAAGCACTGTTGGCTAATTTTGCCTGCTAGCGCTTCAGCAAAGGAGTTGTTTATTTGTTCTTCTGTGAGCACCAAGCATTTTCCGTGTTTATTAACGGTAGAATAGATGAGTGCTTCATCTAAGGGATATAATGTTCTGATATCAATAATTTCAACTTGTCCGGGAAAGTTTTTAGCGGCGTTCATGGCCCAATGCACGCCCATTCCGTAAGTAATTATGCAAAGGCTCTCTCCGTTGTTTAAAGCATCTTCCGACGCTTTTAATACAATATTTCCCTTGCCCAATGGTAAAATATAGTCTTCATCGGGTTCTACCATTTTGGCCCATTCCGTTCCTGGTACTTTCGACCAGTATAAGCCTTTGTGCTCCAGCATTACAACGGGATTAGGGTCGTAAAATGCTGCTTTCATTAAGCCTTTCAGATCGGCTGCATTAGATGGGTACACTATTTTGATGCCTTTTATGGTAGCCAAAGTGCTTTCTACACTTCCTGAATGATAAGGGCCACCACCACCATAAGCGCCTATGGGTACGCGGATGATATTGCTCACCGAGTATTTACCTAAGCTTAAATAGCAGCATTTGGATATTTCTGTAACCAATTGATTAATGCCAGGATAAATATAATCGGCAAACTGTACTTCAACAATTGGCTTAAGTCCTACGGCACTCATGCCAATAGTAGAGCCAATTATATACGCCTCTTGGATAGCAGTATTGAATACGCGTTTATCGCCAAATTTTTGAGCCAATGTAGCAGCTTCTCTAAATACACCTCCAATGCGCCCTCCTACGTCTTGGCCATAAAACAATGCTTCGGGGTGCTTGCGTAGTATTTCTTCTACAGCGTGCAGTGCTGCATCTACCATTACTACTTTTTCTTTACCCTCGGGTGTCCTTATGCCTTTTTCTTCGGTGATCGGTGTAGGGGCAAATACATGCTCAGATACTAATGCAGGGTCGGGTTCTACTGCATTTACTGCTGCTTCAAACTCTTTTTGAATATAAGCTTTTTCTTCGGCTTCAATTTGATCTAGTTCGGCTTGGCTAATGCCCAATTCTAACAGTCGTTTTTGAAGTTTAATTACAGGGTCTTGTAAGGCATGTTTGGCTAAGTCTTCTTCGCCTCTGTACCATTCTTTTCTTACACCAGATGTATGATGACCCAATAAAGGCACTTTGGCGTGCACAAGTATTGGTCTGCGTTCCTTCCTCACAAATTCAATGGCTTCCCGCATCGTTTTGTAGCTATCTTCAAATACGCTTCCGTCTACTTGTAGTCTTTCTATGCCCTTAAAGCCAGCTATGAATTCGTAGGCGTTCATAGAGCGAGCTTCTTCTGCTGTAACAGATATACCCCACTCATTATCTTGAACTAAATAGATAATAGGTAATTGGTGTAGGGCAGCAAATTGTAATGCTTCACTTACTTCGCCTTCTGTCATACTGCCGTCACCTATGGAGCAAATCGTTACAGGAGGTGTATCAAAAGTTTTTAAACCTTGCTCTTCGAGGTATTTAAAACCTTGTGCTACGCCAGTAGTGGGTATGGCTTGCATGCCAGTTGCACTACTTTGGAAAATTATTTTTGGTAAATCTTCTTTTTTGCTATTTGGGTGATTGTAATATGCTCTGCCGCCAGTAAAGGGGTCGTCTCCTTTTGCCAGAAGTTGTAGCATGAGTTCGTATGGTCTCCATCCCATACCCAACATAATGCTTTCGTCTCTGTAATAAGGGCTCACATAGTCTTGAGCTCCCAACAGAAAACCAGTAGCCAATTGTATGGCTTCGTGGCCTCTAGAGGTGCTGTGTACATATTTGCAAATGGTTCTATTCGTCTCGTAGGTGTCTGCCATATGGCGTACATCCATCATAAGCCTGTAGGCTTTCAGTAATATTTTTGTATCTATCATATAAAGGGCTAAATGCTGCAGTCTTGCAAATATAGGGTTTCCTAGTTTATATAGAAAGATTACAATTCAAGTATGCAGTTAAAAATTATAAAGAACTAAAAGTATAAATTTATGTTAAAAAAACGATTTTACTTTGATATATATATATATATATATAATTGAAACCAAATAAAAATATATATTTATGAGAAAGATTTTAGTACCCTTATTCATGGCTACTTGTGCTGTGACAGCCTGTAGTAAAAAAGAAACAAGCTTGTTGAAAGAACCCTCTTTGCATCTGATATCTGGAACGGATTCAACCTTAGGTGATGGTATGTTGGAATTTAATTCAATGGCGGAATATGAGCTTTTTTTAGATGACTCAGCCGTTAGAGCCACAGTTATAAGCAGCACTGCTTATTCGCCCCTTTCTAATATTACCAACTCTTTAGCTACTTTAAGAGGAGATACCTCCGTGGCTACTGAAACAGCTTATAACAGCCATCCAAATTTAGCAGATACCTTGTATGAAGATAGAGGTCTACTTTTAGAAATATTAAACCAATATAAAATGGTGGGTATGGGAGACTACTATGTAAAAGTAGATTTACAACAAGAAAAAGTGTTTACCATTTTAAAAACTATTCCAGAATCTATCAATACATTGAGAACTGCTACTATTAGCACTCCAAACATTACCCATTACCCTTTAGATGAAGAAGTAGTGCCTATTATTTTTAATCTAGTTACCTGTTTTCAACCTTGGGCAGGTAGAGAACAAGATGGTGATCCAATAGCATGCGATTCTTATATTAGGTCTAAGTGTAATATTGAATATCAAACAGCTGGTATTTATTTTTCATTATTAGGAAAAATAAAGAACCAAAAAAGAAAACGTTTAAATTGGTGGGCCGATTATGCAAATCCTAACTCGTACATCAGTTATGTATCTTATGATTATAAAGTTAGATGTGGCTTTAGAGATGCTAGCGGTTTCATTCCTGTTATTAATTCACATGCTAAATACACCTTATCTGAGAATAATAGTAAATATAAATTTAGGCCTTATGGTGGCATGAGGGCTCTTAGAAATTATTATTTTAGTATGACAACAGAGGGTTGTGGAGGCACTCTTACTTGGACTATAAGTTATTAAGTACTTTTTTATTATTAAAGGTGATGAACAAAATTACCTTCATCACCTTTTAAAAATGGTATAATGTATGTTAAAAGGTATTGGTTTTTTGGTGTTATTATTGAGTCTTAGTGTGCTGCCAAGTGTAACTAAAGCCCAAACTAAAGTAGAGATAAGGCTAGTGCCAGATATTTGGGGATATGACTATTGTTTAGGAGAGTTTGTAGCAGGGTTTAAAGAAAAAGAGTACCATTTTATTCAAAGTAGAAAGTTGAGTACTAGTTTTTTTAGTTGGGGTTTAGGTCTTGAGGTAGAAATTAATCAGAAGTGGAAAACCAGACTACGTTATGGTAGTAGTAATAATGGTATTGGATATAATTATAGCTATCAGCATAGTATTTCAAAACGAACTTCTAACGGATTTAGTCATTCTGCCGGTGTCTTACCTTCTATTGGTTTACGTCAAAAGTACAAGTTTTGGGATAAACAGTTTAAAAAGGGATATGTTAAAGACTTTGGACTAAGGTTGTATGGCGGTATTGGTACTGGATATGAATATAAAAGATGGTACGAAAGAAGTAAAGATTTTGTAAAACAAAGTAAATTAAGTTTGTACTTAGTTAGCTCATCTTATTCAAAAACTGTAAATAATAATTCGATTACACTTAGTGCGGGTATAGATATACAGGTAAGGTATAGAAAAACCCCTATTTTAGAAATAGGACTTTGGTATGAGTACGCATTAAGGCATACGGAAATATATAAGTTTACTTATGAAGATCCTTATCAAAGTAATTTACAAGATGAAGTACAGTTTTATCCGGGTAGGCATACCTGGTCGTTATATGTGCATATACCTATGATAAAGCTCTACTCCAATGCTAAGCATCTACAAAAAAGACAACAATCCACCACAGCCTATAGGAATGTATACACAGAAGTTTAAAAACTTCATTTTTTTTAAAAAAAAGTATTATAAAATTTGACCTTTATGAAACCACCCTTCTTATTGAAGACCCTAACTATTTTTGTACTACTTTTTCATAGCAATTTTGCATCGGCACAAATACCTTTTAAGATAAGTGTAGGACCGCAATTAGCACTTACATGGTCTAAAGGGACTTACCAGCCCGTTAATAATACACCCTTACATTATATTCAAAAAAATGTTTGGAATGGATTTCCATTTGGTGCTTGGGGCATCTGTGGCCAAGTTGAAGTCGTGGAGCGTTATAGGCTTACTTTATCTTGGTTGAATACGGGTGTTTATTCCGGTGAAATAGTACTTTATGATAGTCTAGACGTTTTTAGCCGTGTAGAATTTGGATTTCAAGCCAAAAATTTGTATAATATAGGTCTTGCATATAAACTAGCTGGAATTAAAGCACCCATTAAGCATATAAATGATTGGGGTTTAGATTTCTGGTTAGGAGTTGGTGTGAATATAGCGACTACACCACGCCACATACTCAATCTTAGACAAATTAGTGGTGTGTCTATGCGTAATAATTATTTAATTAAACAAACTGTGAAAAGTGTTGAAAAAACTAACACAAGTTTGGTGCTAGACTTCAGCACCCAATTAACCTATAAACAACATAAAATGGTGATAGTTGGAATTCGTTATGGCTATACTTTTACACCATCTATGACTTCAGAGGCACAAATAGGTCATATAAATGATACCAGAATAGATAATATAACTATGGAAGCAGGTAGGCAACTGCTGAATCTTTATATTAACTATCCTATTAAAGTATATTCCAATGCTAAAAGGCTTAAAGCAAAATAGCAAGAACCCAATAGCTTACTAAGCATGCTTGATGCAGGAGAATACCTAATTATTAAAATATATTCAATATGTACTTTCTATGTCTAATAGTAATAAGATGGATGCCCATTTTTTTTGGTGTGCTCATGTTCTTATTGCCTTATAAGGGCTTTGGTCAGCAAGTTTATAAATGGAGTTTCATTCCTGAATATGGAATTCTAAGTAGTAAAGGAAATATTGCCGCAGCATATAGAGACAGGTCTTATCATTTCTACAAAAAGAATGTATGGAATACAAACTTAGAAGCAGGTATAGGAGGCAGTCTACAATTAGAATTATTAGAGGTTTGGAAGGTTGCGTTCCAAGCACGAATATTAAATAGTTCTCATAAGATATTCATACGAAGTAATGCCATGAATAGCAACGTAGATTTATCTAGCGGCTATGTTAGTTTTTTATTTGGCATGACTACTTCATTTAAAATGGCACATTGGCAACTAAATGAAGATATTTTAAAAGGTGTTGCATTTACTCCATGGTTGGGTCTGGGACTGCATTTTAACCAATGGCCTTATAGCAATTCAAATATTTCAGTGGTAGATCCTTATACAATAGCAGATGTAAGGATAGGAGAAGAAGTAAAAGATATAAAGAGTGGAACTGGATGTATTTCTCTAAATCTGAGTATTCAGGTGCATTATAAATCTTATTGGTCTCTGATATTAGGTATGCAATATGTAAGGCAATTAAGCCCTATACATCAAATAAAATATCATTTTAAAGGGATAGACGGTCTTCAAGATTTTATAGTTGTGAATACCGGTACGCACAATCTCATTGTTTATGCTGCAATTCCGCTAAGATTTTGGACTATGACGCTAAGAAATCATTAAGAGGTAAGAGATTATTAATGATTTTTTAATAAAAATTCTATGGTTCTAGGAAAAAAGAAATGTTCCAATTGGTGAACTTTTTGAGCTAAGGTATCTGGAGTGTCTTCTGGAGTCACTTTACAGTGTGCTTGGCAGATATGATTTCCTTCATCAAAATTTTCATTAACGTAATGTATTGTAATGCCAGATTCTTTCTCTTGTTGTGCTATAACAGCTTCATGCACTTTAGCTCCGTACATACCTTTTCCACCATAATTGGGAAGTAAGGCAGGATGAATATTGATAATTTTATTGGGGAACGCTGCTACCAAAGACGCAGGTATTTTCCATAGGAAACCAGCCAATACTATTAGGCTAGGATTAATGGCTTTTATTTTTTCTAAAAAATATTCGCTCATTAAGGAATCTCTATCTACAATTTCAAGCGGGATATTGTTTTCTAGAGCTATATTATTAGCGCCTGCGTTGGGCTTGTTGGAGACAATCAAAGCCGGCTGCACCAAATTAGCATGTTTGAAGTATTCCAAAATAGCTCGGATATTGGAGCCTTGTCCAGAAGCAAAAAAAACGACAGCGTGCATATAGTATAAATAACGAATTTTGGCAAATTTAGGATAAAAAACAAAGCCATAACCTTAAAAAAGGTGCTTTAATTTGCTCAGAAAATATAATTAATGGTAGATAAATTTGAATTATAGAACTTTTATCTTAATATTGTTCAGTCTATTTAACGATACATTAATTTTTGAATTTTATAGTCACAAAAACCAATCATTACAAAAACAGTCGACTTATTTATTTTTATATAATTAGGAGTTAAAGTTATTTTTAAAAAAAAAATCAAAAAAAGTGTGAATAATCAAATTTTTTTTGCACTTTTAACTCCCAAATAAGAAAATATATATTTTCGACAAGATATTATAGAATTAATCATCTTATTTAACACACGAACTTTATGAAGTGTAGAATTACATTAGCCGGAGCAAGTCTTTTAGCAGCAATGGTATTTAGTACAGGAACTGCAAAGGCACAAGATGTTCACTTTACGCAATTTGATGCTACTCCATTAACGATAAACCCTGCATTTACAGGTGCATTTACTGGACAAGTAAGAGCCTCTGCCATATATAGAGATCAATGGCGTGGAGCAATGGGCAATCAAGCAGCATTTAAGACTTATGCGGCTTCAGTGGATATGCCATTGATTAGTGATATTTCTGTTGATGATTATTTAGCAGGTGGCATTCAAGTTTATAATGATAGGGCAGGTGATGCTGGTTTGAACAATTTCTCAGTGTTGGCATCCTTAGCGTATCATAAATATTTAGGCACTTCTGGCAGAACGGTGTTGGCAGCAGGCTTGCAAGGTGGATATTCTAACAAAAACTTAGATTTATCTCAGCTATACTGGGGTGACGATTATCAAAACGGAGCATGGACGCCAGGCATCAGTTCACAAAACGGATTATTAGGAAGAGGATTTCAAAGTTTCTTGATTAATGGTGGTTTGAGTTTTTCGCAAGCAGTAGGTGAGCGTTCTGGTTTTGCATTGGGCGTAGGTGTTAACAATATCAACTTCCCAACCGAGTCTATATCTTTAAATGATGTAAGCAAAGACGTTAATTTAAAAATCAGATATACTGCACAGTTAGGTGGTATTATAGGAGTTACCGAAGCGTTCTCTATCCGTCCAGCAGTTTTATTCCAATCACAAGCGGCAGCTATGGAAATAGTTGCGGGTTCTGAATTTAATATGAAATTTGGTAGTGATGTAGGCTTGCCTAATGCAACAGGTGTTTTTGCAGGCTTATGGTACCGCCACGAAGATGCTGCTATGGTGACTGCCGGTGTGGAGTTTAAGAATTTCAGAGTTGGGTTTGCCTATGATATGAATATTTCTTCTTTAGGAGATTATGGAAGAAATAATGGCGGATTTGAAATGATGATTAGATATATCTTACCTAGTCCAATCAGTTTCGGAAAAGAGAGACTCTATCCTTGTGGTAGATTCTAAATCGCTACTATTTAAGGTATAATATTTTATACAAGCAAATTTTATTTAAGAAGCATTAGCTAAGCAACTACAATGCATCGACGTTTCAAAAGACTTGAAACAAAAACGACAGATGTAATTGAGGCGAAAGCTTAAAGTTTATTTTTACATATACAATCAACGTTGCATGCACATGAGACGCAAATCGTTACTTATTTTAATGACAGCATTATTTACATCTGTCGCACAAGATGATGTTTTAGCACAAGCTAGTAAGTACAGGGATAAAGCCAATGATCCTGTTGTTAAATTAGGGTATGAAAAGAAATTACGCTGGGCAGATGGATTGTTTAAATCGGGTGCGTATTTTAATGCTGTAGATTATTATAAACAGCTTTTAGAAGAACAGCCAAGAAATCCTTATTTACATTATCAAGTAGCAGAGTGTTACTCATATTTGAGAGATTATCCTTCGGCTGCAAGTCATTTTGGCTCTGCGTATAACTTATCAAAAACGCTATATCCAGAGGCTATTTACAAGCAAGCATTGATGTTGAAGATGAACGGTGAATACGATGAAGCAATTGCTGCGTTCAACCGTTTTATCAACGATAATCCAAAGACCTATAAGAAAGAGAAAAAGAAAGCAAAGGTAGAGATAGCTGGTTGTGAGATGGGAAAAACATCACATCTCGATCCTATCGATGCTAAAGTTTTCAATCTTGGTCCAAATGTAAATACTGCATATACCGAGTTGTCGCCATTGGCTTTTGGTGATACCGCTCTTTTGTTCGCTACGATGAAAAACAATGATCTCGTAGATGCTAATAGAGAAAAAAGAGAGGACTATGTATCTAGATTTATGGTGTCTCATAAATTTAGAGATAAAGAAGAAAAAGATACCTTCCAATGGTCGTTGAAATTTAATGACGGTTTATTTAACGATCCTAAGTTTCACGTTGGTAATGGCTCATACAGTCCTGGTGGAGATAGATTCTTCTTTACACGTTGTTTAGAGTCTGATTCTAATACCATGAATTGTAGAATCTTTGTTTCAAGTTTCGAAAACGATAGATGGAGCGAGCCAAGCGAGTTAGGTTTTGAAATCAATCAAAGCAACTCTTCAAGTACGCATCCAAATTCTGTAATGGTAGGTAAAAAAGAAATACTTTTCTTTAGCTCTAATCGTAAATTACAGAGTCGTGGTGGATACGATATTTGGTATACCGTATACGATCCTAAGTTAAAAACTTATCGCCGCCCTCAAAACGCCGGTAAGCAAATAAATACAGAAGGTGATGAAATGACGCCTCACTACGATGCTAGAGAAGGTGTGTTGTATTTCGCATCTAATGGTTTGAAAAGCTTAGGTGGTTTTGATATCTATCAAGCTAAAGGTGGTCCATCTCGTTACTCAGATGTTCATAATTTGGGATATCCTATTAATACCTCTGCCGATGAATTGTACTATGTATTAGATCCAAGTGGCAAGCCTGATGCCTATGTTGTATCCAACCGCGTTGGTTCAATAGCATTGAAAAACCCTACTTGTTGTGATGATATTTGGAGAATTCAGTACGAACCAAAATTGTTTGTTCAAGGTAAAGTTTTAAACCAAAAAGATCAAACACCAACTTCAGAAGTAGTTGTGAAAATGGTAGACGAAGCTGGTAATGTTAAAACATTTAATGCAGCTGACGGTAAATTTGAATTCAGAACTCAAAGAGGTCACAATTATATATTGACAGCCGACAAAACTGGCTTCACCTCTACTAGAGGCGTGGTAAGTACCATGGATAAAAAACGCACCGCTCCTGATGATACTGTTTTTGTAACATTGTATGTAGATGAAATTTCATTTAGCGGGCCATTTAGATTGGAAAACATCCAATATGCATATGATGATGCTAAAATATTGCCAGAGTCTGCTGCAGAGTTAGAAAAGCTCATTGGTTTCTTACAAGATAATCCTGCTTTAGATGTAGAAATACACGCTCATACAGATAGTAAGGGTGATGATAAATATAACATGACTTTATCTCAAAGAAGAGCAGAATCTGTTGTATCTTATCTAGTAAATAATGGAATTGATAGAGCAAGATTAACACCAAAAGGTTTAGGAGAGACAGTTCCAATTGCACCAAACACTTTAGAGAATGGCGCAGATAATCCTGATGGTCGTGCTTTAAATAGAAGAACAGAATTTAAAATCATTTCTGAAGTGCCAAGCAGAAGAATGATTTATGATTCAAATCAGCCTGGTACGATCGGTGAGCAAGCTAAGAATTTGAATATCGATGTTGAAAGTGGCGAAGACTCTTTAGACGGCGGTTCAGATGGTGGCTCTGACATTACTGCTCCTCGTTCAAGAGTAAATAGAGATTAGAAAATAGCTAATATTCTGTATAATTAAGGTAGTGTGTGTTGAAACAACATACACTACCTTTTTTTGTATGAGTTTGGGCTTGGCGTTATGCCTTTACGGATGCGCATAGCTTCCTTTTGCAATCTGGTATCGCACTAAGGTTTTTATATGAAAAAGCAATTGTGGTTCAGCTATTGCACTACAATTACACTTCAACCAATTATTATCGGTATTAGTAAGAATGTTTTGCTTGCTTACCATTTTTTGCAGCTACTTTGAGTTATTTTGACTGGAGTTTATGTTGTTTTATGGATAGAGCTATTTAGCTTGTTTTCTGGTGATGCTGTTGCGGGTTTACGTCAATATAATACTACGTCATAGCCTCTTTTCCTCAGCTTTGAAGTAATACTAAATAGGTTCTAAACGCTCTGTTTACTAACAATATTTCGCTTTTTATTATCGCGCATTCTTTGACTAAATATATTTTGTAGCCTACCAATAGTTGTTTGAATAGTAACATGCGTTCAGTCCTTGCATTCTTGTTTATACTGCATGGCCCTGGTTTGTTGTATATTTGGTGAAGCACTAAAACTACAAAAGCACTTGCTATCTTTACGGATGGCAAGTGCTTTTGTGTGTGTAGCAAAAGTACTTTGATAAGTATTGTATTTTAAGAAGGCTTATTTAGTTTACTCTTTCTTTTACTATATCCAAAGTATATAATAAATCCTAGAGCCAACCAAGCCAATAATCTATACCAGTTTTCGGGGCCTAGTCCAAAAATCATCAGACCGCATGACAATATACCAAGTATTGGGATAAATGGCACGAATGGGGTCTTGAATTTCCGCTCCATATCGGGCTCTTTTTTCCTCAGAATAATAACGGCTGCACATACCAACATAAAGGCAAATAGGGTGCCAATACTAGTCATGTGGCCTACTACGTCGCCAGGCACAAAGGCAGCAAATAGCGCAACTAGCACAAGAATGATAACATTGCCTTTTATGGGAGTTTTTGTTTTAGGATGCAATTCGGAGAAAGCTTTAGGCAGTAATCCATCTTTGCTCATTGAATAGAATACTCTGCTTTGCCCCATCAATAATACCAGGATAACAGAGGAAAACCCTGCAAGTATAGCCACAGTAATAGATTTGCTTAGCCATTCGTAGCCGGGCATGCCTGCTTTAATTGCTGCAACTACAGAGGCTTCTCCACCTTTACTAGGGTCTCTGAAAAACTCAACGGGCACCAGACCTGTAAGTACATGTGCAAATAGTACATAAAGTATCGTACAAACTATCAGCGAACCGATAATTCCAATTGGCATAGCTTTTTTTGGATTTTTTGTTTCTTGAGCAGCTGTACTTATCGCATCAAAGCCTATGAACGCAAAAAATACGGTTCCGGCTGCACCCAAAATGCCCATTAATCCGCCATAATTGTAGGTAATTCCTTGATGGTCTGTATATTTTGTAGCTTCTGGGATATAAGGAGTGTGGTTAGTTTCAGAAATAAAGCCCCACCCTAATACTATGATTAATACTACGATACCGACTTTAATTATAACGATTAAATTATTGAATATGGCCGACTCTTTCATACCACGCATTAGTAATAGTGAAATAACAGTAACGATAAACAGTGCGGGAAGATTGATGATGCCCTGCACCCCTGTTATTGAAGTTTGAAAGGGAGAGTGGCACCATTCATAGGGTATAGGAGCCGTATTGAGCACTTCTACTAAAAAATTATTTAAGTATTCGCTCCAGGCTATCCCTACAGTTGCTGCTCCTACAGCATATTCTAGAATCAAGTCCCATCCTATTATCCAAGCTAAAAATTCGCCCATAGTAGCGTAGGTATAAGTATAAGCGCTTCCTGAAATAGGTATTGAAGAAGATAGTTCTGCATAACAAAGTCCAGCCAATGCACACCCTACGGCGGCCAATATAAACCCTAAAGTTACGGACGGTCCGGCATTTTGAGCTGCCGCAGCAGCGGTTCTTACAAATAGACCTGCACCAATAATAGCACCTATTCCTAAAGCAACTAGCGCGCCTGCTGATAGGCTTCGTTTCAAACCATGTTCTGTAGAGTTGGCCTCCAGCAATAAGGAACTTATAGATTTTTTTCTAAAAATAC
>CAYSCJ010000051.1:0-18257 GCA_964429515.1 uncultured Taibaiella sp.
GAGTTAGAAGACGATATTTTAACGTACATAGATGAATTGAAGGATAATAGCGGTGTTTGGATACCGTATTTAGACATGCATTTTGAACACAATGGTAGTTTTATGATATTAGCTCAAAATAATAATTGGGAACAATACCCTGCTTGGAGAGACGCTTATAAGGCAGCAAAAAGGAGCTAATTGCCACTAGCTCCTAATATATGATGTTTTTGTTTCTTTTAAAGTAATGTTCCTTCTAGGTCGTAATCGTAAGCCTTAGTAATTACCACATCTACAAAACTTCCAATTTTAAGTTTTTGCGTAGTGTTGATGATGACTTCATTATCTACTTCAACGCTGTCAAATTCGGTTCGGCCGATGTATCGACCAGATTCCATTTTGTCGATTAATACCTTAAAGGTTTTTCCAATGAGTTCTTGGTTCTTTTCGTAGGAAATTTCTTGTTGTGCTTCCATAATGCTTTGCGCCCGCTTTTCCTTTTCTTCGGCAGGAATCGTATCCTCAAGTTCGAAAGCACTTGTGTTTTCTTCGTGTGAATAGGTAAAGATACCTACACGTTCAAATCTTACTTCTTCTAAGAAAGCTTTTAAGTCTTCAACATCTTCCTCTGTTTCGCCCGGAAAACCAGTAATTAAAGTTGTTCTGAGTGCAATGCCCGGCACCTTAGCTCTGATGTTTGCAATTAGTTCGAGCATTTCTGCTCTAGTAATTTGGCGCTTCATTGCCTTCAGCATATTATCGCTACAGTGTTGTAGGGGCATGTCAAGGTATTTGCATATATTGGAGCGTTCATTCATGACGTCTAATACATCCATTGGGAATTTGGAGGGGTATGCATAATGTAGTCTTATCCACTCCAATCCTTTTACGTCAGAGACGGCTCGAAGTAAATCAGCAAGCCTTCTTTTTTTATACAAATCAAGTCCGTAATACGTAAGTTCTTGCGCAATTAGCATGATTTCTTTTACGCCTTTAGCAACTAGTGCTTCTGCTTCGGCTACTATTTCTTCAATCGATTTAGAGACGTGCTGTCCTCTCATTAGAGGAATCGCACAAAAGGAGCATGTTCTGTTGCAGCCCTCAGATATTTTCAAATAAGCATAATGTTTTGGAGTGCTTAAAAGGCGCTCACCCAATAGTTCTTTTTTGAAATCGGCGTTCAATTCTTTTAAAATAAGTGGCAATTCTAAGGTGCCAAACCATGCATCAACTTCTGGTATTTCTGACGCCAAATCTCCGCGGTAGCGTTCGCTAAGGCAGCCGGTAACGTACACTTTCTCTATTTCACCTGCTTCTTTTTTAGCCACATGTTCTAGGATTGTGTTGATAGATTCTTCTTTGGCTTTATCAATAAAGCCACAAGTATTAATGATGGAAATATTGTAATCTTTCTTTTTGCTTTCGTGGGCTACAGCTATTTGATTTGCATGCAATTGGCCACTCAGCACTTCGCTATCTACTAGGTTTTTAGAACAGCCAAGCGTGATGATATTTACTTTATTTTGTTGTAGTGTTTTACTTTTCATGAAAAAGAACTAGGAAGTATAATAATATATATTACAAAGGTAGCCTAAAAAAAAGAAACACAAATCTTTTATAGTATTCAGACGATGTTTATAGAAATGCTTTCATATATATTCAAATTATCAAATTGTTTTTAGTTATATTCTTAATAAATCTTATAAATATTTTTTATATAGATTAAAAAATATAGTAAATTAAATTGTTTTGTGTTTTAATTTTAATAACTTAGGCTCTTGGTTCTAATAACAAGTTGTTATGGAATCTTGTTTTAATACAAATAACATTAAAAAATATGAAGCAATTTTTTAAACAGGCAACCTACTTTGTTCTTGTCTGTGTTTTCTCATTCTTGGGGATAGCAGCGAATGCCCAAATGGTGCAAGTAGGAACAGGCACGCTTACCTCTAGCACTAATCCAATTAATTCTTGCTGGGGTTACAACTATACACAGCAAATATATACGGCTGCGGAGGTATTGGCTGCTAATAGCAGTATTGCGCCTACAGGTCCTATTACCAATTTGAGGTTCCACATTAGCACGAACTCCTATCATTCAAGTACTACCAACTTTAATAACTGGACAGTATACATTGGATTTGTGGCCCAAAATTCTTTTACGAGTAATACCAATTGGGTGCCTTTAGCGAGTTTGACTCAGGTATTTTCGGGTGTACTAACATTTCCGCCCAACGGCAACTGGTTAGATATTCCACTTAGTACTTTACTCACATGGAATGGCACATCTAACATCGTAATAGCGGTGCTAGAAACTGTGCCGAACTATAGTTGTACGATGTCGTTTACGTCTACTAGTACGGGTGTTGATAACAGAACAATATATTTTTACAGTGATGGGACCGTACCTAATCCAACTACTCCTCCTTCGGCATCGGGTCGTTCCTCCACAAGGCCTAATGTTCAATTTGAGTTTCAAAGGCCACCTTGCGATGCAAATACAGTCTATCCAGCATCTGCATCTACAGTAGCAACACCTTCAACGACCACTTGTGGTAATACTAGTGTTAGCGTAACTATGACGCCATCAAGCAATATGCCTTCGGCTTCAGGTTTAACTTACCAATTGCAATATGCAACGTCTGTAGCTGGGCCATGGACTAATTTTGGTACTCCACAAGCTGCTTTTACCAATATGAGCTTTACGCCTCCCTTTACAAGTTATGTAAGAGTAGTAACGCTTTGTGCTGGTAGCCCTACATCCTTTATATCAAATCCAACACTAGTTACCGTTGGAGGCCCAACACCACCAATAGTAGCCAATGATACTTCATGTGGACCTAGGGTATTTAATTTAACAGCTAGCTCCCCTAATTCTATTACGTGGTACGATGCTATAACTGGTGGAAATATATTAGGCACTGGTAATACATTTACGACACCATTTTTAACTAATACAACTTCTTATTATGTATCAGCAAAATCTACTGGTGCACAAGGACAGTTTCAAGTTGGCACAGGTACGACTAGTAGAGGTGGTACTGGATTTTCGGAAGGTGTGTATAGTAAATATTATCAAAGCTACCATCTTCAAATGCTTTATACAAGTGCAGAAATCATTGCTGCAGGTGGCGGAGCAGGTGTTATGAATTCTATCGCATTTAATTGTACGAGCTTGCCCAATACACCAATGCCAAATTATTCTATCAAAATAGCATTTGTGAGCAATGCAACAGCAACAGCGGTGTGGCTTCCTGCAAGTAGTTATACACAAGTGTTTACGAGTGCTAGTTTGATGCCAACGATTGGTTGGAATACGTATACATTTGGTACACCCCTGTTTTGGAATGGTGTAGATAATATCATGATTTCTGTATGTTGGGATAACACTGCATCTTGGAACTCGTCTGGAAATAATGAAGCCACCGCAATCAACAACATGGTGTTGTATTATAACAGTGATTTTAGCAATACTTGTCCCGAAACATCAGGCTTTACTACAAACTTTAGGCCTAATGCCAAGTTTGGTATAGTTCCAGAATGTCATAGTGCTCGACAAGAAGTAAAAGCTGTGGTAAGTGACGCTACGCCTGTTACAACTAGTCTTAGTTCAAACAATGTATGCCATGGAGATATAGTTACAATTCAAGTATCTTCTCCATTGAGTAATTATACAAGCTATTCATGGGTATCACTCAATCCGGGTCAATTATTCACAGATGCTGGAGCAACAACGCCTTACACTGGAGCACCAACACCAATAGTTTACTTTAAAGGAAATGTAGGCGGTGTTAATAGAGTAGTAGTGAACGCTTCTAATAGCACTTCAGGGTGTGCTTATTCAGATACCACTTCGATATTTGTACAACCTAATGGTTTGGACTTGCAGATTGTAGCTGCAGAAGATACCTTCTGTAGATCAGGACAAACTCAAATAAATGTAAGCAATCCTGTGCTTTATGCAGCTGCAAACAAATCATGGTTTGTCTCTAATGACGGTATTAACTACACACCATTAACCGTTACTACGCTGCCGTTTAATACACCTGCGCTTACAAGTACTATTTACTACCGTATGGTAACAAGTACTGCAGCAGGCGCTTGTGATACGATTGATAAAGCCATCGTGGTAAATACACCGTCTATCGTATCTGCAGCCGATTCTGGTAGATGTGGACCAGGTTCGGTTACCTTAGTGGCAAATGGTTCGCCAGGTACTACAATTTATTGGTTCAATAATAGTTCTGGCTTGATGCCAATAGCAACGGGTGATACCTTTGTGACGCCCTATTTGGTTAATTCTACCAAATACTATCTTAGCGCATCTTCGTCCCAGCCACAGCCACCTCCTACCTGGGTAAATCAAGGGCCGCAATCGATGAATGCATATGGAATCAATCCGTTTTATGGCTTGTACTATGGTACAAAAACACAGGTAATCGTTAGGGCTTCTGAATTGTTGGCTCTAGGTTTTGGGCCAGGAAACATTACAAATATTGCTTGGAAAATAGGCCAAGTTTGGGTTCCGAATCTTTCTGGATTTACGGTAAGGATGAAACAAACCACAGCTACTACTGTAGCAGGTTTTGATAATGTTGGATTGCAAACGGTATATACAACACCTGTACTTACCTTGACAGCCAACACCGAAGTGTCACTTGCCCTCAACACACCATTTGCTTGGGATGGTGTTTCGAACATTGTTATCGAAACATGTTTTAATAATACAAGCTGGTCATCTCCAAACGAGGTAGAAGGAGCGACGCTTTCATTTAATGCTGGAACACAATATGATGCTGATAATATGACCGTGTGTGCAAACACTACATCATTCTTTAATTCTACCAATC
Source organism: uncultured Taibaiella sp. (assembly GCA_964429515.1). Taxonomy (GTDB): domain Bacteria; phylum Bacteroidota; class Bacteroidia; order Chitinophagales; family Chitinophagaceae; genus MKSF01. The sequence continues at coordinate 4,830 of CAYSCJ010000051.1, forward strand.
GTCCAAACATGAAGTTTACGATGTCGGGAGGATGTTCGTCAGCTATCGACTCGGTTACTGCAGTTATCTCTGAGCGACCAGTGGTAGACCTTGGTCCAGATATAGAGAAATGTGTCGATGCAGGAGATCTTGAATTCCTAAACGCCAGAAATCCAGGCTTGAATTACACATGGGATAACGGCTATAATGGACAAGTAAGAGTAGCCGACAGAAGCGGTACTTACTGGGTCTATGTGGATAATGGCTTAGGATGTGGTGCTGGAGATACCGTAAATGTTTTATTCAAACCGAATCCAATTTCTACATTAGGTAACGATACTACCGTGTGTATAGGACAAACAGTAACTTTGGATGCTGGTAATGACGGTATACAATATTACTGGAACAACGGAGGCACTACAAGTTCTATCACTGTTAGTCAACCAGGTAATTACGTAGTAGTAATCACTGGAAACAACGGTTGTGTGAAAACAGATACAATTGTGGTAAATCATAATGGTTTATCGCCATCACATGACGGTATTAGAGTTCAAAACGTGAATAGCACTACATTTAGGTTCTCTCTTGTGAATCCTAGAAACGTTGCATCCATTGGTTGGGATTTTGGAGATGGTTCGCCAATATCGTATACACTTAATCCAACACATACTTATCCTACAAATGGTAACTATGTAGTACGAGTATATGCAAACAGCAACTGTGGTTCGATTAACGACACAAGCACTGTTCACATTAAAGGTGCAACAAGTATTGATGACATATCTAAAGAAGGGGCACTACAGTTGTATCCAAATCCGACGGCAAATGACGTAACGGTAAAAACAACAGATGGCGCTAAACTGAAGTCTATAAGTGTCTATACAGTAGATGGTAAATTGCTTATGACTGAAACTAATCTACGTCAGGCTAGTACAAAAATGTCACTAGATAAATTACACTCTGGCGTATATTATATGGTAGTAGAGACTGAAAATGGCATCTTTAAACGAAAATTAGATGTTCTGAAATAAGAAGGAACATAGATGATAAATAGGTCATAGTTTGCAAATGGTTAATCGATTTCGATTAACCATTTGTGCTTTAATAATTTACCCCTTAGGTCGTACTAAATGATTTTTTTTTAAAAAACATAATACGTTTGAATTTTTTGTTCTAATTATCATTAATTTTATTAAACATTATTTTATAAATTATTAATATAAAGTTTATGAAAAGATATTTGCAAATCTTCCTATTCTGGATAGTAATGATCGCCTTATTGCCGGGGTCTCTGCTGGCGCAGTCTGCAAGCTCATATGGCTTTCAGGCGCTTTCTACAACTTTCACGCCTATTACGGGCGGCACCTCATTAAGTATTCAGAGTGACGACGTTGTAAGCGGTATTATGCCAATTGGGTTTACTTTTGTTTTTTGTGGCACACCCTATACCAATTATAGAATTAGCTCTAATGGTTGGCTGACATTTAATACAGCCGTTTCGGCATCTAATGCAGGTAACTCACTTGCTGGATTGAATAATATTAGGCCGGGCTTACAATGGTTGTGGGACGACATAAATGGCGCGAATGGCACGGCCTCCTATTTGGTAACAGGCACCGCACCCAATAGGGTTTTGACCATACAAATGCTCAATTGGCGATGGAACTGGAGTTCGACTCCGCCCAATATTTCTATACAAATTAAGCTGTATGAAACAACCAATGTAATTGAGTATATCTATCGCCAAGAAGCAGGAGCTGGTAACCCAGCAGGTTCTTCTGGTGCATCTATAGGAATATGCGACAATTTGCCTACAACTACCTATTTATCGTTAAATAACGCTTCTCCTACAGCTACGGCTTCATCTACTATTTTTACTACCAATATAAATACAAGACCAGTAAATGGTCAGTTATTTAGGTTTGTACCGCCTAATCCATGTAACAGTTCTACCGTATTCCCGAGCAGCGCGGCAACGCTTATACCTCGAGATACCGTATGTATAGGAAGCGCTACAACGGCGGATTTTCAGCCTAGCGGTTTGATGCCAGCAGTAACAGGCCTTTCTTATCAATTACAAACCTCCGCCAATGCTACGGGTCCATGGACCAATGTAGGTGCTCCAAATGCAAGCCCTACAGGCTTTCCAGTTGCACCTACCGCATCAAGTTATTTCCGTATCCAGCTATTATGCACTGGAACTCCAACAACTTTGGCCTCGACACCTAAATTCATCTATGTAGAAAACCCGAATACGCCTGTAGTGGCGGATACTACAATATGTGGTGGTGGTAATGTATTGCTAAGCACACTGAGTCCAGGCAATGCTGTTTGGTACCCTAGTTTGACGGCAAGTGTGCCTTCGTTTACGGGAAATAATGCAACAGCCTTTGTGCAAAATACTACTACTTTTTATGTAGCACATGGTGCAAACCCAACGCTTCAGAATGTAGATGTGGGCTTAGGTGCTAACTCCTCATCGTTCAGTGCGAGCACACCATTTTTTGGGGCTTGGGGTGGCTATAAACATGAATATTTAATAACCCAAGCAGAGTTAGCTGCTTTCGGAATCTTCCCCGGAAATGCAATATTTGGCTGGGGTGTGCAGGTATGGTCAGGTAGTGGTTCGTACAATGGTTTTCAAGTGAGCATGGGAACAACTGCTGCTACGGCACTGAATACTGTATTCCAAACTGGAACAACCGTAGTATTTCCTAGTACCAATGTTTCGGTAACTACGGGTGTCAACATGTTTGATTTCCCAACTCCCTATATTTATACAGGCGGCAACTTGGTGATACAAACATGTTGGAGTAACAATAATGTATTCAATAGTTATTGTTATACAGTAGATGATAATACTTCTTATACTTCTACACACTACAATTATGGCGACAATCAATTACCGGCATCTATATGTGCATTTGTGAGTGGAGGGATTACCAATAGTGTGCGTCCAAAGTTTACCTTCAAAGTGCTTTCGAGTTGTGAGGGCGCCAGGGTGCCAATGACGGTAACCGTGTCTGAACTACCTGTGGTAGATTTGGGTCCCGATTCTGAAAAATGTACAGATGAAGGCTACTTAGAGTTGTTAAATGCTAGAAATCCAGGGTCAAGCTATATTTGGGATAATGGCTTCACAGGTCAAGTGAGAGTGATAGATAGTACTGGTAATTATTGGGTAAGAGTAGAAAATACTGGCGGATGTGTTGCCTCAGATACTGTTAATATTGTATTTAGGCCTAAACCGGTATCGCAATTAGGTAACGATACCACGGTATGTGAAGAGCAAGCCTTACTGCTTGATGCTGGTGCGGGTGGTACACGTTATTATTGGTCTAACGGAGCCACAACGCGAACCACTACCGTAAGGAATGCGGGCACGTATTTTGTAGTGATTACGGGAGCAAATGACTGTATTACTATAGATACCATGGTTGTAAATCAGAATGGTTTAATCCCCACGCATAGAGGAATCAGAGTACAAAATCTTAGTCCTAGCTCATTTAGGTTTGCATTGACTAATCCTCAGAATGTAAGTTCACTTAGTTGGGATTTTGGTGATGGAAGTCCGCTTTCATTTGGAGTATCACCAACCCACACTTACAATGCCCCCGGCAACTATGTGGTAACAGTTTTTGCAAGTAGTAGTTGTGGCTCTATTAATGATACCACAACCGTGCATATACAAAGCTCTACGAATATTGACGAAATACCATTGAGTGAAGATATTAAGGCATATCCAATTCCTGCTACTGACTATTTAAACGTTTCATTAGTGAAGCAAACACCGATACTAAGTGCAGTGATTGTAGATATAAGCGGAAAGTTGCAAGAGCAGATTTCGGATATCAATGCTACAAATGTTAGATTAGATACCAGTGCCTTGCCTTCAGGGACTTACTTCGTTTTGGTAACAACTGAAAAAGGTATTTACAGAAAGAAAATTGATATTGTGCGGTAAGGCGCGTTGCTAATACTTGGCAATCAAGTGCAAACAGAAATCGCTTCGACAAGAAAGTGGCATGCATGAGTCATGCCACTTTTATTTTTATGATTTTTTTAGAAAAATCAACGACACAACAATTGCTCGTGGCAAATAATATTTTAGTATCTTAGAACCTCATCTGCCTAATAAAGCTGAATTATACCTATATGAAGACGAAACAAGATATAGTAGAAGATTGGCTACCTAGATATACAGGTGCGCCTTTAGATTCCTTTGGCTCATACATCTTACTATGCAATTTTGCCGACTATTTAGAGTTATTTGCAAAATGGAATGATGTGCCAGTGTTTGGTGTTGGAAAAGCTATGCAATGTGCCACAGCCCATGATATTACTATTATTAACTTTGGGATGGGTAGCCCAAGTGCTGCCACCATTATGGATTTGCTTACTGCCATCAAGCCCAATGCCGTGCTTTTTTTGGGAAAGTGTGGAGGATTGAAAAAAAAGAACAAGGTAGGCGACTTAATACTACCCATAGCCGCAATAAGAGGCGAGGGCACGAGTAATGATTATTTTCCTCCGGAGGTGCCAGCGCTTCCGGCTTTTGCGCTCCAGAAAGCTATTTCTACTACCATTAGAAATTATGAACAAGATTACTGGACAGGTACCTGTTATACCACCAATAGAAGAGTGTGGGAGCATGACGAGGATTTTAAAGAATACTTACAAAGTATTAGAGCTATGGCTATTGATATGGAAACGGCAACCATTTTTTCAACAGGCTTTTATAACGAAATACCTACCGGAGCATTGTTGCTTGTAAGTGATAATCCGATGACACCAGACGGCGTTAAAACATCAAAAAGTGACGCGCTTGTGACTGCCAATTTTCTGGAATTGCATTTGAAAATAGGGGTAGATGCACTTAGAGAATTAATAAACAATGGTCAAACAGTGAAGCATCTCAAATTTTAAAATAAATAATGAAATATCTTTTACAGACAGCGCTTGCACTAATGCTCTTGTGTAGCATAGGGTTTATTACACCGATATTGGCACAAAACAAAGGTTTTAAAGCCACACTTCAGTTCCAGCAAGGGCTCGAAGGAGATTATGTATACCTAGCCAAATACTTTGCCAAACCATTGCCCAACTTGTATAAGGTAGATTCGGTGAAAGTTGTGAATGGCGTTAATACAATTGTATTCCAAAAAACAGATTCATTTGTGGGTGGCGTTTATGTAGTGATGTTTCAAAATAGAACAAAATTGTTTGAGATATTATTAGATAATGGTTACTACTTTGAAGCCAGTATAGATATAGCTAAGCTGCCTTTGGGTATTAAATTTACCAATAGCTTAGAGAATGAATTGTACCTGCAATTGAACCAAAACTATTTGACAGCCAAAAAAGCCACGCAAGAAATGGCCGCTAACAAACTAGGCGAAACGGCTCGTAATGACGTTAAGCAGTTGTACCTAGATACTTACCAAAAGAATTTGAACCTTGCACAAAAGGTAGAGAAGGATAATTTATTTTATAAACTAGTGTATGCCTCCACGCCACCTAATGATCCACCATTTACAGATTCTGCAGAATATATCTACCAATTAAAAGAGCGTTATTGGTCGAACTTTGACTTAGCCGACCAAAGGCTTATTCATACCCCCTTGTTGGAAAATAAGCTACAACAGTACTTCGAAAAGTATGTGTACAACTTTATTCCCGACTCTATGATTTATGAGAGTCAAAAATTATTATACTTCACAAGTGGTAACCAAGAAATGTACCGATATACGCTGCATTGGCTTACCAATTATACATATAAAAGCAAGTATATGGGAATGGATGAGGTGTTTGTATACCTCATTGAAAACTATTATATGGATGGCAAAGCTACATGGCTTGACGAGGCAACGCTACAAACGTATGTAAACAGAGCACAATCATTAGCACCCAATGTATTGGGGAAAAAAGGAGCAGATATACAATTGGCGAATTTATTTGATTTAAAAAAGGTGTCTTTATACAATCTTAGTGCCCCTTATACTTTACTTGTATTTTGGAGCATAGATTGCGGCCACTGCATAGAAGAAATACCCAAATTGAAAAAAGTGTATGATGAACATTTAAAGCAACATGGAGTACGTGTGTTTTCGGTGCCTACCGGTAAGGAACAATCTAAAATAATAGCCGCCGTAAAACAATATGGCATAGAAGATTGGCAACACGCAATAGATATAGATGGCAGCTCAGACTATATGAAAATGTACGATGCTTTTGCAAAGCCCAAAGTATATCTGCTCGATGAACAAAAAAACATCAAAGGGAAATTGCTCAATCATAGAACCGTGCTGGATTTAATGAATAATTTGACAAAAAATAAAAAGTAAGCGTCAAATAATACACCTATTGGTTTGGCGCTTGGCGCAGTGGGGGATTTTGGAGCTCAAAACTGTCAATACACAACAAAAGTTTATGCGAACTAGAATGTTCAATTAACCACGTCACCCGCCATTGCAACCAAACACGCTGTTACCAGCTGGTGTTCTTGGCCATCATGTGTGAGAACCCTTTTCGTTGTTGAGTGTCGCTGTCTTTGTCGGGTTGGTCTGTGCGGTTGTGTGTTTTTTATTTTCAGAAAGGTGGAAGCTCTTTTGCAAGCTTTCCCTGTGCTTGTGCTTGTGCGGCTTGCAAATGTGCTTACACCTGTGCGTTGGCTAATAATATTCTTTAATGTAGTCATAAGCTCTATTAAACAAATCTTCGTCTTTAATTTGATACTTAGTCCAAAGTACTTTTCGTAATTCACGTTTTACTTCTCTTTCACCAACCGTAGAGTTTTGCCAGCCGTCAAACCGAACCACTCTAACAATTTCGTCAATGTCATTCACGATGCGTTCAACAATGGCAGGTGTCGTGTCTGTTTTAAGCTCTAAAAACAATTCAGTTAATGCTGCTTTTGCGTTTTTCTGTTCTTCAACCGTTTCAACGCCTTTTTCGGCTTGCAGTGTCTCTTTGGCTAACTGGCAAAGTTCCTTAATGAATTCAATGGAGTTTATCAATCCTTTCTCTGCCTTGTCTCGAATGGCTTCCAGTCTTTCGCTAAGTCGTTTGAATGCAGGATTGTTTCCGTGTTTGTTTAAGCGACTAATAAGAATTTTTAAAACCTTTTCTGCTTGCTTAGGGTCTTTCTTATTCATCAAATCGTCAATCACTTCAGCATCCAAAATCATTTCGTCCATGTCGTGATTGATGCCTGAAACGTGAATGTGCTCATGTATCAATGCTGTTGTCTGTGCACCCAATGCATGCCACAAAAGTCTGCCATTATCGTCTGATGATGGCTTAACAGAAGTATAAACTTGCGACAACCATTTATAATCTTTCTCAAATTGATTTAGAACAGGGTCTGGTGAAAGTGCTTCCCACAACTTTGTCAAACTGCTGAAATTTTTTGCAAAGGCATCCCGTTTTTCGTTTGTGTTGATGCAGTCTTGTGCTTTTGATAATCCTTCAAAACCTGAAATTGTTCTGTCCACGCCTGCAAAATGGTTTAAGCATTTTTCGATCCATTCAGGCAATTTGTCTTTCAGTTCTTGTAAGTTGGTAATAACCAATTTTACGCTCTCTTCATCAAATGCAAGGGCTTTTGCCGTATCGTCAAATACACCAAAGTAATCTACAATTCTTCCAAAAGTTTTATTTGGGAAAAGTCGGTTGGTTCTGCAAATGGCTTGTAAGAGCGTGTGGTCTTTCAGCGACTTATCTAAATACATGGTTTGCAAAATGGGTGCATCAAAACCTGTCAATAGTTTTGCTGTTACAATCAGGAATTTCAAAGGCGAATCGGCATCATTGAATTTCTCAACCACTTTTTCCTGTTTGTCTTTGTCCATTGCCCATTTTTGCTTGAAATCAAAATCATCATTGGCAGATGAACTGATTACCACTTCGCTTGCTTCGGGGCTAATGAGTTTGTCTAATTCTTCTTTGTATTGCACACATGCGTAACGGTCAGGCGTTACAATCATCGCTTTCAATCCTTCGGGTTCAACGTGTGCTTTGAAATGTTCTATAATGTCGGCAACAATGGTTCTAACTCGTTCAGGCGATTTTAGAAATACCGCCATGTTTGCCGCTTTCTGACTAAGTTTGTTTCGGTCTTCTTCACTTAGGTCGTTTGCCATTTCTTTAAAAGCTACATCTAAACCATCTTTGTCAATGTGATAATTGGGCAAACGTGGTTCAAAGTGTAAAGGCAAGGTTGCGTTGTCTCTGATACTGTCTTGAAACGTATAACGGCTCATGTAGCCTTCTGTATCTTCTTCGGCACCAAAAGCCCAAAAAGTGTTTTTATCTGCTTTGTTGATAGGTGTTCCGGTTAAACCAAAGAGAAATGCATTAGGTAAAGCGTTTCGCATTTTTCTACCCAAATCACCTTCTTGCGTTCTGTGTGCTTCGTCCACCATCACAATAATGTTGTCTCGCTTGTTCATGTCAGGATAAGCATCCTTGAACTTATGAACCATTGTGATGATGATTTTCCGTGTGTCTTGTTCCAATAGCTTGTGCAATTCTTTGATGCTATCGGTAGTAATCATGTTGGGCACTTCAGCTGTGTTGAACGTGGCTGTGATTTGCGTATCTAAATCCACTCTATCCACCACAATCATTACTGTTGGATTATGAAGGTCTTGCTGCTTTCTTAGTTTTTGAGCAGCAAATAGCATCAATAGAGATTTTCCTGAACCTTGAAAATGCCAAATCAACCCTTTTTTGATGCGTCCTTCTTTTACTCTTTCTACAATGGCGTTGGCTCCTTCATATTGCTGATAGCGACAAACTACTTTTATTTTTTTCTTCTTGCTGTTGGTAGCGTAAACCGTGTAATACTGCAAAATGTCAAGCAGTGTAGATGGTTTTAGCAAATGCGTTAATTGTTTGGCAACATCTTGTAAGCCGATAAAATGGCTTAATTCGTCTTTATCATTTTCTAAACGCCAGGGGGCCCAAAACTCTAAAGGTGTTCTTACACCGCCAATGAAAATTTCTTTTCCTTCTGTTGCGAATGAAAATACGTTGGGAACAAATAATTGCGGAATGGAATTTTCATACACCACATTGATGTCGTGTGCACCATCGAACCAAGTTACAGCAGGACGCACAGGCGTTTTAGCTTCGCCAACCACCAATGGAATTCCGTTGACGAACATCACAATGTCAGGAATTTTGGTCTCTCTGGCTCTTAACTTAAACTGATTACACAACACAAAACTGTTGTTCTTCAAGTCTTCAAAGTCAATCAAGCGAATGGCAACATGCTCGTTGTTTTTGCCAATAGGTAAGGAAACTTCATTGCGAAGCCATTTGGCAAATTCTTCATTGGCCCTTACCAAACCTACGTTGTTAACGGTAATGAGAATGGCTCTTAGCTTATGGATAACTTCTTCTGCTTTGTCAGGATTGGCGGCAATGGCAGGATTTAAACGACAAAGGGCTTCTTTCAATTCTTTCTCAACAAACACTTCGGTAATATCCCGCTGCAATAAATCAGCTTGAATGTATTTCCATTTAACGCTACCTTCATATTCTACGGCATCTTCTTTTACCAGATTACCTTGCACAGCGTTTAGATTCACCCCGGTGAGTTGGTGAATGATAAAATGCTCTACGGTATTTTGTTCGTTGAATGACATTACTTTTTCTTTTTGGTTTTATCCGGTAAACCCAAAGCCGATTTTGCATTCAATGCCGTAACCACTTTTTTACCTGTTTTCGCTTCCAGTTCTTTACGAGCAACTTTTGCCACATTGCCACCTTGCTTGGCTACTTTCTTGCTTTCTTCAAAATCTTTGGGTTGTACCGCTTCCGAAATATCTTTAGTGGATGCTTCTGCCAGCATATTTAAAATCAGTTCAGTGTTGGTCATGTTATCACGAAGGTTTTCCTTTTTCAAACCTTTCAGGATTTTGTATTCTGTGGTGGTTTTATCTGCCCATGCTTTGGTGATAATATCGGTAAGTGTTGCAAACTGTACGCCTTCTTTCAGTCCTCGTTTTTTCCATTCATCGGTCAGCTCTTTGCGTATTTCAATGCTTTTGAGCCGTTGGTTTATCCAGTTTTCGGAATAGCCAAGTTTCAGATATTGCTCTAAAGCCCTGTCAATACTCAATTCCGGGTCTTGCATTTCATCCAATCTTTCAGAAGCCACCTGTGCCAGCCATAGTTTAAAAGGTTCTGCTTTGGGTGAAGGAATGGACTGTATCAGGCGGAAAAGTTGTTCGGTATCGGCAACGTCCGTCATTCGCATTTTGCCATCAGGAGCAAGCATTTTCAACCCGTGACAATTCGTCACGGTTTCATTTCCTTCTGCTTTCAGCCGTTGCTTCAGCTTACGCCAATAGGCGTTCGGGTCAATGCTTTCGGTTAAAACGGCCATCACATCCACAATGGAGAAATACCATTTCTCCTGCTCCGCATCCCAAAGTGTTCTTACCTTTTTGTCTTCAAATATTTTAATCTCGTTCTCCTTTTTCATTTGTCTGTATGTTAAAGGTTACCCTAATATCTCATTCAATAATTTCTGCTTCAACAATTTCAAAGTTGCTTTTTGCTGCTTGAGTTGTTGAATGGTGGTGTCAAACTACTGTAAGACTTCTAAAATGATTGACTGCGTTTTTAAATCAGGTATGGCGATTTCAAAAGTTTCTAAATCTTCCCATTTGGTTCTTGGTGAAAGTGAACCTGCTGATGTGCTTACTGCATGATTAATAAATGCCTCTGCCGAAATGTAGTAAGGCAACAAGCCTTGCAACATCTTGTTGGCTTTGGCTCTTATCACCAAAATATCACCTGAACAAATTCCATCAAAATCGGCAATAGCAACTTTCTTTAAGTAGGCTCTGCGTTTGCCAAACAGCACATCGCCTTTTGCAAAGCGTTTGGTAAAGGTGGTTCCGTTGGCTACTAATCCAAATCCTTGTAGTTGAAAATTATCTGCTTCAATCCATTCCAAACCCACAAAGCGTTCTACTTCTTTTTCGTGTTCGGGATATTTCTTATCACATTCTGCAATGGCTCCTATGTTCGTTGGCGTGCAGTTTTTACTGTTGAGTAAATTTCCAAAAACAGGTTCTGTGCTCACCAAACCATTCACCAAGTTTTTTTGTAATGCTTTCAAATTCTTCTCCTGCCCATCCACCTGCTCCATAGCCGTTTCTATTCTTTGAAACAATGCCGCTATTTGCTTTTGCTCTTCGAGTGGGGGGAGGGGGATTTGGATTAGGTGAGCAATATTTCTGTTCAGTCCAGGAACAGCAGTTGCCATATTCAATTGGCGTAGATTGAAATTGCTTAAGAACAATTCAAGCCACCTTAAATTTTCTTTGCAGACTGTTTCTTCAACATAATAAGTCGTGTCAATTGGATAGCATGGTATTTCAGAATAAAATACATTTCCAACTGAACCTTTTCTTCCAACAATCAATGTTGGGGAATTTGTCAGAGGTTTATCATGCCAACCAACGATTCCCGCTGAACCATAAACAGGCACAGAACCGCCTTTTCGCATTTTGTCGGTTAAATTATTTCCGTATTCTAGTTTACAGATTTCACCTAATGAAGCAGTTCGCCATTTATCTTTTCTCAACTTCATATTTCTATTCCAACATTTTTCATATCCCGAAGGGATACAAGGTTTGTAGAAAAACATAAACATTCACCATCTGCGACCCCGCAGGGGTCGTACACATTATTCGCAACACCTATGCTATAAACCTGTGATGCCGTTGGCATCCGTTGAACCAATTTTATGCTTTGTCTATAAACCTGTGATGCCGTTGGCATCGGGCTAATCCATCCAATCGAACAAATATTTTTCATCGTATTCAATCTCAAATTTTTTCAAAAAATCAATGTACTCTTCCTTAAACGAAATCTTTTTATGGTGCTCTTTCTGATTCATAACATACTTCGCCACATTATCAATATGCGAATGGCTGTATGAAAAAGCTCCGTAACCTTCCTGCCAATTGAATTTGAATTTTGACAACTTATTTTCGTTAATCATTTCATTACTCGCTTTCTTTACCTCCCTTACCAAATCACTTAAACAACAACTCGGTTTCATTCCTATGAAAAAATGAATGTGGTCGGGCATACCATTTATAGCCAACATTTTTTGACCTTTATTTTGCACTATTCCTGTTATGTATTGATACAATCTTTCTTCCCAAGAAGCAGCAATTAGGGCATCTCTGTTTTTTACGGCAAACACAACCTGTATGTATATCTGAGAAAAGGTGCTCATGCTTTTATTCCAATATTTTTCAGTTGAGTAAATAAATTTTCTAACGAAGCATTAATCTGCTTTTGTCCTGCCTTAACATCGGCAATCAGTTCTTCGGTATTGTGTTCAATGGTATTTGCGGCTTGTTTCACATAGAGTTGTATGCTAAGGTTACCGTTGTTGTCTAATACTTCTTTGTTGTTGGCTACTTTGGCAAAGCCTTCGGCATCTTTAAATTTCCAATACGCATCGCTAATCTTTTTTATATGCTTTGGTTCCAGCCAAGCATTGGAGCGTTCTATGCGTAGTTCTTCTTTGGCATCAATAAAAATAATCTTGCCTTTCCGTTCCTTGGGCTTCCTCATGCGGCATACCAGCAAACAACTTTCCATGCTGCTGTTGTAAAACAGGTTTTTGCCCAAACCAATTACGGCATCTACATAATCTTCTTCAATCATGCGGCGGCGTATGTCGGCTTCGCTGTCGCGAAACAAAACGCCATGCGGCCACAGCACTACACAACGTCCTGTTTCGGGGTTCAGACTTTTCATAATGTGCTGCTGAAAAGCATAGTCGGCACAACCCTGTGGTGGTGTTCCCCAAATGTTTCTTCCAAAAGGGTCGTTCATCCATTTGCTTTGGCTCCACTTTTTTACGCTGTATGGCGGGTTGGCCATGATTACATCAAACTTTTTCAGCTCGTCATTATCCAATATCTGTGGGCTGTCTAAGGTGTCGCCCTGCACAATCAAAAACTCATCTACATTGTGCATAAACATATTGATACGGGCAATGGCAGAGGTAATCAGGTTGAGTTCCTGTCCGTATAGTTTCAGCGTTCGGTATTCTTTGCCTTGCTCTTTCAGGTGCAAAGCGGCACTCAGCAAAATACCGCCACTGCCACAGGTGGGGTCGTAAATGCTTTCGTTGCTTTTGGGGTCGGTAATTTGCGTCATCAGTTTTACCACCGTGCGGTTGGTGTAAAACTCGGCTGCGGTATGTCCGCTGTCGTCTGCAAATTTCTTAATCAGGTATTCATAGCCTTCGCCCATTATGTCGTGGGGCACATTGGCTACACTCAAATTCATTTTGCTGAAATGCTCAATCAGGTCAAGCAGTTTTTCATCGCTCATCCTGCGTTTGTTGGTCCATTGGGCATCGCCAAACACATCGTGCAGCAGTTCAAAGTTGGCTTTCTCAATACCGTT
>CAYSCJ010000052.1:0-17977 GCA_964429515.1 uncultured Taibaiella sp.
TAAATTGTCGTTCCTAATTTTTCAATAAAATCTATTGTTCCCGTTACGTCTGCATTACTTATTGTTCTTTTTGTTTTGTAAACAGGTTCAATGTCCGCTTCGTGAGCTATCATATTTCGTCTATCAACAATTAGATTTAAACGGTTTTTGATGTTTTGTTCTGTGTCTGCCATTATTAATGAAATTTGTTGCCAAAGTTGTATTGAGGTGAATAGAGCAACAGCGTCTTTAATTTTGTCTGGTCTTTGAAATGTTTGCCACCCAAGTTTTCTTCTAATTTCTGCTTCGAATGTAATAAGAGGTGGGACAGCGGTTATTGAACTCATAAATCCTAATGTTACATTGAAGTCATTATACCTGGTGGTTACAGCTCTTGTTCCATTAAAAACTTCGCACATTCCAATTATAGCAAGCTCGTGAATTAGGTGGTCAATGGCACTTACGCTTAATACAATGCAAGAGCGAAGAATTGGACTTGTATCAACAATAGAAGATGTCGGCACATTAATGCTTGTTGAAATTAGATGTGTTTTTCTAACTTCTTCTATGTTCGTCAAAAATTGTAAAAATGCCTGATTCATTAATTCGTCATATTTTCAACGTCATCTGCAAGAGTGTTGAACACCAATAAAAATCTATCACGAATAGTTTTGTATTGTTCTAATACAGTTCCAACGCCAAGCAAATTGTCAGGGACTTCATAAACAGGCACTCTGCCTCTTTGTGAACGCGGAATAAGTCCTGAAAAGCTAGGGATTTTTGCTAAACAATATCCTTGTGTTGCTTGGTTTGTTTTGTATTTACTTACATCTAACAACATACCCTCTTGTGAAATTGCGGGAATAAGTGATGTATTAACTGCGTTTGCAACTTCGTCAATCCATTCTTGAAATGCTTCTGATGGTTTTCCATTTCTAATGGTAAAATTTTGTACTATTGTCCCTAAAAACTTTGTTGATGTTGTTGGGAAAGGATATGAGCTATCGCTAAACGCAACCCTCGCCATTTTTGCCCATTTTTCCCATTTTGGTAAAACTCCGCTTAATGAATTAATTGCCATTACTGAAAAATAATCGGGTGAAGTTGGAACCATAAAATAATCAGAAAGGCAAAATAGGTTTTGATTTATTGAACTCAAACTTGGGTTCATATCAATAATTAAATAATCTGCATTGTATTTGGCAGATACCAATTCAAAAAAACTATTCATTGCGCCAGGCAAATTCTTTAATGTCGGTATTGTATTTGAAAGTTGATGCGCAATACTTAGTGGCACTTCGTATTCAGATAATGCAATGTGTCCTGCAACTAGATACAAATTTTCATTCTCAGGTATTTGATAACAATCTATTGATGCTAATGGAATTGGTGTCGCTTCAAATGCAGGAGCTATTCCAGCCTTTAAATTGTCATTTGGTCTGGTGATATAAAAATTGTCAAATTCATCGCCCAATACCAATCCCGTCAAGTTGCATTGTGGGTCAGCGTCAACCATTATTACTTTTTTCCCGTTTCTTGCAAGTTTCCAAGCAAGATTGTATGATGTTGTTGTCTTGCTAACACCACCTTTATGATTGAATAAACAGATTTTTTTTATCATTGTATTTGTTTTTAATTCGTTTTTATTGTCGTTTATGGGCTGTCTCTTTTGCCTGACCGCCAACGTTTTGGCGCTTGGCGCAGTGGCGGATTTCGGAGCACATAACTGTCAATACACCACAAAAGTTGATGCGAGGTAGAATGTTCAATTAACCACGTCACCCGCCATTGAGCCAAACGCCTGTTGTATGCCGTTTTTCCTTCTACACTGTCCATATTTTCTTTATTTGCTCGAATAAGTATTTGCTTCTTTTCGTAATTTCTTCTTCATCCCAAAGTTGTTTGTCCTGAATGTAAGTGTTGAGCAAAACTGTTGATTGTTGACCAATTTCTTGTTTTTTAATGTCAAATGAAGAATTGCTTACACTCGGATTTAATGAAGAAGTTAGAATGGTCAAATTACCGATAGAGTGTAGCATTCTATTTCGATTCTCAATTCTGTGATATTTGCCTTCTTTATCTTCTTCTGTCATTACAGCGTGCATAGAAATTTTAAAATCTTCTTCGCTTATTAGTTCTCCGTCAAGAGGCCAATACTCATACCAAGTTTGTGGAAGAATGTGTTCGATAGTCAGACCATTATTCAAAAACTTCACTTTTTCTTGTTTGCTTCCCCTAATTGCTTGCTCAACTTCTAACAAGATGTTGGAAATGCTTTTTGTCTTGTTCTTTTCTTCTCGATATAGGGGACGTTCAAGTAGCTTTTCTTGTAAAATATTGTCTGATGGCCAAAGATTAGTTTCTGATGTTTTAGATTTCAACAATTCTTTAAATGCTTCAGCATCCTTGTTTTTTGTCAGGAATTTCAAATACTCTAAAAACACATTGTTGTAATTCTTCGTGGTTAGACCACATAAAAACCTTCTTGTGATGTATGAATCAAGGTAATCATAGATTTTATTCTTATACTCAAAACTGATTTCAGAATCACCTTCAATATAAAGAATAAGAGGATAAACTGTCGAAATGCCCATATCAATGAGCCTTGATGCTAACCTATCAAACTTACTTTCTCCTTCGGGCTTAACAAGTCTTTTAAAGATTTTGCTATACTTGCTAAGTTCTTCAAGTTCTTTTTCTACCGACTCAAAACTTGAATGGTTGATTACAAATAGTTTGTAATAATAAAATACTTGGTCATATCTTATTTCTGTTTGAAGCTTTAATGTCAAATAGTCGATTACAAAAAATTGTAAATTACTTTCATAATATCTACCACGACTTGTTTTATCGTGCCATTTAAATTTAGATTCTGGGTCGTCAAATTCATCCCAATGCTTTTCGTAAATCTTATCAAGATTTTCTTGATTACTATTAGCCCGCATAAAGATGTAGTTTCTTATGAGGTCTGTTTCTGTAAGCGAAGCACCACGACCGTTCATAGTCTCAAAAATCATTTGAGGGTCGTCATTTTGGGTTAAACCAATTTCTACAAATTGAAAATCTCTCTTTAAGACCAACAAAAATTGGGTTATAAGCTCGGTTAAATCTTCTTCAGTATTAGAAATGAAATTATTTAACTGGTCATAAAAAAACAGATATGCTCCAAGCATCTTGTTTCTTGCCTTTGCAACCTGTCTATATGTTTTATGTCCTATTCCGTATTCTGTCAAAACAGGAGCAACAAGTAATTCATCAACTTTAGCGTATGTGTTTCCAATAATGGTATTAAATACTTCTTTGTTAAATTTTGTCGGCTCAAGTTTGAATTTTTGAAGTTCGTAGTCTTTATCGCCAAATGACTTTTCGTTAAAAAGAAACTTATCTAATTCCTTTATCAAACTTTCGTCACCAAGATGTTTTCTGCAAACTTCTCTAAATGCTGCAATGAAAAGCTGGAATGTTGTTAGGCGTTGCTGTCCGTCAATAACACTATATGTTGAAAGCGTGCTTGTTGTAGTGTTTTCGTGAAAAAGAACGATAGAGCCTGTATAATGAGGATGAATTTTATGCTTGTTAAGTCTTTCGTGGTATTTGTTTAAGAAATCATCCCAAAGTGGAATTAATTGGTCTTGTTCATTCCACACATAATGTCTCTGAAATACTGGAATTCTAAATCGTATTTGTTTGTTGAAGAGTTCTTCTAAAATTGGTTTTCCTAAATTCATATTCTCTTTTTTTACTCTGTTTTCTTTCGGTGGTTCGGTTTGTTAAAATGGCATACAACTTATCAATTAACGAAAATCACTTCGCCTATTCGACCATATCCAGTTAACAAGCGAACAACCGTCCGAAGATAGTAAAAATTTTCTCTATAAAACCAATCTGCCAATTTATGGGCAAAGCTTGGGTGGCTTAACTGGTATTTTTGGGGGAGTAGTATAAAAAAGTTAGTGGAGATAGGAGGAAAAGAAATAGGCAAATTATCTAACCTACATGCACTCTTTCATGAGGCCAGTTCGCTTCAAAAAATCGCTCTAATTAAAAATTGGTTCGGCAACCAATTCACCTATGACGGAGAGCGTTATCGAACCAATTTTATCAACCCTCTTTTGGAGGTTAAAAGCCTAAATAACAATGCTTTAATTATTACAAATACATTGTATTTGGACTCTAGTAGAGGAAATACAGTTTTAAGGTGCCCAGAACAGGAATCGAACCTGCACTCCCTTGCGAGAACCAGATTTTGAGTCTAGCGCGTCTACCTATTTCGCCATCTGGGCAATGCTTTATTGCTTTTGTGTGTGCAAATGTAGAACTTGAGTCTTAATTCTACAAATTTTTTATTAATTATTTTTTATTTATCCTAAAACACCTCTCTAATCCTGTATTACAGCTAATTGCTAAGGCGGTTTATGCCAGCTTTTGCCTTCTGGTCTAATGCCGATTTATAATCGTGGTTTTTCATACTAAGGCATTGTTGGTAATACTGTAAGGCTTTGGCTTTCTGCCCCTTTCGCTCATAAAGCTCTCCTAGCTCAATACAAGACCGCGCCGCAAAATGCTCTTGCCTGTTGGCGCCTACGTCTATCGTCTTTTTAAAATATGGTATGGCTGCATCCCAATTCTTCTGTATGGCATATACGCGTGCATATCGGTAATTGTACTCTAATATATGCGTTACGTCTTCGAGGCTGTTTTCGGGTATGTCGCGGAGTATTTGTAGGCTTTTATGCAAATATCCACCATCGGTATACATGCGTGCCAATAGCAAATCTTTATGCAATTGTTGTTGCACGGCATTGGCAAAGCGCTCGGCTTGCTTGTCGGCTTCTATCAAGGTGCTACCATGCTTTAGTATTGCCTCTTTGTAGTGTTGGTATTGGCTATGGTCGCCATTCACAAAGCTATAAATGCTCAGACGTTGATAGGCATCTTTTACATACAAATCGCCCTTATAATGATCTAAAAACTTCTGAAAACTGGGTATACATGCTGCATTGTTATTGTTGTAATACGCAAGTCCTAAAAAATAGTCTAATACGGGTGCGTACACATAGCTTTTGCTTTGCACGCGTTGTTTTAGCACCTGCTCGGCTTCTTGTGCCTTATTCATATTTAAGGCTATATTGGCTTTTAAAAATGCAAATAAATGATTGCCCTTATAATCTAAAGCAGACTTTTGCAAATAGCTCCACACTGCATCATGGTCCGACATTAAGTTGTACTTCAAGTAGCAATAGTAAAATATGGCTTCTATTCTTAAATACTTCGTGCTGCTGTCTCGGGTATTGAGGAAATCTGCTATTCGGGCCGTTCCTTTTTTTACATCGCCCTTCATGCCCAATACAGACGATATCCATTTGTACTTGTCTGGAATGGTTCCTACCAAGGCTTCTTCAAAGCCGTATAGGATGTTGTTGTACTTAAAATTCGGAAACTGCTCGTTGTTTTCCTTAATGAGTTGGTACGATTTTCTGAAATCATTGGCAGCGGCCAAATAATCACCAAAACGCACTTTTATCATTGCCCATTGAAAATAGATATTGGCTTTTGAGAATTTATACCAGGGGTCTTTGCTGCTTCCGCGGTTTATTTTTTGTATTCGTATATCAAGGTTTTTTTTACGTTGGGCATATTCATTTGGGTCGCCATTAAACATCAATACGATGAAATCATCATAATTTTCGATAAAAACCGGAATAAGATTGTTGGGTTGCGCTTCAGAGGTCGCTTTCAATAACTTCAATCCGTCTACCACTTTCAAAGACATTATTTTCTCATAAGCCTCGTGGCAGTTTTGGTTAAAATCGAAGGTATACCGCTGCGCAAGCACACTACCACTCAGGCTTAAAAGTAGAAAAATGGCTAAAAAAAACGTTCTCATATAATGCTGGCAAATATACAAGTAATATTGTTGCATTGAGTAGATAGCAAAAGCCATGCCTAAAATATGTTTGAAAAAAAATAAGAATGATAAATTTGATACCTAGGATGCCCAACACTTGCCCACAAACATTATCTTTGTACCGTTTTAAAAATACCTGTAGTCCTTGAATCTTACGAATAAGATAGCACAATCCATTACCGGACATTCACAAAAGTCGTTTTCTAATTTTATCATTAGATTGTCTACTGCTGCTACCATAATCAGTGTAGCGGTGATGGTAATAGCTTTGGCTGTCGTTCAGGGCTTTAAAGATACTATTAAGGACAAAACGTTTTCCTTTTGGGGGCACTTTCATGTAGCCGCTTCGAGCATGAATAATAGCTTGGAGTATAGGCCTCAGCATATCACGATGTTGCCAAGCACTGCATCGGGCATTGCTGGTACAGAGGGTGTAGCCGCAGTGCATCCTTATGTATTGGGTGCTGGGCTGTTGGCAACGGCAGAAGATAATCAGGGTGTTCAAATAAAGGGTGTAGCGCAAGGCTATTTAGCTGCGTCTGTAGAAAATGTAATAAGTATAGAAGGTGGTATACAATATAACGATACCAGTTATAGTAATGATATTGTAGTTTCTCAAAATTTGCTTGCAAAAATCAATAAAGCCATTGGCGACGAGCTACTGCTGTATGTGCTAGAGAATGAGGAAGCTATGCCTCGTGTACGAAAGGTGAAAATAGCTGGCACCTATCATTTAGGTATTGAAGAAATTGACGATAATTTTATATTGTGTGATATTAAGATGCTGCAAAGAATATTCAACTTTCAGCCTCATGAGATATCGGGGCTTCAGGTAAGTGTGGTAGATTATAACCAAGCAGATGCCATTGCCGAAAAGGTGTATTATGAATTCATTCAGTCGCCACAAAGCATTTTGTATATATCAGATATTTATGCAGAAATTTTCCAATGGCTGGAGCTGCAAGATGTAAACGCCCGTATTATTCTTTCCATTATGGCTATAGTAGCGGTGATAAATATGATAACGGCCCTGCTTACCTTTATTTTGGAGCGTTTGAATATGATAGGCATTTTAAAGGCATTGGGGATGAACAATTGGAATATAAGAAAGGTGTTTGTGTATCATTTTGGAAGAATTGTGATTAAAGGCATTATTGGAGGTATCCTATTGGGTCTGCTATTATGTTGGCTGCAAGCTCAGTTTCAAATACTCAAGGTAGATGAAAGTGTGTATTATATGCAATACGTTCCTATCAAAGTTTTGCCTTTACACCTTATAGGTATTGTTATTGGTACGCTACTCATCAGTATTTGCATTCTTACCGTTGCAACGCTTATTATAAAAAATATAAAAATTGTACAGAGCATTAAGTTTAAATAAATGAAGATGCATGTTTGAATACCCCACAATGCCGCACAATAGACGCTCCTACCCGCACCGACTCCCTACGCTACCATAGGTTTTAGCTATAGCGGTAATGATTATTTTGATGACCCAATCGGCAAATTTGACTTATTTTTGCAAGCGAAAAACAACTACAATAACACGAGCAACCCTTTTAATTTTACAACAAATATGAACGAGACTATTTTAGCGATTTACAAAGAATTAGAAATCCCTCAAGACTACCACAGCACTTCATTAGAGGCAATAGCAGCCTCCTCCTCAAGATTTTTGAAAGATTTGAAGCTCAATGTAGCAGGTGTATTGAAAAGCAATAATTTCAGCAAAAAAGAAACTGCTTTCATCGCTTTAGCTGTAGCGGTAAATCAAAAAAACGAAGCATTGATAGCAGGCTTTACTGCAATAGCTCAGCAAGAAGGCGCTACCGCCGACGAGATAGCAGAGGTACATGCCTGCACGTCCTTAATGAATGCCAATAATGTATTATACAGATTCCGTCATTGGCTGCCCGACAATACCTATTATAACAACACACCTGCAGGTATCAGAATGAGTGTAATGATGAATCCGGTATTGGGCAAAATACTGTTCGAAATTATAAGCATGGCTGTATCGGCTATCAATGGATGCGAAATGTGTGTTACCTCTCATGAGCATTCTGTAAAGCAACATGGTGGCACCGAAGCTCAAATTTATGATGCGATAAGAATCACTTCGGTAATTAAGAGTTTATCTGCTGTTATCTAAAAAATTTTATCTTATTTTTGCGCTAGTATCTTGGCTGAAATCAGTAGCAAGGTACTAGCATTTTTATTTTATAATAAATTTGTAAAAAAATTAAGCCAAAAGGAAAATATTATATTATTTTACTACTATCTTACAGTCCTTATTTTAAATGTTATTCTTGCCGGCCCTACAGCGGGCCAATGCTTGTGGAAAAAAGTAGGTCAATGTAGGAATAAAGCTAAAAGATAAGGAAACCGTATTTGTTATAAACTATTATTTTATACTTTTGTCGGTAATATCAACCTCAGAACACACAAAAATTATATAGAAAAAACAACAAGCATAGAGTATGGATTATGAAGTAATCACTAGTGGTAAATTTAAGTATTTAGAAGCAGGAGAAGGGGAACCTCTAATTTTGTTACATGGTCTTTTTGGTGCATTAAGTAATTTTCAAGACTTGTTCAATCATTTTAAAAACAGTTATAAAGTTATTATACCAGTATTGCCATTGTACGATTTGGGCCTTGAAACAGGCGTAAATGCGCTTACTAAATACGTAGAAAAATTTATCGAACACCGAGAACTTGACAAAGTGCATTTACTGGGCAACTCTTTAGGTGGCCATGTAGCACTACTTTTTACCCTCCGAAACCAACAAAAAGTAAAAACACTCATACTCACCGGAAGCTCGGGGCTTTATGAAAACGGCATGGGCGAAACCTACCCTAAGCGCGGCGATTACGATTTTATTAAAAAGAAGACTGAACTTACATTCTACGACCCTAAAGTAGCTACCAAAGAGCTGGTAGACGAAGTATATGGTATCGTAAATAACAGACTTAAAGCTATTAAAGTAATAGCCTTGGCTAAATCTGCTATCAGAAACAACCTCAGCGACGAACTAAGAGAAATACACGTGCCTACCTGCCTCATTTGGGGCCGAAACGACACCGTAACTCCTCCTATGGTAGCCGAAGAATTTGCATCGCTTATACCCAATACCGAACTACACTGGATTGATAAATGCGGTCATGCTGCTATGATGGAAAGACCTCATGAGTTTAATGAACTTTTATCTACCTTCTTAAGCAAACACCCCATAAAATAAAGCTACCTTAATAATTATTTATGGTACATTCTATACACTTTTGTATTATTGCAATACGAAAGTGTTTTTTTTATGGCATGTAAAGATATTATAGTATACGATTTCAAACCACTGACTACAGATCAAAATGTATCCTCAGCATTGGAAATTTTGGATGACTACCAACTGGAACAACTCCCGGTTGTAGATGAAAATAATGTCTACCAAGGCATCATCAATTATGAAATTCTTTCCAATAGCCATCACCAAACAATAAAGGAACTAATAACGCACTTGCCTTTGCTAAAAGCCGCAGTAAACGACAAAGCTTTCCCCTACCGAGCCGCAAAAATCATGGTGGAAAATAAACTGGACATCATCCCTGTGGTAGATAGCGCCGACGTACTCTTGGGCATTATCAATAAAGATGCTTTATTCAATTTTCTGGTGCTTAATACAGGCATAATGCAGTCTGGAGGTATCGTAATTTTGGAAATCAAGACATTCAATTACTCGTTATCTGAAATAGCAAGAATATGCGAAACCAACGATGTGCTCATTCTTAATTTGCAAATAAAATCAATACCCGATGAAGATGTGATGCAAATTATCCTCAAAACCAATAGCAAAGACCTCCGACCATTAGAAGCTTCTTTCCAAAGATATGAGTATCATGTAAGCGTTATAGATGGCGACCTAAACACCAATAGCCTTGTGAAAGAGCGCTACGACCTGTTGATGAACTATCTAAAACTATAATGCTCCTTTATGAAGGTTATTGCCCTTATTCCCGCCAGATATCAAGCCTCTAGGCTGCCAGGTAAGCTGCTGCTCGACCTGAATGGACAGTCTGTAATAAAAACTACGTATCAAGCGGTAGAAAACACTCAGTTGTTTGACGCGACCTATGTCGTTACCGACCACGAAGCTATTTTTAAGGAAATGCAAAGTTTTGGCGGCAATGTTGTGATGTCGGAAGGCACCTTCGAATGCGGTACCGATAGAATAGCAAGTGTTTTGGACAAAGTTCCCGATGCCGACATTTACATTAATGTACAAGGCGATGAGCCCTTTACCACCAAGGCGTCTTTAGCCTTGTTGATAGCTGCTTTTAAAGAAGATATAGAGAAAAAAATAGGTGTTGCCACCCTAAAGCAACTTATTAAAGAAGAAGCTGCCATTCACAACCCGAATGTTGTAAAAATCGTAACAAATGCAGCGGATAGGGCTATTTACTTTAGCAGAGCACCAATACCGTATAATAGAGATGGTGTGCCAAATGTTGCCTACTACAAGCACATTGGTATTTATGCCTTTAGAAAACAAGCACTTATTGATTTTGCTCGATTGCCCTTGGGTGTGCTCGAACAAATAGAAAAACTGGAAAACCTGAGGTTTTTAGAGCATGATATTGCTATTAAAGCACTAACCACTACAGATACTCATTTTGGTATCGATACTCAGGCAGATTTAGATGCTGCCCGAGCATTTTTAAAACAACAATAAATACTTAATATTTTTTCATTTCCTCCAAAATAAGCGTTCGAATACCCGGTTGTGTATTGGCCTTTTCAAGGGCTGTGTTCAAAGTGTTTTTTGCTTTTTCTGTATCCTTATTCAATGCATATATTTGCGAAGCAGTAATGCCAAAGTATGCCCACTGTACATCCATAGGAGCTGATAGCTCTAGCATATAATCTGCCCATTGTACACTTTTGGATACTAATACCTGATCATTCTTGCCAATTTCCATTACTTTATTCAACACATCTTCGATGCTTGCTGCCGCCATATAGGACGATTGATAACGGGCTTCCATTTTATCTTTAGTCTGCTCATTTATATAGTCCATATGCTCATCATCGGGCACACCATACTGTTGAAGCTGCTCTATATAGCCATTCACTAGCAATGCATAAGCAAGGCTATCTTCTTGTCTGTAACTTGCTATGGATTTAGTTTTGAACAGATTAATTTCATTGTCAACGGCTGTCCAAAAGTTAGGCCAGTCGGCCAATTTCTCATAATAGGTAGTAACGTATCTTTGGTAAAGGTGCGTTGCTTGAGGGTTTTTGGTTACCTTAGCTGCCCACAATATTCGCTCTACTTTTTTTATATCCTTTGTAGCTACGGCTCTATCCAAGGTGTTGTCGTACATTTCGGGCAACCATCCTTCTAGTGCTTCCACACCCTCCGGCACCTCGGAATATATTGATACTACATAATCGATACCTTTATTGCAAAGTGTTTTAATATTATAGCTCAAAAAAGTAATGAACTCTTCTGTAGGTATGGCAGGCTTAAAATTGTCTACATAGTAATCTATTGCTTCATCTACGTTTTCGCCCAATTTATTGCCTCTTAATATGTATCGCTCTAAAAATTCTTTATTGGTATTTTTCTTGCTGAGTTCTTTTTCATATTCCTTCCAGGTTTTGGTATCTTTCGATTCGTCTATCGCATCTTGTCCTCTTTTCAACAAGCCCTTTACATCAACACCTCCCAATTCTTTGCTTACCAAGCTAACTTCTTTGGCATTGATAAATAAGTGAGCGGGGTATCCTTTAATATCATACTTGCTTACTATCACTTTCCCTGCCTCCGATTCGCCATCTATCTTGAAATTGATGAAGTTTTTATTGTAATAATCACCTATTTCTTTTTTAGGAAAAACTTGTTTATCCATCTGTTTGCAAGGTCCACACCACTCTGCATACACATCAACAAAAAGCAATTTTTTTGAGGATTTGGCTTTTGCTAAAGCTTCTTCAAATGTTCCTTTTTCAAATTGTATGCCCTGCGCACTCAGTTGCGTAACACACATTACCAGCATAGCAGCTGTAAATACAATATACTTCATCATAAAGTTTTAGTTCTTGGTTTTTTCTTGCAAATAATTATCCACACTGGTAAATACAAAATCAGGAAATTCTCTCACAAATTTCTCTTTCACAAAACCACCAATAAGCGGTCGTTTAGCAGGTTGTTGAAGCGTATGGGTCGCTATGGCATTTAAGGTATAGGATGCATTGGGGTAATAGCTCAACACTTTCATGGCTAGCTCTACCCTATTCATAAAGTCGGAGCTACAGATATGATAGATGCCTGTTTTTTGGTGTATCAATAGCTGATACATTGCTCGAGCGATATCGTAGGCATTGGTAGGCGATGCAAACTGGTCGTAAGGAAGCGTGAGCTGCAAGTGTTGTTTGTTGACACATTGTTCTATAATACGCGCAACAAAGTTTTTATTTCTAAGCTCATCTCCATATACATTGGTAACACGCAAAATCAAATGTGCGATACCACTTTCTTCCACTGCCTTTTCGGCCGCTAACTTATGTGCTCCATAAACACTAAGCGGACGCACTTCGTCGGTTTCCTTATAAGGCCCATTGATACCATCAAAAACATAGTCTGTAGACAGTAGTACCAATAAAGCCTTGGTATCTTTTGCTATTTGAATAAGGTTTAAAGTACTTTGTACCGTTTTTTGATAACTTTCCTCCTCGTTTGTCTCACAATAATCTACATGCGTAAGAGCACCACAATGCACGATAACGTCGGGAAGAAAGCTATGCAGATCGAAATTATCTGGATGCTCTAAGGCTAATGTATTAAAGAAAACAGTATTAGGCGTTGAATAGGAAAGATGGCTGCCTATTACCGTCTCTCCTTTTTCTGTAAAGTATTGTAAACAATTACCACCCACTAGACCAGATGCCCCAGATATAAATACTCTCATAAAATGCTTAAAATAAATACTATTTAGACCCATGCTAGCCGGGCTATAATAGCAACAAAATATTACTTAGTTTCAGTTACTGTTGCTTTTGTTTCAATAAAAGAAAGTGCTTTATTAACTAAATTCTTGGAGCCAATGTAAATTGGAACACGCTGGTGTAGCTCTGTTGGTTGAACCTCCAAAATGCGCTGTGTACCGGTGCTTGCAAGTCCGCCAGCTGCCTCTACAATAAAGGCCATAGGGTTACATTCGTACATCAGTCTCAATTTACCGTTCTTGTTTTTATTGTCGGCCGGATATAAAAATATACCACCTTTTATAAGTGTTCTGTGTAAATCGGCAACCATAGAGCCTATGTAACGATGGGTTAAAGGCAATCCCGCTGCTTTATCATCTTGCATACAATAATCTAAGAATGCTCGAGTAGCATCATCATACTTGCACGTATTTCCTTGATTCAATGAGTAAATTTTACCGTCTTCTTTGCATACCATATTCGGGTGCGACAAGCAAAACTCGCCTATTGAGGGCTCGAGTGTAAAGCCATTTACACCCAATTTTGTAGCATAAACCAACATGGTAGAGCTGCCATAAATAATATAACCGGCTGCCATTAACTTCGTACCTGGCTGCTGGAAATCTTCAATAGTACATGGGCTTCCTAAAGGACTAACTCTTTTGTAGATAGAAAAGATCGTACCGATAGAAGTGTTGACATCTATATTTGAGCTACCATCTAAAGGGTCGAATAATACTACATATTTGGAGTTAACCGAATATTCGTCTTCAAATGCTACAATTTCATCATTCTCTTCAGATGCAATACCCGCGCACTCACTACTGTTACGTAGTACATTGATAAGCATTTCGTCAGAATAAATATCCAATTTCATTTGCTCTTCACCTTGTATATTGGTAGCACCATATTTACCTATAATATCTACTAAACCTGCTTTATTTACTTGCTTATTAATCATTTTACAAGCCAAAGAAATATCTCTTAAAAGTGCAGATAGCTCGCCAGTTGCGTTTGCAAATTTTCTAGTTTCTTGAATGGTAAATTCGTCTAGTGTAATTAATTTTTTATTATTAAAAGTCATACTAATAAATACTTTATTAAGGTAGAAGGTGTAATTTTTTTCAGCTGCAAAGATACACAACTTATCGAATAGAAATGTAATGCAAAAATAGGTTAAATTTGTAAGCATTATCATCCTAATTACAAGCATATGTTACAAGATATATCAAGCCTAGAAAACCAGTATAAAGTGTTTATTAATGATGTTATTACTGCTAAGCAAGTGTGGGCGCTTGTAAAGATGGATGAAATAGCATTATTAGACTCTCAGTTGTATGATGACGCAATGGCGACGCCTTTTTTCTCCAATGAGGCCGCTGCATTAGCCTTAAGAAAAGACGAATGGGCCGATTTTGATGTGGTAGCTATAAACTTAAAGGATTTTTTAGAAAAATGGCTCACTGGGCTTTACAATCAAGATATCATGGTAGCTGCCATTTGGAGTGTAAGTGCTACGGGCAGAGAATTTGAGGCTTTAGAGCTACTTTTGGAGTTTTTGGAAGCACTGCAAAAAGAAGAAACACAATTTGCATTCGACAACTATTTTAGCATCGATGATTTTATTTTAAAAATCAAAGAAGCACTTAATGGTGGCAAAAAATAAGCGCCTCGCCTAACGTTGCGCGCTGCTACCCACACATGCTGTGATGATATTTTTTCATACACGATTTTCGGTGCATTTATGCAACAAATTCGCTCTAGTATATAATATCTAAAACGCAATTCTAAGGATAAAAAACTGGCATTTCAGAACCCCAAAACGCTTGCTTCAACTACAGCTGTATTTTTTTCTTTTGTCGGAGAATGAAATTTTTGAGTATAAAAATACCAATCCAGTAGGCAAAAAAGAATAAGGTAAAACAAAACCAATAGAAGAATCCATTTACAGGCAAAAACATAAGTATACTACACACCCCCATTATCATTGCTAAATGATAACTAGCCACCACGGGTTTGGTATTCCATTTTTGAGCCTTAAACTCGTTGTACAAAGAGATCGTTACTTTTCGAAATATAAAAAACTGCGATACTAGGTTCACTCCTGGAATGATGAGAAGCCAAACAGCATTGGGCTTAATGGCCATATGTTTGGTATGCACTAATTGCAAGGTACTTTTAAGATTGATGACTGCCGCAAACCCTGCTATCAGGTTCAAAAAAGCGAAGACAAATACTTCCCAACTAATCATGTTCACATTCATAACACTATCTTTAATAAGATTGATAATTTACTAAGGTTTTATAACACCAATACAGCAGCTCCAAGTATTCCCATATCTGAGGCATTGATATCGGAAACCACTACCGGAATTTTATTTTTAAACACACTCAATAAAAGCGCCTCGAAGTGCCGCTGTGTTGCTGGCAACAATACATCTTTTGCTTGGGTGACACCGCCGTACAATACAATCATTTCGGGGTCGTAACAACAAACGGCATTGGCCATTAATAATGCCAAAATACTACTAGTATGTTCGTACACCGCAACTGCTAAGGCATCTGCTTGCTTAGCTGCTTGGTAGATATCAGCAGCAGTTATGGCATCGCCCTTTTTGCTTAGAATAGAATTTGGATACCGAGGTTTAAATTCATGAAATGTTTCAATGATACCACTTGCAGCTATATATTTTTCAAAGCATCCATTTCTTCCGCATTTGCAAGGTCTTCCATTCTTTTCATATATCATATGCCCTATTTCGCCAGCATAGCCTCTTTGCCCACTAAATACTGCTCCATTTAGAATAAGCGCACCGCCTATTCCTGTTCCCAAAGTTATCATTAATACATGCTCACAGCCTTTTGCCTTACCATATTTCCACTCTCCAAGCACAGCTATGTTGGCATCGTTCTCTACACATACTGGCACCTCTTCAAAAATAGTACTTGCAATGGCTTGCACTGCTAGAGGTTGCTCCCAATGTATGTTTGCCGCACCATTCATCATTCCGGTTTTGCTTTCCAACATGGGTGCACCTATGCCCACTCCGGTAATGTCTTTCGTACCACAATGGGTAGCTACCGCATCCTTTATTGCATTGAGGGCTTCATTTATAGTGGCAAAACTATTAGTAGCCACTTGGCTTCTCCATACTATCTCCTGCGCATCATTAACTACTCCAAAGCTAATATTTGTGCCTCCTATATCTATTCCTAGTCGCATGCCTATGTGTACTAAATTGGTTGGTAATTGTATTATAAATTATAGCTAGGATACTGTATATGTTCCAAATACAATCCATTACCACTTACACTAAAGTCGGCCTTACTGCAATCTAGTGCATTGATAATTGCTACAAAATCGTCGGTTTGTTTGTGGCTGCGAGCTAGGCGCAATTGGGTGCCTACCAAGGCTCGCACCATTCCCCTCAAGAATCGATTGGCAGCTACTACATAGTGCATTTCATCTTCAAAAAACTCCCATTTCGATTCGTAGATATTACAAATATTGGTATAGGTCTGTGTGTTCTTTTTTGAAAAACTGGTAAAATCCTTAAATTGAGGCAGCACCGCTGCGGTGTTCACTAATACGTTAGTATCTAAGGTATAAGGGTAAAAAAGCGCTCTTTTGTATTTAAAAGGATTTTTCTTGAAATAAACTTTATATCTGTATTGCCTGCTAACAGCGTCAAACCGTGCATTAGCTGTTAGTGGCACCTCGTACAATTGGTTAAAACTCAATCCGGGTTCGGACATTGCATTTAGCCTATAACATATCTTTTCCGCCTCGAGCATATTAGTAGTTTCGAAATGATATACATTACACAATGCATGTACACCTTCATCTGTTCTACTAGCGCCAAATGTTTCAATAGGGGTTCTTAGCAGCGTAGATAACAAGGTATTTATTTGCCCTTGTACCGTTTTTTGGTTGTTTTGTATTTGCGAACCCGCAAAACAACTACCGTCATAACTTACTTCTAAAAAATATTTATGCATTACGTGTGGCTACTTTGGCTTACTGATACAAATTGTATTCTTTCTTCAGCTTTCTATCAAAAATAAAGGGCACTATGGGTATTAAGGAACCTAAGAAAAGAATAATCACACGCTCATAAGTCCACTTATATTGATACCAACACGCTAAAAGTAAGCCTACAAATATCACTACCAATACGCCATGCATTCTGCCAAACAAGGTTACCCAACTACCATCTCCTGCAATATACTTCATCGGCATAGCAAAGACCAATAAAAGGATGTAGGAGATTGCTTCGATAATAGCTACGGCTAAAAACCATTTGAGTAAGGTATAATTTTGTTCGGAGACTTGCTTTTGGTATTCCATGTCTAATTGCGGTATCGTAATAAAAAAATGAAAGGCGAAGTTACAAAATTATTCTTGTTTTGCAGTTGCAAGATTATATGTTTAAAGGCTTTCCAAACAGTTGATGTGTGCATACATCAAGTTGCTTAGAAAGCCTTTATTAATCCGTTTTATTATAAAAAAACGACAATTATTAAGTTGTAGTTGTAAGCAAGCCTAACAGACGACACATCAACCATAATCAGACAAACAAATAAACGACCTTTGACATTTTGACCAGACTTTCCGGACGACCTTAAATCGGCAGACAATTTCGCTGTAACTCGACACTGACCAGCAGACCAACTTGGCGACACACAAGCCGACTCAAGAAAAAATAAAACACCCCACCGCACAAAAAAAATGAAATGCGAAGCATTCACGAACACCTTTGTAAAATAATTCCGACAAACTCGATTTACGTCCTTCTCATTTGGGCGGTGCAGATATTATTGGCGGTGCATATGAATTTCTAATCGCCAACTTTGCGAGTGATGCAGGTAAAAAAGCCGGAGAGTTCTTTACTCCTTCAGAAGTTTCTACACTGTTAGCTAAACTTACTAAAAGTAAACCCGGTTCAAGAATTTGCGATCCCACCTGTGGCTCTGGCTCACTTCTTATCAAGGCAGGACAGGAAGTAGGCTCCGATAATTTTTCCCTCTACGGACAAGAAGCTAACGGAAGCACTGGAATTGCAACTTAAAATAGGAGACATTTTTATGCTGCCCATCTTTCTTTTTCT
>CAYSCJ010000053.1:0-17678 GCA_964429515.1 uncultured Taibaiella sp.
TCGTGCGCTAGCGGGGTGGCATTTTATAAGTCCTTCACGAATGTGAGGGACTTTTATTGTTTGTAAAATATGTATATTATTATTTATTTTTAAAAAAAATATTCAAATAATTTGGTTATTTGATTTGATTTGATTTGTATTGCTAAATGAATGATTGGCTGCCAGCCTGCTTCATGCGCGCTGAGGAATGGGCTAGGTTACACTTGTTGGTTTAGTAGGATATACTCCTGCCTGATTTCAAAGTGGGGTTAATATTTTTAGATATGAAAAACATTGGATTATTAATATCAACCTTTGTTCTATTGGTCATTTTGGGATTTGTTGCTTGTAATAAGGGCAATCAAGGTGTCGATATGTCACACACAAAAGAAACAGGTGCCGAAAATGGTGTATTAGTTAGTTCGGCATTGTCTTATGTTTTGGATACATATCCAGATGCTGTGCGTGTTAAATTTGTATTTAGACATTCAGGACCATGTGTTTGTCCTTCATGTAAATGTCCTGGTTGTCCTTGTCCCTTAGGTGTTTGTGTATGCTTTTTTGAAACAATCGATCCAGCTACGCCATTATCGTCGGACGAAATAAACGAGGATATTGGTACGATGTATATGGTTAAAATATCGTCAAATTTGATTAAGTTTATTTTTGAACAGACTACAGCGCTGCCTAACGGTATTGTTCCGGTGTCTGGTGGTCCTAGCAATATTCCTTTAGATATAAGTGATCAATTAGGGTTTTCGGATACAATTTCAATAGTTGAAGGAGATTATGCAGCAGACTTCTCACATTATGAGTATGGGGAAATAATTGTACAAGTTAATTGATATATGTAGTTACTTTTTGTTAAATTACTAATTACATTGGTGGTGGCATTTTGACCTAGTCTTCTTTTAGCTACCAATGTAATTAGTTTAAAAAAAACATTTTTACTGATGAATTTTGCCAAAAAAATATTCATGCTACTTATAGCTACCTCGTTTATTTTTACTTTATATTCTTGCCAAGCCATAATAGTGGGAGCCTATGGAATAAGAGATGCTAAAATGATGGATGTAGAAGCTATTGCTAAGTTGTCAGATAGGATATTTAATGATAGCCCTTACCAGTATTATGTAGATAGTACATTCAAAAACTATTTAAAATCTGTAGGTGCGGATGCTTCGCTGTCAACATGCTCGGTGGGCGAGAGTTTGATAGGCGATATAAAGCAGCCACTTAAAGTGTACTTTTTTGATAGGGATAGGAATTTTAAGAATATGTTTACCAACTGTAAAGCAGGTGGTTTCCCTAATTTAAACTGGAGTAATGCCGTTGCAGATATGAATGCATCCGACAATCTTGATTCTGTACGGGGAAAGATAGTTTACAATGAACTGTCATCTTACTTTATGAATTTAAAATCGGATGCAGCATCAGTAGCTGAGATAGATGGTCCTATAGTAATTGTATTTTGGAACAAATTCATGTTTAGACAGTCTAAACGTTTAGTAAAGTTTGTTGCGGGTAGATATGGCGACACGGCAACAATAGTTTATGTCAATAATGATAATTTTTTTTATAATGCGATGTTTTGAAATAGTGAAGCAGCCTGAAATTTTAAGACAGACGGTTTGTTGTTATGGTTGCTAACACACATGAGGCATGATAACAAACTACATTTCTTGAAGTTCGATTTAAAGCTCGCATCCTTGCAGCAATCATCGATTATAGACATCAACCCAATATCAGAGAAGGTACTCATTGATAATAATGATTTTAATTCAATCGTATATTTAGATGGTGATAGCAAAGTAGTAAAAGCCCGTATTTTTAATCGATAATTTTTAGCTAAAATTATTTTAGGTTATGAAATATGTAATTATACTATTTTTTATTTTGGGTTTTAATAGCCTTTCACATTTGGTAGCGCAAGCGCAAATAGAAGGTGCATACACATCTTTGGCAAATATTCCAGCACCCAATGTATATCTACATTTAGATAAGACGCATTATAGGGCAGATGAAACGATTTGGTTTACGGGATACGACTGTAGTGGAAATGATAGTAGTGATATACTATTTGTGCAATTACAAAAAGCAGTAAGCGATAGTTTGGTGGTATTTGAGCGCTATGCTATGCGTCAGGGTGTATCTTTAGGGAGTATAGCATTGGACGGGAAAATTCCTAGCGGTCATTATCGTATTTTGGCATATACCAATCATAACTTCATTACCGATAATCGCCTACCTTTTCAGCAGCAAATATATATTCATAATTCTTTTGATGATGCCGTAACCTTAAGGGGGCATTGTTTGGCGTCGGTTGCTGGTGAAAGAAGCGATAGTTTTATCGTAGCACTTGAAATGACCTTTCCTATTGCCTCGTCAAAGCCCGAAAAGATGATGGTGCAGGTTGCTACACTTTCGGGTGTTTCGTTGCTGAATACAGAGCATAAATTATCTAGGCAGGATAGTATTAATTTAGTTATTTCAAAAATATATATCCATGATTCCTTATTAGTAACTTGCAAGTGGCGTGATGAAGATGCTGTAAGTACGATAGTATGTGGAGCGCCTCCAATTAGGATTGATTTGAAGCCAGAAGGAAATAATTTTTTAGTAGCGCAATTACCCAATAGCATGAGTATATTGGTACCCAATGCCGACCAAGTATATCATGGTGGCCTATACGATAATGGTCAATTGGTGCAAAAATTCACAACCGACAGAAAGGGTTGGGCATTACTTAAATGGATACCTAGGCTAGGTGCTGTCTATACTTTGAAGCTCGATGTTGATGTGCCAGTTGCCTATACCTTTCCGCAGGTAGTAGCTACCGGGACGGTGATACAAATAAATGATGGTTGGGTAAACGATGGGAAATTGGCAGCAACTATACATTCTAATCAGTTGTTTGATACGGTGTATTTTATTGTTCATAATCCTACAGGCATACACGACATTTTGCAGGCAAGCATACGCTCAGGTTCGCGACAGCTCACTATTCCTATAGATACATCAAGGTATAGCAGCGGTGTATATGCCTTCACTTGTGTAAGTGGCAACTCAGCTATTTTATTTAATCGTTTTTTCTATATCAATCGGGCAGCGGAAGATGTGGTAAGGGTAGAGATGGAAGACAAAGCAATAGCATTAAGTGGTGCAGCAAATGTTAAAATTAAGATTACGAATAGCGTTGGAGAAAAGGTGCCAGCCATTTTTTCTGTTGCAGTAGTTTCTAATGAGGCATATTATACAGACTGGGTGATGCCGTTTGCGTATTTTTATAAAGGTGGTAACCAGGCATTACCACGATATACTTTTGGTGTAGATGGTTTTGGGAAGGATAAGGCATTGACCGAGATGCTCTTACTTAGTCACTTTGAGCAGCAAAACTCGGGAAGTGTGGCGTATCCTAAAGCTATCCACCAAAAAGAAGAAAACAAACGCAAAAAGAGTAAGAAACCAATGCTTCTGAGCATTACTGATTCATTATTAGCAAAAGGGATAGTAGTGGAAACCTATAAGTTTAATACCTTGTATGATAATGAATATAATATTGGTATCAAGTATATGGATGATACTTATGGGATTATAGAAGGAACGAGTGGTGGTAGAACATTTATACCGTACGAGATGCTTTATACTAAAAAAGAAGAGAATATTCTTATAAGCCTTTTATTAAATAGTACAGAGAAAGGGAAAGAGCGCTTTTATGGAATAGATGTGATAAGTATGGAACCGAAAAAGTATTTGAATTTAGAGTATCCTAGAATGTATATTGCATTAGATCAAGAAGTAGATACAGCAGTTTTTTTTCAGAATGAAAATGAGTTGATGGAAACTATTAAGTTTGTAGGGAAGCGTCGAAGTAGGGCACAACAACAAAATAGTGAAGCTTTTTTTAGAGAGTGTTTAGAAAATCAAAAAGTTTCTAGAAGTGTGATCGTAGTTACAGGTGGAGACCTTATTCATGCACAAAGAATGGCTTTTGAAAGAAGAAAAGAAATTGGTTTTAATAACCGATACGATTTTGAAGCCAAAGTAAGGAGTATATGGATTGGAGAGAGTTTTGATAATAGTAAGGTACCCTATACTAATGCTACAACGATGTATTGGAATCATTTTATTCAAACAAATGAAAGAGGGGAGGCTGAGTTTTCATTTTCCACGAGTGAAATACCTGGAAAAGCTACTATTCATATTCATGGCTTGAGTGAGAATGGTGCATTTAGCAGTCGGCATACTTTTGAAAATGGACATTAGTGGGCTGTCCGAATCATTTTACAAGTCGCAGCGAATTGAGGGGCTTTTTTTGTTTGTAAAATATGTATTTAATTATTTATTTTTTAAAAAAATATTCAAATAATTTGGTTATTTGATTTGATTTGTCTTATTAAATGAAAATTCACAACTAAATTCGACAATGCTAGCTTTAGAATGTACGGTGGTGGTTTTTATGAAATAGGATATATAATCCTGCCTGATTTCAAAGTGGAGGTGAAATTTATATAATATGAAGAAAATATTTGGGTTAATTACATTAGTTATGCTATCGTTTGTTTCTTGTAAAAAAACAAATAGTTCAAAATTATTAGATGACGAGCTGAATAAACCTCCTAGTCTTAGCTATGATATTGATTCATTAGAAAGGGTTGTGGTGCTTGAAGATACTGTTTTGCTCGATAGATTGAAAATTACTTACTATTTCGATGAGATAGATACTTTTCTAGAATCAGATGATTCGATATTGTCTAATCCAAGCGATTATTTTCCCGTTTATTCTGCAACAAAAAATATAGTGGATAGTTCTGCTGAAATAGCAGTATACATATTTTCTAGTTTTGAAAAAATTTAGATTTTGGAGATCGTAAAGGTTATAAATTAAGGGAAACTCATCTATTTGAAACGAAAGTAAATATTTTAGCACAGCGTCATAACTTATATCAATATGACAACTCCGAATTACCACAAGTTTTTTTAGATTCAATAGAATTATTTTACAATCAAATACTAAACTTAACACCACCACCACTTATTTTTGCTGGAATGCTTACTTTTTATGATGATTTTATTCCTTACGGTACGCAAATTGCTAATTCAAATGCATTATTAGTAGGGTTGGGTAATTGGAATGACCGTATTGGATGTTAAAAAACTTTTAGCTTGTATTCTGTAGTCAACTTGTTTGATAAAACTTTTTTTCGAAAAAAAATTGCTACTGTCGCTTCTTGGGGTATGACAAATATTATGTTTTTACCCAATAGTCATCTAAAACACGTGAATAATAAAACCTCTTCTATTATTAATAATTTTATATTCTAATATGAAAAAACAAATATTGCTATTAGTGTTTCAACTTGTTGGCATAGTAGCATTTTCCCAAACAAATCTTTCGATGTCATCTGGTTTACTCAAGCCGATGATGTTAAAAAGCGATAATAATCAGAAATTTAATGCTGCTACATTTTTGAATATTAATGTTGATAGAGCAATTTATAAGCAATTTTCTGCGGGTATCGGGCTAGATGTTTACAATACCGACTTTTCTAGTTTGGTGCCGATAGGTAATAATTTGGAAGAGTTTAATAGTGCGAACACAATATTCATGTCTATCTCTCCATCTATTTTATATACTGTCAATCATCACAAAAACAAGCTGAAATTCGGTTTGGGTTGGTCTGCCAATTTTAGAGTACAGCAGAAAACCTCTTTTTTGAAAAGAGAAGTAGCTGGTGATAGTATATTAGATCAAAGAGATGGACTCCGGAAAGAGGAAAATATATTTAATCACAGTTTGAATTTTAAAGCGGAGTATGTTTTTAAAATGGGCTTACTTGTTGGGTATGAGTTTAGATATGTATTTAATTCCGCTGCTCAATACTATTATAAAGACTATGCATTGAATTTTATTAAAGTGGGCTATCAGTTCAGATTTTAATTTTTCATTGCTAGCTTCTTTTAGAGTTTCACTTTCAATGCCTTATGTTGCTGTGTTTTGTCGAAAAATATACCTACATAGGGTATTGCTTTTAGTAATATTTGGCGTGTGTTACTGTGAGTTTTTATAAGAAATACTGTTCCAAGAGCGTAGCGTTGTATATGTAGAAGCTTTGTCGTTTCTTTGAATAGATT
Organism: uncultured Taibaiella sp.; assembly: GCA_964429515.1. Lineage (GTDB taxonomy): Bacteria > Bacteroidota > Bacteroidia > Chitinophagales > Chitinophagaceae > MKSF01. Next base: position 6,115 of record CAYSCJ010000053.1, read on the forward strand.
AACTTATATGCTCTTTCAATTTTATAAGTAAAGTATTAATTTGGTTGTCAATTAATTGTGTTTTGTACAAGAATATTTATTTTTAAAAAAAAATATTCAAATAATTTGTTTATTTGATTTGATTTGATTTGTATTGCTAAATGAATGATTGGCTGCCAGCCTGCTTCATGCGCGCGGAAGAATAGGCTACAAAGCCGTTATTGGTTTAGTAGGATAAACTCCTGCCTGATATTGAAGTGGAGGAAATTGTTTAGATTATGAAAAAATTTGGAATTATTTTGGGATTTGTCACTTGTATGCATTCTGTTGGTAATGCAAAAGAGTCAGGGCTTAATATAAAACCTGAATTTGCATTTTCAAATTTAAAAACTGATATCAGTTTAGATAATTCGTTTACATTAACGGTACCTGGTAGTGCAAGTTATTCTTCCAATGGTTTAGCTATCACGATTACTTGTATTGGTACCGACGGTGTTTGCTTTACTATTTCTAAACAAGCAGATGGCATATATCATTTAACGGTTCCGTCATTAGGGATTGATTTAGAATTACTTTCAGGTACTATAAATGGCGTTCCTGCCGAGCATTTTGTGCCAGACCCTAGTAATAATACTTTTATTTTACAATAATTTCTTTAATGAAAGGTGGTGCAGCTACTAGCACTGCCTTTCGTTACCCTAACTTTTAAATGGCTTATAAATGCCTGTAGTTCCAGAAGTTTTTTTTTGGAAGGCATACTTTTGGTTTATTATTTTAGTATAACAAAAAAATAATATATTATGAGAAGCGCATTATTATTAGTTTACATACTTTGTGCCACTATTTTTGTGTATGCAGGTAGTAAAAAAGAGATCGTAATAAAGTTAGATTTGGGCGATTGTGTTAACTGCTCATTGGCTTTAAATGAAGTAATAAGTATAGGAAAAGAAGAAAATGTAGCTATACTTTTTGAAGAAAAATATATTGAAGACGACCTGCTTATAAAGGAGAAATTTGGACTACATAACACTAAGGCTCGGTTTATATTTAATGATAGCTTTTACAATAACTTTAATTGTTTGACTTTAGGGAGTAGCTTGATATTACTGAGCAAAGGAGAACAAATATATTGCTCAAACTTATTGAAATATAATAGAGATAGTTTAGTCTATTACATGTATAAAGATGAAAATAGCTTCACTTTTAATATGCCCACAGCTAATGTGATAGAGCCGGTAAAGAACAAGGAAGACAAAGAAATAATGGTGCCCGAAAAAAAATGCGACCTAGCGTTTACCAAAATGTATTCTAACTACCGTATATTTTCAGATATAGAAATAATGGGTATCAGAGATGAATTTAATGTTTTGGATTATCATACAACAGAAGGTTCAATTTCATTTGTATGTGATAGTGCTTTTGAGCTACTCTTGTATAAAAAGTATTTTGGAGAAAAGGATTGGAAAACCGCCTATAGCTTCTACAAAGACGTAATAAAAGGAGGGAACGAAAGATTTGCTATTAAGTCTGTATTTTTATCAAGCCTTGGTGATGTAGATAGTGCCATTGTAATATTATCTCGTACACCCAAGCTTCAATTAATAGATTCCACTAACGTAAAGGTGAGCTATTTTTATGCCTACAATTTTTTCAGAAAGGATGGCAAGTACATAAAATCTTACTTTATTGAAGATGCACCCTTGGTAATTTTAGGCTACACATTGCACGAGGGTCAAATAAATATAATGGGCGATAATGCTATTATGTCCATCATGGGTAAAGATTTAGATAACAGTACCTTGTTATTTTCTGAATTTGCATTTGATCATAAAAAAAACACATTGGAATATAAGAGGTTATTGCCTTTTATGGCAGCTGATAATTATATTGAATATAATTTGGGTAATAATCTCCGTAATATAGTTATTAACGACTCTATATGTGCAATGGTGTGTGGAGAAGTTTTTTATGATTTTACAGATATGAAAACCTACAATATCCCCATAGAGCAAACAGAATTTGAGTCATTAGATAATCTTATAAATTTTTTAATAAAAGATAAAGAGAAAAGTTTTTATAGAATTTTTGATATCCAGCATCATGATAAAGGTAAGGGACTCGTGAAATTAATGTATCAGAATAACAATAATGAAGTGGTACTTGTAATTTTTAATAAAACCACACAATCCATTATAAGCAAGCAAGTGGTAATAAAATCAATTAGACAACATGCTTCAAGTTTAGCCAAATTCTGTAATGATACAGAAAACACCATTCATTATGTGGGAAAAGATAAATGCTTACACCATATAAAATACTGAGGCGATATTTAGGATTTTAGTTCATACAGTCGTTTGATAGCTTCTTGTAGTGTTTCTTGTTTCTTTGCAAAACAGAAACGAATAATTTTATCGTCATGATGATTTTGATAAAAGGCAGATACTGGTATGGTAGCCACACCATATTTTTCTATTAGATATTTTGAAAAGTCTACATCAGATTTATTGCTCAATTTGCCATACTGTGCTAAAAGGAAATAAGTACCATCAGAGGGCAATACATCAAAGCCAATATCTTCAAGGTGGTGCGCAACATAATTGTATTTAGTAGAGAAAAATGACGGTAAGTTTTTATATACCTGAGCATCTTCAAGATAGTCTGCAATAGCATATTGAAGGGCATGGTTAACTGAAAATACATTGAACTGATGTACTTTCTTTATCTCATTCATTATTTCCTTGGGTGCTACGCAGTAGCCTATTTTCCAGCCGGTAGCATGCAGCAATTTGCCAAACGATGCGGTGATGATGCTTCTGGATTTGAGGGTTTCGAACTGAGCAATTGTGTAAAATGGCTTATCGCTGAGCGTTATCCATGCATATACTTCATCAGAAAGAAGGAGTACCTGTGGGTGGCGCGCCACGATGGTTTCTAAACCTTCAAAATCTTCTTTACTCCACATTTTGCCGGTTGGGTTATTGGGGTTATTGATGATAATAAGCTTAGTTTTGTCATTAACGAGCTTTGCTACTTTGTCCCAATCTATTGAAAAATGAGGTGCAAAAGTAGCAATGGGCACAGGAATGCCTCCAAAGAGTTGGATGGTAGGTGCATAAAGGTCGTATGCAGGTTCAAATATTATCACTTCATCGGCGGGCTGTACTAGCGATGCTATGGTAGAAAAAATAGCTTCAGACGCGCCATTGGTAATCAGTATTTCCGTTTCGGTGTCGTATTGAATTTGATATTCTGCTTGGTATATTTCTTGAATTCTTGTGCGCAATTTGGGTATGCCTGGCATTGGTGCATATTGATGTAGGCCATCATTATGATATTTGTGTACTTTATCTAACAGCAGGGGGTCTATGTCATAGTCTGGAAAGCCTTGAGATAGGTTGATGGCTTTAAATTCGGCGGCCATTTGCGACATTACGGTGAAGATGGTCGTGCCAACATTAGGTAATTTTGAAACAATTTTATGCATAGTGTATAAAAGAAAGCTGCTGTAAAATGAATTTGTAATGGCGGGTATTAGCGGTTTAGTCCCAGTATTGGTCGGCTAAGTACAGAAAGGCGGTAATACTAGCGGCACCAAGTAGTAATTCTCTTTCATTTACTGCTTCAAATACGTCATGGCTATTGTGGTGAAAATCAAAATATCTCTGGCTATCGGGGCGTAATTCGCCTACTTTTATTCCAAGTTTTTGAAGGGGTCTTATATCAACGCCACAGCCTTCTTTATGCAAATCCCATATACCAAACGGTTGTAGTAGAGGCAGCCATGTCAGTGCTTGTGCCCTATAGGCATCGGGTACCATCATGCCTATGCCCCTGGGTGTAAATGCTCCGGCGTCACTTTCTAAAGCAAAAGTGTGTTTTTCTTTTTTAGCTTTAGCGCTATCTGCATAGGCCAAGCCCCCTTTTACGCCATTTTCTTCGTTCATAAATAGCACTACCCTCAAGGTATGTTTGGGTGTATAGCCAATGCCTTTAAAAGATTGGAGTACTTGAATAGCGTGCACACAGCCTGCGCCGTCATCGTGTGCGCCTTCACCTACGTCCCAGCTATCAAGATGTCCGCCAACGAGTATATATTCATTAGGTTTTTCATTGCCTTTGAGTTCGCCTATTACATTATAAGATAGCTTCATGCCCTTCATGGTGCAATTGGACAGCATGGTAGCTTGAATAGGCTTTTTTTGGGTAATTTGTGCTGCTAATTTATCGGCCGTTTGGGTGCCGATAGCCATAGCGGGTATCTTGTTTACATGGTCTTCGTAATGCGACATGCCTGTATGCGGTAGGTCGTGCTTGGAGGTAGAAATTGAGCGTAACAAGAAGCCTACTGCCCCTTTTTTGCTAGCGATATTTACGCCCTCTCGTCTGTTGGATGCAATGCGTCCGTAACCTTCAAAGGTTGTGTACACATCTTTAGGGAAATGCGCGTTTAGAAATACGATTTTTCCTTTTATATCAAGTTCAGATGCTTTTTTTAAATCATCAAGTGTGTTAAACATTATGATGTTTGCTTTTATGGGTTTGCCCTTTGTCCCTTCTGTGTTTCCAAGAGATAGGATAGGCATTTCTATTTCATTTTTATCAAAATGCAGTGTAAGCGACTCTTCGCCTCTTTCCCAGTAGGGCACCATTACGGGTTGTAACCATACGGTATCAGCTCCAGCATCTTTAAGAGCTTGTTGTGCCCAAGCAATTGCTTTTTCAGATTGTTCGGAGCCACTTAATCTATGGCCTATTTTCTTGCAGAGTGTATGCAACTCTTGGTAGGCAGTACCTTTTGTAAGGGTATAATTGCCCAATTGCTGTATCCGTATGCTATCTTGTGTGGTGTATTGTGCATGGCTTTGCTCACTATATATGCCCATGAGTGTAGCGATAAATACGAAAATTCTTTTCATTTGAGATATCAAAAAATTAAGGAAATGTTTTTTTAAGAGTACTAAGGGCTAGGCCGTCGCGTGTTTTAAAGTCGATTTGTACAAGGTGCAGTTGCTTCTTTAAGCCAGTTTTGGGGATTAAATAATACGGCCTTGCCTTTTATTGTGTATAGCCTATACCGCCGAAGCAACAGCTTGTGTTGTGTGATGTTTTGAAGAGTAAAAAGGTGCTCTTCGGTTGTTGACAGCGTTATGTTTAGGGGCATTTGTGCGTGCGATTATATGGGTAATTGGTGTGTTCAAATATACTCAATTATTATTCCAAATAATACGCAGCTTGAGGTTTTTTTACGAAAAAAAACTTGAGCGTCCTAGTAAGTAGTGTTTTGAAAACCCATGTCTTTGTAAAATAATATTCGAATACCTTTGCGATTATGGCAAGTATAGTGTTGTTATTTCTTTGTTTGGCATTGGGTCTTATTGCACAGCGCATTCGAGTTTTTCCAAGCAATGCCCATCTTACTTTGAATCAATTTATTCTCAATTTTGCGTTACCAGCTATGGCGCTATATTATGTGCCGAAGATGCAATTGTCGTGGGATTTGCTTTTACCATTTGCAATGCCTTGGTTGCATTTTTTATTAGCATATTTGTTCTTTAATTTTTTAGGGAAAAAATATGCGTGGTCTAAAAAAATGATAGGTTGCTTAATACTCACTGCGGGTTTGGGGAATACATCTTTTGTAGGCATTCCTGTTATTCAGGCACTGTTTGGTGATGAAGGGCTTAAAACTTTAATAGTGATAGACCTTCCAGGTACGTTTATGATATTGTCTACATGGGGTATAATAGTAGCCAATAAATATGCAGCAGGTAGTGGCGTTACGTCTAGTCAAATAGCTAAAAAGGTATTGACGTTCCCCACCATCTGGGCGTTTATAGTAGGTTTAGTGATGTGTGTTTTGGGCTTGGAATTTCCCGTAGTGATAGATGATGTGTTGCGTGCGCTCTATTTGGTCATTACGCCTTTGGCATTAGTTTCGGTAGGGCTTCAGTTGCGGATAGACCCTAAGAGTAAGCATTATAAATTTTTGGCACTTGGATTAGCATTTCAATTGCTATTGATACCCGCCTTATTTTTATGCTTGTACGTATTGTTAATGGGCAAAACAGAAACGATGGTACAAGTAACTATCATGGAAGCGGGCATGGCACCCATGGTCACGTCGGCGATTATTGCCTCTGCTTATGGCTTAAAGCCCCGACTGGCAAATATGATGATAGGTGTGGGAATACCGCTTTCTTTCCTATCTTTAGGCATTTGGTATTGGGTATTAATGATGCTGGTTTAAGTAGCTGCAATAGCGTGCAAGTAACTAGCAGGTAAATCACAAATAGAAACAATTATATGCAATTACAAAACGGTAAAACAAAGAAATTTAATTGGCCACTTGCCATAGTATTTTTGGTTGTGTTCTTTGTATTGAGGTATGTATTATTTCAAGAAGATACGGAAAGCACAACAGCAAATGGCTTGCCTGCTTATACAGAAACGTATTTTACGAAGCATGCAAAGGAGCGAATGACTTGCAGAGGCATTACAGAGGCCGAAGTGGCAGAGGTTTTAGCAGGCGGTGTTATAAACAATTCAAAGTCTGAGATGGCAGAAACACCCTGTAAGTCAAAATACGCGATAGAAAAGGTTACGACACAAGATAAGCAGCGCCTTAGAATTATAGTAGCGCCTTGCGACGACAAGCTACATATTGTAACCGCTATCGATTTGGAAAACGAATATGACTGTGAGTAAACACAATAAGTTCTTTTCAAAAAAAAAACTGTTTTATCTCCTATTTAATGACTTTAAAAAGCATCATTGATAATGCACTCATCACCCTTTGAAGAATGTTGTAATGCATGGTTTTCTTTTGTTGTAGATTGTTAAGCCAAAATCATTTTCGGTAAATTTATGTGTGTGCTAATTGCGACAAATAAAAAGCAGATAACCTTTAATGGATTATCTGCTTTCTTAGTTGAACTTATTGATGAGTTATATGATACTTATAGTAACATCATTACTGGGTTTTCTAAGTAGCTTTTTAGCGTTTGAAGGAAAGCCGCTCCCGAAGCGCCGTCTACTACTCTATGGTCGCAGCTGAGCGTTAATTTCATGATATTTCTGATGACGATTTGGCCATCTTCTACTACAGGCGTTGCTTCTATTTTGCCAACGGCTAATATACAAGCATCGGGTGGGTTGATGATAGCGGTAAAGTCGTCAATATCCATCATGCCTAAATTGGAAATCGTAAAGGTATTGCCCGTAAATTCATGAGGTTGAAGTTTCTTGTCTCTTGCTTTTGCTACTAATTCTTTAGCCTCAGTAGATATTTCAACCAAAGATTTTTGATCGGCAAATTTAATTACAGGTACAATTAGGCCATCTGGTATAGCTACCGCAGTACCGATATTGATATGGTTGTTTTCTCTTATAAAATCGCCCATCCAAGAGCTATTTATGTCTTTATGCTTACGCAAAGCGTGTGCACATGCTTTAATGACTAGGTCGTTGAATGATATTTTAGCCGGAGCAGCGAGGGCATTCATTTGCGTTCTGGCCGCCATAGCATTATCCATTTTCACACTGGTGTTGAGGTAAAAGTGTGGAGCCGAAAACTTGCTTTCGCTTAGGCGTTGTGCTATCACTTTTCTCATAGTAGACAATGGCTTGTCTGTATAGCTTTCTACGCCTACTGCACTAACAGCATTAGCTGTGGCAGGAGCAGCGGCACTCGGTTGATAATTATCTATATCTCTTTTGATGATTCTTCCACCATCACCAGTGCCTTTAATTTGGCTAAGGTTGATACCTTTTTCTTTAGCTATTTTTTTGGCTAAAGGAGAAGCTTTTATTCTGGAATCGTCGTCGGAAGCGATACTGGCTGCAGGAGCTGCGCTGTTAGTAGGTGCAGCTGCAGGCGTTGAACTTTCTGTAGTTGCTGCAGGTGCATTATTAGCCACATTGGAGCCTTGTTGGTCTGCTTCTAAAAGAGGAGTGATATCTGTGCCTGCTTTACCTATGATTGCCATAATGCCATTAACTGGTACGCTATTGCCAGCCTCTACGGCAGTATATAGAAGCGTGCCATCTGCATAAGGCATTACTTCCATAGTCGCTTTGTCTGTTTCTACTTCTGCTATAACGTCGTCAGATTTTACCGTATCGCCTACATTTTTAAGCCAAGCAGCTATTTTACCTTCCTTCATAGTATCACTAAGAAGTGGCATTCTTACAAGGGTTGCATCTATATTAGAAAGGTCTACACTTTTTTTAGCAGCGGGGCTTGGTGTATCGGCCTTTGGTGTAGGTGCTGCTGTTGCATTGGCTGGAGTATTAGCAGTTGTTTCGTTCAATAGGTGTTGAATGTTTTCTCCTTCCTTACCTATGATAGCCATAATGCCATTTACAGGCACCGCCTTGCCTTTTTCAGCGCCAATATACAATAGTGTGCCATCTACGTAGGGCATTACTTCCATAGTGGCTTTATCCGTTTCTACTTCTGCTAGTATATCGTCTGCTTTTACCTTATCGCCAATTTGTTTGTGCCATTCAGCTATTACACCTTCTTTCATAGTGTCGCTCAATAAGGGCATTCTGATAATTTCCGCCATAATGAATTTTATTATAGAATAATTTGTCTGCTATTTATTTTATAAGACCTCAAAAATATAGAATTCATCGGTAATAAATGCAATTTCCATCTATTAATTTATCGCACCAATTTCACAAATAGCTAAAATAAAATTATAAGCCGCTTTTTTGAAGATTTGTTGGCAAGCTATCGTCTATTTTATCAAAATGATTCTAGAAAAAGGGTGCTGATGCCGTAAGATATGTAGATTTCGGGCATTTTTTGCCTTTTAAATGGTAGCCTAAACAGGATAAAATGACTTTTTGGATACTATGTTGTGGCTTGCAAAGCGCAAAGTATGAATAGGGCACTTAGCGGCAGGAGAAATTTTTTATAAAAAATAATTATATAATTTAAAAACCAATCTATTCTTTTAATAACTTTATGTAGTAAAAACTAATTGATACTCTTATGTACAAGAAAATCCTTTTAATATTTCTAAGTGCGGTGCTTTCTATTTTTCAAAGTTGGGCACATGGGGTGGGGGCTTATGATTATAAATTTATAGAAAACAAAGGACAATGGGAGCCACAGGTATTATTTAGAAGCAGTTTGAGTGTACCTGGCAGTATTCACCTTGTCAAGGATGGATTGGTGTATAATTTTGCGCATCCTGATGACTGGGGTACTTTGATTAAAGAATCTCATGATAATTTCAATTCGGATGTCAATGTAAGGATGCATGCTTATAAAATTAAGTTTTTGCAGGCCAATTCGACGGCAAAAAAAGCGGGTTATAATCCTACCGCCTACTATCAAAATTATTTTTTAGGGAACGATACCTCTAAGTGGGCTAGTAGGGTGCAATTATTTGAAAATGTTGCGCTACATGAGGTTTATAATGGCATTTCTTTAGCACTTTACAGAGAAGGGGCAGATTTAAAATATGATTTTATTGTAAAGCCTGGTGCCAATCCTCAAAGCATCCAATTAGGCTTCGAGGGGGTTAAGCCGCATATCAACGAGAAAGGTCAGTTGGTAATTCCCACTAGCGTTAGTACCGTGATTGAGGATAAGCCCCTGACTTATCAAATGATTGAGGGCAATAAAGTGATAGTTGAGAGTGAGTATAGGTTATCATCGGCTGGCGTATTGAGTTTTCATTTGCCTCAAGGATATAATCCTAATTATGACTTGGTGATAGATCCTCGTGTAATATTTTCTACTTATAGTGGTGCGGTATCGTCTGGTTCGGTGTCGTATAGCCACTCTTCTACTTGCGATTTTAACGGACATATGTATGCGGTAGCCTATGCGTTTAATACAGGGTGGCCAACCACTATGGGTGCTTTTCAGCAGAACTTTGCGGGTAGCAGCGATGTGGGTATCAATAAAATATGGCAAGACGGTACACGTTTAGAATATTCTACCTACTATGGAGGTTCTTCTAGCGAAGTACCCTTAACAAGTAGAGTCAATTCGTCTGGCGAGTTGCTTATAGGTGGTTCAACCAGTTCCAACAACTTACCGGTGACGGCGGGTGCTTTTAAAACAACGCACTCTGGTGCTACCGAATTGTTTTTAGCCTCTTTTTCTGAAGATGGTGACCAATTGCTTGGTGGCAGCTATTTTGGTAACAACAGTAGGTCGGGGATGTACTTCAACTTCCCGGGTGTTACCTTGTCTGTTCATAGTTTTCCCAGCCATTTGGTGCCAGGTATGGAAATCAATTTCGACATCAACAATAATATTTGGATGGTTTGTAATGTTGAAAACGCAACCAATATTCCAGTCTCTTCCAATGCTTTTCAGCTTAATAAGGCTGCAGGATTTGATGTAGTGATTGTTAAATTCACGCCAGATTTATCATCTATTATGTACAGTTCATTTTTGGGAGGAAATGGTGATGAAGCAGTACATGGTATCGAATTGCTATCAAGCGGTAATCCTGTTATAGTAGGTGCCACCACGAGTACCGATTTTCCGATAGTGGGAAGTAGTCCGTATATGTCTGCTCCTACTGGAGGTGCACTTAGTGGATTCGCAGTAGTACTTGACGAGTCTACCGGACAATTAACACACGCTACCTACATAGCTACCAACGGCAACGATATTGTTTCGCGGGTGGATGTTGATAAATACGATCAAATATTTGTTTTAGGCCGTACCAATGGGGATTTTTTGGTGACGCCAGGAGCGTTTACAAATACTTCTCCAGCCACCGTTAGCAGTACTAAATTGTTCATATTAAAGCTTAATACTACTTTGTCCACCCGCTTATTATCCACCGCATTTGCAGGTGGTAGCATTACGCCCGGTGCTTTTATCGTCGACGATTGTAGTAATATCTATTTTACCAGCATGGGTGCAGGCGCCGGAATGCCTATGTCTATAGACGCCTTCCAAACAACTACAGACGATTTATGGTTTGCTGCTTTGAGTGGAAATATGCAGAATTTAATTTTTGGTACTTATTATGGCGATCCTCAAATAGGCGACCACTGCCACACAGGTACCAATAGATTTGACAAGCAAGGCAGAATATATCATAGTATATGTGTGGTAACCAATAGCTGGCCTACAACGCCAGCATCGTACGCACCTATCAAATTATCTTCGGGGTATGATGTAGCCAGTTTTAAGTTTGACTTTGAAAAAGCAGGCGTGAGTGCGGCAATTTTACCCGATAGAAATTTGAATCCTATTGATTCTGGATGTGTACCTCATACCGTGAATTTAGACGGTAGTTCGCCGCAAGCGGTAAATTATTATTGGGATTTTGGCGATGGAAATTTTAGCAACATAGCGGCTCCAACGCATACATATACCCAGCCGGGTGCTTACACCATTATGTTGGTGGCAAGCAACGATTCTTTATGTATAACCCACGATACTGCATATTTGGACGTAGTAGTATATGATATTGCTACACCAATCTTACTAGTGTCTGATACTAATTTATGTGTAGCTACAGACTCCTTGCTTATTACCGTAGATGTAGTTAATCCGAGTAATGGTGTGCCCGGTAATGTATTTAGATGGAATGCAGCCAACCCTG
>CAYSCJ010000054.1:0-17519 GCA_964429515.1 uncultured Taibaiella sp.
TGTAAGCGCGCGCCTGTAGCGATTTTGCAAACTTTTGTTACTGATTATCAACCATCTCGGCTAGTAAAAACCAATCCTATTCTTCAAGCATAATGCGTAGTAATTTTAAACGATAGAAACTGCCGCTAAATAGCCATTAAGCAACATCTAACCAAATACATCAATAAATGAATTGTACTGTGTACAATAAGGCCGACATTCGTTTTGTATCAAAATTGTGTTTTTATGAATTCTATTACATATATAATCCATAACTTTGGTGCTTATGCACACTGTTTTAAAGTCAAAAGCGTGCTGCTTCAAATAGCTTATTTTTTATAAAAATATCAAACGCTAAAAATGGAAGAAATCGTTGCTGGTCCGTTATTAAGCAAAATAAACACTCCAGAGGATTTGCGGTCTTTAGATCCTGTACAATTACAACAAGTATGTAATGAACTCAGGGAGTATATAGTAGACTGTGTAAGTGTACATGGCGGCCACTTTGGTGCCAGCCTTGGAGTAGTAGAGCTTACTGTAGCACTGCATTACGCTATGCTTACACCCTATGATCAACTTGTATGGGATGTAGGGCACCAAGCGTATGGGCACAAGATACTAACAGGCAGAAGGGAGCAATTTCCCACCAATCGAAAATATGGTGGCATCAGTGGCTTTCCGAAAAGAGATGAGAGCGAATATGACACCTTTGGTGTTGGTCACTCATCTACCTCAATCTCTGCTGCATTAGGTATGGCTATTGCTTCAAAACTAAAGGGCGAAAAAGATAGACAACATATAGCCGTTATTGGCGACGGAGCTATGACAGCAGGTTTGCCATTTGAAGCTATGAATCATGCTGGCGTTGCAAATGCCAATGTACTCGTTATTTTGAACGATAACAACATGAGTATAGACCCTAATGTGGGAGCACTCAATCAGTACCTTACAGACATCACCACCTCTGGTACTTATAATAAACTCAGAGACGATGTATGGAATTTTTTAGGCAAACTACCTTATGCCGATTTGCAACAAAAATTTGCCTCTAAATTTGAAGCCAATATCAAAAAAGCAATCAATAAGTCCAGCAACTTATTTGAAGCTTTAGGCTTCCGTTATTTTGGACCCGTAGATGGCCACAATGTATTGAAGTTAGCCGAGACGATTAAAGATTTAAGAAGTATACCTGGCCCAAAATTATTGCACGTAAAAACAGTAAAGGGCAAAGGCTATAAACTAGCTGAAGAAGACCAAACGCTTTGGCATGCACCTGGCTTGTTTGACAAAACTACAGGCAAAATTAACAAAGTAATTTACCACACACCTCAAGCACCCAAATACCAAGATGTATTTGGACATACCATTATCGAATTGGCAAAAGCCAATGACAAAATAATGGGCATAACACCTGCAATGCCTTCTGGTTCTTCTTTAAAGTATATGATGAAAGAAATGCCCGATAGAGCACTTGACGTGGGCATAGCTGAACAACATGCCGTAACTGTAAGTGCGGGCTTAGCAACACAAGGCATGCGCGTATTTTGCAATATTTATAGCTCATTTATGCAACGTGCATACGACATGGTGATACATGATGTAGCGATACAAAACTTGCCCGTCATCTTCTGCTTAGACAGAGCGGGTATGGTAGGCGACGACGGCGCTACACACCAAGGAGCTTATGATATAGCCTATATGCGCTGTATACCCAATATGGTAATAAGTGCTCCTATGAATGAGCAAGAATTGAGAAACCTCATGTATACGGCACAACTCGAAAGTACTACACAACCTTTCGTTATCCGATATCCAAGAGGACAAGGCGTTATGCCCGAATGGCAAACACCTTTTGAAAGAGTACAAATAGGAAAAGGCCGAATACTAAAGGATGGCAACGATATAGCAATACTGAGCTTAGGACACCCAGGCAATTTTGTAACAGAGGCGGTAGCGCAGCTTGAAAGCATGGGCATTAGCACAGCACACTATGATATGCGATTTGCAAAACCACTAGACGCTGAAATTCTTCACGAAGTAGGCAAGAAGTTTACTAAAATCATTACCGTAGAAGACGGAACGATAGTAGGTGGTATGGGAAGTGCTATTCTTGAATTCTTCAACGAACATCATTACAAACCAGATGTAAAACTACTGGGCATACCAGACGAATTCATTGAACACGGCTCGCAAAAAGAGCAATATAGAGATTGCGGATATGATAAAGATGCCATCTTATTAACTGCTCAAAAAATGTTCCAGACCAACACCGTTTTGCATTATTAGTATAACCATTACAATAGCTACAAAAGAGTCAAATATTCAACCATTTGACTCTTTTTTTATAAAAAATATATGGTGGGCAAATAGTAAAAAATGTATACTTATATTTAATATAGCTAAATTTGAGCCCAATATACAGATACGTTTATTTACTATGACCAACCTCACTGCCAAACAAAACAATTCTTTTACGCCCATAATGGTGGCTTTAGGTGTTTGTTTGCTCACTACTATAGCATTATTCCCTTACTTAAAATACTATATAGACCCTGATGCTACGAGCTATCTCACTATCGTTAAGCGCTACCTGTCAAATGACTTCAAAGGCGCCATTAATGCATTCTGGAGCCCACTAGGCATCTGGGGTACCGTGGGTATGCATAGGCTTTTGGGCGGCGACATTTTTACCAATGCTATTCAGTTCAATACAATAGCGGCATTAGGCACTACAGGTCTTGCACAATTTTTATTTCAAAAATTTAATACCCATCGCACGCAGCAGCTTATTTTCGCGATTGTCTCGGGAATGATGTGGGCTATTTTTAATTATCAACAAAGCTTTACAGACCTTTTGCAATACTTTTTTATCCTACTCGGCATTGTCCTTATCCTTAAAGATAATTTCGTTCAAAAACCTCTCCTATGGATAGGTGTGGGGTGTTTGGGCACCTTGGCATATTTCGGAAAGGCCTATTCCTTCTATTTTTTTCCAGCAATGCTATTGGCAGTATTGATGTATTATTATTTTTTCAAAAAAAACATATCCAAAGCCAAATGTTTTCAGATAGCTATTGTAGCCATCGGCACTCAAGTGCTATTGGCAAGTCCATGGATATACATACTTAGTAAGCATTACGGATTCTTAACCTTTTCTACTGCCGGTAAACTCAATATGAGCTGGTGGCTTATGGGCACTAATATCCTACACGATCATTTTATTGCATTAGTACCCCCCAAAGACGCCAGTAGTATTTTTTATTTTGAAGACCCATGGTTGATTCAAAAAAGCCACCCTCGTTTTTGGCACCACCCCAGCCTCTTTATTAAACAATTAGCAAGAACTGCTTATAATGCTTTACTATGGATAAAAACAAGTAATGCGCTCTCGCCATTTTATTTTATTACCTGGATCGTAAGCATCTTAATTATAGCCACCAAAAAACTACCGCTCTTAGACGCCAAACTGGCCATCATTTTAATTGTCTTTTTGCTGTACCCTTTGCCTTTTTGGTTACTCACTTTTGACGGTGGTAGATACCTTTGGGTGACGCTACCTTTAGCGCTTATACTGATAACGAAAAGCATCCAATACTTGGCTGCCAACATCCAAATATTCCAAGCAAAAAGCGTTCAAAATATTGTATTCACAATTGTGTGTTGTAGCTTCCTTGCCTCACCCTTATTAAGCCTGAAAGATATGTGGAACGAAGGAAAAACCGACTATGAAACCGCTCAAATATTAAAAGATCATCATCTTAGCAATACCAGTTTTTTCACAAATCAAGTGTTCATGAGTAGTTATGGACAATCTATATTGCGAACTGCCTATTATGCCAACAACCAATTTTACGCACAACTTAGAGATGAACACACGTTTGAAAACTTGCTAAAAGACGCCCAAAAATATGGCGTAAAATACTACTTCCACTACCATACATATGCCGAAGCTACAGGTAAACTGTTATTGCCCGATGGCACACAAGTTCAAGATGTACTTCAAGGAAAAGTAAAAGGACTAAGCGTATATAAAATATACTAACTTGTTATAATATACTTTTCCATTAATTTTGCTGCTATACTTATATGATTTACCCCCTTATCAAAAAACACTTTTTTCTATGAGTAGATTACTTTTTACAGTTTTAATAACCTTACTATTGACGCCCCACACTTGGGCACAAGGCACCTCAAGCCACTTAACGCTGCTCTCTGAAGACGGAAGTCCGTTCTTCGTCTACTTAAACGGAATACAATACAATCAACAGCCAGCAACGGCCGTTAGAATTGAGCATCTTACATCCAATATGTATCAATGCAGAATTGTATTTTCCGACAGGCGCCTACCTGAGCTAATGCACAGGAGCCTTGCCGTTACAGATATTGATGGCTATGCACAAGATATATCCTATTTGATATCTACCAAACGCCGCGGCGATAGGGCTTTCTCTGTGTATCAAATTATCCCGATGGAGCCGATAGAAATACAAACCAGAAATATGGTAATATACCAAGCTGGTAGACCCAACAAACCCGAACGTTGGAATGACGATGACCATAGATTTAGAAAAAACTACCACAATCAACGCTATAGAACGATCAGAAATCCACAGCACCCTGTAGATATAGATAGAAGAAATGACTTTTTAGGTAAGGGCACAAACTGCCTAGTGATGGATAATAGAACTTTTAATGATGCTGTAAAAACAATCAGTAAGGCATCTTTTGATGTAGACAAATTGAATATTGCAAAAACAATTGTCAATGCCAATTGCTTGACTACAGACCAAATAGCTACTATTTTGAAATTATTTAGTTTTGAAGATAATAAATTAGAGTTGGCCAAATGGGCTTATCCAAATTGTTTAGACAAACAGCAGTATTTTAATATCATTAATTTGCTGAGTTTTTCGAGTTCAAAGAATGAGCTTTCGAGATTTTTGGATTCACAACATTAAACGACCTTTGGCAACGTTAAAATGCGCATTGTACTTCTAAACGAGTATTATTTCCATTGGTAGGTTCCCCTACTATGCCAAAACCTTGGGGAAAATAATCGAGAGGTGGGAGGTAGCGTTGTAGTGGCATCAACCAAAGATATGGTTGAATTTAGGCAGGAACATTTTTATGTAAAACATAAATCTTGCTCCATAAAATTTAAACTATTCTATTTATAATATTGCTAAAAAACAATAGGGATGCTAAAAGTATCAGCATCCCTACTATTGTTTTTTTTATTGCAAAGCAGCAATCCACTTATTCTGCCACCATTTGTTGTATTACTTCTGCAATTTCTTCGGCATTAGGTTTGGAAAAATAGTCGCCATCGGTGGCATATGCCGGACGGTGTGCTTTTGCGGTAATCGTTCTAGGTGAAACGTCCAACCATTTATAGCCACCTTGTATTTCCATTACATTTTGAAACATAAATGCAGAGGCGCCACCGGGTACGTCTTCGTCGATAAATACAATCCTATTTGTTTTCTTTAAGGATTCTAATATCTTGTGGTTAGTATCGAATGGCAATAATGTTTGTACATCTACCAATTCGCAACTGATGCCTTGAGGCGCAAGGTATAAGTCTATTGCTTCTTGTATCACTCGTAAGGTAGAGCCATACGAAACGATAGTGATATCATCGCCTTCTTGAAGAATTTCGGGAACCCCAAATGGCACTGTAAATTCGCCTAAATTGTTGGGTAATTTTTCTTTTAGTCTGTATCCATTTAAGCATTCTACAACCAAGCCAGGTTCGTCCGATTGCAATAAGGTGTTGTACATACCTGCAGCTTGTGTCATATTTCGGGGCACACAAACATTAATACCTCTTAGCGAATTTATAATCATTCCCATTGGCGAGCCGCTGTGCCAGATTCCTTCGAGCCTATGTCCTCTTGTTCTGACAATAATAGGACATTTTTGGCCACCTTTTGTACGATATTCTAAAGTAGCCACATCGTCACTTAAGGGTTGTAAGCCATATAGCAAATAATCTAAATATTGTATTTCGGCAATTGGCCTTAAGCCCCTTAATGCCATGCCTATGCCCTGCCCTATAATAGTGGCTTCTCGAATGCCTGCATCAAACACGCGCTCTTCGCCATATTTTTCTTGAAGCCCTGCAAATGCTTGGTTTACATCACCAATTTTACCCACGTCTTCACCAAATGCAAACACTGCGGGATTGTTTGCCAAAGTAAGATCAAAATATTTGTTCAATACTTCAAAACCGTTAATCATAGCAGCGTCAGCATCGAAGGTTGCAGGTACTATTTTTACATTCTTCACGGCTTTAGCACTTTGAGAGCTAAGGTGTGAGTTGAATTTATCTTTCGCCTCGCCTAGCAAATTATCGCGATAATTGGCTAAATTTCTAACAGCTTGTGTGTTGCCATTAGCTAGGGAAAGTATTTTATTCGCCGTACGAAGTACGTCTTTTCTGATAGGTTCTTTGATATCGTTTATTTCTTTCACCAAAGCAGCGATTGCTGTACCATTAGCATTGCGTTCCATCACTATTTGATTGGATAATTGGGTAAGCTGCGCAATTTGGTCTTTAATTGGCTGTATGAATTTATTCCATGCCGATTGCTTAGCTTTACGAGCAGCGTCTTTAGCACGCTCTTCTATAGCCGCCAATTCTTCTTCATTTGCTATAGCGCTTTCCAATAAAAAGGCTCTTAATTTTGCAATACAATCTACTTCTTTCTCCCATTCTAAGCGCTCTTTAGACTTGTAGCGCTCGTGCGAACCAGAGGTAGAGTGTCCTTGAGGCTGCGTCACTTCCTGAACATGAAACAAAACAGGTATATGAAGTTTTCGAGCTCTTTCTACACCTTTCTGGAAGGTATCTACCAAGCCCGCATAATCCCAAGCTTTAGCAGTATACACTTCAAGGCCACTGGCTAATTTTTCGTCATATTGAAAGCCACCTGCAATTGTTGAAATGGATTGTTTGGTTGTTTGATATTTTTGAGGAACAGAGATGCCATAGCCATCGTCATACACCACAACCACTAAAGGCACTTGCAATACACCCGCAGCATTTAATGTTTCCCAAAAAAGGCCTTCTGACGTAGATGCATCGCCGATTGTAACAAAACTCACTTCGTTGCCACTATTTGTAAACTTTTCAAAACCCGTATGCGTTACCGCCGTATTTCTATAACATTTTGAGGCAAATGCAACGCCCAATGCCCTTACCATTTGTCCGGCAGTAGGTGAAATATCGGAGGTAGATTGCACAGCTTCCATCAGGTTTTTTACCGTGCCATCGTCATTATACCATCTAGTAGCATAGTGTCCATTCATCATTCTACCGGCCGAGGAGGGCTCCTCATCTACATTAGGATTGGCATATAACTGAGAAAAGAAAGCTTCTAAATTACTCATGCCAGTAGCGAACATCAAGGTCTGGTCTCTATAATACCCCGAGCGTATATCTCCGGGCTGAAAACATTTTGCTAAAGCTATCTGAGGTAATTCTTTACCGTCTCCAAATATTCCAAACTTCGCTTTGCCTGTCAATACTTCTTTTCTACCTATCAAACTTGCCTCTCTACTTGCTACCGCTTGTTCGTAGTCTGTTAATGCCACTTGCTGAAACTCTTTAAAAGACATATTCTTTTTTGTCAAGATATCATTCTTTACTTTTCCCATAAATAATAAATTGTATAGCATACAAAGATAAGATAATCGGATAAAATAATAACTTTTTGCTTGGTATTACCATTCATAAATACCACAAAAGACCCTTCATTGCAGCGCTATAAACGCCTATTCAAAGGGCATTTGCTTAGTCTGGGCAGGCAATGAGGGTTTAATAATTTATTATTGCGGGTATAATTTTGCCCGACAGACTAAATTTTGTCGTCGAAAACCTATTTTTGTAAGATAAAAGTAAAACTATTGAACACATCATTCAATCATTTTCAGCATGCACATTGTGAAAGTGGTGTAACTTCTAATTTGCTCCATCATCAAGGGCTACAACTCTCTGAACCCATGTGTTTTGGGATTGGTGCCGGCATCTTTTTTTGCCATTTGCCTTTTTTAAAAATTGGTGGCGTACCTGGTACCTCTTATAGAATATGGCCTGGCTATATCTTTAAAAGAGTTACACAAAGGCTTAATATAAATATCGAAGTACAAAAATTTAGCAACCCTCAAAAAGGCATGCAGCAGCTAGATGCTATATTGCGTAAAGATATACCCGTAGGCATGCTCGCTGGTGTGTATTACTTAGATTATTTACCTGAGGCGTTTCGGTTTCATTTCAATGCTCACAATTTAATCATTACTGCAAAGGATGAAGCGAGCAATAACTATACCGTCAGCGACCCTGTTTTAGAATCGACCAGCATCATAAGTGCAGCATCTTTAGAGAAGGCTAGGTTTGCAAAAGGCTTTCCAGAGCCTAAAGGCAAAATATATTACATTACTAAAGCACCTTCTCAGTTAGATTTAGCCCCAGCTATAGCCGCCGGCATTAAGCAAACTACGTTTTTTATGCTACAGCCACCTGTGCCGTGGTTTGGTGTAAAAGCTATTTATACATTGGCCCAAAAAATAGAAAAATACCCACAAAAACTCACGCCTAGGCAAGCGCAGCTTTATCTAGGCAACATCATTAGAATGCAAGAGGAAATAGGCACCGGAGGTGGAGGTTTCAGATTTCTGTATGCAGCATTTTTGCAAGAAGCAGGACAATATACTGGAAACAATGATTTATTGGAGCTATCACAGGCGTATACCCAAATTGGAGATAAATGGCGAAATTTTGCGTTTGAAAGCGCAAGAGTATTCAAGCAACGTACCAATAATAGCGACCCTAAAGCATATACCAACCTAAAAGAATTACTATTTGAAATTGGCGACCATGAAAAAAGCTTCTTCCAATCTTTAAAAAAAGTAAACATGAAAGCCTAAATGACCCCTAACTTGCTGCTGGAAGGCTCAACAGCTATAGCTTAAATGCGCACCTTCCAAACAAAAGCAACCAAACGACGAGCCAATACATCATACCATAATAAGAAATCCAGATATCTTTTTTTTAACGACAAGCTATCTATTATTAATAGAAATACGTTCATGAAATTCACCGCAGCACAAATAGCACAACTAATCAATGGCACCATCGAGGGTGATGCCCATATTAGCGTGGTAGGATTTGGAAAAATTGAAGAAGCTCAAAACGGCGAACTGACTTTTTTTGCAAATCTTAAGTACGAACCCTACTTATACCAAACACAAGCTTCTGTAATTATATTAGGTGCCGACTATGTGCTCCAACAGCCCATTAAGGCAACACTCATTCGCGTACCTGATGCCTATCAAGCTTTTGCTACCTTACTAGAAGTTTACAATCAAGCCGTCGTTGCTAGCAATCAAAAAACAGGGATAGAACAACCTTCTTTTATACACGAAACGGCCACTATTGGTGAAAATGTATACATCGGAGCATTTGCCTATATTGGAAAAAACGCAGTAATTGGCGAAGGAGCAAAAATATACCCCAACGTATACATTGGTGATAATGTAATAATTGATGCCCAAGTAACGATTTATCCTCATGCCTGCATATACCACGATACCAAAATTGGAAGCCGCAGTGTGGTAAACTCTGGCACTATTATAGGTGCAGATGGCTTTGGCTTTGCGCCTCAAGCAGATGGTACCTTTAAAAAGGTGCCACAATTGGGCAATGTAGTTATAGAAGAAGACGTGGAAATAGGCGCTAATACCACCATTGATAGAGCCACTATGGGCAGTACTTTAATAAAAAAAGGCACTAAATTAGACAACCTAATACAGATAGCACATAACGTACAAATTGGCGAGAACAACGTCATAGCAGCACAGGCAGGCATCTCTGGTAGCACCAAGCTGGGCGCCAACTGCATGGTAGGTGGACAGGTAGGTATAGTTGGTCATCTAAATTTGGCAAATGGTACTAAAATAAATGCCCAGAGCGGTGTGACTAAATCTATTACAGAAACAGGCAAATCTGTGACTGGTAGCCCCGCTTCTGATTATACACAAGCACTCAGAATACAAGCACTTAGCAGAAAACTACCCGACATATTGCAACGTTTGGAATACCTAGAAGCCAAACTAGCAGGGCTCGATAAATAATACTTGCAACTCGAACAGGAAGGTTTTGTATAAAAGAACATGACCTATTTTTAAGAAACTATTTTAGAATTAGATATTTACATACACCTTAAGTATTTTTGCAGCTGATATGTTTACACTCTTAAAGCAAGTAAAAATAATAGATCCGGCTTCTGAAAAACATCAAGAAGTGGTAGATATTCTTTTTGAAAACAACGCCATCGTAGCAATAGACACTGCTATTACGCACGATACGGCGACCGTTATAAAAACACCAGGCTGCATGATTATGCCCGGCTGGGTAGATACTTTTGCAGATTTTTCTGAACCAGGATACGAGTATAAAGAAACCCTATTATCGGGCTTGAATGCCGCAGCAAATGGCGGATTCAAACATGTAATGGTAGTACCCAATACCTTACCTGTTATACAAAACAAATCGATGATAGACTTCTTAGTGAACAGATCTGCTGGTGCAGAGACTAAGCTCTATCCAATAGGTGCCATTAGCAAAGACATTGAAGGTAAAGATTTGGCAGAAATGCTAGATATGCACCATGCTGGAGCCATAGCATTCTCTGATGGCTGGCAACCTATACAGCAAGCACAACTTGTATTAAAGGCCTTGGAGTATGTAAAAGCCTTTGACGGTATCGTTATTCAAATACCTATCAACAATTCCTTATCTGC
Organism: uncultured Taibaiella sp.; assembly: GCA_964429515.1. Taxonomy (GTDB): domain Bacteria; phylum Bacteroidota; class Bacteroidia; order Chitinophagales; family Chitinophagaceae; genus MKSF01. The sequence goes on from CAYSCJ010000054.1 coordinate 10,783, forward strand.
CGGAGGACTTATGCACGAAGGCTTTAACTCTGTTCGTTTAGGCATGCCAGGCATACCCAGCTTGGCAGAGAGTCTACAAGTTTACAGAGAACTAGAATTGTTGCGCTACACACAATCCCGACTACACCTTACGGGTATTAGTACCAAAGAGTCTGTAGACCTTATTAGAGATGCTAAAGCCGAAGGTTTAAAGATTAGTTGCGCCGTCACCCCTTATCATTTAATGTATACAGACGATGTATTGGCAAGCTACGATAGTCATTTTAAAGTAGCACCTCCCATCAGAAGTGAAGAAGACAGACAAGCCTTAATAACTGGTGTACTAGACGGCACCATAGACTGTATCGCTAGCCACCACCAATCGCATGAATGGGATGCTAAAGCTAAGGAATTTGAATACGCATCTCATGGCATGAATACCATCGAAACTGCATACAGTATGGTTTTAAAAGCCATCCCAGATATCAGTCCAGAACTACTCAATCGTTTGTTTAGCGCTAACGCCCGACAAATATTTAACATCAATGGAAATGGCATAGCAATAGGGAGTACAGACTATACAATTGTTAAGCCCCAGCAAACTTGGACCTACAACGATACTACCCGAAAAAGCATGTGTACCAATTCGCCACTATACCTACAAGAACTAATAGGGAAAGCAACTTGTACTACTATGTAAAAATAATTATACACTATGGATTTTGAAACCGAACACGAATTACTTAAAGTTAAGGCTGGCAAAAAAACGCTTTATATAGGTATTATTACAGCCTTTCTTGTGATACTTACCGAACTGATTATTTTTTTCACAAAAAGCCACGACGACACACTCTTACTATCTATACCCATATTCCTATTTTTAGCAGGCGTTGTGGTATCTACTTTCGTGTACAGAAGCACCCTAAAAGGCGTTGCGTTTTTTGGCGAAATATTTAGTAATGGTTTTAAAACCATAGCATTAATGGTAATCATCATTGTACTATGGATATTTCTTTCTATTCAAATCTTTCCAGAAATAAAAGAAATAGATGTAGAATTGGCTAGAAAATCGATGCTTCAACAAAACTACAATGAAGAACAACTAAATGAAAGCTTAAAAATGTATGAAAGCAACAGAATATATTACTTAGGGAAAATATTCAACTTACTTCGTATCAACTTTCTACTGGGTATCATTGTAACAGTAATCATAGGTATGTTTTTGAGAGCAAGGACAAACGATTAAAAAAAATTATATTTGTGTTTTCTTAAAGCCGAGCGTACCAAACAATCAATACTCAACATATAAGCAGCGCTATAAACATGACAGACATTTCGCTAGTAATACCTTTATTGAATGAAGAGGAATCTCTACCAGAGCTCATGCAATGGATAAATAGTGTGTGCGAAAAAAACGCGTACCGGTATGAAGTCATTTTTGTAGATGACGGCAGTACAGATAATAGCTGGGACATCATAGTCGAATTAAAAGAAAAATTCCCTCAAGTAAAAGGTATAAAATTCCAACGAAACTATGGCAAAAGCGCAGCCCTCAACGAAGGGTTCCAACTGGCGCAGGGCAATGTAGTAATAACGATGGATGCTGACCTACAAGATAGCCCCGACGAAATACCCGAACTCTACAAGATGATAATGGAAGATGGCTTTGACTTAGTGAGTGGCTGGAAGAAAAAAAGATTTGATAGCAAGCTGGCAAAAAATATACCGTCGAAGTTTTTTAATGGCGTGACCCGCAGTATTAGTGGCATAAAGCTCAACGACTTTAACTGTGGACTAAAAGCCTACAAAAATAAAGTTATAAAAAGCATAGAAATATACGGTGAAATGCACCGCTATATACCCGTTTTGGCAAAAGCTGCAGGATTTATAAAAATAGGCGAAAAGGTGGTACAGCATAGAGCAAGGCAGTACGGCGTTTCGAAATTTGGATGGAATAGATTTATCAACGGATTTTTAGATTTACTTACCGTTCAATTCATCGGGAAATTTGGAAAAAAGCCCATGCACTTTTTTGGTTTATTGGGCAGTATACTATTCTTTATTGGTGGCTTAACGAGCATTTATATGATTGTAGCTAAAATCATTTTCGATGATTACTCTTTAAGCAACAGGCCACCCTTCTATATAGCCCTCACGACGCTAGTAATGGGTACTTTGTTTTTCACAACGGGCTTCTTAGCAGAACTCATACTACGCAACTCACCAGAGCGCAACAATTATCTTATAGAAAACAAAATTTTATAGTAAAATATTATTAATTTTGACAAGTAACCAAGTATATATATTACCATTATGGCCACAAAGAACACCCAAGAACTACTTTTTGATAAATCGAACTACCTATACATGTTAATAGGCTTGGCAGTTTTGGTTTTAGGATTCATCCTCATGTCGGGAGGCAAAAGCCCTGACCCTAATGTATTTAACTACGACGAAATTTATAGCTTCAGAAGAATTACATTAGCACCTATAGTGGTAGTACTGGGTTTTGTTATAGAAATTTATGCTATCATGAAAAAACCTAGTACTAAGTAAATCATACACCATTTATAAGTACTGATAAATTACGAGCAAAGACTACAAAACAAAACATGTATTCTTTGCTCTTTTTGTTAGACAACCTTATGTGTTGGTTAAAAAAAATCAGTTAACCCAGTAGCCTCTTTTCTTTAGTAAAATACGTCTTGCTAGCTCCTTTAAAAGTTTGATAAATTATCATTTATACTGCTTTTACCGCCATTTTAAAGACTTTTTTTCGAGTATGTTACCCATCGTTTTTATTAGTAAGAAATTAATAGACTTGCGTATGCTTTAATTGCTTCATCAATAGCTTCCGTGCAAAATGAATTCTGCTTTTGATAGTACCTAAAGGCTCGTGTAGGGTTGCTGCAATTTCGTGATATTTATAACCCAAATAATGCAGCTCAAAAGAAACGCGCAACACCTCTGGCAGACCATCAATTGCGGCCCTAATCTCTTTCATTTGAATATTGCTGACACCCATATTTACAGCCACTTTATGCTGCTTAGTTAAGAAAAAATCCTGAGAAATATCTGAAGTCGTGCCTCTAAACTTTTGAAGCCGCCGATAGTTATTAATAAAAATATTTTTCATAATAGTATACAGCCATGCTTTTATATTCGTGCCATCTTGAAATTTCTCCTTATATACTATAGCTTTGTAAAGTGTTTCTTGCACCAAATCATGGGCATCTTCGGTATCTTGTGTCAAAGACACTGCAAAAGGCTGTAAATAACTAGAATTACTAGCGATTACTTGACCAAATGATAGACTGTTACTCATAACTTTACTTTTTTTTAGTAGCCATAGCGTCTACTTTCTTTAAAAAAATAATATAGCTTTTATCAAAAACTATTACCAAATACTAGGCATTCATGCTAGCGCTAGCAGTGCAGATATCAAAAAAAGATATCGGGTATTAGCATTTATGCATCATCCAGACAAACAACCGCACAATACAGACGCAACCACCAAACACTTTGCCTTAATAAACGAAGCCTACACCACACTCATTGACCCTTCTGCTAGAATTCAATACGATTTGGAATTGGTGAAAAATAATAAAAATTACTTTCAAGATTATTCAATTGCATACGATTTTCAAAAACTCCAAAAATTGTTACACGACCTACATCGTCACCTAAAACAACTTTCGAGTATGGACATCGACAGAAAAGAACTTACCAATATTATACTGTACTTTTTAGAGGCAGAAGCTATCCAAACATGCAACCAACAAGAAAATCAAGACCGCTATAACGACTTTATTAACAAGTTGCTCGACTTAATGCATTTTCTTCCTTACCAGCATTTTACATTCGTTCTCTCAAAAATAAAAGACAATAAGGTAATTAAAGAAGAACATATGTTAATTTTAAACAAAATACATACTCAAAAAAAACACAACAACATCCTTCAAGGCCTCAAACCCTTCGTTATAATAGCGTGTAGCATACTCATTTGCTGGCTCATCATGTATATAGGCAAACGATAGCTTTAAGGTAGCTATTAATTAATACTAAAAATTGTCGGATAAGACGTAATTTTGTGTCGTTTTTTACAAATATCAAATTATGGATCTATTTATACCAAGCCCCCTATTACTTAAAATAGCACAAGAGGTAGGCGCTCCTACTTATGTGTATAGTCAAGACAAAATAGAAGAAAAATACCATGAATTAGTAGCTGCTTTTGAAAGCTGTAACGCAAAGTTTCACTATGCAGCAAAAGCACTATCCAATATAAATATATTAAAGGTACTTCAAGGGCTAGGATGTGGCTTAGATACCGTATCCATACAAGAGGCATGGCTAGGCATAAAAGCAGGTTTTGCTCCTCAAGATATTATTTATACCCCCAATTGTGTATCTATGGTAGAAATAGACATGGCTGTAGCATTGGGTGTAAAAATCAACATCGATAATATATCAATTCTAGAACAATTTGGAGCAAAATATGGCAATACCGTACCAATTTGTATCAGAATCAATCCGCATATTCTAGCAGGCGGCAACTATAAAATATCTACCGGCCACATAGATAGCAAATTTGGCATCTCAATACACCAACTGCGACACGTAGAGCGTATTATAAAATCGCTCAACCTTCACGTTGAAGGCATACACATGCATACCGGAAGCGACATCTTAGACACCAGCGTCTTCCTAAATGCCGCTGATATTCTATTTAATATTGCGCTTGACTTTCCTGAACTCGAATACCTCGACTTTGGAAGCGGCTTTAAAGTAGCCTACAAGTCCGGCGATATCGTGACAGATATCAAAGACCTAGGCAAACAATTAGGTATTAGATACCAAAAATTTTGTGAGGATTATGGCAAAAAAATTGCAATATTCTTCGAACCGGGTAAATACCTTGTGAGCGAGTGTGGTTATTTCCTAACCAAAGTAAACGTCATAAAGCAAACGACCGCAACCGTATTTGCTGGTATAGACTCTGGCGCCAACCATCTTATCAGACCCATGCTGTACGATGCTTACCACCACATTACCAATATCTCCAACATAGACGGCAACAAACGTATTTATACCGTTGTTGGTTATATTTGCGAAACAGATACTTTTGCCTGGGACAGACCTATAGCAGAAATAACCGAAGGTGACATTTTATGCTTTCACAATGCTGGCGCATACGGCTTTATGATGTCGTCTAATTACAACTCCAGATTTAAACCTGCCGAAGTATTAGTAAAAGGCAACGAATACAAGCTAATAAGAAGGAGAGAAACATTAGAAGATTTATTGGCTACCCAAATTATTGACTAAGCTAAAGGTGGCTGCTACAAGCTATCGTTAACCAACTAAATGAACCATAAAAACCAATAGCTGTCTATGATATTAAAAGCATTTTTTTTATTAAAAAACCACCTTATATCATGAAGGCACCCTATTTTTATATCATTCTTTTGATAGCATTTTGCTTCAACAGCCACCTTTTTGCTCAAAAAAAACAATACCAACTGGGAGCTATAGCTTTCTATAATTTAGAAAACCTATTTGATACCCTTAACGACCCCTACAAGAATGATGATGCTTTTTTGCCAAAAGGAGACCACAACTACAACTCCAAAATATATCAAAAAAAACTGCACAACCTAGCTACAGTAATTAAAGGTTTGGCTACAGACAAGGCATCTAAATTCCAAATTCCGGGTGGCCCGGCTATAATAGGACTTTGTGAACTTGAAAACGCCAGCGTAGTCAGAGACCTCATCAACCAACCAGAACTGAAAGATAGACAATACCGAATCATACATTTTGAGTCGCCCGACGCCAGAGGTATAGATGTAGCTATGATATACCGCCCCGAACTATTTACCGTTTTGAGCGCCCAATCGCTTTATGTAGATATCACTAACGAACAATCTAAAAGTAAAACCAGAGACATACTATTTACTACCGGTATTTTTGCAGGAGATACCATACACCTTATGGTAGGTCACTGGCCATCTAGAAGCGGCGGTGAGGCAGCAAGCATGTGGAAAAGAGAACGCGCAGCAGCGGTGTGCAAACGTGTAATAGATAGTCTTCAACATCTCAACCCCGAAGCAAAAATAGTAGTAATGGGCGACCTGAATGACGACCCCATTAGTCCATCTGTAGCCAAAACACTCGGTGCCATAGGCGAACGCACTAACATTAAAAATACAGAATTATTCAACCCCTGGATGAGCTTCTTTAAAAAAGGTATAGGCACGCTGGGATATAACGATAGCTGGAACCTATTTGACCAAATAATTATTAGCGGCGCATGGATCAATAATCCCAACAAAAAATGGCAATTCAACAAAGCCGAAATCTATAATAGGCCATTTTTAGTATCGCAATTTGGCAGATTCAAGGGATATCCTCACCGCTCTTACTCAGGTACCAAATGGATAGATGGCTATAGCGACCACTTTCCTACGCTGCTTTACTTCACTAAAGAAATAAATTAATAAAAAATTATCATAATAATAACCCTAAGTTGAGAACTCGTATTTCTCAACTTTTTTTCATGTTTCACCCAATGAAACGATACATAACATCGTCTTTATAATATCAAACTATAATTAGATGAATAAAATTATACTTACATTTTTAGTTAGCACTTTGCTATTGGCAGCTTGCCAGCCTTCTGATAAAGAACGCATGGGCTGGGTACCGATTTATGCACCCAAAACAGATTACGAAATAAAAAACATAGCCTCCCTACC
>CAYSCJ010000055.1:0-17164 GCA_964429515.1 uncultured Taibaiella sp.
TTGTGTTTACTAGCTCTATTTGCGTGTCAATACTTTTACCGGACAACAATAATTTGTTTTATGACTTCAGCAATAGATTTTTTCGGGCTCAATAAAAACAAACAATGAATATAGTCGGGCATTCCATTTATAATTCTTACAGGGCAGCCCTGTGCCCTTAATTGCTCTGAAATAAATTGATACACCTTCCGCTCGACAGAGGTGTTTGGCATTGGCATCCTTTTTTTTGTTGCCTATATGGCATGTATCCATATTTTATTATAAGAATGTGGCATAGATGTTCATTTTATCGCGCATGATGGCTCACGGTCGCGCTCAATGGCTCATGGTCGCGCATGATGGCCCACGGTTTTAAACCGTGGGTTATGGGTTATGAGTTTTCCATCGCCCATGGTATTAACCATGGGTTATGAGTTTTTTATCGCCCATGGTTTTAACCCTGGGAAATTAAATAGAAGATGTTTGGAAGCTACTGAGGTCCGAAAACTGGGCTATTCTTTCGTTAATATCCTCTTTAGTGATTTCTTTAAGGCGCAAGGGGCCAAATTTCTCTACGCAAAAAGAAGCCATTGCAGAACCAACAATTACTGCGGTCTTCATATTCTCAAAGCTGATGTCGCCTGTTTTTGCCAAATGACCTATAAAGCCACCTACAAAACTATCGCCGGCTCCTGTGGGGTCAAAAACATCTTCTAGCGGCAATGCTGGCGCCGAAAACACTTTGTTATCTTGGAATAATAAGGCTCCATGTTCACCCTTTTTTATTACCAAATATTTTGGTCCCATACCCATTATGGCTTTTGCGGCTTTAACCAAAGAGTGCTCACCCGAAAGCTGACGCGCTTCGCCATCATTTATCACTAGGGCATCTACCATGGTCAAAACCTCTTTTAGTTCGTCCATGGCTATATCCATCCAAAAATTCATCGTATCCATTACAATGAATTTCGGGCGTTCGTTCATTTGTTGTATTACTTGCTTTTGGAGTGAAGGCATTAAATTGCCCAACAATAAATATTCTGCACCTTGATAAGAAGCAGGTACTACCGGATTAAACTGCTCTAAAACATTCAATTCTGTTATTAAGCTATCTCGGCTATTCATATCTAAATGATAACGGCCGCTCCAAAAAAAGGATTTACCATCCTTAACTATTTCCACTCCTTCACAATTTACGCCTCTGCTTTGTAGCTCGTCCATCTCTTCCTGCGGAAAGTCGCCACCTACAATAGATATCTGTTGGATAGGCTGATAAGAATAGGCAGCAGAATACGCTGCGTAGGTAGCAGACCCACCTATTACTTTATCTATTTTTGCAAAAGGGGTTTCTAGCGCATCAAAGGCCATCGTTCCCACAATGATTAATGACATGTTTTAATTTTTTTTAATAAAATAATAAAATATACTTTTTTTATAATAGCAGACAAAACTAATCAATTTAAGCTAAGTATCCGAAAAGCCGATGCACATTACACATCGTTTTTGCTCACTTCGGTCAATAGTTTTTCTAAAGATATGGGTACTACGCCTATCTCTTCACACACCAAGCCTCCGGCAATATTACTCCATTTGGCTGCTAGTGCCATATCGTCGCTGGCAATATACGTCATGCTAGCCACTGCTATTACCGTGTCTCCTGCCCCACTTACGTCTGCTATTTTACGTTCATGGCTTGGATACATTGCTGTGTGTTCGCCATCGGTAGTGAAAATGCCATGCTCAGACAATGTTATTAAAGTATGTTGGTGGCGTAATTTTTGGAAAAGTTGTTCGTGTATCTGTTGCAATGCCTCTTTTTGGGGAGCAATTTGCAATTCAAATGCCTCGTTGATTTCTTTTAAATTGGGTTTAAATATCGTAACGCCAATATATTCAAAAAAATTATGCTTCTTAGGGTCTACGGCAGTAGGAATTTGTAATAAAGTACAATGTGTTAATAGTTTATCCAATACATTCTTTTTTAAAACCCCTTTATTATAGTCTTCAAAAATCACAACATCGGGTTTTTGAATTTGGAGATACCGCATTACCGCATCTATAAACGCATGTTCATCTGGCGTATTCAAAGCCTCTTTGGTTTCAAAATCTACGCGCAACATTTGTTGATGCTTGCTGATGATTCTTTGTTTGCAAGTAGTTTTTCGAAATTTACTGTTTTGTATCAAATTAGCATCAATATCTTCGGCTGTTAATAAATTATGCAATGTATTAGCGTAATCATCAATGCCTACCACGCTGGCTATTGTCACCTTTGCGCCCAGCCTTTTACAGTTCAAAGCCACATTAGCAGCTCCTCCCAAACGCCTATCTATGCGCTCTACATCTACTACAGGCACTGGAGCTTCTGGAGACATTCTTGATACCGATCCGTAGATGTATTCATCTATCATCACATCTCCAATTACACACACGTGCATATTTGACCATGCGGCTACTATAGATTCTATCGTCATTTGTAAGACTGTTTATTTTTATGCGGCAAATTTAAGGTATTCCAACAGCAATTACCCAAGAGCACTTAGTTCTGTTGTTTTTTTGTAAAAATAAAAAAGCGGTACCCATCTAAGTAATTAATAAAATGCAGTATTTCACGAATACCTTATAGCTTGTTTTTTTCTTTGTAAATAAATCTATTTAAGTTCGTATACTGTTGACCATAAGCGGAGACGCTTGCAAGTGATTGGAGTGTAGTTATCTCGTGGCATAAATTATTGGGCGTCTGTTTATAAAGTAATGCGCAGCAGATACGGGCACAACATTTTTTCTTGCATTTTAAAACTGTATTAATGATAAAAAATATCCTTTTTGTTTTGATTGGTGGAGGCTCGGGTGCTGTGCTGCGGTATTTAGCGTCGGAGCTAACAAGTAAATATTTTCCAAAAAACTTCCCTTTAGCAACACTATTGGTTAATCTAGCAGGCTGTTTTGTGATGGGTATTTTAATGGGTTTATTTTTAAAAAATAATGTAACGAATGCAGATGCCAAACTTTTGCTAGTGACGGGTTTTTGTGGTGGTTTTACAACTTTTTCGGCCTTTGCCTACGAAAATTTGCGCTTAATACAGGCAAATAATTGGTCTGTTGCTATCATTTACACCTTAATAAGTATTTGTGCCGGTTTGGTTTTTGTGTGGCTAGGATTGTTGCTAACCAAATAATATGCGCTGCATTTGCTAAAAATATTAGTCTGCTTTTAGCAATATAATTCAAAAACACACTTGGGTGCTTTCAACATACGAAAAGTAGCTTTTTTATGAGCGTCCTACTCGTTATTATACGATGGGCAGACGGATTGGTAAATAACTGCGCGACCCAACCCTGCAAACATGCCCAACTATAAAACCCTATTTTTTTACTATTTTTGTGGCTTAAAAATAGACTTTCGTCGCGTAGGGAGTTGGTGTTAAGTTGACTTGGCTTGCGCAGCTACCACCTGTTATAAAGCAATGGAACATTTATGAATAAAGAAGTGATTATTTTGGCAGGAGGGCTGGGTACTCGGCTCAGTAGTGTGGTAGCCGATGTGCCTAAATGCATGGCTGTGGTGGCGGGAAAGCCTTTTTTAGAGCACCTGCTTTCGTATTTAGAGACGCAATTTGTAGACCATGTGGTATTATCTTTAGGCTACAAACACGAAGTAGTCGTAGAGTGGTTAAAGGCAAAGGCCTTTACATTCAAAGTGAGTTGGGTTATAGAGTCGTCTCCATTGGGCACTGGTGGAGCTGTAGCTTTGGCTTTAAAAAAGACAAAGCAACAACAAGTTTTTGTAATGAACGGAGATACGTTTTATCCGGTATCGCTACAAGAAATGGCAGCAATCAAGACGCCACAAACACCCATGGTGGTAGCATTAAAACCCATGGAGCATTTTGATAGATATGGCGTAGTAACGGTAGATGCCGAACTAAATATCACCAGTTTTGAAGAAAAAAGGCCCTGCGAAAAGGGCTTAATCAATGGTGGTGTGTACTTAATGGATAGATCATTACTAGCAAATACCCCTATTAGTATGCCTTTTTCTTTTGAAAAGCAGGTATTGGAAAAAACGATGGGCTTGAAAGCCAGCATTCAAGATATCGTGTTTATAGATATTGGGGTACCTTCAGATTATGAAAAAGCCCAAATGTTGTTGGCATAAGGGCTTTAGTACTTTAATGATAAAAAATGGTATATATTATTAAGATTCCGTGTCTGTATCTTCAACGTCATTTTCTTCTTCGTTCTCTTCAATAGGTGTGATAACTTCTACAGGACTTCCTATTATTATGTTTTTTTGAGCATTTTGGGTTTGTAAAAAATCCATATAGCTACCAAATTGACTCATGACATCAAAACCAGCTTTAGAAAGGCTTACCTTGCCATTGTTACCAAAGCCGATGCTTGGTTTTATAAAACCAGAATTTGTGATGATATCCCAGTACGACTCTAGGCTTTTCTCGTCATGAAACTCTATTCTATTAGGCTTCAATATTTCTTCTACTAAATTCAATTCTCTTTTATCCCCCTCATTATACAACGCTTTCATAGATAAATCTAGAAGTATGTTCGTAACATCTTTTTGGGTAAGTGTTCGGGGTGCATTTTTTTTGTGATATTTAATATCTTTATTCTCTGCACAGGCTTTCGAATGTTGTTCCGAACATCTATTCAGTCTCTTTGATGTTTGATTATTTTTATTAAGGTTTCTCTTACTTTTTTTTCTTGGCAAGCTCATAACTATGTATTTAATATCTAATTGAAGGATTCAGCGTTTTTCGTCGTCACCGGTGGCGGTATGAAAAGTTGCCGATAGCGGGCAATTTCCTATCAAGTTACACAAAAATTGAAGCGGGCGACAACGCTTGAATAACCTAGTGCCCCGGCAATTTTTTATACCGCGTGTTATGCGTTTTTTATCTTTTTATTCAATCGGTTTGGTTTTAATTACTTGATTATTTTGAATATAAAACCATGTATTCGCAGTTACAACACCTCCTAATGCGTTTGTCCCTTTATATTTACATCTCACAACCCAATAATCACCAAAAGAACTTACTTTTGACCACTCAATAAATTTAATACTTGACGCATCATTTGCATTTTCTTTAATGTAATCTTTCACAATCCCAACAGAACCATCTAACTCGCTTTGTGCAGGCTTTTCCCCAACAGCCTTGTTTGTCATTTCTCTATTATTAAAGTCATATTTTGCATCTTTGCAGTAGCTTTCTAAAGAATAAAAACTCTTCTCTCCATTTTTTAAAAATTCTGATAAACATGCTGGCATAATATTTTTATACTCTTCAATCACATTATTCTGAGTATAAATCAGTTTTAAAACACCATCAATCTTATTATAAACTATTTTCATTGGCATATCAGCATATTTTGGTGAGTTATCCCAAATCCAAGTTATCTCAATTGTACCAACCTCCTCGTCTTTGATTTGTTTTTCCAATTCTGTAAGTTCAGTTTTTGAACCAATAGAATATCCATCTTGGTGCATTTTTAGTTTACCTACATCAATCGTTTTTGTTTGAAGTTGTGGAACTTCCTCATTTAATACATCCGATTTGCTACTAGAATTATTCTCGCTACTTGAATTTCCACATGATGTAATAATTCCTACTAAAACAATTCCAGTCATAATTTTACCAAGTGTTCTCATATTTTTAAATTTTAAAGTTAGTTTCATTGCTTGTGTCTGTTTAAATTACGCATAACTAGCCGACAAATATAGGGATTTTTTAAAGTTTATAAAATTCGACATTACCGCTCGAAGGATATAGCGTATTAATAGCAAAAGAATGCTTCATTTTATCTTAAATTTGCAACATGAAGATGAATAAGACTTTTCTAATAATCATGGATGGATGGGGCTTAGGGTCTAAACCTGCCTCAGATGCTATTTTGGCAGCAAACACCCCTTTTGTAGATGCATTATATACACAATATCCTCATAGCACCTTAGTAACCTGCGGTGAGGCTGTAGGATTACCGGAGGGGCAAATGGGCAATTCTGAAGTTGGACATTTAAATTTGGGTGCAGGGCGAGTGGTGTATCAAGAACTACAGCGCATTAATGTGGCCATTAAAACTGGCGAGTTACAGCAAAACCCTACCCTTCAGGAAACTTTCAAATATTGTATTGAGCAAGACAAACCTTTGCATTTAATTGGTTTGGTGAGTGAGGGAGGCGTGCATTCTTCTTTGGCGCATTTAGTGGCCTTGGTGCATTATGCAACAGAAGCAGGCCTACCTAAAATTTACATTCACGCTTTTACCGACGGCAGAGATACCGATCCTAAAAGTGCATTGGCATACCTTCAATCTTTGCAGGAGCAGATATCAGATACGCCAGCCCAAGTAGTGAGTATTTGCGGAAGGTACTTTGCAATGGATAGAGATAAACGCTGGGAACGCGTTCAGAAAGCGTACGATGCTATGGTGTATGGTAGAGGAATAAAAAGCCAAAACCTTTTGCAATCTGTTCAAGATTCTTACGATAATCAAATAACAGATGAATTTATTGAACCCATTATTTTAAGCGATGAAATGGGTAGCCCTGTTACTGTTATCAATGAAAATGATGCCGTATTGTGTTTTAATTTCCGAACAGATAGATGTAGAGAAATAACCGAGGTGCTTACACAGATAGCTATACCTGAGTTTCATATGACACCTTTAGCTATTAAATATGTGACGATGACCGAATATGATGCAGGCTTCAAAAATGTAGATGTGCTGTTTCATAAAGATAACCTAAGCCAAACATTAGGTGAAGTGATCGCCGCTAATGGATTAAAGCAAATAAGGATAGCAGAAACCGAAAAGTATCCTCATGTATCTTTCTTTTTTTCTGGTGGCAGAGAATTGCCATTTGAAGGAGAAAGCAGAATTTTGATACCCTCACCTAAAAGCGTAGCCACCTACGATTTGAAGCCCGAAATGAGTGCCAATGAAATAACTGCCGCGATATTGCCCGAAGTACGCAATGAAACAGCAGATTTTATTTGTCTTAATTTTGCCAATGCCGATATGGTGGGTCATACAGGTGTATGGGAGGCAGCTATTAAAGCCGCCGAAACAGTAGATTTTTGCATTTCCAAAATCGTACCTGAAGCACTGGAGCATGATTATACCATTTTCTTGACGGGCGACCATGGCAATTCTGATTATTTAATCAATGAAGATGGTAGTCCCAATACGGCTCACAGTCTTAATCCGGTGCCTTTGATAGTTATTTCCAACGACTATAAAGGTGTTGTAAGGCCAGGAAAATTAGGCGATATTGCGCCTACTATTTTAAAAAGAATGGGCCTAGCTGTTCCAGAAGCCATGACGGGTGAGGTATTGATAGACGTTTAAAATATTATTTATATGAAGTTGTTATTCGTAACCTTACTGGCAATTATTGGGTGTAGTAATGCCCATATTCTTGCTGCTCAAGACAAAGTAAGTATTCCAGCTATTAGTGCCGATGCGCTCAACCAACGCATTTTGCATCCCGATACGGTGTATATTATCAATTACTGGTCTACTTGGTGCTTGCCTTGCATTAAGGAGTTGCCCGACTTTGAGAGAATAGGAAAACATTATAAGGACAAGGCCGTCAAGGTATTATTGGTAAGTTTTGATTTTAAGGAAATGTATCCAGAGAAGCTCCATGCTTGGGTAAGCAAGAAGAAGTTAAAAAACGAGGTGCTGTGGCTCAACGAAACGAATCCTAACGACTATATTCCGAAGCTTAACGATGCTTGGACGGGAAGTTTGCCGGCTACTAACATACGCTATGGAAAATCTAATTTTTCGTTTTTTAAAGAAGAAAGCATCACTTACGAGGAGTTAAAAACGGTAGTAGACAGTTTGTTGTTTTAGGTGTAATAATAGCAGTTATATTGTTAAATCTGTTCATTTTTAGCAGAAAATTGGGTAAATATTGTTATTTTTGTCAGATTATTTATATTACAACATCAATTTACAACAATTTCTTATGGCAAAAGTAAAAACAGGTGATAAAGTGAGTGTTCACTATCAAGGTAGGCTAACAGATGGTACTACGTTTGACTCCTCTGAAGGTCGTGATCCTCTTTCATTTACTGTAGGTGAAGGCCAAGTAATTCCCGGATTTGATAATGCATTATTAGAGATGGAAATAGGCGACAAAAAAACAGTGGAAATTCCAGTAGATCAAGCTTATGGTCCTACCAATCCAGACAATATTATAGAATTCCCTAAAACAGAGTTTCCAGCAGAAATGGAGCTACAAGAGGGCTTGCAATTGCAGCTTCAAAATAACGAAGGTCATGTAATTCCTGTAGTTATCAAAGAAGTTAAAGAAGAGGTAGTGGTTTTAGACGCTAACTTTCCGCTTGCGGGCAAAGACCTTGTTTTTGATATAGAGCTAGTAGGTATACATTAATCTACGGTTTTATTTTAATAATAAAAGGATACAAATTGAGGCTTACTTAAAGGTAAGCCTCAATTTTTTTTATGGATTATTAATGATGATTTTTTTATTTAAAGTCTCTAGCAGTAAATAAAGTAGCTTGCTGCATACCGCTTTGCGTGGGTGTTTGATTGTTAATAGTAGCCTTATTCAAAAGACTATTCAGATTATGGCAGCTGCTCACGACGATATGTATTACTTGTCCTTCTTTTTGTATACGTCCCTTTACCAAAAGCAGTTTGGTGCGTAAAATTGTAGTCCTGTAATGCTCGTATACCTTATTCCACACCACCAAATTAGCAAATCCAAACTCATCTTCTACGGTAATAAACAAAACGCCTTTGGCGGTAGCCGGCCTTTGCCTTACAGTAACAAGGCCACACACACTTACTTCGTTACCATTAGGAAGCGTGGTTAATTGGCTAGTAGGTACAACATTCATTACGGTAAGTTGGTTTCTTAATAGTTGTACAGGATGAGCTTTTAATGATAGTGCGGTGCTAGCATAATCTTCTATTACGTGTTCCATAGCAGACATTGTTGGCAGGGAGATGGTGGGCTCATACCTACTCTCGGATGCTTGGCCCGAGAATGCACCTATAGGATGGTCTGCCAAGGCGGCAATATCCCACAAGGCACTTCGTCTGTCTAGTCCTATCGACCTGAATGCATCTGCCTCTGCCAAGCGCTCCAAAACGAAGAGTGGTATTCCTATATCTACAAGTGTATTGATAGTAGTATATTGGGCGGTACGGTGCTGTACAATCGTTTGCATATTAGCCTCCTTGAGGCCTTTTACTTGCCTAAAGCCTAATCGTAGAGCCTTATGGCCATTTTGTACATCTTCCAGGGTATGGTCCCAATAGGAGGCATTGATATCTACGGGCAAAATGCTTACGCCATGCTTACGGGCGTCTGCAATTATTTGGGCGGGTGCGTAAAATCCCATGGGTTGGCTATTGAGTAAAGCAGCTGCAAATACGTCGGGGTAATAACATTTTATCCATGAAGACACGTATACCAATAAAGCGAAGCTAGCAGCGTGGCTCTCTGGGAATCCATAACTACCAAAACCCTCTAGTTGCTTGAATAATCGTCTAGCAAAGGATTCTTCATAGCCTTTTTGCAGCATTCCCTTTACGAGTTTGGCTTCATAGGCACTTACCTTGCCATGCGCTTTAAAGGTAGCCATGCTTCTTCTTAAGCCATCGGCTTCGGCAGGGGTAAAGCCTGCGGCTACTATAGCAATTTCCATAGCTTGTTCTTGAAACAAGGGCACCCCTAAGGTGCGGCCTAAAATACCCTCTAGCTCTTTTGAGGGAAAATCTACGGGTTCTTGTCCGCACCTTCGTCTTAAATAAGGGTGTACCATATCGCCCTGAATGGGGCCTGGCCTAACAATAGCTACTTGTATGACCAAATCATAAAAATTTTTGGGTTGCATTCTTGGCAGCATCGACATTTGTGCCCTGCTTTCTATTTGAAATACGCCTAAGGTATCTGCATTACTAATCATATCATACACCTTTTGGTCGTCTTGCGGTATGGTAGCCAAGTTGTAGGTGATGCCATAGTGCTTTGCTATTAACACAAAGGCTTTCTTTATGCAAGTGAGCATACCTAGGGCCAGTACATCTACTTTCAAAAATCCCAAAGCTTCTATATCATCTTTATTCCATTCTATACAGGTGCGTGCTTCCATACGGGCGTGTTGTATGGGACACAATGCTGTTAGTTTTTCTTGGGTTATTACAAATCCGCCGGTATGCTGTCCTAGTTGTCTGGGGAAGCCTATGTATTCTTGCGTAAGTGATATTACTTTTCGTAAATGAGCATCGGAAGCGTCTAGGCCGTCTGTGCTTTTTTCTTCGCCAGCTAGCCAAGCTTCAGTAAATTCATATTTCGACTTAGCTAATTTATCTACCATATCCATAGATAAGCCCATGGCTTTACCTACATCTCTAACAGCACCTTTCCAGTGTACTTGTATTACGGTAGCTACTATTCCGGCTCTGTCTCTGCCATATCTGTTGTAGATATATTGCATGACTTCCTCTCTTCTTTCATGTTCAAAATCAACGTCTATATCGGGTGGTTCATTTCGGGCGTCAGACATAAATCGGGCAAACAATAGTTTGAATTTAGAGGGATCTACAGAGGTGATACCCAAGCAATAACACACTACAGAATTTGCTGCGGAGCCCCTACCCTGGCATAGGATACCTTTGCTTCTGGCAAACCTTACAAAATCAAATACGGTAAGGAAGTAGGAAGCATAATTTTTCCGAGCAATAAAATCCAATTCATACAGGATTGCCTCTTTAATTTGCGGTGGTATTCCGTTTTTAAAACGTTGTGCTGCGCCTTTCCAGGTAAGCTCTATTAACTCTTCTTGAGGGCTCCTGCCTTTGGTGGTAAGTTCTTCTGGATATATATATTCTAGTTGATCTAAAGAAAAACGAGCTAAATCACTTATTTCTTGAGTGCGTGCTATTGCTTTAGGGTATTTTTTGAAGAGTCTGTGCATTTCTTCTTGTGTTTTCAGATACCGTTCTGCATTGGGGTGCAATCTGTATCCGGCGGTATGTATGGTACATTTTTCTCTAATGCAGGTGAGTATATCTTGTAGTGCTCTACGTTGTGGATGGTGGTACCATACATCGTTGGTGGCTACTAGGGGGATGCCCATAGTGTCTTCTAGGTTAGCTAATTTAAAAAGTCTTTTATGGTCTTGGTGGGTGTAGGAAAAGTGTGCGGCTATATATAAGTGGGGTCCTAGATGCTTTTTATAGGCCTTGATGTCTTCTATAAATGAAGTATCCCATTCAAATTGTGAATTTAGCGAAGCGGGTGGCAATATTACAAAACATAGTCCTGAGGCATGTTCGTACACATCTTGTTTGTATAAATGACAGTTACCTTTTTCGGTTCTTAAATTTCCTTTTGTAAGCAAAGTCGATAATTGTGCGTAGGATGCTTTGTTGGTAGGATAAGCCAGCAAGCTAGTGCCGTCTAGCAAATCGAGCCTACAGCCAATGATGCATCGTATACCCATTTTTTTGGCTGCTACATGTGCTTTTACTACACCTGCCAGGGTGTTAATATCTGTAATAGCCAAAGCGGTGTAGCCCAAAGACTGTGCCGCTGTCATCAACTCTTCGGGGTGTGAGCCTCCTCTTAGGAAGGAGAAATTACTGATTACTTGGAGCTCTGTATAGGGTGTCATTTGTTGTTTATTCTAAATATATTAAGCAAAGAATCCGTGCATAAACCATTGGGGCTCGGACTCGCCGTAAAGTCCTAGTCTGAAAATCCAGAAGCGAGCTCCGTATTGGTCTTCCACGCTATAATAGTCTCTTGGTGGGCTGCTAGCCCGCCACCATTCTTGCGCTATGCGCTCTGGTCCGTCTGCTTTCATTACCTTGTGTATACGTTGTTTATAGGTAAAATGTAAGGGCGGATAGTCGGGCAAGGGCACCATTACGGTAATGGGCTCTGGTTTTGGAAGCAGGTGTATGGGTCGTATAAGTCTGGTAGGCCATTTGGTAGGCATCTTTATTGAGGCTAGAGGCTCGTGTTGCGATACCGCATTTTCGGGCCAATAGCTTTCTTCTGGCATAAATCGTTTAAGCTTGTGTTTGTCCATTTTATTAGCTATGGTATCTAAGAGTTGTGCTAAAGCAAGTTGTTGTTGCTGCTGCTGCACATCCCATAAGGTATCTTGCACTTGTGCTACAGGCGCTATTAGTGATGCTTCCAATTCAAACAATTCTATCCCCATACCGGGCCTGATGCTACTTAGTTTAGGTATAAATAGTTTATGTAGGTGCAGCTTATCTCTGGAGGCCTCTGTGGTGCCTATTTGTATTTCTTCCCATTTTCCATCTAGTCGTTTGCCTTTGAAGTGTAGTAGGCGCAGGCCTTTGCCCTCTTTTATGAGTCGTTCACATAGTTGTTCTAGCAGTTGTGTTAGTGCTATTTCTATACCTTTGGCTGTACGTATAGGCTCTAGTGCAGGTAGCTGTACGCAATATGGCTGTGGTATTACGATAGCCTCTAGGGGTTCTTTACCGTCCACCAATGCTTGCTGTAAGCGTTGTAGTAGTGGCTTTCCAAATCGACGTTCTAGCATTCGGCTAGGCATGTCTATGAATTGGCCTATGTATTTAAAGCCTAAATGATGCATGCGCTGTAGTATACTTAGCTCTAAACGCAATGCAGCAGGGGGCAAATTTTGGATAAATTCTTTTTGTTTCCCTTGGGGTACAAGTGTGGATGTAGCTGCGGCATACCTAGATAAAGCCCAGGCGGCACCTATGGTATCTGCAATAGCCAAGCGTATATGATACCCTCCTTTTTCAAATAAGTGTTGTATGGTAGCTATATAAGCTGCTTCACCACCCCATAAGTGTGTGCAGCCCGAGCTATCTAGTATTATGCCATTAGGGTTGTTTAAAGCTACGGTAGGAGAAAACCTCAAACAACGCTTGGCGATAGCCAGCAAAAGGCTATTGGCCTTTTGGGCATCGTAAGTAAATACATGCAAATTAGGCACTAGTACACGTGCATCTGCCAATACCATACCTTTTTGTAGTCCTACCCTACTAGCTGCTACGCTTAGGTCTTTAATGATAGTGCGACCTTTTTCGGTGGCTATAAGCACAACTGCTTCGCCTTGCAACTCCTTTTTGCGAAGCTGCAAGCTATCTACCATTAAATGAGGTAGCCAAATAGCTGTATACCGTTTAGCCATACACTGCTCCTATTATATTAGATATTGCCGAATTAGGTGCGTCTGCCATTTGAAAACTATGACCATTCCACTCCAATATCCATTTTCCGGGCTTGCCGTTTCTGACCTTACTAAGTGTTACCTCCCAACGAGGGTGACCAATACCAGGCATGCCCTCTTCTGCCACACTTGCTAGTCCCGCTACCTCCCACTTGGTATAGCAAGCCAAGCGCTGTGTAGGCCGCGGATGGTGCCGATGCAAAAAGCCTGTAACACCACTTCGCTCTACTGCCAGCTGTAGCCGCTGCGACTCCAAGAAACTCACATCCCTTAGCTCCCCTACTACTGCACTCAAAGCCTCGCATTTGAGGCATTGTTCTACCACCCATAACACCTCTGTATCGGTAGATACATCTATAAAAATGCACTGATCTGGACGAGGCAGAAAACTGCACAAACCAATAGGTGCCAATTGCCTGCAATTACTAACCCATATAGCCATGCCTTCTGAGCCCATAAGAGCACGGAGTAGGCCCGCCAAAAAACCATTGGTAGCAGCAGCGTTAGCACTTGCGGCACTTACTAGCTCGTGCACTACCCCTACAGGAAAACAAGCACCCGAAAAAGCCTTACTGATGAGCGGTAAGCCCACGTCTAATAAAGACCTGGGCGATAAATGTGGCTTGCTACCTTCTAATGACAGAAGATGCTGCCGCAACTGATTAATCACTTCGGTTTTTACATTCATCGGATATTGATTTATTTAAATAATATACTTAACTTTGTTGCTAATAATAACAAAGAGGTGTTATCAATAATAACAAATGAAAACTGATTTACAAAAAATATTTTTCAACACTAATCTTAAAATTTTAAGAGAACGCAAAAAGCTAAGTCAAGAAAACTTAGCACTTCATTTAGGTATAACCCGTGCCAAGCTAGCAGCTTTAGAAGCTGGAAACACAAAGGCGCCACAGCCTGAAGACTACTTGCGCTTTTCAGATTTTTTTAAAATAAGTATAGATACTTTATTGAAAATAGACCTACGGCTACTGGGAGAGTTAAAGATTAGGGAGCTTGAAGCGGGGCAGGATGTGTATATAAAAGGCGGCAATTTGAGGGTTTTAGCAATATCGGTAGATAAAAGTAATAACGAGAATGTAGAGTATGTGCCCATAAAAGCAAAAGCGGGCTATACTACGGGCTATCACGACCCTCAGTTTATAGCCACATTACCCAAATACACTTTACCACAACTGCCCAAGCATGGCACATACCGCATCTTTCCTACCACGGGCGACTCTATGCTACCTATTCCCGAAAATAGTGATATTGTAGCTCGTTATATGCCCAACTGGTTGGACATAAAGCCCGGAACACTTTGTATAGTGGTGCTCAAAACACAGCAAGACATTGTTTTTAAAATGGTACATATAGTAGCCGACAATCAGCATTTAGAGCTTCACTCTCTTAACCCTTTGTATGCTCCATACATAGTGCCTATGGAGGAAGTGGCAGAAATATGGCAATTCTACTCCTTTAGTAGTAAAAACCTTCCTCCTGCACATACAGACTTAGATATTGTATTAAAGGAAATACAATTGCTCAAAAAACATATAAAGAAATAGCTACTATATAAATAATTATGGATGTTTTTTTTAAAAAAAATAAACTATACCCATAGCACAGCTATGCTTTGGCCTCCAATGACGCTTACAAAAAAAGGTTATACATTTAGATAGTGGCCACAATTGTAGCAATACTCTGCATCATCTCTATGCTCCTCTGCATTGCAATGCGCACATACAATGCCGTTGAGCCTATTGTGTTGCTCTACCTGCTTGGTGTTGTAGCGCGTAGTTGCTTCACCTGGTGCAGGCTTGATTACTTCTTTAGCAATTTGTACGCCCACAATGCCCGTAGGCACAGCAATGATACCATAACCCGTTACCATGAGTACCATAGATAAAAACTGACCCAAGGGTGTAGCCGGCACCATATCGCCATACCCCACTGTGGTAAGGGTGACGATAGTGTAAAATACACTACGCGGAATACTCGTAAACCCATTTTCCGGACCCTCGATATAATACATTATAGTACCTACTAAAATAGATATAATAAGTACCGTATAAAGAAACACTAAGATTTTAGCTTTACTAGCCAAAAGAGCCACTTTTAGTTTAGACGATTCTTGTATAAACTCCATCAGCCTGAATACACGAAATAGGCGCAGCATCCTTAGTATACGTAAGCTACTTAAAATATGGCTACCACTAATGAATAAGGAAGCAAACATGGGCAGTATAGACAGAAAATCGATAAGGCCATAAAAGCTAAAAATATACTTTAATGGTTTTTTACTCACAAAAATCCTTAGAGCATATTCCAAAGAAAATAGTGCTGTGAATATCCACTCTAATATGGTGAGTTCTTTGTGGTATAGCTGATCTATACCCTCTACAGACTCTAGCATAATGGTAAAAACACTAAGTAGTATCATTACCAAAAGGCCTATATCAAAAGCCTTGCCTGCCGGCGTATTTACACCATAAATAACGATGTAAACCTTTTGTTTAAACAAATCTAGTTTGCTTTTAAACGGAGATGACTTAGTCATAAAATGGGTTGAGGAAAAACAATACAAGATAGCCTTTCGAAAACAAAATTATATAATTTCATGTGCTATAGTACATATAATGCAAAATATACTTATAAATTTCTGATGCCTAAACTGAAGGTAAGGGTATGTGGTGGTGATGATTTTATAAAAAAATGCAAAAACAAAAAAAATGTCAACATCTACAAAACAATTTCGGCATGCATATTGTATAATTTATAATGTAATCAATTTTACTTACCGCACATTTTTTTTTGAACCATTAAAATAGGTAAAAGAAAATGCATTTCGAAGCTAAAACAATACTTCATAAAGGGATACCAAGGATAGCAATATATTTTGAGAAGCACCAACAGTTAATAGCACACATCAAGACTTTTGAAGATGCTCGCTGGAGTGCATCTGGGAAGTATTGGCACATACCAGATACGAGCGCCAATAGATTGTATTTTAAATTGCCCTTAGCCCCCGCCAAGCTGCCTAATGCCGAGGGCATAGCTAGTATCGCCAATTTTAGGCGCTATTTGTTGTCTAAAAGATATAGTAAAAACACCATTAATACCTACAGCGATGCATTGAAGTCGTTTTTAACGTTTTGTAATACCAAAGCAATTAAAGACATTAATAATGAAGATGTTATTGCATATAATAACGATTACATTTTGAAGAATAAATTTTCTTCTTCGTACCAAAATCAAATAGTCAACGCAATCAAGTTGTTTTTTAAGATAGTAAAAGAGACCTCGATTGAAACAGACAAAATACATCGACCGAAACGAGAAAAGGTATTGCCCAATGTTTTGAGTAAAATGGAGGTAAAGAAGATACTGGAAGCTCCCACCAATCTTAAGCACAGAACGATGTTGAGTTTGATATACTCTTGTGGTTTGCGGTGTGGGGAGTTATTGGCATTACAGCCCCATCACATCGATTCGAAAAGAAACATTGTATTCATCAAACAATCGAAGGGGAAGAAAGATAGAATAGTGCCATTAAGTCAGAAGGTATTGTTATTATTAAGAGATTATTATAAGGCGTACAGGCCGAAGACTTATTTATTTGAGGGTCAGAGGGTTGGTTGTCCGTATGATGCAAGGAGTTTGCAATTAACCTTAAAGCAGGCATTACAAAAGGCTGGGATAAATAAGCCAGTTACCTTGCATTGGTTGCGACATAGTTATGCTACACATTTGCTTGAAAGTGGCACAGACTTGAGATATATACAAGAGTTGTTGGGTCATAATAGTAGCAGAACCACTGAGATATACACCCACGTAAGCACAAAAAGCATTCAATTAATAAAAAGTCCATTTGATGATTTGTAGAAAAAAAATAATATATTTGGCTTTTAAAAAACAGCGATACAAAGCTTCGTTTAGCCACC
>CAYSCJ010000056.1:0-16922 GCA_964429515.1 uncultured Taibaiella sp.
CCACAAGACTTTCTGATATTCGGACTTATGATGCTGGCTGGCCTGCTATTCATAGCCCTCTTTACAATGGTCTTTGGTAGATTTTTTTGTGGATGGGTTTGTCCACAAACAGTATTCATGGAACTGCTTTTTAGAAGAATAGACTATCTAGTGCTAGGCGACGGCCAAGCTCAAAAATACCTTCACAAACAACCTTGGTCGAACATTAAGATAAGAAAATACACCATTAGATATGTATTGTATCTATTAATTTCTTTCATCATCGCAAATACATTTTTGGCATACATAATCGGCGTAGAAGATTTATGGAAAATAGCTACAGAGCCCATCTCTGAGCATCTAGGCGGCTTTATTAGCATCTGGATATTTACAATCGTTTTCTTCTGCGTTTTCGCATTCCTACGTGAACAAGTATGTACCAATATCTGTCCGTACGGCCGACTTCAAGGTGTATTGCTCGACAAGAATTCTATTGCAGTCATTTATGATTACGTAAGAGGAGAACCTAGAGGGAAATTTACCCATAATAAACAAAGCGAACTAGGAGACTGCATTGATTGCGACCAATGTGTACAAGTGTGCCCTACTGGCATTGATATTAGAAATGGAATTCAGCTAGAATGCACCAACTGTACCGCTTGTATTGATGCCTGCAACTTTATGATGGAAAAAGTAGGTAAACCAAAAGGTCTTATCCGATACGACTCTGAAGCAAACGTGGCAGAAAAGAAAAAATTCACCTACACTACCAGAATAAAAGTTTATAGCCTCATTCTAGTAGGTATACTCACTGCTATCACAACACTATTAATAACAAGAAAAGACATTGGTGTAAAACTCATGCGCTCGGGAGGACTAACCTACCAAACAAGAGGCACAGATAGTATTAGCAACTTATATACCGTGAAACTAGAAAACAAAACAAATGACACCTTACATGTAAGCTTCACTATCCAAGACAACAAAGGAGCAGTAGAAATGGTTGGTAACGAACAACTACTTCTTTTGCCTGCCGATAGGGCAAGTAGCAGTTTCTTCATAGTTTTGCCAAAAGACCAACTGAAAGATAGAAAAAATGAAATAAATGTGGAAGTTTGGAGCGAACAACGCCTAATGCAAACTATTACCACCACTTTCTTAGCACCAATAAAAAACAAACACTAAACAAAAATACACATGAGTAGCTTATTCAAAAATTGGAATTGGGGCAAAGGTATTGCTACCGTAATAGTGATATTGTGTTGTGGTATACTATTCGTTGTGTACCGCGCTACCACTTATAAGTATGATATGGTAATAGATAACTACTACGAAGAAGAACTACACTTTAATGACCAAGCTACTGCAATAGAAAATGCTAGTAAATTATCCCAACCATTAAAAATATCTTATGAAGGCGACTTTATCTTATTTGAATTTCCATTAGAGTGTGCCAATAAAGACATAAAGGGAGAATTGCAATTGTACCGTCCATCAGATGCTAACAAAGATATTAGAGTACCTATTAAATTTATAGCTGGAACGGTGATGTCTATACCCAAAAAGCAAACCATTGCTGGCAATTACCATGCAATAGCTCAATGGGTGATGGATGGTAAAACATATAAAATTGTAAAAGACTTCGACATAGAATAGCATGAATACGGCTCTGATTATTTCCGCAATTACTATAGGCTTTCTAGGCAGTTTCCATTGCATTGGCATGTGTGGCGCAATAGCATTGTCGCTACCTGTACAACATCTTAATGGATGGAAAAAACCTGTCGGGATACTGCTTTATAATACCGGAAGAATTGTTACTTATGCCCTACTGGGTGGCATCTTAGGCTTGGTTGGAAACACCTTTCAATTTTGGGGCTGGCAACAAACCGTTTCCATAATACTAGGTGTGCTACTATTAACAGCATGCATACTCGCTATTTCAAAAAAACGTTTAAATACCTCTTCGTTCATCCAAAAAAACTGGAATAACAAAATTATAAATGCCATTGCTCCCCTTTTCCAATCCAAAAAACTCTCCAACATGTTGTTGATAGGGCTGCTAAATGGCTTATTACCCTGCGGATTGGTGTATATGGCTATTGCTGGAGCTATAGCTGCACATCATGCGCTAGAAGGCATGCTCTTTATGGCAAGCTTCGGACTAGGTACATTGCCCGCGATGTTGATATTAGGGCTCACTGGCAATATGCT
Organism: uncultured Taibaiella sp.; assembly: GCA_964429515.1. Taxonomy (GTDB): domain Bacteria; phylum Bacteroidota; class Bacteroidia; order Chitinophagales; family Chitinophagaceae; genus MKSF01. Next base: position 2,194 of record CAYSCJ010000056.1, read on the forward strand.
TTCTATAAAATGGCGCACCAATATCCGAAAAGCTTCGCCTTACATTATTGGTATTATGGGACTGCTACTGATACTTCGAGGTGCTAACCTTAATATTCCCTATTTGAGTCCTGCTATGGAACAACAAAAAGTAAATTGTTGTCATAGGTAGGTTTATTGCCGAACGCTGCACACTACTAGCCAAGTTTATCTTCATTCTATTTTTGCATAATATTCTTTGCATATTCGAACACCTGCTAAAATCTAGTTATTAAGCGCCCTTCATTCAATAATCTGAAAATATTGAATACTTACAAAAACAGAAAACTTTCTCGTGGCTTGCGAAATCATAAGGGTACGAATGTGCGCTATGTGTACGAAATGTATTAAGACAATTAAAAGCCTTTGGGTTGAGTTCAAAAACCTTCAATAAATATTAAAGCCCATAGTATTGTGCTTATTAAGATCGGTATCTTAATAAGCATAGCCTTACTAAAAGATAGTGCTGTTTTAGATATTTGTTTTTGAATACCTAATAGTCAATAGCGAAAGTTGGTAGAATTTAACAAACTTTAACTCTTTTATTTTGAAGTAACTTGAATTTATAATCCCCTCTGTAACAATTGTTACCAAACTCATTATACCTCTAACCTACCTTTGCTATATCAATTCAAGATAATTCTATGGCAACCGGTATTTTGTCCCATTCTTCAACAAGCCAGAAGCACAATATTGCGCATATCAGCGGTAATGTATTTTCTGTGTTTTATACGCCAACTTGTAGGGTCACTCAAGATATCGTTACTTGATGCACTCGCCGATTATGCCACCACCGATAGGTCATTAGCGATATGACGTACATGCGCAAAGTCGAAAACGTTTCGTTAAAGTGCGTGTAGCTTAATCTAGATTATTCTCTAAAAAAATTCAGTATTATAATTTTGCAACCTAAAAAATGTGACACGATATCGTTACACCAAAGCTTGTATAAAGTGATGTAACTGAAGGAAACAAATTTTACACAATCTAATTATATTTTTTATTAAAACCAAAAAAACCATCCATGAGTAACAATTTACCTATTACAAACAATCAAAGCCCAAAAACCAAATTTAAACCATTAAACATTATTACTATGAAAAAAGCAATTCTGGCATCAGGTGCAATGTTGTTAGCTTCTGTATTACCTTCTTTTGCGCAAGGCCCATTCAATATCGAAGAAAAATATTATATTACAGCATCGGTAGCAAGCAATACCACTGCATCCACTCAATTATATGAAGGCACTTTAGGCAGCACAACGCTTACACCAATAGGCACTGCAACGGTTTCTTACAATGCATCTGGTTTCAATCCGGCAGATAACTATATTTATGGCTTGTCGCGAAACAACTTGGTACGCATAGCTAATGATGGTAGCGTAACAGACCTAGGTCAAGTAACGGGTATTAGCCAGCACGTAAATTGGGCGGCCGCTACATTTTTACCAAATGGCGACTTTATTGTAAGAAAACTCACTTCCCCTGCTGAACCTGTTTATAGAATAAACATCAATACACGCACTGCTACGATACTATCCAGTTCTTTGACCGCTACAATTGGAGATTTAACCTATGATAAAGTTACCAAGAAGCTTTTTTCTGTATATACCTCAACTAATGAACTGATATCTATCGATCCAGTTACCGGCAGTGTGACAGTTATTGGCAATACTACACTAGAGACGGGGGTAGAAGGTATGTTTAGTGATGCAGATGGTAATATCTACGCTGTTGCATCCAATAATATTTACAGTATAGATAAAGCTACGGGAGCCCCGGCAATAGTAAGTAGCTTTACCAATTCGCTACCTGGCACAATAGATGCTGCGGCATATTTCCCTATTTCATCTGCTTTGCCTGTAAAACTCATCGGTTTTGAAGCATATAAAAATGGTGATATCACCCGCCTCGAATGGGCTACTGCAAGTGAAAAAAACAATAAAGGTTTTGAAATAGAACGCAGTGCAGACGGAAAATCATGGACATACGTGGATATTGTGTACAGCACAGCTGAAAACGGAAATAGCTCTTTTCAACTAGAGTATAGTTTTACAGACCAAACACCACTAAAAGGCATGAATTTGTACCGTTTGAAACAAGTTGATTTTGATGGTAAATCTGAATACAGTTCGGTGAAAAAAGTGATATTTGATGGCAATTATTCCGTGAACGTGTATCCCAACCCTGCAACTAGCTTTATTAATATTTCAGGATTAAATGGCAACGAACAATTGAAACTATATAACACTACGGGCAACATAGTGTACAGCCAAATAGCTAAAGATGCAAATGTTCGCATTTCCTTGTCGCAATTTGAAGATGGTATGTATTATCTACAAATAACAGACCAAGTAGGAAATTCTACAACCCACACATTAATTAAGAAGAATTAAGAGATACACTACTTTCTGCTCGTAGCTTCTGATACCAATAGAACGCTGCATGCCTTGCAACAACAATTACGACTGAACATAATTGGATTCTATTAGTAAAAAAATGGAACGCAGCACAATTTAGAACTTATATTTTTTGTGAAATAATGAAGAAGTATAACTCCAAAACCATTCAACGCAAATGAGTGGTTTTGGAGTTTTATTATTTATAAAGAATCGTTCCGTTATATAATTAAACTAAGTTTTGTACACTTGAATAAATAAGTAGTTATTTTTGTTGTTTTATACCCTAATTTGGTCTGCCTTTTGGTTTCACAATACATGGCTATGAAGTACCTAGTTTTTCTGTTACTATTCCTTACTATGTTGACAGCTTGTACTCCTAGTCCTTCTACAAACACCATTACGCTCGACCCCAATGGAAAAGAGCCTTATGGCACTTACTTATTTCATAAATCGCTACCCTATTATTTCCCAAAAACCCAAGTACATACAGTAAATGCTAATTACGATTTTTCTACTATAGGAAATAGTGGCAAGCAATCACTAATTGTATGCATTGGCCTTCAAACCCATTTTACTCCACAAGAAAGCCAAGCACTTTTTGAAGAAATATGGAATGGCGCTGTACTGCTTACATCTAGCACAAGTTTTGATAGTTTGTTTCAACAAAAAATGGGCATTACCATTGCCCCTAATGCCTACGGCGATGCTAAATTAACCATCGTAAAGCAAGACAATGAGGTGCTGGAATTTACCGCTACCCATGAGCTAGGCGCACCTTTATTGCTTCAAGATTCTTTATCGAAAGCCATAAAAGGATATTACAATAACTTCCCCAATGTATTGCTTTATAAATACGGAAAAGGGAGGATTTTAATACATTCCAATCCCCTAGAATTTACAAATATTAGCATGCTTGGCAATAATAAGCGCTATGTAGAATCATTGCTCGGAATGGTCAACCAACAAGAATTCAAAAATATCTACTTAAGTTCTTTTATCAATCATGACAATCGTGTTACGGATTTTGAAATATTATGGACCTACAAGTCCTTCAGGTGGGCTGCTACTATAGGTGGCATGTTGATGTTGATTTTCTTGTTATTTGAATCCAAACGCAGGCAACTACCCATTCCTATACCCGAACCTTCCAATAACAATCCACTTACCTTTGTGCAAACAATAGCACAGCTGCACTACAGCAAAAGAGATTTGAATAATTTGGCACAAAAGAAATTTATATTTTTCTTTGAAATGCTACGAACAAAACACCTCATAGATACGCGCAAAATTGATGAAGACTTTAGCCATACACTTCATAATAAAACAAAAATACCTAGTGAAGAGGTTGATGTACTATTATCTATTTATCAAAAATTGGAAGCAAAGCAACTTATAACACAAGACGAAATATTTAAGCTAGACGCTATACTAAAAAAATACTACCATGGAAGAAAACACAATGCATAATGCACCTTTAAGCACCGATAATACGCTACCTCCAATGCAAAATGCTGAGGGTCTGGAAGTGTTAAATGCTAAATTGGATGCGATAAAACATGCGATGGCAAAAATCATCGTTGGTAAAGACGAGATAATAGACTTGGTAGTGGTTGCTATACTTGCAGATGGCCATATTTTGCTAGAAGGTATGCCTGGCGTAGCCAAAACGCTTATTGCCAAAACAGCAGCAAAGCTTTTAGATGTGCAATACAATAGAATTCAATTTACACCAGACCTTATGCCTTCTGACGTAATAGGTACCAGTATTTTCAATCCGGCTCTAGCCAAGTTTGAATTCATTAAAGGGCCTATCTTTAGTAACATCGTTTTGATAGATGAAATAAACAGAGCACCCGCCAAAACACAAGCCGCCTTATTTGAAGTAATGGAAGAGCGCCATATCACCGTGGATGGCACACACTACCCACTCGATAAGCCCTTCCTGATAATAGCCACACAAAATCCTGTAGAGCACGAAGGTACCTATAGACTCCCCGAAGCACAATTAGATAGATTTTTGTTTAAAATAACAATGGGATACCCTAATTTGGATGAGGAAATTGCAATTCTGGAAAAATACACACAAAATAATGCTGTTAGCCTTTTACAAGATTTAAATGCCATCATAAGTGCTGCCGAACTTCATCAGCTTAAAGACATCGCCAAAGACACCTACCTAAGCCCTGAAATTCTGCAATATATCGCTGCATTAGTAACCAGCACCCGACAGCATAAAGACATCTATCTTGGCGCCTCGCCCCGAGCCAGCCTAGCACTTTTAAACGCAAGTAAAGCTTACGCAGCCATAAATGGTAGGTCGTTTGTAATACCCGAAGACATTATTTATTTGGCAAAAGTAGTATTAGCTCACCGAATTGTATTGATGCCCGAAGCAGAAATGGAAGGCTATTCTGCCGAAGATATCATAGACTCCCTATTGAAAACCATTCCGGTACCTAGATAATCTGTTTACTTACGATACTTTTATTTTTTATTAAAAAAACCATTTACCCTAAAGAATTTAATTGATCATGACAAAATTTGAAAACACCACCCTGTTGACGCAGCCTGCTAGCGAGGTATACGCCTTCCTAGCCGATCTAAGAAACCATCAACAGCTGATGCCCGACAATATTCAAGAGTGGAACGCTACCGAAAATGAGGCCACCTTCACTATTAAAAATATGGCAAAGCTTAGCATACAAATAGACGAAAAAATACCCAATGTGAGCATCTGCGCTGTACCAAAAGATAAGGCTCCCTTTGCATTGAAGATGTTGTGGACATTAAGTCAGGAAAATACGGGTACTAAAGCCAGCTTTTGTATCGAGGCAGACCTTAACATGATGATGAAAATGATTGCAAGCGGCCCATTACAGAAGCTAACCGATTTTCAAGTACAGAAGCTTGCCGAAGTTTTGGCAAATAAACTCAGTTAGAATATTTGACCATCATTTCTTCAAATTGTACACGCAAGCATCGTGCGCTTCTAATTCATAGGGTAAGTAGGCATCTAGCCTTGCAAGTAGAAAAGCAACAATGCCAAAACCCTAAAAAAACAAACACAAACTTGGAGCGGTTACGCTACGAACTTAAAATTGAGAAAAACGTCATACTAAGTTAATTTTGAACAGCTACAATTTTATCGGTAGACTGCTATAGTATTTTCATAAATTGTAGAATTTAGATTATTTTTGCACCCTATTATGTCAGATGCAATCAAACACGAATGCGGCCTCGCGTTCATACGCCTTAGAAAACCTATTTCTTATTATCATCGCAAATATGGTACAGCTTTTTACGGATTAAATAAGCTATACCTATTGATGGAAAAACAACACAATCGTGGTCAAGACGGAGCTGGAATTGCTACGCTGAAACTGAACGTAGAACCGGGATATCAGTTTTTGCATAGGCTCAGAAAACCGGGCCAAGGTGCTATCAAAGAAATCTTCAATTCTGTAAACGAAGAAGTTGTTGAACTAGAAAGAATGTATCCCGACCTCAGACAATATCCTGGGCTGATGAAAGGGTACCTGCGCTTTATGGGCGAAGTTATGCTAGGGCATTTGCGCTACGGCACACAAGGTAAAAATAGTGTAAAATATTGCCATCCTTTCGTTACCTCCGATATCAATCCGGCTAGAAACCTAGCAATGGCGGGTAATTTCAACCTAGTTAATACCGAAGAGCTTTATAACCAACTACCAATAGTACCTAAGGAAACTATGCGCAACAGCGACTTAGGTGCGATGATAGATACCATACACCATTATCTGTGTTTAGAAGAAGCCAAGGCAGTAGAAAATCCAGATATCGTTGCTGTGCTCAAACAGGCTACCTCTAAATTTGATGGCGGATTCGTATGTGGCGGCCTTATTGGCAATGGCGATAGCTTTATAATGCGCGACAAACATGGCATTCGCCCTGCTTACTACTACATTGACGATGAAATAGTAGTAGGCGCCTCCGAACGCCCTGCTATTATGACGGCTTTTAATTTGCAATTAGATGATGTAAACGAACTATTACCAGGTCAAGCAATCATCGTAAAAGCAAATGGCGAAACTAATATAGAAACTATTTTGGAACCCGGTGAAAAACGGGCCTGTAGCTTCGAACGTATTTATTTTAGTAGAGGCAGCGACGCCGATATTTACAAAGAGCGTATCAAACTTGGTAAAAATCTTACCAGCAGCGTTTTAAAGGCAATAGACAACGACCTTAAACATACTGTAGTATCCTTTATTCCCAATACCGCTGAAATATCTTTTTATGGCCTTATCAAGGGTCTGGAAGATTATATGAAAGATATACAGATAGACCGTATATTGAAGAATAAAGATACCATGACGAATGACGAAATTAGAGAACTCATTCACCGACGAGTGCGTATTGATAAGGTAGCTATTAAGGACGTTAAACTCCGTACCTTCATCACAGAAGACTCTGCCAGAGACGAAATGGTACAACACGTATACGACATAACTTACGGTACCGTCAATCATGGAGTAGACAACCTTGTTGTTATAGATGATTCTATCGTGAGAGGTACTACGCTTCGAGAAAGTATTATAAAAATGCTGGCACGCCTACAACCTAAAAAAATAATTATCGTTTCGTCGGCGCCGCAAATTAGATACCCCGATTGCTACGGTATAGATATGAGCAGAATGGGCGACTTTATTGCGTTTCAGGCTGCTATTGCGCTTCATAAAGATAGAAACACACTAAGCGTACTCGACGAAACATATAAAAAATGTAAAGACGCCGAAGCGAATAACACACTTAGTAATGAAAACTTTGTGAAAGAAGTATACCAAGATTTTACCGTTGAGGAAATAAGCCAGAAAATCGCAGCACTGTTGCATCCAAAAGAGGTGGAATGTGAAGTAAAAATAATTTACCAAACCATAGAAGGACTCCATATCGCGTGTCCTAATAATAAAGGCGACTGGTACTTCACTGGCAACTACCCCACTCCAGGTGGAAACAAGGTAGCTAACAAAGCTTTTATGAACTATATGGAAAAAAATGAAAATAGAGCATATTAATTGCTAAACTAAGAAAACAGTTGCTGTGTCATTTCATCTGGCAACTGTTTTTTCTTATAAGTTAACTGATTATTATAAACATCATTATCACGTGCATAAAAAAATAAATATTGCTATAGATGGCTTTTCGTCATGCGGTAAGAGCACGCTCGCTAAAGCTTTAGCCAAAGAGCTGCATTACAAGTATATAGATTCGGGCGCTATGTATAGAGCGATAACGCTTTATTTTATCAAACAGCATGTAGATTTGACCAACGAAACAAAAATACTAGAAGCCCTCAGTGCCATAAATATCGACCTACAAACAACACCCAAAGAACAACGCACCATAGTATTCCTCAATAACGAAGATGTGAGCGCTCAGATTAGAGGCCTTGAGGTGGCCAACTTGGTAAGTGAAGTAGCAAGTATTAAAGCAGTAAGACAATATGCTGTAAAAATACAACAGGCCATGGGTGCTAATGGTGGCGTGGTTATGGACGGCAGAGATATAGGTACCGTGGTGTTTCCTGACGCTAAACTCAAAATATTCATGACAGCATCTGAAGAAATAAGAGTGCACCGCCGATACTTAGAGCTGAAAGCAAAGCAACCAGATGTCACCCTCGAAGCCGTTAGAGCCAATATTAAACACAGAGACTTAATTGATACTACTCGAGCTGTTGACCCACTTGTGAAAGCTAAAGATGCTATAGAGCTCGATAATAGCCATATGACGGAAGCCGGACAACTACAATGGGTATTGGATAAATATCATGCGTTGTTGCACAATGCGTGAGATAAGAATATTTTTGTTATTTTTATGAGTTCTTAATTGCATTCTCCTATGAAAATTAATCACCTAATTCTGGCATTAAGCGTTGTGTGCAGTATGTTGTTTGCAGCTTGTAAAAGTGATACTCGTAAAACACTTAAGGAAAAAGTTGAAAGCCAAAAAGAAAAATCCATCTTCCCTTTCTCTGAGGCCAGTAGAATAGAAGTATTCTCTTACAAAAGCAATTTCGATACCGATAAGCCTTTTTCGCAATTACTAACTGACAATTTAAACAACCCTAAAAAACTTAAAGAAGTATTTAAAAGCAGTAAGTTGAATATCAAAGAGCGGATAACCTTAAGTGCAGACCAAACGACTACCCTCTTCGGAATTCTATATAAAGAAAATTGCGGCGACGAGATAGTTGGCAATTGCTTCTCTCCACGACACGCACTTATATTTTACAATGATAAAGACGAACCCATTGGTATTTCTGAAATTGACCTAGAATGCGTCTCCGTTTCTTTCTCTAAAGACTTTACAAAATACAAACTATGTGAAAGCAAAAATATCAAAATCAAACAGTTTTTGAAAGATATTGGCATCACCTATTTCGAGGAACCTATTTTATAATAAAATGCTTTTATAACTGCCTGAACGCTGTCTCTGTCTACACCCAAAAATGACCGCATATCAGCTTGTAGGCTGTCATAATGGCGTAAAAATGCACGAAATAATATTATGGTAAGGTATTTGTACTTACCTAGTTTGAAAATGTACATTAATCTTTTAATAAAAATCGAATCAATATGGGTTTAATGGGTTATTACGTGATAGCTGGAATTATGTTTTTAATTGGCTCTTACGTTAGCAATCAACTAAAAAAGAAATTTGCAGAATACAGCCAAATAGGCCTTAGGGTGAATATGAGCGGCAAAGAAATTGCAGAAAAAATGCTTCATGATAATGGGATTTATGACGTAAAAGTCATTTCTACTCCCGGCCAGCTTACCGACCATTATAATCCTATGAATAAGACTGTCAATTTAAGTGATGACGTTTATCATAGCACAAGCGTTGCTGCGGCAGCAGTATCGGCACACGAGTGCGGACATGCAGTACAACATGCTACTGCTTACAGCATGTTGAAGTTTAGAAGCGCAATTGTACCCTTGGTAAATATTGCAAGCAGATTTTCTCAAATACTTATTTTGGTAGGTTTGGGATTTGCTATGGGTGCGTCCAATCCCACGATATTGTTGATAGGTATTGTGTTATTTGCCATTACAACGTTATTTACAATCATCACCCTACCTGTAGAGTACGACGCAAGCAATAGAGCCGTTAAATGGTTGGTATCACAAGGCATTACCCAAGGGCAGGAAACAGATAAAGCGAAAGATGCACTTAAATGGGCCGCGAGAACTTATGTGGTGGCAGCAATCAGTTCGGTAGCTACGCTACTTTATTACATTCTTATGTTCTTAAATAACCGTGATAGAGAGTAAAAGCAAGCAACACTAAAGCAAGTGGGTATATTAAAGCTAGATTACAACATGTCTAGCGATTCAATTACCAAAGTAAAACACTAAATTACTTGAATATGATCTAAAATAAATAGCCCAAGGCCATTCGCCCCTGGGCTATTTGCTTTAGAATAGCAGTCATCATTTGAAAAGTTATTTAGCGGTTGTTTCCACCATAATCAAATATATGCTTTAAGGCTCCATAAATTTCATCTTATCTAAAGCAAACAAAACTTATTACTTTGACTTTTTAAATGCCTTTATCACATAATAAACTATTGGCAAATAAATAAAACCAAGCGTAAGTGGAGAAAACCATATTCCTAAACCTTCAGATTGCCCTTGTGCATGAGTAATTGTTCGGTAAGTAATAAGTCCAAAAACCACTACAATAATCACTTTCAAACATCGCATCAACCTAGTAGCATTCGTATATTGCATAAATGCATTCTCTTCTGTTATGTGACTTGGATAATTGAATAGGTGCGGAAATTTGTTTAGGTAAGTTAGTCCCACAAATAGAATCGTTGCTATCAAAGGCAGGGTAAATATCATCGTTTTATTGCCAAAATCGTCGGCTTCACCCGCAGCGTTAAAATGTGTAGAGATAATGTCTGGTAAACTCTGATAATGGAAAAGCGTTAGGCTCCACATAGCTAGTAATAGCAGCAAACCAAAAATTTCAAATGTATTGTCTAAAGGCGATAAAATCAATTGTAGTTTAGGTCTTTTATGCATAGTGTTCTTTTTCTGTTTTAATCTATCTATTGCAGCGGTTGAAAATGTGCCGAAGTTAATAAGCTGCTATACTCTATAATAAGTATTTATTTTACAGCTAATATATACAATTTTTCAAAAAAATTTACCACTTATTCCACTACCCGCCTCAAACGCTACAAGTTTAAGTTCTTTAACTTATCGGTACCTAGAGTGTTAAAAAAAACCTCTTTTTAATTAAATAAAAAGAGGCTGGTTAAGGATATGACCTATGCAGATGACCAAAGATATGGGCAGGCACGTCTCTATGGTTGCCAAGGTATCTTCTTGGCACCAACGCGTCTTTCTTTTTTGGGATTTAAAATATCAAAATCATCGGGCATATCTACTGGTGTAGTGGCAAAAACTCTACAAGTAAAAATGTATTCACTTCTATCTTGTGTACCTGATGTCCTGAAGGGTAAGGTAACAACGCTGCTATCCATTGCAGGAACAGAAATAGTTTTTCTTCCCAAAAACTCATATTCATTTACCTTTTCGGGCTCGGGCATTGATTCAATAATTTCTGTAAAGGGCTCCCTGGTATACTTCACTAAAATATTGCCTTTAGTAATTGTTCCTTTAAAATTACGAAGGAGTATTCCCACTTCCATATTGGCGATAATAGTATTGATGGTAGTATTCAATCTATCGAAACTTACCGTCGTTATATTCATGATGTTGCCTTTGCCACTATCGCCTTTGAAGAAGTTTACCTTTTCGCCTGCCTTAAGTGTGCCTTGCTCTACTTTTCCGGTAACGACGGTGCCCCTACCTACAATATTAAATACATCTTTAATTCTAAACCTAAACGCCCTTTGTGCTATTGGCGGATGCGTGCCACCATCTACTAAACGCTGGCCTTTTCTTATCATCGATTGTTGGGTAGGTTTTGAAACACTTACATACAAGGTTACATCTTGTCCTTCGTTGGCATGATGACTCGTTTGGGTAGGTCCACTGGACGGATGGATAATAATACCATTTACTCGAGCATGAATAACATGGTCTGCTGTAAGTATTCTTATATGGTCGAGTAGCACTACAGCTCCTTTTAATATTTTCCCCCTAATGGTTGTGCCTAAAAAATGCCCGGAGCTAACAATTTCCATTTCAAACTTATAAGGCTTGAATTTTGGACTGATAAAGAATTCTACGTTCGCAAGCGGCACAGGCAAGTCACCATTATTCACGACGGTGCAAGCTATCTGATAATTGTTGGAAGGCAATAAATGGTGTACTGTATAGTTATTTTGCTGAATATTTACGCCAACCGAATTAAGCAGCGTAGAACGCAAGTTGAGGGCACCTTTGTCGTTTGGAAAATGTGGTATTAGCAGCTCCGACTTGCCTTCATACAGCGTCATACCCAAATTATACTCTTTTTCTCTAAAGTTTTTTTTGATATTTGCATGCTCTTTTTTGAAATTTTCGCTGTAGTTCATTTCACTTTTTGCAATTTCGCGACTAATTTCTCCTATATCTTTATTTAAAGTTTCTAATAATTTTTTCATGACTTAAATGATTGAAGTTCAACTAATCAGTTTTTAAAAGACACTATGATGGGTTGCGCAGCAGATGTACCCATTTGGGGTTGACAACGGTCTATTTCCCAGCTAGGATACCCTATACCTCTGTCGCCATCCAAATTCAAATCTGGCAATTCGCCCCCTGCATTTAGTTTATCCCAGTATTTCGATGTTAGCTCTAACGCATTGCCTAGCGTTTCTTGTTCGAGGAGTGTTTGATTAGCAGCCAAATAAGTGCTGTTGCCTAAATTCTCAAATACGGTTTGGTTAAAACCCAAAGGTTTATTTATGAAATAATCATGTGTATTTTGAGTATATGAGTTAGGGCCAACAGTTACTTGATTAAACTCTGGAGCCGTTAGAGGATACATTAAATGGGCTTCCTGGGGCGCTATTCGGAAAAAGCCATCACTTACTCTAACTTTCTGTACTGGATAGTCCCAATGCGGACCTACGCGGTTGTTATTACAATCAATAAAATTTGGGTTGAGCATGTGCTTTACTTTATAGTCATCTAAGTGACTCTCGAATGGGAAAGCAAAACCATTTAACGACACCGACAATCTGAAGTAGTCATACGCAGTGTAAAGTGCTTGATATATTTGATCAAGTATAAAATGCGCTGCCTGGGAGCTTATCGTCATAATAACTTCCTCTGCTACAGAGCCCATGGCCGCCGCTACCGCCAAAGCTGCTTTTACAATTCTTTCTATTTTCTTGAAAAAATTAACAATACTATTCCAACTAAAACGACGCCCTCTGCTGCCGGTAAATAAGTCTTCTATAGCATTGCCCAACTCATTTATTGCACTATTTACTCTATTTCTAAAGCGATTCCAGGTATCCCTCAACTCTTCCGATAAAGGTGGCAACTCAGGGAGGTGTTTAGGTAGCACAATTTCTGAGGTAGTACTTTTAAACCAAGCGTACCAAAGCCTGTAGGCAGCATCTACTTCTTCCGCCTTCATACCACCTCCAAAAAGATGAGTACCTCTATCTGTGTACACTTCATTTGTAGCTTTTGCAATTAGCGCTGCCAGGTCTTCCGGCATCCCTATGTCAGCAAATCCCGGAGTAAGGCCATCAATTAAGGATTCTGTTTCTTTAAGTACCTCACCTGTGCGAACCGATCTTCTTCCTTCTTTAAAAGTAAACTTTTCGTATAGCTTGCCCGATACAAATTCATCTCCCAGTCCTAACACGTCCTTAAAACGTTTATAAGCCGATACATCTTGGAAATTTTCAACTACTTTATGTCGCTGGCTATGATTTCGGTAAGGGCCTCTTACAATGGTATTCACGTAGGGATGACCAACGGTATCTGCTGTCAAATGACTCATATAGCCAATAGCATAAGCCATGTGGCTCGGCTGGTGCCTGCTATGGTCTATCAAGTACTTTGCAAATTGCCCACTTCGGCGATAGTGTAAAATATCAAACCACCACCAATCTTCCTTTTTGTCGCAGTCTTGTATTGGGTGGGTCAATAATCCAAAAATATCAACATTTGAGGTGACAAAATCTTTCAATCCATTGTTCACAATAGCACCCATTAATTCCATAATAGCACCTAAATCCTTAAACAACAACCGGATAGCACTTAAAGTTGGCGAGTTATCTATAACTTCATCCGCTCTATCTCGGATTTCTTTTTCTGCCTTCTTCTTAAGTTCGTGAATTTTTATTAAAATAGGAAAACTCTTCTCTATTTCATCCTCCAAAGTAGCTAATGCTTTGGCTGCTTTTACCATCATTCTTACGGGCAAATGCTCACCCATTGGCCAATCTTTCGTATTAAAAAACAAAAAATCGGGACCCAAAGTTCCGACTGATAGATACTCTGGAAATTCCTTGAGTATCGCTCTCGTCTTGGCGTCTAAATAATAAGCAGGGTCGTGCCTTGCGTGAGGATGGTATAATTTGTTAGAATGACTTAATAGTTGGCCAATAATGTAGTGTACGGCTGGTCCTGGCATAGTTTGTTTTTTTAAGGTTAATACTATTAGTTTAATCTATTATTTAAACCTAATTAAAGCAAACCTTAAACACTACCAGATTAAAATTAGACTCCAAAGAGCATATTTAACGCAAACAATGCAGCAAAAAACTTTGCCAAAATGAAATACTGCTTGTTAAGCCAATTTTAGGCTCTAAAATCATCTTTCATGATGCATTTAGTACATACATTTAAGACTTATATTATTTTTTTATAATAGACAAAGATTACTATCATACAATCTAGCTTATTAGTGATTCAAGTACGCTTTATAGGTGCTATATCAAATATAACAATAATACTTAATTAAATTTAATTTATATAACTAAATATTTCTAAAAATTTTTTCTTTGATTAATAAGCTATTGAGACTCAAAAAAGATCCTAGCAAGGCTACTTACTATTAGGTGCAGACTACCAATTAATAGTTTGAGAGAAAATTCCGTCTAACCCAAACTAAACACTACAAGATAAAGCAGAAACAGAATCTATCGGTTCGGCAGCTTGGCGAAGGAGCGGATTAGAAAGACGAAACTTTCAACTTTGTACCAACGTGAGCAAAACCATTTTTTCTTTTTGCTAAATTGCAAAAAAGAGCAAAAGAAAATGGTTTTTGCGGATAAATATGCAGAAAGTTTCAATTAGCCGAGAGCTCCGCTCTTTTGCCAAACTGCTTGTTACCTGCTGGCTGTCTT
>CAYSCJ010000057.1:0-16522 GCA_964429515.1 uncultured Taibaiella sp.
GCGAAGCGCAGCCATTTGGAGTATATGTTTGGGCAATAGATGCCGTAAGCAGCGAGGGTAAATCCATCAGCCAAACGGGCAATGTAACGCTAGTAAGATAGCAATCTTTTATAAAATACAAGAAAAGGGTAAATAGGCAACAAAGCTTATTTACCCTTTTTCTTTGTGCAGTATTAATGAAGTTCTTGGGTTTATACAGATAATGATTGATGGGACGGTTTAAAGGTTTTTGTGCTATTCAAACAATGTTTAAATTCTTAATGCCTGCAATGTGCTGTAATTTGCTGCATTCATTTCAAATATAATAAATGAATTGTAAATACACCATGAATTGAGATTATAGCGTATGCGCTAAGGTTCGGCCCAGCGCATTATTTTTTTTTCAAACCTACCGAAATAAGAAAGGATAGTCGACGCTCAAATGGTATAGGTGTACGATGTTGTTCTATTATTGTTGATGCAAAAGAACTTTTGAATTTAAAACCAACATTTCTGAAATAAATTGGATACAGCTTTATTTAAAACTGTTTGAGCGAACTTGTTAACGAGGTTTGGGCTAATTAAAGCTTACTAGAGTAGAAGAGCCTAGGGCATGTTCAGATTCGCGGCATTTAGCTGGTAAGAATGTAAGCACTGATGCTAACTTTTCCCTAATCGCAATAGCTTTTATGGCTTGTGCAGCTAAATGGTATTTATTTCAGTATGTATAGTGTTTCTGTTGCGCTTTATAAATTCGCTATTCCGGTTGTCCTTATAGTTATTAATGCTGCTGCAATTGCAAATAATACAGCTGTGGGCAATCATTACCTTTTGTACCGTAATAAGTGCCTTGTCTGCAAGCTTATCTACGGTGCATTTAACGAGGTGTAAGGAGAGCTTTGCTTACTAAACAGTGGTGTTTTCGTGGAAGTTGTAAGCGTAATTTGGCTATAAAAACAGAAAGAGCGAAACTAAGTTCGCTCTTTCTGTATGGGTATTCCACATCATAAAAGTGTGGGTATCGTAGTTTGTGAATATTCATAGCTTAGCTATTAATATTAAGTAGCAGGTTGGCCTTCTACAGCAGGTGCTGGCTGTGCAGGAGCCGTTGGCATACTAGGAGGTGCTACTGAGGGTTTACCGCCTATTATTTGGTTAGCTTCTTGTGCCAATTCCATATCACCACGTTGTTCTGCCAATTGCGCTAAAAAACCGATAATTTCTGAATTTCGTTTCATATTATAAGCGCTTTCGGGGTCTAAAGAGCCTAAATCTTTAAAATACGCTATTTCATCTTTCAGTGCTTTCAATGCTATACGCGCATATTTTCTGGCCGATTCTTTATCACCACATTGATAGTAGATGTCTACAGGAAGGAAGAAAGCTTGAGGTCTTCCTTTGTCATACATGGTCATTTCAAATGGCAGACTGGTTTGAGAAACTTTAGCATTGTATGCGTTCAGTACTTTTAAGGCATCTTCTTTTCTGTTGGCTATCATTAGAGACATTGCCAATAAAGAAGCCTTATTTCTATAGGTCATGAATACCAATCTATTTTTTTCGTCGAAGTACACTTTATCGGTGCCAGCATGTCCAAACTGATAATGTTCTGTAAACAGTTGTATGTTTTTATCTATATCGTTGTAGTCGAAAATTCCGTATTGTTGAGCAAGTAGGCCGGGCTTCATAGGTACAAATTTATTGAGCGTACCTTCGGGTTTAAAGTAACGTTCAAGCCCAAGGTTGGGTACATTGTCTGATGTGTAAATAGAGCGCTTCATGCCTTCCTTCGCCAATCCTGCTATCATATTCATCAAGCTTAGGTCTGCTCTGGTAATTGAGTTTTGCTCGCCAAAGTTCAGGTAAATAACATCTTCCACTCTTTCTGCTTGTTCTGCATTCAGTTTGAAATGGTCGATATAAGCTTGTTTATTCAGCTTAATTGAAATATTGCGGGTAGGAATGATGTTTACAGAATCATCACCACCTCTGTTGGAAGGTAATTTATTAGCGGGGTTGCTAATGTATTTGATGATTTCTTCTGCGTCGTAATAGGCGTTTTTGTTTAATCTTGGATGATCGTAGAAGAATGCTTGAGACAGGTTTTTACCCCAGAAAGAATTTCTATCCCAAATTACAGGAATTGGATCTGCATCATTTACTTTATTAAACATTTGTTCGTTTTGCCAATCGGTACCTAAAAGGTTGTGATTAAATACACGCACATCTGTACGGTAACCTTCTACTTCTTGGATATACCAAAGAGGGTAGGTATCGTTATCGCCATAGGTTATAACGATGGCATTAGAGTCTACGGCACCTAATACGTTTCTGGCATGGTCTCTAGCAATAGTTTTCAAGGAACGGTCGTGGTCGTCCCATTCTTCTGAAGCCATTAAGACGGGCACTGCTACTAGGCTGACAGCGCCGGCTAGTGTAGCGGAGGTATTTGGATTTTTAATAAATTTCTGGAGCAAATTGCCAAGATAGATGACACCGAGTCCAATCCATATAGCAAAAGCATAGGTGGATATGTAGGCATAATCTCGCTCTCTTGGTTGTAAAGGCGTATTGTTGATGTACAATTGAATGGCTATACCTGTAAAGAAGAAGAATAAGCCTACAATAATAAAGTCGTATTTATGTTTTTTGTAGTGAAATACAACACCTAGTAGTCCTAAAATAAAGGGCAGGAAGAAGAGTTCGTTTCGGGCCTTGCTGTTTTTTAGATAATTTGGTAATAAGTCAGCATCTCCCTTGCCGAACATTTTATCGATAAACTTGATACCAGAAATCCAGTTGCCGTGGTTGGGTTCGCCTTGGCCTGCAATATCATTTTGACGGCCTGCATAGTTCCACATAAAGTAGCGCCAATACATCCAGTTCATTTGGTAGCCAAAAAAGAACTTAAGGTTATCTACGGCTGTAGGCTGTTCGTTCTTGCCCAATCCCAAGTAGCTTTGATAAAACTGGGCATGATTGCCGTCCATAAAGCCCCATATTCTTGGAAAGAAATAATTTTTGTCAAATACATACTCAGGTTTAAAATCAACCAATACATATTTGTCTTTTCCATCTACAGTGGTAGGCATATAGGTGTCTCTTGCTTTCTTTACTTCTATTACTTTAGAGTTATAGTATGGTCCAGAAACAATAGGTTGAGAGCCATATTGGTCGCGCTGCAAATAGGGTATCAACGACATCAGATTATCTGGATTTGTCATGTCGATAGGTACATCTGCCTTAGAACGTAATACTACGGTAACATAGCTCGAATAGCCAATCGTTGTGAAAACAAAACACAAAGTAGCTAAATGCAATAGGTATTTATTGCTACGTTTGGCATACATTAAAGATGCTATAACTACCCCTATGAGTACAAAAACAAATACAAAGAAGCCCGTATTGAAAGGCATTCCAAATGAATTAGTAAACAACAATTCAAAGTTTGCAGCGATAATAGGCAAGTATTGAATTACCCCAAACTGCACAATAGCCAAAACTATACAACCCACTACAAAGGCTATAATACTACCCATTAAGGTAGGCTTATAACGCTTAAAGTAGTATATCATAATTATGGCAGGGATGGTAAGTAAGTTTAATAAATGGACACCAACCGATAGGCCCATTAAATAGAATATTAAAACAATCCATTTATCAGCTTTGGGTTCATTAGCAGCTTCCTCCCATTTAAGTGCAGCCCAAAATACGATAGCTGTAAAGAAAGAAGAGGTGGCATATACCTCTGCCTCTACCGCCGAAAACCAGAAGGTATCGGAGAAGGTATAGGCTAAGGCGCCTACTAAACCTGCACCAATTATTTTAATGGTATTGGCAGTATCTATTCCCTCATAGGTGCTACCAACTACAATTTTTCTGGCAAAGTGGGTAATGCTCCAAAACAAAAATAAGATGGTAAATGCACTCATGATAGCACTCATAGAATTAATGAGCATTGCTACTGCGGTGGGGTCTGAAGCAAGCATGCCAAAAAGCCTACCCAAAATCATAAATAATGGTGCTCCCGGAGAGTGCGCTACCTCTAGCTTGTAGGATGCAGCCAAAAATTCACCACAGTCCCAAAGGCTTGCAGTTCTTTCCATGGTCATCAAGTAAGTAGTGTATGCTATAGCAAATACCAACCACCCACTGAGATTATTTACTTTCTTAAAATTCATCTGTGAAACAAAATTATTTTTGAATTAGCGACAAATATAAGTATAAACAAAGATAATACTTAATATACTCCATTAAAATTGAAGAACTAAAAAGCAAAAGAGGCTTCTTGAGTAAAGAAACCTCTTTTGCGCCATTTGTGCTTGCCGCTTACGAAAAAGATAAAAGGCTGAATTTAGCTATATCTTTTGTTTTTAACAATTCCCCAAAGGTGTAAACGATGTTGTATGCTCACTCTCAAAACACCTATTCCATATTGCATACTTCTTTTAAAATTGATACTAGATGCTTCTTCAAAGTATTTAGTAGGGCAGGTCATCTCACCAATTTCGTATCCCTTCATGAATATTTGAGAAATCATTTCATTATCAAAAATAAAATCATCATTGTTGGCTTCTAAATTCAAGCTCCTCAGCACCTCAGCAGAGAAAGCTCGGTAGCCAGAGTGGTATTCGCTCAGTTTTTGTCCTATTAAAATGTTCTCAAAAAGAGTTAAGAACCTATTGGCAATATATTTGTACATAGGCATACCACCTTTTAAAGCACCCTTTCCCAAAATTCGAGATGCCAAAACTGCAGGATATAGGTCGGCAGCTATCATGTGGCTTATGGAAGGAATGAGTAGGGGGGTGTATTGATAATCGGGATGCAACATGATGACAATATCGGCACCCAATTCTAAAGCTTTTTTGTAACAACTTTTTTGATTGCCGCCATAACCTCTATTTTTATCGTGGCGAATAATGTGTTTGATGCCCAATGTTGCAGCCACCTCAGAGGTGTTGTCTCTACTATTATCATCTACCAAAACCACGTCATCTACGATAGAAAAATCTATTTCTTTGTAGGTTCTTTCTAGTGTTAGGCTAGCATTATAGGCTGGCAATACTACTACTATTTTCTTTCCTTTAATCACTTAAAATACTTTGTGGGGTTATATATTATTTAATTTTACCGTCATCGAAGTGCTCACCAAATTGCTAATGCCGTGCGCTAATAATTTGCCTTCTGCATTATGTACTTTTACTTCTACAAACAATATTTTCTTGCCGGCACGCACTACCTCACTGGTAGCAATGATGCGCTCTCCCTCTGCGGCCGCGTAAATAAAATTGGTGTTCAATGATACACTGGTGTATTGCAAATCCAAATTGGCAGCTATAATAGCCCAACCAATTGCCTCGTCAATCACTAAGCACATCATCCCCCCATGGATATTACCATATGGGTTGCACATCTCTGGTCGTACGGTTACTTCCATGACAGCTTTAGCGTCTTCTACTTTCAATAGTTTAGGTGCCAGCCAATTGCCCGCATTTGACGGACTATGGGTGATTACCTGCCCTTCTAACTGTTTCAAAACGTCCAAAGAAATCCTTGCCATGCGCTATTATTGTACTTTGTTTTTATTAATTATTGTGCAAACTTACAATCTTATTACCTTTGTTTGATATTATTCAATCAAAAAAATACACTAATTCATGACAATAACGCAATTGGAATACGTAGTAGCAGTAGCTACTTATAAAAGCTTTGTGGCTGCTGCAGAAAAGTGTTTTGTGACACAACCCACGCTTAGCATGCAAATACATAAGCTAGAAGATGAGCTCAATGTAAAAATTTTTGATAGGAATAAACATCCCATTAATACTACAGAAGTGGGGGTGGAAATAGTAAAGCAAGCAAAAATAATCCTCGCTGAGGCTGGCAAAATTTCTGAAATTATCAGAGATAAAACTGGGCAGATAGCCGGAAAATTCAAAATGGCGATTATCCCAACTTTGGCGCCTTATATCGTTCCATCGATACTTAATGTTTTAAGCACTAAATATCCCGATTTGCAATTGAGTATTGAAGAGTTGCAAACTAAAGACATTTTGAGAAAACTAAAAGACGATGAGCTAGATTGTGCATTGGTAAGTACTCCATTAGACGATAATGGAATACAAGAATTTCCTCTTTTTCACGAAACCTTAGTTGCCTATTTTGGTAAAAACGAACCCGCACTTGCCAAAAAAAGCATCACCGTTGAAGATATCAATCTAGACAGATTTTGGATGCTAAATGAAGGTAACTGCCTAAGGAATCAAGTGATAAACCTATGCTCCGAACACATTGCCAAACAACGTGAAGATAAACCCTATACATACGAAACCAGCAATGTAGAAACCCTCAGAAAAATGGTAGATACCATAGGTGGATCAACCATCCTTCCTGAGTTTTCGACACTCGACTTCACAGAGGAGCACCAAGACCAAATTCGATATTTTGATAATGAAGAACCTGTGCGTGAAATATCTATGATTACCAATACCCATTTTGTAAGAAAGTATATTCTAGAAAAACTTATGGAAGATATACTGTCTGTTGTGCCAGAAAAAATGAAAATTCAAAAAGCTAATAGAAAAATACTGCGCATTCAAACATCAAGATTATAATACTGTAGGCGTCTGTGTGCCGACTGCTAAAGCATACGGCCGAAAGCAAAAAACATCTATCCAATACCTATTTAAAAGCCTGTATACTTTTAGAAATACGCTACTATTTCCTCCAAAAAATTACGGGCTTTAGTATCTTTGCATTTTATGAATTGGGCGAAACGAATTTTAGGGCATATTTATTTTTTTTACGGAATGCTATTATTCTTGATAACAATGCTATTAATAGCATTGATACCAACGAGTATAGCGCTTCTTTTTAAGGAGCCGCGCCGTGCCAAAATCATACATCCTATCTACCGTTTTTGGATGGAAATATTTCTTTTTTTAGTCTTTATTCGCGTAAAAAGAAAAGGTGCAGCGCTTTTTGAGAAAAACAAAAATTATGTCGTGGTGATTAATCACAATTCGTTTGTAGACATCCCAGTGTCGATGCCCTGGGTGCCTGGCCCCAACAAGACGCTTGCAAAAATTGAAATGTCAAGAATACCCATATTTGGTCTCATATATAGAGCTGGAGCCATTTTGGTAGATAGAAAAAATGAAAACAGCAGGCAGCAGAGTTTTGTAGAAATGCAAAAAACATTGAAAGAACAAAAACTGCATCTTACGCTTTATCCCGAAGGTACTAGAAATAAAACCACAGAGCCCTTACTGCCTTTTTTTGATGGTGCCTTTATCAATGCGATACGCGCACATAAGCCCATCATAGCTGGATTGATATTTAATACCAAAAATATACTTCCCGGAAAACCAAGATTTTGGGCTTGGCCTCATGTTATTCATTTTCATTTTATAAAGAAATACGAAACAAACGGCTATAGTTTGAGACAGAAAGACATTTTGAAAGAAGAGGTACGTAACGATATGGCTACTTATTATACACAACACAAAAAAAAGTAACTAATCCAATATGAAGATTGGTATTATAGGTAGCGGAAATGTAGCCACGTATTTTGGCTTGGCATTACACCAAATAGGATGGCATATACATCAGGTATACAGCCCACAGTTAGTCAATGCTGCAATTTTAGCAAGCCAAGTAGCAGCACAGCCTATTGATAATCTAGCTGCCTTAGATGCAAGCATAGATGTTTTTATCATAGCGCTAAAAGACGATGCGTTTCAAAGTATTCAAAACTGTATTCCGCTTAAAAACAAAATCATTATACACTGCTCCGGAAGCAATTCGCTGCAAGTATTTAGTGCTTTAAGCGAAAAAAGAGGGGTGATATGGCCCTTGTATTCTGTAAATAAAAATGCTCTTCCTCTAAGCAGAAATATCCCATTAATCATAGATGCTACTGATGGCTTTTTAATGTCTATCATCGAAAGAATCGCATTTGCCATTTCAGATAATATCCATCAACTAAATGATGAAGCACGAACTTACCTGCACCTCAATGCTGTATTGGTAAACAATTTTACCAATTATTTATTGTCGATGGCAGAGCGTATTTGTGAAATTCAGAAAATAGATTTCAATATTTTGCTTCCTATTATTCAGCAAAGTTTAGCGCAAACTAAGCAATTGAATTTTTCAGAAAGACAAACCGGACCCGCGATAAGGGGAGATTATAATACCATAAATAAGCATGTCGACCTACTTCAGAACATGGGTATGGACACGGATGTGTATATTGCTATCACCAATGCCATCTTACAATCTAAAAAACCGCAGCGCAGCTAGGGGCGGTAGCCCAAGAATACCCAGCCATTTCTTTGATTAATTAACTACACGCCCTTAGGCGAAGTGCCTTGTTATTTGGGCGTTTCTTCTTCAGATGTTTCCTCTTTAGCTTCTTCTTCAGATGTTTCTTCTGTATTTTTTGCATCATCCACGTCGTCCAAGACTGTGGCAGTGCCTTCCATGTAATAGGCATCAGGGTGCGTAATGTCTGTAGTTATTTCCGAATGATAGGTGGTTTCCCTTTTGGGGATAATGCCCCATTTTTCAAGCAAAGACATACGGTAGCGTTGTTTTAAGAATTGCTTTTCGGGCTCTCCAATTACAAAACCAAAGGCTTCAGTCTCTTCATTGGCATCTAATAGCACTTTTAAGGTGGCAATAAATGGCAGGGCTATAATTAATCCTGTAAAACCAAAGAGCATGCCTCCCAAGATGATCGCGAGTATAGACATTAAAGGGTTAATACTTACTTTACTTCCTGTTATATTAGGGGTAATGATATTGGCTTCTAGAAACTGAACCACTTGAAACCAACCTACGACGCCTATTGCATACCAAGCAGAGTCTTTAGTAGCTAAAGCAAACACAGCCGGTAGTATAGAGCCTATAGCAATGCCAATATACGGCAATAACATTAATAAGGATGCTAGCGTACCAAAAAACCAAGCATAATCTACACCCAAAAGCATTAAGCCTCCTGTATTTAATACCGCCACTATGCCCATCACCGTGATGAGACCTACCAAATAACTTTGTACAACATCGTAAATTTTATTCAAAATCAAATTCACTTTTTCGTTACTTGTATTTTTAAAAGCACGAAAGAAAAACTCTTTAAAAAAGTCTCTATAATACAACAAGAAGAAGGTATAAAGTGGCACCATGACTACACCGGTAAGGGTATTGCTGATAGAGCCTAATGATTTTGTTATTAAATTGCCGGCATTGCCAAACACCTTATTAGCTTCTTCTCGTAGCCTCGTTTCAATATCCGATTGGCGCAAGCCAAAGCTATCTTCCATCCACATACGTAATTGCTCCAGTCCTGCAAAAATCTTCTCTTGAATAGCTACAGCATCTTTAGAAATAGTAATGGTTTGGTGGACGATAAACCATAAGATACCCGAAAGGATACCAATGGCGACAAAAACAGATACAATGGCCGCTACAGCCTTCCCAAAGCGCAATCTTTTTTCGAAAAATGTGGCAAGCGGAAATAAGGATATCGCTATCAAGATAGAGAAGATGAGGGGCACAATCACAGCCTGTAGTGCTTGTAATGTATACACTACAAGTATTACGAACAAAAAGATAGCCGCAAGCCTGATAATATAATTGCTATCTTTTAGGTCGTTCTTTCGATTGTACTGAATTTTTTCTTTAGTAGACATTCAGGAAGTTTGCTTTTTTACACAAAACGAATATAGTAAAACTCCACTAGATATGCTTCCTGTTTTTTAAAATCCTCCAAAATCAAGAAGCGTCTTTTGCTTGCTTTGAGGCCCACTTTTATGAAAACATTTTGTGTTTCTTTAATGAGCTTTACAAAAAAATGTCTCCTCAATAGGAATCGAACCTATATCAAAAGTTTAGGAAACTTCTATTCTATCCATTGAACTATGAGGAGAAAACGCAAAAGTACTTAGTAAAATTGAAAAGTTGACACTAAATGCTTCATATCTTCATTTAAAAATTCTATCGCAGGCTGAAGCGAGTCGGCATTGGGCGCTACCTCAAAATACAAAGCCCCTCTTACAAAGTGCTGTACCGAATCTGTAAAGTAAAACTGGTGCGCAGATGCCGCATTACCGCCTACGGTATAATTAACACCGTGTAATTGGTGCGGGGTTACAAACTCTCCGGTACGTATATAATCTGCTCGTTTATCGTGCTTGTACGACAGCCTATACGAATCGTCTATTAACTTAGATAGGGGCTCTTCCTCACTGATTTTTTTATAGCTCAAATAGATAGTAGCATTATAGTCTAAGAAGTCAATATTAAGCCAATAAGGTGCATTTTCCATCAGCACCAAGTTGGTGTCTTGCGATACCCTTGCGTAGGTGGGATACTCAAACTTAAAAGGAAAATTAGCATCATCAAACTTCTGATAGGTGTGTTGGGTAGGCAACTCAAGCTTGAAATATCCTCTCGGTTTGGGAATGGTAACTTCGGGTCTGCACGAAACGGCAAATGTAGCCAATATAAAGAGGGCAAATATGCCTTGGGTGGTAGGTCTTATAAATTTTTTGATCATCAGATTACTCATAATTTTTCTGGTCATTATTGTGTTGGCGCTGCCTTGTTTTCGGAGCTGTCTGTGCCTTTTGGAGGCACTTGTTTTAAGTCGCTCGTTTTGGTGTCATATTCATTTCTCAATTGCTCCAAATTGGCGGCTACTAAAATATAAACGCTATCCATTATCAAGGGGCGTTCTGTAAGCCAAACGATAGCGCTATCAAAGCTGCTATAACTCACTTGATGATGCTGGAGTATGCTTTGGTAAAAATATGCTAAACTATCAAAATTCTTCTTAAATCTTTTAATGCTATCATCTCCTAAGCCTTGGCTATAGTATTCTGCCACGTGAATATCCGTAAGGATGTCGCTCATTTTAGGAAGTGGAATAGGAGGGGTTTCGGTTTGTTTACAGCTAAGCATAAGTACTAGGCCTACAAACAATGCTGTTTTTTTCATTCAAGTAAGGGCTATTTTACGCTTCTATATTTTGCCGCGTTTGGAATATCTATTCGTGCCAACATCTCTACGTATTCCTTGCGCTTATCGGCTGGCATTTGAGAAAGGAGGTTTTGATATTCTACTTGCTTGGCTAAGAAAAATAATTTAATGATTACTGGGTTTTGCAGTGATTTATTGAGGTCATCTATGGGTTTTAATATTTTCATCACGGTAGACAATCCTTCCTCTGGTTTACTTACCATTTCATCCAATCCTTTTCTATGAAATTCATACCATGCTTCTCTTACGATTTCATATCTTGGATTCAATGCTTGCTCAGACATCCAGTAGCGATTGGAGGTGTTTCGTTCGCTAGCTTTCCAGCCTACTATTTTGCCTTCTTCGGGAGCGTTCATTACTATTTGGTTGGCTTTTTTAAACCATTCTGTGCCTCCAAGTGGTGCAAATGAGTCGTAATCATACCCCAAAATCATATACGCATAAAAGGCTATTATGGCAGTAAGATTAGAGGCCAAAGCATCGCTGCCTGCTACTCTGTTTTCATCAAATAACAAGTTTTGGCTTTCTTCAAATCTAAATACAAATGACTCTTCTGCTTCTCTGAAATTGAAGATGGATGTACTGTAATTGGTGCCAAAAACAGGCCTAATTGCACTGATGTTTAAGGAGCCTTTATAGACGTTTTCTTCTACCTTGCTTGTAAGATTCAGTAAAAAAGAGCATTCTATTTTTTCGTTGTTCTTAAATACATCGGTCGTCCATTTTTTGTTATTAATAAACTCATTTAGGCTTTTCTCTAGCGATTTAAATACTTTTGCATCCACATTCTGTATATCTCTATGGGTGACAGTCACCTTCGCGTTTAATTCTTGGGCTACACTCGTTATAGCTCCAAGCAATAACCCTAAGATAGTGGCTAAGCAATATTTCATAATTCCTCTATTTTAAAATGTAGGATACAATTGCTTTTGCGGTATCTTGTTTCGATTGCAAAGGCAATTCCTTTATACTTTCTTTGTCACGTTCTAAAATATACACCTTATTGGTGTCGCCTCCAAAACCAGCACCGGCTTCATTTAGTGAATTCAATACAATATAATCTGCATTTTTTCTTACAAGCTTGGCTTGTGCATGGGCTATTTCATTATTTGTTTCTAACGCAAAACCTACTAGTTTTTGTGTGTTGGTCTTTATTTTTCCTAAAGATGCCAGTATATCATTTGTTTTTGTAAGCTTTAGGGTGAGGGTATCGTCTTCACCCTTTTTTATTTTTTGGGACGCCTTGTTTTCGGGTCTAAAGTCGGCCACTGCGGCGGCCATTATGGCTATTTCTGTATTGGGAAATAAATTCATACATGCATCGTACATAGAAGCAGCGTCTGTGACAGGTATGGTATTGACGCCGGGATGCTTAGTTGCACACGTGGTTGGGCCTAACACCAAGCTTACATTGTAGCCCGCATCTGCTAAGGCTTCTGCCAAGGCTATACCCATTTTGCCTGTAGAATGATTGCCTATAAAACGCACAGGGTCTATGGCTTCGTAGGTGGGGCCGGCACTTACCAAGGCCTTCGGTCGATTGTTGTTTGCCATATGGTGGTAGCAATAATGCTCAAGTATCGAAACAATGTTTTCTGGCGCGGCCATTCTGCCGGTACCTACCAAACCGCTTGCTAGTTCACCATTTTCAGGTGGTATCATGCGTAGGCCATCTTGCAGCAAGGTTTGTATATTGCGTTGTGTAGCGGGGTGTGCCCACATATCCAAATCCATTGCGGGGGCAAACATTACGGTACATTTAGACGACAAGTAAGTAGCCAAAAGCATATTATCGCAAATGCCTTGCGCCATCTTGGCTATCGTATTAGCGCTAGCAGGTGCTATTATGAAGATGTCTGCCCAAAGTCCTAATGCTACGTGATTGTGCCATTGCTGGTTGTCGTTTGCTAAGCCCAAAAACACCTCTTGTTTTGCCACAGTAGACAAAGCAAGAGGTGTTACGAATTGTGCGCCACCATCTGTTAGAATTACTTTTACCTCGGCTCCTTTTTTAATAAGTTGTCTTACTAATTCTGGAGTTTTGTATGCGGCTATACTGCCACTAATACCAAGTAAAATTTTCTTCCCTTGAAGTAGCATATTTTCTCTTTTTTTGATGTTTTATGAGATGTAATTATAGCCAATAATTACATGAAACTATATTTCGTCTTTCGCACGAAAATAGATCTTGTCATTCATAAGTTCGCCAATAGACTGAATAGCAGGATTGGCCATTCTTTCGTAAAATCTAGAAATTTCTATTTGCTCTTTGTTTTCATGCACTTCTTCCATAGTGTCGTTGTGGCTTGCAAAGTCTTCCAACTTTCTATGAAGTTCTTCCTTTAAAGTGATGTTGATTTTGCTGGCCCTTTTGGACATAACAACTATAGACTCATAGATATTGCCAGTTACTGCTTTGATAGCAGCTACGTCACGGGTTTCGATTAATGGGTTTAATGAAGCCACTAATTTTCTATTTATGCTCATTTCTTAATTGTTTTAGTTCTTTATTTGCAGATGCATATAGCTTATCTGCTTCCGGTAAATGAATGGAATTGGGGTAAAAATTTTTAAAATCATTATAGTAACCAATGGCATCTACAAAGCGTAGTTCCTGCTTGTTAGTATAGCTTTTGGTTGCATATAAATAATACGATTTGAATTTCATATAACTGTAGAAATCTGATTGCTTAGACTCCACAAATGTCTCCATCAATTGCTGAAAAGCAATACTCGCAGCATTGTACTGACCCATATTGAAATATAAGAGCGCTGCATTAAAGTTCTTGGTCTCCAATTTCTCGGTACACTCTTGAATGTATTTTAAAGCTTCCACTGTGTATTTTGAACCAGGATGCGTATTTACGAAAGTAACCAATACGTCTCTTGCCTTGTAGGTGCTCGTAGGGTCTAAACTTGGCCTCGGAGAGTCTTTGTACAAAGCCACGCCATGCATAAACATACACTCATCTGCTTTTGTACTACTAGGAAAAAATTCTGTAAAATTTTTAAAATGATACGATGCCCCTAAATAATCTTTAGCATTGTATTTCGTATAAGCGTATTTGTAGTAAATATCTTCATACTCTTTTGTAGCCTTATACACAGGTAGTAATTGCGTATACAATTCTCCTGCTCTCATCCATTTGCCCTGCTCAAAATACTCGTGGGCTTTCTGTAACTTAAAGGCATAATCCCTACTCTTCAGTACCTTGTCGTACGGACTGCAAGAGGCTAGAAACAGCAACGAAAACACCACTAAAATATGTTTAATATACATAAGGAGAGCAAAGGTAATTAAAAATATGGAATATCACAAAGCGTCTTACTAACGCAAAAAACATTTAGTTTATTTTGCAAAGCCATTTTTTATGGTAAATTTAATTATTATTCCCGCTTCGCTATTGAATTTATTAAAAATTATCGTTAAATTTGCCGACTTAATTAGAAATCGAAAATGTCAACAGAAGTTCCAAACACGACTAACAATTCTCAGAGTAATTTAAGCAAACCTCTTAAGACGCTTATTGGAAGCATTTTAGCAATAGTGATTTTAATTGCTGGCTATTTTGGCTATCAAGAGTTTTTCCAAAAGCCAGATCAAGAAAAAGCTGCTGCTGCGCTATTCTATCCCGAGCATTGGTTTGAGATGGATTCGCTTAACTATGTTTTGAATGGCGATGGTCAAAACCAAGGTGTATTAACCATCATCAACAAGTATGGCGGCACGCCATCTGGCAATATAGCAAAAATGTATGCAGGTATGGCCTACTTGAGAATGGGTGATTTTGATAACGCTATTAAATATTTAGAGCAATTTGATGGTAAAAAAACACCTGTTGCTTATTCCGTTTTTGGTAGCCTAGGTGATGCTTTTATGGAAAAGGGAGATTTGAATAAAGGTGTAGGTTATTACAAAAAAGCCGCAGAAAGTAAAGATGATGTGATTGCACCGATGTACTTATACCGTG
Organism: uncultured Taibaiella sp.; assembly: GCA_964429515.1. Lineage (GTDB taxonomy): Bacteria > Bacteroidota > Bacteroidia > Chitinophagales > Chitinophagaceae > MKSF01. The sequence goes on from CAYSCJ010000057.1 coordinate 14,997, forward strand.
CTGCTAAGGCTTACGAAGTAAATAATAAAGCTGAAGAAGCGATAGTAATTTACAAACAAATTAGAACAGAATATCCGTTTTCGCAAGCGGCGAGAGATGCAGATAGAAACTTAGGTACTTTAGGTAATACCGATATTAATTAATGCTTTCTAGTGGAGGCTTACTCCAAGAGCATATCCCACACTTTATAAGCATATTTAAAAGAGGCTGATCATAATTATGGTCAGCCTCTATTGTTTTTCTGGTAAGTCGATGCGGCAACTTTTGATTCCGCTATGGAAAACTTAAAATTTTGCATTTTTATTTATTGCTACAAGTAATATAAAATGGCTTCGAAATTACAGGTTTCGAAAAGCAGAAAAATTTGTTTCCGGCTTTTATTGCAGCGTATTTATCTTCAAATTCCTCAATGGTTTTGCAATAAGTTCTAGAAAATTCGTTAGCATAGCTATTTTTTTTACGTAACACCTTTGCAACAATCATTTCAATACCTTGCTGAGCAGTAAAATCAGTAACTTGTCCGGCAAAAAAATGAAAAGGTTGATGATATGGTTAACGATACAACTATTATTCTATTAACTGCCCAACCTTGTTTACTACTTTATATTCCAAGTCGTCAAACTCATTGAAATGAGCCTTACCGCATTTGATTTTCATTTGCTCATCTGGACTTAGTTTTTTAATATCGACAATTGGCGTTCCTGTGTCTTTGGTTTCGGCTACAAAATATATTTTCTTGTCGTCTTCAAATACCAATGCCCAATCAGGATTGTAGTTTCCTATTGGTGTTGGGATTTTAAACCAATTCGGCAATTTGAAATAGAATTTTATTTGTTCACTGGTCTCACAATCTTGTGCAAACTTGCTTTCAACTCCCGAATCTAACGGAACAAATTCATCATAAATAGTTTTTGAAGGGTCTGAAACTTTAAATGAAAAGTCGTTCAAATAAACTTCCAATTCCTGGGCTTCAAATAATGCCATTTCATATTCGGAGCCACCGATTTTTTGATACCTGATTCCGTCAATCATTAAATCATACAAAGTCCGTTTGATAGCTGTTGTAGCCAAGTCTAAAAACAATTGAGGATTAATAATGATGTCCTCAATTCTTCCTGATTTACTTAATATTTCTTCAATGGTGGAGCGAGTTAATTCTGTTTTGCTTTGAATGTAGCCCAAAACATCAGGAATTTTCCAAGGGTAACCCCCATAAGATTCCACTTTTTCACCTACATAATTTGTTCCTACGCCTTCGTCAGTCATTGTAATTCCAATCTTTGTGGAACGAATGGAAGGTGGTTTGATTTGTTCAATATTCTTTATTGCCTCTGCTGCCTTTTCAATCAAAACATCTGTTTTATAATCCACTCGGTAAGTGGTTTTCTTTTTCAGTTTTTCCCATATCTCCAAGAATTTTGGGTCGGCTTCAAAACCTTTGCGATACTTAATAGCTGTTCTTGACTGCTTATTTTTTATTCTGCCTGTAAATGCAACTCCGCAATCGTCTTCAATTTCTTTTTGTA
>CAYSCJ010000058.1:0-16281 GCA_964429515.1 uncultured Taibaiella sp.
CAGAGCATCTGCCTTACAAGCAGAGGGTCCGCGGTTCGAATCCGTGTGCTTCCACCACCTCGAAAGGTAAGTGATATTTATAGTCACTTACCTTTTTTACATTAGCGACATCACGCCTTGAGCACTACCATGTTTTTTATGTATTTTTGTTGAGTTACCATATACAAAACAAGGAAATGCAAGCATTGCCACCACCAGAAATCGCACATATACCATTGACGCAAACAGGCTTCTTTTCAAAGTTGGTTATCGATTATTTAGCCAATGAGCCACAGCTACAATCTTTATATAACTTTTCTCCAGATTTAGAGGGCATAAGAAAAGCACTCGACCAAAGAAAGCAATTTCCCGTAAACCGAGAGGCACTAGTAAGTGTGATTCAAAAGCAATACCAAAGTTTGCCCAGCTCGGATACTACAAATGCGCAGATAGCATTATTGGCCGATGATAACACTTATACCGTCTGTACAGCTCACCAGCCCAATTTAGCTACAGGCTATGCGTATTTTATTTATAAAATAATGCACACTGTGGTATTGTGTAAGCACCTGAAGCAGCATTTTCCTCAGTACAACTTTGTGCCTATTTTCTACATAGGCTCTGAGGATGACGATTTGGATGAGTTGGGTTTTTTTAGATTTAACGAGCATGCCTTTAGATGGAACAACCAACAGGCTGGCGCTGTAGGAAGAATGAATACCGAGAGTTTAAAGCCGCTGCTTCAAGATTTTTTTAAGGTGTTAGGGCCTCCATCGGCATATACCGATATGCTGCAAGAGTTACTAAGCACATCCTATCTGCAGCACAATACAATAGCAGAAGCTACACAGTTTTTGGTACACAGCTTGTTTGGAGCGCTAGGCCTTATTGCCTTGAATCCCGACGACGCGCTTCTTAAACAACAATTCTTACCGATTATCCAACAAGAAGTGCTTGCGCCTAAAGCATATGGACTGCTACAGCAAGACACAGCACTTACCGACGCTGGGTATAAAACCCAAGCATTTGCAAGGCCTATTAATTTTTTTTATTTGAAAAATGATTTAAGGCTTAGAATAGAACAAAAAGAAAACCGCTACGTAATTGTAGGCAGCGACATAAGCTTTTCGGAAGCGGAAATACAAGCAGAAATGCTACAACACCCAGAGCGGTTCAGCCCTAATGTGATTTTGCGCGGTTTATACCAAGAAACAATATTGCCCAATGTCGCCTTTATAGGTGGCGGTGCAGAAGTGGCGTACTGGCTGCAACTCAAGTCGGTATTTGATGCCTATAAGGTGTTTTATCCAGCCATTATTTTACGACAAAGCATACAATTTATAAACAGTGCAGATACGCAACTCATGCGCCAATTGGGTTATGCTACAGCCGAGGTGTTTTTGCCTACCGAGCGTTTAGTAAAGCAGCGTGTGCATGCCGTATCTACCAACGATTGGATGTTAGCCGCAGAAAGCCAACAGATAGAGACAGCCCTTATGCAAATAAAGGATAAAGCCAAAGCAATTGATAAAAACTTGGAGACCTCCATTGGTGCAGCTTTGAAGAAAATGCAATACCAGCTAGGAATTATTGAAAAGAAACTCTACAAGGCAGAAAAGAGAAATTTAAAAATAGAGATAGATAGAATTTACCGACTAAAGAACCATCTCTTCCCCAATGGGACTTTGCAGGAACGAAATTATACATTTATGCAAGAATACGTGCACTTAGGGCCAGCCTATTTTTCTATTTTGGAAAAAGCAATTTTACCCTTTGGAAACCAATTCTCGGTAGTCCATTATACTACTAAATAAACCTCGATTGCACAAGCGGCTTTATGTAATAGCGGCTTAAGGGAAGCGTTGAAGGTATAAGATAGTTGTATGAAATCCTTAAGCAAGCGTATGAACAAAAATTTAGTTTATGAACAATATCAACAGGCTCACGCTCATTATGGCACATTTCTTTCTATAAAAACCCCCAATACCAAATTAGCATTAGGGGTTTTATTCAATCATAAACAATCCTACTTTCTTATACAGGCAGAATATTATAATAGTTACCTTTCCTAAACAGAAAATAATACAAAATAACCAACAAGTATAAGCAAGGTGCTATCAATGTCCCATAAAAAATAAGGTCATTAGTTTGCCCGACTATTAAATTAAGAAACAAAGAAGGAATTGAGAGTGCAAAAAGGAAAACTACTGTAAACGGAGGCTTCACTATCAGCACTCGATTAAAATCCTTTAATGCAACTTTTGTATTGTGCCAGCATCCTGTTTTGATGCTTAATTCCTATATCTGCTCTTTAATGACAGATTCTGAACGAAAAAACGAGAGTTTATCCACCACTTTATCATCTGCTTTTATGACCATAGGAAATATCCAGCCATTGGGGTCAAAGCTTCTTATTATTACCATAGTATGTATTATTAGCAGTTAATTTTATGATCAAACCATTAGGTGTAAACAAAATCTAATGTAGTGATTTGTAATTTTTAATTTTAATTTTTTTCTAAAATATACTTTACTGTATTTTTATAGTTATGTGATAAAGGCAGAAATATTTTTGTTGTTTTACCACCAAAACTGGTTATTATTAATATTTGGAAATCAAATATTCTACCCCAATACGTGTATTGATACTGAACAGAAGAAATGTCTGACAAGGAGAAATAAAAGCTACCATTATATCCGTTTAGGATAATTACATTGCCTATTTTTCTAATTACTACATTTAGCCTGAGGCAGCTATCCAAAAGAAATCCAATCGTAAACAACTGCAATATTATAATAGGTATCTTGATTGACACAGGTATATCAATTACTGCAAATGTCAATAGTGAAATTGCAAATACACAGTTCAATATTATTTCAACTATTTTTTTCAACTGGCTTTTCCTGATTATCATAAATACAAATTATTTGATAATAACACCCAATGTGAATTTCAAATTGGGTGTTATTATATTAAATAAATTTATTCTATTCCTGCCATATCATAAAGGACTCTTGAGTTTCTTGCAACAATAAAAATTTCTACAAATTTTTTGCCAAACCAAAAAACATGATAAAATACTGACAAATTTTTTTGCTATTAATAATTTTGTCAGCTGTAACAATTATTTTGACATTTCAAGATACTGATAAGAAAAAATAAACACTGCCTGCATACAACAATCAATTTGGCAAAAGAGCGTCGTAATGTCAAAGTTCAAGTGCTGCACTTTTTTGTCGTCAAAGCAAATGTTATTCGCTTTGTTTCACTTATTTAGCGTAATGAAATTTGCTTTGATTTATGTTGATTCAAAATAGAAAGGTTGTGCTTTCTTTTTTGCTCCCTCACAAAGCTGCCGACCCGATTGTAATAATAAAAAAGATGCAATGGCGCTTGTAGTCATTGCATCTTTTATTAATGAGAAAATACCACTAATTGCGATATTAAAAGGTAGCTAAATACGCTTCTAATACTTTTATTAATTCTGTTTTTGAAGCCTTAGGATTGGCTTTAGCATTTTTAGATATTGTTTCAGCTTTAGACAATAACGTCTTTTTAGCTGTCACTTTCTTAGCTTCTGTATCGTTTGCCATATCTGTACCGCTTTGTGCTGCACTGATATCTGTTTTGATATATGAAATAGCTTTAGCAGTAAAAGCATCCATATTGTCGTTTGATTCTTTTACCATTTCGAGCAAGCCATTTATTTGTGTCTTAGCAGCTTGAGATGGCGTAGCAACATCTGTTTGTGGAGCTACCATTACCATAGGCTCTGATTTCCTATTGCCTACAGACTGTGCGCTTGCTTCATTTACAAAAGTGCAAGAAATAGCACCTATTGCCGCAATCATTAAAATGTTTTTTGTTTTCATAATCATTGAGATTTTTTCCTTAATATATATTTTGACAAATATGATTAGTCGAAGTTTAATTTACAACAGAATAATCATCAATATTGTCCTCACCACCCGACAAAAACCATGTCTTACCATGATCCTCACTTCTGTATATGCCTCTGTCTGTAGCAGCATAAATGAAGATTTTCGCTTGGTCGTTTTTGTAAATGTTTATTTTTTTAGTCAGGTTGCGCACTTTAGTGCCTCTTGGCAAGCCGGTAGTTGTTTGAAACAAACCCGATTCGTCCGATCTGTAAATACCTTCTGTTTCCGTAGCCACTACTACCACATTGTTGCCTAATGGCGCAACAGCTCCTGTATATTTTACATCGCTAGGAAGTATCAAATTGTTGAAAATTCTAGTCCATGTAGATGCGCCGTCTGTGCTTATCCATACACCACCTTTACCCATATAGTCTATTAAGTAAAGTGTATTTGCTGTACTGATAAGGTAGTATTCGGAGCCCAAAGTAGGGTATGCTGCTACCGAAGGCATAGGCGTCCAGTTTAAATTGGGTGCCGCTTGGAAAAAAACAACGTTGCTCACGTTAGAGTAGGCGTACAACATTCCGTTTTCAAGTCCTGCAAAACTTCCAATTTCAAACAAGCTTGGTAGATTGGGCTCAAAAATATCTTCTTGAAAGGTCTCGCCAAAATCTTCACTATAGTCTATCCCTCTACCGTTGTTGGAGGTAACATACAGTCGTTTAAATGGCGCATGATAATAAAGCATACTTTGCCAACCAAACTTTCTAACGTTAGTATGAACAGGGTTAAAGCTTTTGCCCTGATTTCTACTCATGTGCAAATTGTCTTTTAGCATCAACAAATTGTTGTTTGCTGTTACGATATGCGTAGGGCCATATCCGTCCGAGGGAAATACAAATCGAAAGGTTTCGCCATCGTTACTTTGTATTATTTTACCCGACGTATTGCCTGCATAAAGGCTATAAGGAGTTTTAATAACGCTTCCATTGTCAATGCCGGAAATAGGCTCTTTTCGGCAACCTAATGTCAACATTAAAAGAGCCGAAACTCCTAATAAACTACACTTCTGTAAAAATCTCTTTTGCATGAATACAATTATTTTCTGTCTTAATATCTATTTTTGCTACTATTGATTTACGCTTGCAAATTGATGCTCAGTAGTTTTGAGTCTAATTACTACCTAAACGTAAGCCGCAGCAAAATAAACAATAATTAACCATTTTTTAAGCAATATATAAAAATAATAAAATTTTTAGAATAAAATTTAAATGGAAAGACAATTTTTTAAAAAATATTTGGCACAAACATCTCCCGAACCCATGGGCTTGCCTATAACGAATGCCAAAGATTGCTACCTGACGGATAATTACGGCAATACTTATATCGACTTGATTGGGGGCATTAGTGTTGCTGCATTAGGGCACGGACACCCAAAGGTAATAAAAGCCATTCAAGATCAAGCCGCTAAATACCTACATGTAATGGTCTATGGCGAGGCCATACTGTCGCCTCAACTAAATTTTGCCCAACAATTACTTGCAACACTACCCGCGTCTTTAGATAACGTATATTTTACCAACTCTGGCGCAGAAGCTGTAGAGGGCGCGATGAAACTAGCAAAAAGATATACCGGTAGGACAGAAATAATAGCATGTCATCAATCCTATCATGGCTCCACCCAGGGGGCCATGAGTCTTTTTGGTGAAGAAGATTATAAAATTAAATTCAGACCGCTTCTGCCCGACATTAAGCACATACAGCACAATAGCTTGCCCGATTTGAATCAAATCTCTACCCGCACCGCTGCCGTAATAGTAGAAGTAATTCAAGCAGAAGCTGGCTGCCTCGTGCCCGATGCAGCTTGGTTGAAGCAGCTTAGGCGCGTTTGTACCGAAAACGAAGTGCTACTTGTATTTGACGAAATCCAGTCGGGAATGGGCAGAACGGGAACTATGTGGGCATTTCAACACTTTGATGTAGTGCCCGACATACTGCTATCGGGCAAAGCCCTCGGTGGTGGTATGCCAATAGGCGCATTTATTGCACCCAAGCGCATTATGGATAGTTTAAGTATCGAGCCAATACTCGGCCACATGACCACGTTTGGAGGGCACCCTGTAGTGTGTGCCGCCGGCTTAGCTGCTTTAGAGGTGCTTTTAGAAGAAAATATTATCAGCCAAGTTTCTGCCAAAGAAGCCTTGTTTAGAAAACTATTAGTGCATCCTAAAATAGAAAGCGTTAGCGGAAAAGGCCTCATGCTCGCCGTTTCGTTAAGAACTTACGATGATGTAAAAAAAATAATCGATTTTTGCTGTCTACAACACAATAATGAGGGTAGTACCGGCAAAGGGCTTTTCACCGACTGGTTTTTGTTTGCACCTCATTGTATTCGTATTGTGCCGCCACTCACCATAAGCAACGAAACTATTGAGGAGGCATGTGATATCTTATTAAAAGCGTTAGACCAATTAAATAATTAGCTATGAGTATGTATTTAAGTAAAATAAGAAGAAAAACGGGATTTAGCTATGAGCGAAATGTAGCGCTTCGTTTAGTATTGTCGCTTTCGGGGTTTTATATAGGCCTACAAGCTTTGTATATTATCGTCATGGTTTTGTCTGATAACCAGGCGAGCGCACTTAGTCAAGTATTCTTGCCCCAAGTAGCACTACAAGATTGGAATACCTTTTTACAAAAGCCATGGACAATCGTTTCCTACCTGCTGTATCACCAAGGCTTCTTCGAGTTTGCGACCAATATGGTGTGGTTATATCTCTTTAGCATGGTTATTCAAACCCTAGTAGGCTACAAAGAAGTATTGCCTATCTACATCATCAGCACCTTGTTGGGAGGTATCCTATTTCTTTTATTGGCAACACTTACATCGTTTTCGGGAACAAAATTTGTAGCAGGCAGCTACGCCGGTATAGCAGCCATGGGCACGGCTTGTTTTGTTTTGGCACCAAAGTATAAAGTGTATGTAGCCGAGCGCTTTTCTTTCCCAATTTGGTTGGCATTGATCATCTATTTTGGCTTGAATACCTTAATGTTTTTTCCAAATAATAGTAAAATGATGGTGCTTTTGGCTATTGGAGTATTTATAGGAGCGACGTATATGCTGTTGCTAAAGAACGGCGTGGCTCTTGGTAAAAAAATATATGATATCGTTGGCGGTATATTTAAAAAAGCTGGCGCAAATCCAGAAATAAATAAGGAAGGTGCATCAAGTTCTAAAATGGTTTTGAACGAGAAAAACGATGTGATAGATAATATTTTAGACAAAATTCATCAAAAAGGTATCTTATCTTTAAGCTCCAAAGAAAAAGAGATTTTAGAAAATTTCAGTAACAAGATCTAACAAATAGCCTGTTTCAACGTGAGCAATATTGCATTTTCTATACTTAGGCAGATACTCAGAAGTGTATATGGAATACTAAATGTATTAGCCATAGTGTGGTTGTTTGCATGTTTGTTTTCTGGCTTTTACGACACCAGTAAGCACCCGTCTATTTGGAGCTTGGTGAGTTTTTCGAGCCTGTTTGCGGTGGTAGCTAATTTTGTATTTGTGATTATTTGGCTGTTTTCCAAAAAGAAAAAATATGCATTGGCATCGGCAATAACGCTGCTATTGTGTTGGAAAGTCACCTTTGTTGTATTGGGCTTCAATTTGCTTACGCCAGATGCCAGCGCTACCGACGAACAAAGTATAAAGATTATGTCGTGGAATGTACACATGTTCGATTTGGGAGAATGGACTAAAGACAAGTCTACTTTTGCAAAAATGCTAAAGCTGATTGAAGAAGAAGATCCAGATATTCTTTGTATGCAAGAGTATTATAGAGATGCTAAGGATTATAGCGCCCCCTACGCTGCCATCATAAGAGGATTAGGATATGGATACGAAAGCTTTATGATAAATGGACAATGGAATAAATCGAAAATGACGATCAACGCGAAACCCGGAGATGTAATAGACGTAGGTACGGTCATTTACTCCAAATACCCCATTACGGCAAAACACTACAGAAAAATGCCGGGTAATGGACAAGGAATGCATACCGTCGATATCGAACTTAAGTCTGGCAAAAAAATGGCCCTAACAACGTTGCACTTAACCTCCTTTCAGCTAGATGATGATGATATAGGATATATAGACGGTATTAAAACTCAGGGTATGGATGCTGCGCAAAAAAGTGCTTCTAAGGGCTTAATTAAAAAACTCATGAACGCATCGTCCAACAGGGCTGCAGTAGCTAATGCTGTGGCCGAAAAGTACGATCTGTCTGAATACCCAATGGTGGTGTGCGGCGACCTTAATGATATGCCGGGCTCTTACGTGTACAACAAAATAAAAGGCAATAAAGCCGATGCTTTTATTAGTAAAGGCCTAGGTGTAGGCAATACCTACCAAAAAATATTGCCACTATTACGTATCGATTATCTCTTCTACGACCAAGATTTTTTTGAAGCCAAAAGCTTTAAAAAAGCCGACCTAGGTTTGTCCGACCATTACCCTATATTTGTAAACCTTAAGATTAAATAAAAAAAAATATTTAAACGTAACCAATCTTTTAGATGTTTTTACCGTCTATTACATTATAGCCACCCAAAAGGGCAACAAATGAAGTAATTAAAATAAGCTTATTGAATAGAACTTCTACACTTTAATTTTTAACATATCGAATGACGCTGACCTTTAGTAAGGAGGCGCGTACATTCTGTTTAAAGGAATAATTTTATATGGGAGTTACTATTTCAAAGACTATTCAAACTTATACAGACCAAGAGCTTATTCAGCTGTTTTCCTTTGCAGAATCCCAAGTTATAAAGGAATTAGTCCGTAGATATCAGTCTAAAATATACACTGCTATTTACCTATTGGTAAAAGATAAATATATAGCAGAAGACTTATACCAAGAGACTTTTATTAAAATATGCACAACACTCAGAAACGGCAAATATACAGATCAAGGTAAATTCTTACCCTGGGCACTACGTATAGCGCACAACCTAAGTATAGATTACTTCAGAAAGGCAAAACAGCACATAAAAGTAACACTGCAAGACGGAACAGATATCTTTAGCCTTTTTGCATCTACAGAAGACAATGCCGAGCAAAAAGCGATAAGACACCAAACTGAAACTACGCTGCAAGTTTTGGTAGACCAACTCCCCTTAGAGCAAAAAGAAGTCATCATTATGCGCATATACGGCGAAATGTCTTTTAAGCAAATTGCCGAAATAACAGGCGTGAGCATCAATACTGCTTTAGGTAGAATGCGTTATGGCCTCTTAAATATAAAGAAAAATATAGAGGCCCATAACCTCAACATCAGATAGCAGCACTCATTCTGTATTGCTTACCGGGTAAAGACGCCAATACATTCATCATTTCTAATTGCAGTAAAATCCTGGAAAGCTGTGCATGCTGGAATTTTGATTGCAATAGCAAGTCGTCAAAATGCAGTTGCCGCTTACCCGACAATAAATCAATTATGATCTTTTCTTCGTCAGAGAAGGCTTCGAAAAGCAATGCCTGCTTTTGTGGCGCGAGCTTTGTGGTGCCTTCCCAGCCCATGATATCGATAATGTCTGCGGTGTGCTCAATCAAATGGGCAATATCTTTTTTTATGAGCCAATTACAGCCCTTCGAGTACACCTGCTGCGCATTTCCTGGAATTGCACCAATATCTTTGTGATACCCAAACCCTAATTGAGCCGTAATCATAGCGCCCCCTCTTTCTTTAGTTTCTATCACTAAAATAAAATCCGATAGCCCAGCTACAATCCTATTCCGCATTGGAAAATTACCCTTTGCAGGTATGGTGCCCGATTTGTATTCGGTTAGCAAGCCGCCTTGCTGCGTAATCTTTCTTGCCAAAGCTCTATGATGTGCTGGAAAAATAGTGGCCAAGCCATGACCCAAAATGGCAATAGTGTCTAAACCATTATCTAAAGCACTTTTGTGGGCTATACCATCAATGCCGGCCGCCAAACCACTAATTATTTGCACACCCGAGCCTTTGAGTCCATTAATAATCTCTTGCGTCATCATGCTCCCATACTCTGTGTTGTTTCGGGTGCCTATTACTGCTAAGGTTTTGGGCGCATTAAGCGTTGCGTTGCCCTTGTAAAATAATAAAGAAGGAGCATGCTCCTGCTCTTTTAGACGAGCCGGGTAAGCCTCCATGTAGGGCGCTAGCATAGCAATCTCGTGCTTGGTACAAAACGCTATTTCCTCCTGCGTAGCCGCTAGCTCTTGGTAATCTAAAATGGAGGCTAAAGCTTTCTTGTTTAATGCAATACCACTCTGAATTAATTCTTTTCTGGAAGCAGCAATAATGCTGGAGGGCAGACCAAAGCGCTGTAGCAAAGCGTTACAGGTATGGTTGCCTATACCTGCGGCCTGAAGCAAATTCAGATGAATAGCAATTTCCTTAATATCCATAAAATAAAAATAAATAAAAATTATGTGATATTTCGGAGTGTTTTTCTATTTAATACCTACATCCTAATCTGAAAAACATAAATATATATTGATAATTAATAACATTGTTGTATTTTTTTAATAACTTTAATAACAAATAATAATTCTATGTAAAATAGGTGTTATTTACAAAACAATTTAAAGAACTGTATTTTAAAAAAATCAAAAATCATTTCAACAATGAGAAAAATACTACTTGTTTTAGCAGCATTAGTAGTTGCGTTCAATTTGAACGCGCAAACGCCGCAGTATTTGTCTGTTTTTGGAGACCAAAATAATGTTTTCCCCTTTAGAGACAACAATACCAACAAAGTACAGTGGATATACCATGCTTCAGATTTTACACCTGTACTGCCAGCAGGTGCCATTAGTAAATTGTACGTAAAAGTACATACCTCTTGGGGTACGGCTGGCCTAGCAACTTATTCCAATCTAATTATCAGAATGGGGCATACAACAAATGCAAATACAGCTACTGGTCCATGGCTTACAGGAATGCAAGATGTATATATAGCACCAAGTGTCTCGTTTAATATCGTACTAGGTGGCTGGGTAGAAATACCCTTACAAACGCCATTTGTGTACAATGGCGTAAACAACCTTGTAATAGAGGCCTCACAAACAAGTTTTACCAACGGGTTTTATATTACCCAGTCTACCCTTGGCGGCAATAGGCGTATGTGGGGGCCTGTATCGGGCACTGCTGCTTCGGGTTCGGGCGCTGGGCTTATGCATGCTGGTTTGGACATGGGGCCTACTAACTGCACCGGTACTCCCAATGCGGGTAATGTGCTTAGAAATGATACGCGTACATTAATATGTGGCGATTCGGCTACTTTTAGGCTTAACAATGCTACCCTCGCAACGGGCGTAAATTATCAATGGCGTTATAGCACCAATAATGGAATTACTTGGATCAACTTTGGTTCTAATAACGACACAGCTACGCTTACAAATATGATTGGCAATAGGCTCGTAAAATGTATCTCCACTTGTACATTTTCCAATCAAAGTGCCGAGTCGCCTGTATTTCAAGTAGACGTATTATCAGCCCCAGTGTCCTTAGGAGCCGATACCGCCATCTGCGATAATCGGAGTATCCAATTATCGGTAGCAAGCTACAACCCTAGTAGCGTGGTTTGGGATAATGCCTCAACGAGCAATAGCAGAACCATTACAGCACCGGGTACCTACTTTGCCGTTTTGAATTTTGCCAACGGATGCGTCTCTAGCGATACTATAGTTATAGCCGACGGCGTCGAGCCTACAAATCCTCTGCCTTCTAGCATCAATCTTTGTGAAGATGCAACAGTGATGCTGGATGCACAAAACCAAGGAATGAAGTACTTATGGAATACCAATGATACCACCAGAAGAATTACCGCGGCAGGAGGTGGTAATTACCAAGTAGATATTACTTCCGCTAATTATTGCGTCGCTTCGTTTTCTACTTTTATAAATGAGCGCCCTAAGCCCAAATTTGGTGTTTTGAATAATTTGACCATTTGCGATGGCGAAAGCGTTTTTGTAGATGCTACCGCTGCCAACGCGGTGAGCTATCAATGGAGCAATGGTCCCACTAATGCTTCGCAAACACTTGTAGACTCCGGTAGATATACCGTTAAGGCAACTACCTCCTTCGGTTGCCAAGATTCTGCCAGCTTTGTGTTAAGCTTTTTCCCGAGCCCTTTTACAGAAGGTTTCTCCTATATCCCAGGCTTTTTTAATGATTATAAACAAGTGAAATTTGTAGCCATTAACCCTCGTCATATTAATACTTATCTGTGGGATTTTGGTGATGGAAATACTTCTACATTAGCCTCTCCCTTACATCAGTACGATACCTTCGGAGACTATCAGGTTATACTGTACGTGACTAACGAGTGCAACACCAGAGCCTATGAGCAGGATATTAGAGTGCCTTATTTGACTACTAGTGTAGATGACCTACACAGTGCGCATATTAAATTGTATCCAAATCCAAGCTTTGGGACGCTTTATATAGAAGGCATAGCCGCCTCAGGGCACCAATTTAGAGTTATCGGCATTACAGGGCAGGTGTTGTTGCAAGGAGATATAAACAACAATAGTGTAGATTTAAAAAATCTTTCTGGCGGCAATTACATTATTGAATTGATAGCCGCAGATAAAGTGTACAAAAGAGAAAAAATAGCAATAGCTCATTAATATCTTTTGAATAGCTTAATTAATCCTTTAATGCTAAAACTCCATTGCACAACAAAAATGAAGCCTTGGAGTTGCCCCATAGGGGCGGTATTAAATAATTCAATAAAAAATGGACGGAACTATGAGGTTTCCGTCCATTTTTATTAGGTATACGCGATAAGCGTAGTAAGCACTTTTATTTAAAAGCATTGAAGCCAGTAACATCTTGGCCAGTAATCAGCAGATGAATGTCGTGTGTACCTTCATAGGTGATAACAGACTCTAAGTTCATGCTGTGACGCATAATGCTGTATTCGCCTGTAATGCCCATGCCTCCAAGTATTTGGCGGGCTTCCCTAGCAATATTAATCGCTACTTCGCAGCTATTGCGTTTAGCCATAGATATTTGTTCGGGCGTTGCTCTGCCTTCATTTCTGAGGGTAGCAAGACGCCACACTAATAATTGGCCTTTCGTGATTTCTGTTATCATCTCGGCCAATTTCTTTTGTGTCAATTGGAATGCTCCGATGGGCTTGTCAAATTGAATACGTTGCTTGGCATAGCGTAAGGCTGTGTCATAGCAGTCCATAGCGCTACCCAAAGCACCCCAAGCTATACCGAAGCGGGCGCTGCTTAAACAGCCTAGAGGCCCTTTCAGTCCATAAGCGCCAGGCAATATATTTTCTTTAGGAACTTTTACATTATCAAATACCAATTCACCAGTGGCAGAAGCCCGCAAGCTCCATTTGCCATGTGTTTCGGGAGTAGTGAAACCTTCCATGCCGCGCTCTACAATGAGGCCTTGAATTTTTCCTGCCTCATTTTTTGCCCATACTATCGCTATATCTGCAAATGGTGCATTTGAAATCCACATTTTTGCACCGTTTAAAATCACATGGTCGCCTGCGTCTTTAAAGTTTGTAACCATGCCTGCAGGGTTAGAGCCGTAATCAGGTTCTGTAAGCCCAAAACATCCCATCATTTCGCCAGTAGCAAGCTTAGGTAGGTATTTTTTCTTTTGTTCCTCACTACCGTAGGTAAGAATAGGATACATTACTAAGGAACCTTGCACAGAAGCAGTAGAACGAACACCACTGTCGCCTCTTTCAAGCTCCTGCATCATGATGCCATAGGTCATGTAATCTAATCCGGGGCCACCATATTCTTCAGGCACAAAAGGTCCAAAACATCCTAACTCGCCTAAGCCCTTTAGAATTTGTTTGGGGAATGTAGCATTTTGAGCATGCTCTTCTATGATAGGAGATACTTCTTTCTTTACAAAAGCCCTTACAGCATCTCTGATTATCTTTTGCTCATCTGTTAAAAATTCATCCAAAAGATAATAATCAGGATGTTGGTACAAATCTTTTTCCATGTTTGTGATACTAAATATTTTAAAAATATGCAAGTGCAAATATACGCAAATGACAATTATTCTCTGAAATATTATGAAATACTAGGAATATTTTTTTTCTTTGTGCCAAATCTGCATGCTAGTAAAATAGTGTTGTTGGGCTAGTTAGCAAGTAGTTAAATCGGGCCATATAGTCTGACTTTCTGTTACTTTTTTTCAAAATGGAACAATATTTGATGCTTAATACCGTATGTCAGATTTGCTAGTATATGCTAGTTAACAACTAAATAGGCAATTTTTTTTAAACTTACTCGTTATTTAAACGCTCGAACGCATAGCAGTGATAAAGTTCTAATTACACCTTAGTAACAGTAAGAAACACAATTGCCACAACCCAATCTATGAAATAAAAGATTTAATGCAAATTAATATATGAGACAATTAAAGATTGCCACACAGATAACAAACAGAGATTCCCAAGCGGTAGAAAAATATCTTCAGGAAATCAGCAGAATCCCGATGATTACTCCAGAGGAAGAAACTACCTTGGCTCAGAAAATACACGTGGGCGACCAAAGAGCATTGGAGAAGCTAGTTAAAGCCAATCTGCGTTTTGTGGTATCTGTAGCAAAACAATATCAACACCAAGGTCTTTCTCTATCAGATTTGATAAATGAAGGCAATTTGGGCCTTATAAAAGCAGCACAACGTTTTGATGAAACGAAAGGTTTTAAGTTCATTTCTTATGCTGTATGGTGGATACGTCAGTCTATTCTGCAAGCTTTGGCCGAGCAAGGTAGATTGGTACGTTTGCCCCAAAATAAAATTGGCACTTATAATAAAGCCAATAAAGCTTACATTGCTTTTGAACAAGAGCACGAAAGAGAGCCATCAACCGAAGAATTAGCATCAATTCTAGAGATGAGCGAAACCGAAATTGCGAATATTTTTAGCAGTAATACCCGTCATACATCTTTAGATGCACCGGTACACGAAGCTGAAGACGTAGCAATGGGCGACCTTTTGGAAGGTAGTAGCGATACGGATGACGATGTAATGAAAGATTCTTTAAAAGCAGAAATACAACGCATTTTAAAATCCTTAACTACTAGAGAAGCTGAAATCATCTCTGCATATTTTGGTCTGGAAGGTGATGACGGTCCGTCTATAGAAGAAATAGGGCAAAAATACGATTTAACAAAAGAGCGTATACGCCAAATAAAGGAAAGGGCTATAAAGCGTCTTCAAAAAACAAGATACAGCGGTGCGCTAAAATCTTACTTAGGATAAACTGCTAAGTTGAGCTAGCACTCAGCCACACGAAAGAGCCTGTCCGTATACGGACAGGCTCTTCTCTATTTAAAACATTTTGATGATGACAAAAGTGGGCGCTTGCAGCGATGGAAACATGATGTGAACACCATCCTTTTTGTTTTTTTTGCTCCACTCACAATGTATTATGGTTTGGTATCCACTTTAAAAAAATCAGTAGCAACTCTACTGAGGGTTGCTACTGATGTAAAGTATGGGCAACTAGTCGTGTTTACTTACCTTTAAATACGGGTGGTCGTTTTTCGAGGAATGCTGCTACACCTTCATTAAAGTCGTCTGTTTCTCCGCAAAGTGTTTGTAGCTCTTCTTCTACTGCCAATTGTTTAGTTAGGTTATTCGTCATGCTTTGGTTGAAAGCAAATTTTGTTTGCACCAGCGCTACAGTGGGCATTTGGGCTAATTGTTGAGCGATAGCTTTAGAAGAAGCCTCAAAAGTGTCTGCGGGGAAGTATTTATAAATCATTCCTAATCGTTCGGCTTCTTTTGCATCTATTTTATCGCCCAGCATTGCTATGGCTAATGCTTTTTGAAATCCTATTAAGCGAGGCAAGAAATACGTACCACCACTATCGGGCACCAAGCCTATTTTACTAAAAGCTTGAATGAAAGAGGCATTTTCGGAGGCTACTACGATATCGCCAGCTAGAGCGATATTAGCACCCGCGCCAGCGGCTACACCATTAACGGCTACTACCACAGGCTTTTCTAAATTTCTTAAACGCTCAATAATGGGGTTGTAGTGTCCATGTACAATGCTTTTTAATTCAGGTCCATTGGGATCTACTACTTCGCCCAAATCTTGCCCGGCACAAAAAGCCTTGCCCGCACCAGTGATATAGATAGCTCTAACGGTAGCATCTTTCTTACAATCATCCAAGAACTTTTGTAAAGACAATGCCAAATCTCTATTGACGCTATTAAATTTATCGGGTCTGTTAAGGGTGATATAGGCTACACCTTGCTCTATGCTTGTTAGGATACTCATAATTATTGTTGGTAGTTTGGCTAATACTATAAAGATATTCAATCTTGTCCGATAAAAATTACAATACAGCATTTTCAATTCTGAAATAGTTGC
>CAYSCJ010000059.1:0-15305 GCA_964429515.1 uncultured Taibaiella sp.
TGCTTAAATTCAAGTTCAGTTTTTCAAATCAACTTTAGTGCTGGGTTGACAGTTTGGTGCTCCGAAATCCCGCACGAACGCCAAGCGCAGAAACGGTAATATTATTTGCCTTTCATAAACCAAGTAAGGCTATCGCTCAATTTTGTTTTTAGTTCTTTTCTATTAGCCACATAATCTAAGAAACCATGCTCGAGCAAAAACTCGGAGCGTTGAAAGCCCGGAGGAAGGTCTTTCTTAATTGTTTCTTTTATTACACGCGGACCAGCAAAGCCTATAAGCGCATTAGGCTCGGCAATATTAATGTCGCCCAGCATAGCAAATGATGCAGTAACCCCGCCGGTTGTAGGGTCTGTCATAAAGGAAATATAAGGAAGCTTTGCCTTCGATAGCTGTGTAAGCTTAGCAGATGTTTTGGCCATTTGCATCAATGAAAATGCCGATTCCATCATACGAGCACCACCCGATTTGGAGATAATCATGAAAGGCAATTTGTTGGCTATAGCATGGTCTATACCTCTAGCTATTTTTTCACCAACTACCGAGCCCATCGAGCCACCAATAAAATTGAAGTTCATACAGGCTATTACAATTTCCTGTCCATTTATTTTCCCTACGCCTACCGTCATAGCATCGCCTAAGCCTGTAGTATTTTGTGCAGCTATCAATCTGTCTTTATAGGGCTTAATATCTACAAATTCCAACTTATCTATGGCTACAATATTGGAGAATAACTCTTGGTAATTGCCGTCGTCAAATAATATTTCAAAATACTCTTTTGCGTTTATACGGTTGTGATAATCGCATTTAGGGCAAACGTATAAATTATCAGATAGTTCTTGTTGCGTGATAGTGGTTCTACATTCAGAACACTTGTGCCATAAACCATCGGGGGTTTCTTTTTTTTCCTTAGTATCTGTTACTATCCCTTTATTGTTTCTTCTAAACCAAAATGTAGACATATTATTAATATTTTTATAAATTACTACTATCTCCTTTGGGAGCATAATAATGTTTGGATGGCAAAATTAGCATAATTACACTTTAAATTTACACACCTCAAAAAAAAAGATAACTAAATTCTGAAAAGCAATACATCGGGATAAACGCCAATCAAAACAATCAATATCGTCGTTATAGCCAGACAAATTTTATCTATATTACTAACCTTATGTTCCAATGTTGCATCACCTTCCTTAAAATACATTGCCATAATTACTTTGAAATAATAATATACACTTATAGCAGCCATCAACAAACCAATTATCACCAACCAAACAAATGCAGTGTTTTCCAAAAGTGATGCTATCATGTAGTATTTCGCCATAAAGCCTGCGGTTAAAGGTATACCCGCTAGAGACAATAAAGATATAGTAGCTACAAATGCCAAATAGGGATGATGCTTTGCAAAACCGTTAAAGCCATCATAGGTGTGATCTTTCATTTTGGCAAGTAAAGTAAATAAAGTTAAGGTAGCTAATGTATAAGCCGCAGCGTAAATAAGGATACCCTTTGCTGCCATGGCATTACTAGCAATTACTGCAAAAAGCATAAAGCCTGCTTGGGCTATAGAAGAGTAAGCCAACATTCGCTTTACGCTTTGTTGTAATACGGCTGTAAAATTGCCTATCAAAAGCGTCAATGCCGTAACGATACCTACTACCAATGCCCAGCTAGCGTGTAATGGGTAGAGGGTATTTTTAAATAATGCTATAAAACCGAAAAAGATAGCCACCTTCACGATAGTAGCCATATAGGCTGTAAACGGTGTGGGAGCCCCATCATACACATCGGGTGTCCAAAAGTGCATAGGCGCTGCAGATACTTTAAAGCCAAATGCTATGATTAGAAATATTACACCAGCAATGGCCAAAATACTGTTGCTACTTAACAAACCGAAGTTGAATTGCTCTAAATTAAATGTGCGCATAGCGGCATATAACAAAGCCATACCCATTAGTAGTATTCCGGTAGAGAATGCACCCATTAAAAAATACTTCAAAGAAGCTTCCGACGACTTTAGGTTGCGTTTATTACTACCTGCTAAAATATATTGCGGCACAGACATTAGCTCTATGCTTAAGAAAAGTATCAGTAAGTTGTTGTAGGTAGACATTAAAAAGATGCCAGTCAAAATAAAAAATATAAGTGCATAGTATTCTCCTACGTGTATGCCTACTCTTTCAATGTGCTTGTGCATCAATAATACATACAGTAAAGTTGCTGCCACCATTAGTGTATTAAACCACAAATTGTAACTATCTATTTTTATCATTTTGCTAAAAAAGTATACACCGGTATTATTTGTTTCCAATAATATTTGGGTTTCTACCAACTCCCAAATATTAATACCTGTCAACAATGTAAGCAGCACAATTGCAAATACACTGAAAGAACGTTTCTCTTTTACTGTAAGTGCAGCAAACATCATAAGTATTCCGAATATGGCAGCAGCAATAAGTGGTTTCATAATTATATATCTATTAGCCTAAGGCAAAATTTAAATGGTCAATATTTTATATTTAGATTCGTAAGCGGTAATAGTTAATGTTTAAACAGGCAAAAATCCGTACAACAAACTTGGATAAACACCCGTAATGATTATGATGCAAATAAACAATACTAATGTATACCACTCTGCGCCACTCACATCTACGATACCTTCTTTTTTGACATCTCCATATGCTACCTTTCTCACCATATTTAAGGTATAAATGGCACCAAAAATAATACCCAGTCCGGCTACAGCCATATAGGCGATGCCATTAGGATTGGCACTTGTAAAGATACCGTGGAACAGCATAAATTCTCCAACAAATGCATTCGTAAGTGGTAAAGAAATATTTGCAAATGCCACTATTACCAATGCAATAGTAAGTTTGGGCGCCTGAGCAGCCATCCCACCAAGTAGTCTAAGGTCTCTAGTGCCATATTTTGTTTCTACCATGTGTACAATTAACCATAGTGCGGCTATGTTAATTCCGTGATTAAACATTTGGATGATCAAACCATCAAGCGCTATATCGCTATTTACAAAAATACCTACATTCATCAAGGCTATGTGTGCTATTGATGAGTATGCTAATAATCTCTTGATATCTTTTTGCATCATTGCCAACAAGGATGCGTACACCAAGCCTATCAAACTAAGCACAATGACTATATCTGAAAAATACGAAACGCCCTCAGGAACTATTGGTAGGAGCCATTTAACCGTAGCAAAAAGTCCCATTTTCACCATTAAGGCGCTCAACACTATCGTCACTGGAGTAGCTGTTTGTTCGTAAGCATCGGGCTGCCAAGTATGAAAGGGGAATATTGGCATTTTAATTGCAAAAGCGACAAAAAAGGCTAAAAATACAATTTGCTGTACGCCAAGACTAAGACTGTTTCCGGTAGCAATCATGCTTGCTAAATCGAAGGATTTATCTGGATTTTGGGTATATAAAAATAAAATACCCCCCAACATCATTAATGAACCTAAAAAAGTATAGACAAAAAACTTGAACGTAACTTTGATACGCTTTTCGCCGCCCCATTGCGAGCATAAAAAATAAACAGGAATTAAGGCTAACTCCCAAAAGAAGTAAAACAACATGAGGTCGTTGGCCATAAATACACCCAACAAGCCCGCCTGTGCTAGCAACATCAATCCATAAAAACGGTTTTCTGATGCTAGTGTATGTTTTTGCTGACTAAAGAAAATAAAGAAAAATACGATTGCTACAAGCAGCACCATCAATATGCCCATTCCGCTTACAGATAGCGCTATTGAAGCACCCAAGCTAGGCATCCAATTTGAATGAAATACATCGGGACTTCCTTGTAGGAAATTGCAGGCCGCAATACCACTCAAAACTATACTTATTATCGAAGAAATAAGTGCGGTATACTTAGCTACAGGTGCAGTTTTGGATGCAAAGGCTACCCAACTAAATAATATTGGTAATATAAGTAATAATACTAATAACATTGTTACGTATTTGTCTTTTTAAATAATTAAATACAGGTGTTAAGGTGCAAAATATTTGTCTTACAGTACAAAAAGTCCGACTATCAGTAAAAGGACGATGCCCATTACCATTCCAAAAATATATACACCTACTTGTCCGTTTTGCAGCAATCGAAGCTTTCCTCCGCTCCAATGTACTACTTTTCCCACACCATTTACGATACCATCTATCCAAGTTCGTTCTACTATTCTATCTAAGAATAAGGACAAATGGTAAATTGGCTTTACTATCAATACATCATATATTTCATCTACATACCATTTTTGCTCCAACACTTTGGCAAATCCCTGAGCGTCTTTTACTATTCCTTTCTTCGTAGTGCTGTAGGCCAAAGCGATCATAACCAACACTCCTACTACCGATATAGCCATCAACAACCATTCTGTAGCGTGGCTAAGGTGATCGAGTGCAAGGTTATTTTGTACTATTGGATTCAAAAATGAACCGAGCATGTGATACTCCGATATCACTGGAGGCAAACCAATATAACCACCTATGATAGATAATAATGCCAATACCACCAATGGTACTGTCATGGCCGCAGGACTTTCGTGCAAGTGCTTTTCTTGCGCTTCTGTACCTCTGAAACTACCTCTGAATGTTAAGAAATAAGCTCTAAACATATAAAACGCTGTCATCATCGCACCTAAAATACCTAAAGCGTATAAAAGAGGTGACTTCATGAAAGCTGCTGCTAATATTTCATCTTTTGAAAAGAAACCCGAGAATAATGGTATACCCGAAATAGCCAAACATCCTATTAAAAAGGTAGCTTGTGTTATTTTCATCTTCTTGCCAAGACCACCCATATACCTCATATCCTGTTCGCCGCCCATAGCATGTATTACCGATCCACTTCCGAGGAATAATAATGCTTTAAAGAATGCGTGAGTGAGCACGTGGAAAATAGCACCAACATAACCGCCTACACCAATAGCCAAAAACATATAACCCAATTGACTCACGGTAGAATAGGCCAAGACCTTCTTAATGTCATTTTGCTTAATAGCAATGGATGCTGCTAACAATACAGTAGCGATACCAACGATAGCAATGATATTCTGAGCCAAAGGTGCTAAATCAAATAGTACACTGCTTCTGGCTATCATATATACACCAGCTGTTACCATGGTTGCAGCATGTATCAATGCCGAAACAGGCGTTGGACCAGCCATTGCATCGGGTAGCCAAGTAAACAAAGGCAACTGAGCCGATTTACCCGTAGCTCCTATGAAAAAACAGATACCTATAGCATTCATCACGCCTTGCGAAACCTGAGCGGGCACCCCGTCTGTGAATTGAGGGAATAAATCGGTAAAAGTAGCGGTGCCAAAATGGTAAATTATGAGGAACATACCTATCAAAAAGCCTAGGTCGCCTATTCTATTCATAATAAATGCCTTTTTGGAGGCTTTGGTAAATTCATTATTCTTGTACCAGAATCCAATAAGTAAATACGATGCCAATCCTACACCTTCCCAACCAATAAACATGACACCATAATTAGCCCCAAGTACCAATAGCAACATTGAAAATACAAAGAAATTAAGGTAGGCAAAGTACTTTACATATCCGTCGTCATCATGCATGTATGCGGTAGAATATACGTGAATTAGAAAGCCTATTCCGGTTATTATCAGCAAAAAGAGTGACGATAATTCATCTACCTGAAATGCAAAAGGCAGCGATACGCTTCCCGAACGAATAAAGTCAAACAAGGGAACAACTGTCTGGTAGCCTGGATTAGCTTTTACTTCGAAGAATATACCTACAGACAGTGCAAAAGCTATGAGCATTACACCGCTGGCAAGTAATCCTGCTAATTTTTTGGGCATACTTTTCCAAAAAATACCATTGATTAAAAATCCAATCAAAGGCAATAGTGGAACTAAGTAAACTAATTGTGTCATATCAAAAAAGAAAAAAAGTGTAATTAATGTTATTAATTTTTAAGTCTATTAAGAATATTAATATCTACAGACTGTATTTTTCTATATACCATTACTATAATCGATAGTCCAATAGCTACTTCTACAGCAGCCACTACCATAATCAGAAATACAAAAATCTGTGCATCTGCTGTGCCCACCATTTTGCTAAGGGCTACCATTAATAGGTTTACGGCATTAAGCATCAGCTCGATACACATAAATACAATAATGGCATTTCTTCGCATCAAAACGCCCATGACTCCGATACAGAAAAGGGCTAAACTTAAAAATAAATAATATTGTAAAGGCATAATTTCTAGGTATTTCTAATTTGTAGTATTTTCTTCTTCAATAATTTGTTTTTCTTCTTTTCTTCCTAATATCATGGCGCCTACCATGGCACTTAAGAATAACACACTGCTTATTTCAAAAGGCAAAACATAGTCGTTAAACAAAACGGTTCCTAAATTCTCTACCAAGCCTATGTCTCCGCCTGCCATTACGATGCCTTGTTGGTTGATCGCTGCTGTCTTTAAAGCTGCTACAAGTACCAAAAACAAAGAACCTCCGCTAAGTATTGCTGCAACTTGCACCAGCCTGTTCTTTTGTGGCTCTGTATCTGAATTTAAATTCATCAACATGATCACAAATAAAAACAATACCATGATGGCTCCAGCATAAACTATGATATTGACTACTGCCAAAAACTGTGCATTTAAAAGTATATAGTGCCCGCTGATCGTAAAAAACGTGGCAATTAGAAACAATACACTATTCACGGGATTTCTGCTAAATATAACCCCCAACGCACATGCAATCGCAATGACAGACAATAACCAAAATAATATTTCGTGTACAGACATATTTAAGATATAAGGTATAACAATTCTTTAATTTACTCGCTTTTTATTTATTTTCTTTAGCTTTTCTGGCATCTATTTGCTCTTGGGTAATGAGTAAATCTTCTTTTTTATAAATAAAAAACTCTCTTTTATAGGCCGCAGGCATCACGGTTTCTGTCAAATACACGGCGTCTTTAGGACAAGCCTCTTCGCAATATCCACAGAATATGCAACGCAGCATGTTTATCTCATATTTGGCTGCATACTTTTCTTCTCTATATAAATGTTCCTCCCCTGGCTTGCGTTCGGCGGCCTCCATGGTTATCGCCTCTGCTGGGCATGCAAGTGCACACAAACCACAAGCGGTGCAGCGCTCTCTACCCTCTTCATCTCTATTTAGTATATGTAATCCTCGGAATACCGGACTGAATGGTCGTTGTTCCTTAGGATAATTGGTCGTAGCCGATCCTTTAAATATAGTTTTAACGGCGTGTCCTAAAGTAATTTTTAAGCCTCCCAAAACACCAGGAAGATATAAGCGCTCTTTAAGCGTCATTGGACTTCTATCTACTTGTATCGATCTATTTGTTAGTTGCATAATGATAATTTCATTTTTTTAGGGTAAACTTCCTAGAGTTTTTTAATTAATTAAACCACTGTTGGATCGTGTCTCCAAATACTATTAAAAATCCTGTTATCAATAAATTTATTATGGCCAAAGGTATGAGTCCTGTCCATCCTAATTTTAACACTTGGTCAAATCTAAATCTCGGAAGCGTCCACCTAAGTGCCATTATAAATAGTATAAAACCTACTGCTTTCATCATTAATACCAGAAAACCAATTATTGCAAAAAGCCATGAAGGCACCGCAGCTGCCACTTCACTCATAAATGGATAATTGTATCCTCCAAAATATAAAGTAGATAGCAATACCGAAGTAAAGAACAAATTGATATATTCTGCAAACATGAACATACCTTGCTTCATCGAAGAATATTCTAGTAAAAACCCGGTATTCAATTCCGACTCCGACTCAGGCATGTCAAAAGGTGCTCTATTCATTTCTGCCATTACACACACAAAAAATATTAAAAAGCCTAAGGGCTGCTTAAATACATTCCATGTAAAATAGCCATTTTCCCAAAAACCAGCCTGACCCTCAACAATCTCGCGCAAACTTAAAGTGCCCGTCATGGCTACTAAGGCAATTAAGCTTAAACCAAGTGCCAACTCGTACGAAATTGCTTGTGATGCTGCACGAATGGCAGCCAATAAGGAGAATTTATTGTTAGATGCCCAGCCACCAAGCATAATGCCATAAAGCCCTACACTGACAATTGCAAATATCAATAATACGCCAACATTTACATCAGCAACAAATAAATCTATCACTCGTGTTACACCATCTTTTTCTATGGTAAAAGAAGGACCCCATGGCGTTATTACTGCCGAAATGAGGGCAACTACCATGAACATTGAAGGTGCTAGTATAAAAATCCACTTGGTAGCGGTATTGGGTGTAGACTCTTCTTTAAAAAAGAGCTTGCCCCCATCTGCTAAGGGTTGTAATAAACCAAATGGTCCGGCATTGAGTGGCCCAATACGATCTTGCATGATTGCAGCTACTTTACGTTCTGCCCAAGTAGCATATGCAGCTACCCCAAATGCTATGACGATAATAAGTAAAACTAGTATTGCCTTTTGTATGATAAAAAAACTATCTATAGCTAATAAATGCATTGTTCCAATAATTATTTTTTTAAGTGTTTTTTTGTAGCTACTTCTTATTATTCGAAGTCATCTGACTGCAAAGGACCGGGTATTTGGCTAATTTTTTTACTGTCTTTGTTTACATCACTTACATTATGAATATCCATTAGCATTTTTGGTTGCTTGCCAATTATGGCTTCTATAAGCGTAGGCTGTCCTTTTTGGGTGCCTATTTTGCCAGCATAATGGCCTTGAGATATTACGCTATGACGATTTACATTGCTTGGGCCATCAATCACCCAATCATCCGTATGTTTTTTCTCAAATCTACATTCATTACATATCCAGCCGGTTTCACCATTCGACGCTGTTGCTACTTCACCCCACTCATCTTTTCGGGCTGTTACACGAAATACTTCATTGCCTCGCATCCATAAACGGACTTCTCCGCAGCATTTAGGGTTAGAGCAGTTTCTGTGCGCATCTAGTGGCTTCGTAAACCATACTCTATTTTTAAATCGGAATGTTTTATCGGTCAATGCGCCTACAGGACATACATCTATTACATTACCAATAAAATCATTGTCTAAGGCTTTGCCAATGCAGGTAGAAATTCGGGCATGGTCTCCTCTGTCTAGTACACCATGCTCTCTTGTATCTGTCAATTGTTCGGCAGCGTATACGCATCGGTAGCAAAGTATACAACGATTCATATGCAGCTGTATGTACGGACCAATATCTTCGGGTTCAAATGTTCGGCGTACGAATTCAGTACGGGTACCTTGTTTGCCATGCTCGTAGCCTAAATCCTGAAGATGGCATTCGCCTGCTTGGTCGCATGTTGGGCAGTCTAATGGATGATTTAATAATAAGAATTCTGTAACGCCTGCTCTAGCATCCGTTACGCGATCGGAAGTGCAAGATTTTACCTCCATACCGTCCATCACGGTCGTTCTACAGCTTGCTACTAGCTTTGGCATGGGCCTTGGGTCTTTTTCAGAGCCTTTGGATACCTCTACCAAGCAAGTTCTACATTTACCACCACTACCTTCTAGTTTGCTGTAATAACACATAGTAGGAGGCGCTACTTCTCCACCAATTTGTCGGGCGGCTTGCAAAATAGTTGTACCAGCTGGCACTTCTATCGTGATGTTGTCTATGGTAACTTTAAAATTATCTGCCATTTCTATCTTAGTTAGCTGCCATTGATTATGCCACAAAAATAGGGATTACAAAAGCAATACTTAACATTTTTTTTATTCTACTTTAAGTAAAATACATACTTAAACATTCGTTACGGGTAAGGGGTCTGCATAATGCGCCAAACCATAGTTTCGAGTCTGGGCTTCTTCGGGATGTTGTATATGCCATTCAAACTCATCTCTAAAATGCCTGATAGCTGCTGCTACCGGCCATGCTGCTGCATCACCTAAAGGACAAATAGTATTACCTTCTATTCTTCTTTGAATATCCCAAAGCAAATCAATATCCGACATGCTGCCCTCTCCATACTCTATTTTCTTAAGGATTTTATACATCCAGCCTGTTCCTTCCCTACATGGACTGCATTGCCCACACGACTCATGATTGTAAAATCTAGCAAGCGTCATGGTGTGTCGTACCACGCATTGGTCTTCATCGAGTACAATGAAGCCTCCCGAGCCTAGCATTGTTCCCGTTTGGAAACCACCTTCCGCAAGGCTTTCATAATTCATAAGGCGGGGTGTTCCGTTGGAGGTAGTTAATAGTAAGTTTGCTGGTACAATAGGCACAGAGGAGCCTCCAGGTATGCACGCTTTCAATCGCTTTCCATTAGGGATTCCTCCACAGTATTCGTCAGAGTATATAAATTCTTCTACGCTTAAGTCGAAACCAATTTCATAAACACCCGGTTTGTTGATATTGCCGCATGCTGATATCAATTTTGTGCCTTTGCTATTACCTACACCTAGCTGTCCATATGCTTCGCCTCCCATATTAATGATTGGAGATACCGCTGCAATTGTTTCGACATTGTTCACCACCGTTGGTCGCATCCACAATCCTTGAATAGCCGGAAACGGCGGCTTGATACGAGGATTGCCTCTTTTGCCCTCAAGTGATTCTATTAAGGCTGTTTCTTCACCACAAATGTATGCTCCTGCACCACGGTGCACATATATTTCCAAATCGTATCCTGTACCCTTAATATTTTTACCCAACCAACCGTTCGCTTTTGCTTCGTTGATGGCTTGCTCCAATATGTCGGGTATCCAAGCATACTCGCCTCTAATGTATATATAGGAAGTATTAGCGCCTAGTGCGTAGCTCGAAATAATCATACCTTCGATGAACAGGTGTGGCAAAAACTCCATCAAATATCTATCCTTGAACGTACCGGGCTCCGACTCGTCGGCATTACATACTAAATGCCTAGGCACACCTTCAGGTTTTGCTAAGAAGCTCCATTTTAACCCGGTAGGAAAGCCTGCGCCACCTCTACCTCTTAGGCCACTCTTTTTCACCTCTTCTACTATAGCATCTGGCGACATAGTAAGTGCTTTTTCTACACTTTTATAACCTCCATGTTGCATCCAAGTATCATAGTATCGAATGCCTTCAATATGTGCTTTGTCTAATAATAATTTCATCTAGTTAATCGTAATTAGGATGAATAGTTGTTTATATTTTTTCGTATTAACGTACCCTTTTAAATTGTACTACTAAGTCTTCTTGTTCGTCAAAAAAATGCAGGGTGTTTTTATTCTTAAGTTTAAAACTACTGCTGATTGCTGTCTCGTCACTCCCTATTATCAATTTATCTTCGGATATTTTATAATCATTTTGCGTGAGTGTATCTCCGTTTGGCATAATAGCCCCTACTTTCGTTTTCGAAAAAAACATCACATTGTTATTGTTGTCTTTAAGTAGTGCTTTGGCTTCTTTTAATACTTCCAAATTGGCATTACTTTCGTCTTCTACCAAATAGTCATCTATCTCCCAAACGCCTTGTATATAACTGTCATCTACTTGGCTGTCGCAACTTGCGCATACAAATAACAACCCTAATACAATAATCACACTTTTCATACTTCCTTTCATATACTTTGGTACTTCTTGTTTGGCATGCTTTGGCTCAAGGTACTAGTTTTTTTGGCTCCTTAACCTTAGGGCTAGCTATCTATTTTCTTTTTGCACAATGAGTATTATTTTCAAATCCACAAATGCTTTGGTTTTACATGACCGCGCCTTAGCGTATTTAACTATACTTGTTTGCTAAGGCATCTAGTTTCAAGCCTATTAGTGCGCCGCCGAAGCACTCAATTCTTCAATCAGTTTATCTACCTTTTCTATTGTCAAATGTTCTTTGTAAAATTTGCCCAATTGCATCATAGGTGCATAGCCACAGGCCCCTAAGCACTCTGCTGGTTTTAGCGTAAATAAGCCGTCTTTCGTTGTTTCACCTTCTTGGATGCCTAGCTTGTTTTTGATATGATCAATTATCTGGTCGCTTCCACACAACATACACGGACCAGTTCGGCATACTTCAAGCACATACTTACCTACTGGCTTTAAGTTAAACATGGTGTAAAATGAGGCAACTTCATACACTTCAATGGGTGTAATGCCTAAGACACTGGCTACATAATCCATAGCAGGTACATCCAACCATCCGCCAAACGCTTCTTGTGCTATATGTAAAACAGGAATCAGAGCACTTTTTTGTTTTCCTTCTGGATAATGCGCCATGATTTCTTTTACTTTCTTTAATTGTTCTTCAGAAAACTGAAACATATTTTATATTCTTAAAATACTATTTAATAATTGGTTTATGCATCTAACTCGCCAGCAATAACATTGATGGAGCTAAGGGTTATAACGGCATCACTAAACATTCCACCTGCCACAAGTTCGTTAAAGGCCTGATAGTATATAAAACATGGTCTACGAAAATGCAAACGATAAGGTGTGCGCCCACCATCACTAATTAAATAATAGCCCAACTCGCCATTGCCGCCTTCTACCGAATGATAGACTTCACCTGCCGGCAAATCTGTTTCGCCCATTACTATCTTAAAATGGTATATGAGTGCCTCCATTTTAGTATATACGTCGGCTTTTTCGGGTAGGTAAAATGCTGGAACGTCGGCGTGATAGATACTACTATCCATACCCTTGAGCTTTTCGAGCGCTTGGTTGATAATACGGATGCTCTCCCACATTTCCTTGTTTCTAACCAAGAATCTGTCATACACATCACCTGTTGTACCTACTGGGATTTCAAAATCAAATTCGTTGTAACGAGCGTAAGGACTGTGTACACGCACATCATAATCTACTCCAGCTGCGCGTAGGTTTGGACCCGTAAAGCTATAGCTTAAAGCTTTTTCGGCACTTATTGGACCTGCGCCTATACAGCGTTCCATAAATATTCTGTTGCGCGTAAGTAAGGCTTCAAATTCTTTTAGCATAGCAGGGAATTCTGCTATAAACTTATTAATTTTTGCCCATGTATCGTCCGTAAAATTACGCTCAAACCCACCTATTCTACCAATATTTGTAGTCAGTCTTGAACCACAAATGCTTTCATATATTTCGTATATTTTTTCGCGCCATTGGAATACGTAGGTAAAAGGAGTTAAGGCTCCGGTATCTACACCTATCACCGAGTTGCACACAAGATGGTCTGCAATTCGGGCAAGCTCCATGATAATCACTCTTAGATAATCTACGCGTGCTGGCACTTCAATTCCGGCCAACTTTTCGACCGTCATATGCCAACCAAAGTTGTTGATAGGTGCAGAGCAATAGTTCAATCTATCGGTGAGTGGTGTAATTTGATAATACGGACGTCTTTCTGCTATCTTCTCGAATGCTCTATGAATATAGCCTACCGTCATTTCTGTATGGAGTACTTTCTCTCCATCTATCTTCATTACATTTTGAAATATACCGTGTGTAGCAGGGTGCGTTGGGCCCAAATTGATAGTGGTATATTCTTTGTCAAAAGATTCATCTGGTAATATGATGTGCTTATCTGCCATACAATCCTATTGTGGTAATGATTTTTAAAAAAAATTAAATATTGCCCCCTCGTCCAAACATTTCATCATCTTTATCTATCCTCGTTGGGTCTTCCATAGGATATTCCTTACGCATAGGATGGTAATCCATATCGTCGGCATTCAATATACGTTTAAGATTTGGATGCCCTATAAAATTAATGCCAAAAAAATCAAATGTTTCTCGCTCCATCCAGTTGGCTCCCAGAAATTGGGGCACCAATGAATAAGTATCGGGCTGCTCTAGCGATACATAAGCTTTCATTTTTAGTCGGACATTGGCGGCTAAATTATGCAAATGTGTTACCACACAAAATTCTTCTCCTTTGTTGTCGGGATAATGCACTGCGGTAATATCGGTAAGAAATTGAAAGCCCAAAGATTCTTGCTGAAACAAGTATTGCGCTACTTCCAAATTCTTTAAAGGTGCCACTCTAAAACTTATGATACCAAATTGCTCGTCGAATTCAGAAACAGCGTTTCCAAATTGCTTCGTCAATTGTTGTTGAATGTTTTCTTTATTTAGTGCCATTGCTAATTTAAAAATCTGATTATTGATGTGGAACTATTCTATCCCGTAACTTTCCATAAGTGCCTTGTATTGCTCAGAATTTCTTCTGCGCAAACTCTCATTTTTTACAATTTCTTGAAGTTTAATTATACCATCAATGATACCTTCTGGACGTGGCGGACAACCGGGCACGTACACATCTACCGGAATTACCTGATCGATACCCTGTAGCACAGAGTAAGAATCGAAAATTCCGCCGCTACTAGCACAAGCACCAATGGCTATTACCCAACGGGGCTCTGCCATCTGCAAATACACTTGCCTCAATACGGGCGCTAGTTTTTTGGAAATAGTACCTGCTACCAAAAGCATATCGCACTGCCTAGGTGTAAATGCCATTCGCTCCGAACCAAAACGTGCTAAATCGTAATTGGCTCCCATAGTACCCATAAACTCGATACCACAACAGGAAGTGGCAAATGGTAAAGGCCACATGGAGTTGGCTCTTGCCAAACCTATCACCTTATCTAGGCTTGTAGCCATAAATCCTTCACCCCAATATCCCTCTGGTATTTCTTGTACTTTAGTTACTTTCGAATTTGTGTTATATTGAATAGTACGAGGCATAATACGAAATTCTTTTTTAGAATTAAATTTAACAAATTGGATGTTTACAAAAAAGTGAGAATGATTGAACTAATCTTCCCACTTTAAAGCTCCTTTTTTAATGACATATATAAAACCACATAAGAAAAACGCAACAAACATTAAAATTGCAAAGAATCCTTCCTGACCTAAGCTCTTAATATTTACCGCATACGGATAGAAAAATATCACCTCCACGTCAAACACTATAAACAATATGGCTACCAAAAAATATTTAACACCCATCGGCTGACGTGCATTACCTATCTGCTCTACACCACTCTCAAAATTCATGAGCTTGTCTTTTGTCTTCCTACTTGGACCTAATACGTGTGTTAAAACCGTTAAAAGGGCTACAAACGTAATAGCTATTACTAAATATATTACCACGGGCAAAAAAGAAGCACCTTCTTGGCTAGAAACAATATTAAGTAAGTTTACGGGCATCATAAAATAGGGCTATTTAGTACTACATGAACTAGCAAAAATAGGTTTTCCTTAAAGAAATTACAAGAATATTTCTGTATTATTATTCATATTTTTTAAAACCATACAAGCCTCCGTTTCAACTCGCTTTTATCAAAAATAACAATGCTGTTACATAGGTATAAT
>CAYSCJ010000060.1:0-14362 GCA_964429515.1 uncultured Taibaiella sp.
GCACAGTCGTTATTATCCTTGTACTGCTTTCTGAACTAAATCTGCTGCTTCAGATAGTAATATTGCTGACTGTACTTTTAAGCCAGATGCTTCTATAAGGTTTTTAGCTTCTTCTGCATTTGTACCTTGTAGGCGCACAATAATTGGAATTTGAATATCGCCTAAGTTTTTATAAGCTTCAATAACCCCAGCTGCTACGCGGTCGCAACGAACGATACCACCAAAAATATTGATTAATATAGCTTTTACATTAGGGTCTTTCATGATAATACGAAAACCAGCTTCTACTGTTGTAGCGTTTGCAGTACCACCTACGTCAAGGAAGTTGGCAGGCTCACCACCAGCCAATTTAATCATATCCATAGTAGCCATTGCCAAACCAGCGCCATTCACCATACAACCCACGTTACCGTCTAGTTTTACATAGTTTAAGTTGTACTCGCCAGCTTCTACTTCTGTTGGATCTTCTTCAGATTTGTCGCGCAATTCGGCCAAGTCTTTGTGGCGAATCAATGCGTTTTCGTCCAAGCCCATTTTACAGTCTACTGCAAGTATTTTATCGTCAGAAGCTTTAAACAATGGGTTGATTTCTAACATCGCACAATCCAAACCAATGTAGGCATTGTACAAATTTGTTACAAATTTCACCATATTTTTGTGTGCTTCACCAGATAAGCCCAAATTGAAGGCTATATTGCGTGCCTGAAAACCTGATAATGGAAAGCCTGGTTTTACCCACTCTTTAAATATCTTTTCGGGACTATTGTGTGCTACCTCTTCTATATCCATTCCACCTTCTGTAGAATACATTACTACATTTTGTTTTGTAGCACGATCTAGTAGGATAGACAAATAAAACTCTTTACGCTCAGATGGACCGTCGTAGTACATGTCTTTAGCTACATATAGCTTGTTTACTACCTTACCAGCTTCACCCGTTTGAATAGTCACTAGCGTATTACCCAAAATATTTTTGGCTACTTCTGCTATCGACTCTTCACTTTTTACTACTTGTACACCGTGCTGTGTCGGCACTTCTTTCATGGTACCTTTACCACGACCACCAGCGTGTATTTGCGCTTTCACTACCGCAAATTTACTTCCAGATTCCTCAGCAATTTTCTTGTAAGCAGCTACAGCTTCTTCCACAGTAGCTACGGCTACGCCATCCTGAGTAGGAACATTATATTTTCTTAATAGTTCTTTTGCCTGATATTCGTGTAAATTCATTTGTAAAAAATTTGTGCGAAGATAAAATATTTATTTTAAAGATTATAATTGTACTGCAAAAATGTATTTCTTTTTACGTTTTAATGCTCCCTTGGAGGCAATATTAAAAAGGCTTCCTGTTTTATTTGTGCTACTACCAAGCCGCGTTTGTGTACTTTCATGGGTAAAATACCAAAATAAATCACTATAAAACCCAAACAGAGTATTAAAATACTGCTACTTATTATAAGGGGCATATGCTCATACCGCGTAACAAAACTCTCAAATACTGCTGCCACTAACAGCATGGCTAATACAACCAACATAATATTCAAAGCGTCTTTAGATGCCTTTTTTAACGATACCATTCGCGTATACGTTTTGGGAAATAGTAAGGCATTGCCTAGCATAATGCCGCAGCCTCCTGCAATTGCTATAGAAAACAACTCCAAGGTGCCATGTATCATAACAACGAACACCCACTGCCACCCAAAGCCATGAGCTATAAACATTTGATGAAATGCGCCTACCATGATGCCATTATGGAATAAGAAATACAACGAACCTATCAAAAATAAAATTCCTGCAGCAAACGTCATAAAAGCCACACGTATGTTGTTCCAAGCTATCATAAAAAACATGACCCATTGATTGGTAGCACCATACACCCCAAATGGCTTTCCTTTCGATATGTTTTCTTGTGTCATGTTTACGTAGTCGTCCGATAATACCGCACGTATAAAACTAGCGTCCTTGCTAGCAATAAACAATCCTATCAGATAAATGGCTATAAAAAACACTAAGGAAAACAGCAATGCACTTCTTTGCCTAAAAATACTCATGGGCACCACTTCTAAAATATAATGCTTAAAGCTGTTCTTTTTGGGTGGCGGAGTAGCATAAATTGCCAAATAAATATTTGAAGCAATATTATTAAGATAATTCACAATATTACTTTGCGGATAATGCGTTCGGGTATAACTCAAATCATCTACCAAGTTTACAAACCTATCTGCCAACTCATCGGGGTCGTTTGTGGGCTTTTCATATTGCTTCCAGCGCTCTTTGTGCTGCTTAATAAATACTATTTCTTTCATAGAATAGGCCTTGGTGCTGCATTGGCGTATTACGAAACGCGCGTTATTTTCAACATATTAGTGGGCAAATGCTCGCTTACCGGCATGCTGCCCGTATTTACTACTACGTCGCCTTTTTTTATAAGTCCTTTGTCTTTAAGTATGCCTACTAAATCGGCTACAGTGGTATCAATACTGTCTTCTTTGTCGTAAAAAAACGCTTCTACACCCCAGCTTAAACTTAGCTGATTGATGAGCGATTGTGTTTTGGTAAATACAAATAAAGGCGATCTTGGGCGGTAACTAGACAGCATAAAACCCGTATAGCCGCTTTGCGTCATACCTACCAATGCATTTGCTTTAAGATCTTCAGATATTTTACAGGCATTATAACACAATGCATCGCTCAAAAACGAAGGCGAATGGGGTTGAGGTACCAAATTTCGGTTATAAACAATTTCTTGCTTCTCTACCTCTTTCACTATGTTCGACATCGTCTGCACTACTAGCGTAGGATGCATTCCCATAGCTGTTTCGCCACTCAACATTATGGCATCTGCGCCTTCCATCACCGCATTGGCCACATCTGTTATCTCACTTCTGTTGGGCCTAGTACGATCTATCATGCTCTCCATCATTTGGGTAGCGATAATAACGGGCTTGGCTCGATGTATACACTTCCTTACGATATCTTTTTGTATCATTGGAATCTTTTCTACAGGCATTTCTACGCCTAGGTCGCCACGTGCTACCATTACCGCATCTGATGCTAGTATAATTTCGCGCAGGTGCAAAACCGCCTCAGGTTTTTCTATCTTGGCTATTATTTTGGCAGTGCTGCCCTTCGATTTAAGGATGTTTCTTAACTGAATGACGTCTATTGGTTTTCTTACAAATGAAAGCGCTATCCAGTCTATCTCTTGCGACAATATAAATTCTAAATCATTCAAATCTTTCTCTGTCAGAGAAGGCACTGAGGTATTGGTATCTGGAAGGTTTACGCCTTTTTTGGGCAGCAATACCGCCTCATTAAGCACCTCTACTTTTACCTTATCATCGTGGGTTATCTCTTTTACGATGGTTTCTATTTTACCATCATCCAACATGATTTTCTCGCCTACTTTTACATCTTTGCTAAAATTGGGATAGGAAATATACAGGTTGTCTTTGGTGCCTATTCCTTTGGTATTGGTGAAGGTGATAATATCGCCTGGCTTCAAGGGCAGCTCCCCACCCTCTATGTCGCCTACTCTTAACTTAGGGCCTTGCAAATCGGCCAATATTGCAATATTAAAAGGATATTCGTTGTTTATTTTCTTGATATGTTTGATGACCTCTTCGTGTTTATCGTGCGTACCATGCGAAAAGTTGAGCCTAAAAACATTCACCCCCGCATGTACCAACTCCAACAATCTTTCATATGTATCGCATGCAGGACCTACGGTTGCTATTATTTTTGTTTTCTTAAAAATATTCATCATCTTAAATTAGTATATAAAATTCTACTTCGTAACTCGAATGCGTGAAATTACTAAATTTAAAAAGAATATCACGAACTGCTTCGTTATTAATATATAAATTTCGTTATCACCGTTTCTAATATTATGCTTACTTTTATTGGCCATTCTTTGACTATGCAAAGTATGGCCTATGTGTGGCTTATTGTAAACACACACACCTCTTAAAACATTCGAATAATTACAACAATTATACAATATGATAAAATTAAGTACATTTCCAACTTTAGTATTAAGTAGTATCGTTATGATGCACAGTTACGCACATGCGCAAAGCATAAAATATCCCCAAACGCAAAAAGAAAAGGTAGAAGACAATTATTTTGGCACTAAAGTAGCCGACCCTTATCGTTGGCTAGAAAACGACACGTCGCAAAAAACCGCAGCATGGGTAAAAGAACAAAATGCTGTGACAAAAGCCTACCTAGATAATATTCCAGAAAGAAGGGCTTTCTTTAGTAGGCTTACCGATGTTTGGAACTACGAAAAACAAGGTTTACCACAACAGTATGGCGATTATCTTTTTTACTATAAAAATAATGGACTTCAAAATCAATCGGTACTGTACTATACCAACCTAAAAACGGGTAAAGAAGATGTGCTATTAGACCCCAATACACTTTCAAAAGACGGCACAATTGCTATTCAAGGCACCGCAGTATCCAAAAACCAAAAGTACTTTGCCTATGCTTTATCGGCATCGGGCTCCGACTGGCAAGATATTTACATCATGGAATTGGCTACGAAGAAATTGCTTTCCGAAAAAATATCTAACGTAAAGTTCAGCTCCATGGAGTGGCAAGATGATGAAGGATTTTTCTATAACGGCTATGACAAACCGGTAAACGAAGCCACCAAATATTCGGCCAAGACGGAATTTCAAAAAGTATTTTATCATAAAATAGGCACCGACCCCAGTACCGATAATATTGTTTATCAAGATACCTTACACCCCTTGCGCTATGTGCGTCCGCAACTTACGCAAAATGGGCGCTACCTGATATTAAACATATCTGAAGGCACGAATGGCAATGAAATAAAAGTGAAAGATTTACGCCAAAAATCAGGCGACTTCGTAACACTCATTCCTGGCTTTTCCACAAACGCCTATGTGCTCGAAACCCTAGGTGATAAGCTGGCTGTGGTAACCAATGAAAATGCAGATAACTACAAGATTGTAACAACACACTTAAATAACAACAAATTCACGCCTTTTGAAACGCTTATAGCTCCTACCGAAAACAAACTGGTGAGTGCACGTATCTTTGGCAATAAGATATTTGCTTCATACCTTAGAAGAGCCACTTCTCAAATGGTGGTATACAACGAAAAGGGCGAGGTAATAAAATCGAACCTGCCCAACTTTGAAAATGTTACGCTATCGGGATTCGGTGGTAAAAAGGATGCTAAAGTCACTTACTTCTCGGTAAACTCCTACACGCAGCCTCCGCAAATTATTCAATACAATATTGAAAAAGACGAATTGGCTTTGCACTTTAAGCCTACCGTACAATTTGATACCGAACAATTCAAAACCGAACAAATTGAAATTATCTCTAAAGATGGCACCTCACTCACTGCATTTGTAGTGAGTGGTAAAAATGTAGTTTTGGATGGCAAAAACCCCACATTGCTTTACGGATATGGTGGTTTTAATATCAACCTAACGCCTAGCTTTAACCCTGCTATTATTCCTTTCCTAGAAAGAGGTGGCATTTACGTGGTGGCCAACCTCAGAGGTGGTGGCGAATACGGCGAAACTTGGCATAAAGATGGTATGCTCGATAAAAAACAAAACGTATTTGACGACTTTATAAGCGTTGCTGAGTTTTTGATAGCGCACAATTATACGAGCAAAGATTATTTAGCCATACAAGGTGGCTCTAACGGAGGCTTGCTGGTAGGCGCCTGCATGACGCAGCGTCCCGACTTGTTTAAGGTAGCCTTCCCACAGGTGGGTGTATTAGATATGCTGCGCTATCATAAATTTACTGTAGGCTGGGGCTGGGTGGTTGAGTATGGTAGCAGCGATGTAGCATCAGACTTTAAGTATCTATACAAGTACTCACCACTACACAACTTGAAAAAAGGCACCTGCTACCCTGCTACTATGATAACCACTGCCGACCATGACGACAGGGTTGTACCTGCACATTCGTTTAAGTTTGCAGCTGCCTTACAAGAAGCTCAGGGCTGCAACAACCCTACGCTGATAAGAATAGATGTAAATGCTGGGCACGGTGCCGGAAAACCTACTGCTAAATCTATTGAAGAATACGCAGACATTTGGGCCTTTATGTTTCACCAATTACCCAAGTAACTTTTCTTTTAAAATATACACAATGCAAGCTGGAGCAATTCTTTTTTCAACCAAAAGGAGTTGCTCCTTTGCTTGTATGCATATCGCTATATGTTATTAAAATTGGCAACTTTAAGCTTCGGTTGCTAGGCATGCAAAAAACAAGAAAGCGTTAGTGAGCTTGGGGGCTACATAACGCTTTCTAAAAAAAGGATGCTTTAAAATGATGTATAGAAACAATAAATTTATGCGTGCTGAAGTATTATACATTCATGCCGCCACAAGTACTTATGACTTGGCCGGTAACGTATGCAGACATATCGGATGCTAAAAACAAACAAACATCTGCTACTTCCTCGGGCTTACCAAAGCGCGCCATTGGTATTTTAGAGAACCATTGTTGGGCTTCGCCATCCTTTAGGTAATGCGTCATATCTGTATCTATAAAACCAGGAGCCACGGTATTACACCTTACGTTACGGCCAGCGTACTCTAAAGCTACCGATTTAGAAAACCCAATAATTCCGGCTTTAGATGCTGCATAACTAGACTGTCCAGGATTTCCTTTTACGCCTACTATCGAACTCATATTAATAATGCTTCCAGAGCGTTGTTTTATCATAGGACGGATAACTTGCTTTGTTAAATTAAAAACAGAAGCTAAGTTAGCACGCATTACTTCTTCCCATTGTTCGGGGCTGACTTTAATGAGTAAATTATCTCTAGAAATGCCAGCATTATTTACGCAAACATCTATACCGCCAAACTCTTTCAATACCTCCGACATTAAAAGTTCTGCCGCATTATAGTCTGAGGCATCGCTTTTATAAGCCTTAGCTTTTACGCCAAATTCTTGCAATTTCGACACTAGGGCATTGGCTTTATCATCTGAGGAAAGGTAGGTAAAAGCTATATTGGCACCATGCTCGGCAAACTTTAATGCTATTGCTTCGCCAATACCTCTGCTACCACCCGTTATTAATGCGGTTTTGTTTTGTAATAACTTCATATTTATTAATGATTGTAAAAAATGCGATTTTCTTTGACGAAAATAATATTAAATATTATAAAGCCCTTGTTTTTATTAAAAAAACTAGGATTTTTAAAACAATT
Organism: uncultured Taibaiella sp.; assembly: GCA_964429515.1. Classification (GTDB taxonomy): domain Bacteria; phylum Bacteroidota; class Bacteroidia; order Chitinophagales; family Chitinophagaceae; genus MKSF01. Next base: position 7,215 of record CAYSCJ010000060.1, read on the forward strand.
CTTTAAATAAGTTTTCTAATTCGTGCTCGGTATGCACCAATACATCTCGGGGTTTGCTACCCTGCGATGGCCCTACGATATTGGCAGCTTCTAGTTGATCCATGATTCTACCTGCTCTATTGTATCCTAAATTGAATTTACGTTGCAACATAGATGTACTGCCGCTTTGAGAGCTTACTACGAGCCTTGCTGCCTCTTCAAACATCTTGTCTCGTTTAGATAAATCGATGTCTTCTTTAGAGATGCCTTCATTTTCTGCGCCTTCGTATTCGGGCAATTGGAAGGCTGTTGCAAATCCACGTTGTGAGCCTATATAATCTACAATTCGTTCTACCTCTGGAGTATCTACGAACGCGCATTGCAAACGCAACAAGTCGCTACCAATAGATATAAGCATATCGCCCCTACCAATTAACTGGTCGGCGCCTCCCGCATCTAAAATGGTGCGGCTATCTACTTTGGCAGACACCCTGAAGGCTATACGCGCCGGGAAGTTGGCTTTAATAATTCCAGTAATAACATTAACGGATGGCCTTTGTGTTGCAATGATAATATGTATACCTATGGCTCGGGCAAGCTGCGCTAAACGCGCAATAGGCATTTCCACTTCTTTGCCGGCAGTCATAATCAAATCTGCAAATTCATCAATTACCAACACAATAAAAGGTAAGTACTTGTGACCATTCTGAGGGTTGAGTCGTCTAGCTTTAAACTTTTCGTTATACTCTTTTATATTTCTCGCGCCTGCATCTTTAAGAAGTTCGTACCTATTATCCATTTCAATACACAAGGCATTGAGGGTATTAACTACCTTTTTGGTGTCGGTGATGATAGGCTCTTCTTCATTGGGCAGCATGGCTAAATAGTGCCTTTCTATCAGTCGGTAAATAGAAAGCTCTACTTTTTTAGGGTCTACCATTACAAACTTCAATTCTGAAGGATGTTTTTTATACAATAAAGACACTAAAATTGCATTTATACCTACCGATTTACCTTGCCCTGTAGCACCTGCCATGAGTAAATGGGGCATGGTAGCTAAGTCTACGATATAATTCTCATTGTCTATTTTCTTACCTAGGGCTATGGGCAAAGACATGGTTGTATTTTGAAACTTTTCGGAAGCCAAAATACTTCTCATCGATACTATTTGTTTTTTGGTATTGGGCACCTCTATGCCTATCGTACCCCTTCCGGGTATGGGTGCTATGATGCGTATACCTAAAGCGGCGAGGTTTAGTGCGATATCGTCTTCTAGGTTTTTTATTTTAGAAATACGTACGCCTTCAGCAGGCACTATCTCATACAATGTTACGGTTGGGCCGACGGTGGCACTGATACGTTGTATTTCTATTCCAAAACTTCTGAGCGTATTTACAATTTGATTTTTATTATTTTCCAGCTCTGTTCTATCTACCGATATATCCGACTGATCTACCTCTTGCAGCAAGCCCAATGGAGGAAATTTGAAATCGGCCAAATCTAGGGTAGCGTCAAAAGGTGTGTCTATTCCAAAATGCTTTCCGTTTAATTGTTTGGCTTCTGCTTCTTGGGCGCCTGCTTGAATATCTAAAGGCACTTCTGTTTCGGCCAAATCATCGGTAGATGTGGGCGCTTCGGGTGTTAATAATTCGGGAATTTCCAACACGATCCCATTTTCTGTAATAGACGTAATAATGGTAGCAGGTGCACCAACTTCGTTGACTTCTTGGGCAAGAGCTTCAGTGCTATGCAGCACTGTATTATCCTTTGCTATATTGACATCGAAAGGCGTAACATCTTGGTTGTTTTCGGTTGTAGTAGTGCTGCTGGGTATTTGAGCATCAACAAGTGTATTAGATAGCTCTAGCTTCAATTCTTTTTCTGCTGTAGAGGCTTCGGTTTTCTTAATATGCAACGTAGGCATCAATGCTTCGGCGAGTGGGGCCGCTTCTTGCACATTTGTACTTAGAGAGGCGGCAGCGGCGGTACTTGTATTTCCCAACAAATCGACACCTTCCAATAAATCTTCTTCTGTTAGCTCTGGTGTAGCTTCATCGGCGGTATTAAATGCATAATCATAACCTTGAGCTGCTGCTGCTGCTTTTTTGGCACGCTGCACTTCATCGGCTTCATCGGGATTTGAAAACCCTTTAAATGATTCAGGTGCATCGTCAGCGACTTGGCTTGCTGCTTTTCTTTCGGGGAACATACTGCCTACAACGCTAATAACAGGCTGTATTCTCAGCTGAAACACGATGAAATAAAAGAAACTAAACATCAGCAGGGTCATTAGGATGATACCTATCTCGCCAGCAAAGCCGCTTGTCCAATCGATAAGGCTATTGCCAAAAGCACCACCATATGAAAATGATGCCGACCTAAATAAGTAAGCCAATAAAGGAGATAAAAACAAGAAACCTAATGCTATAAAATTGCCCCAGCTGTTGGCAGGAAACACTTTCTTTTTGATAAGTAAATTGTAGCCAATACCAGTAATCCAAATGGTGATAAGCATTACCGGAAGGCCAATGCCATTGTACACTAAATTGTGTGCTAAGGCGGCGCCTAACCTGCCGCAGAAATTACTTACTGTGGCGGTATTATTAAATAGGAGGTCCCAAATTGAGGCAGAAGATATTAGTAAATCCTGATCTTGTTTCCAAGAAAAAATATATCCAACAATAGAAAGCGTAAGGTAACATCCCACTACAAACAAAATGAGCCCTAAACCAATACGCACTTTCTCTTTACGATTTAAAGTATAGCTTTGCTTTGGTGTAGCATCTTCACTTATATCAGTAACCGATTCTGCTGCATCCTTCTTACTCTTTCTAGCTACTTTAGCCATATACGCTCCAATTTCTTTTTTTAATATTAAATAATTCTTGTGTGTTATGCGGCAAATTTAAAACTATAAGCCGAACTAAAATAAATATACAAAATTTAATTTTGATATAGCTGGGTTTCGACTTTTTAATACCACATGGTACGAAAAAAAGTTTAAATTGCACAGCATTAGTATCACCTTTTAATGCATACATATAATTATGAAATACCTACCGATAGCGAATAGCTTATACAAAACTAACAGATCGAGGTTTATTGCAAACATGTTACCTAACAGTATTGCCATCTTCCATAGCAGTCCTGTTGTGGCAGAAAACGGAGATGCCGTTTACAACTACAAGCCCAATTCTGACATCGTTTGGTTGAGTGGAATAACTCAAGAAAAAACCATGGTAATATTGTTTCCTTGCAACACCGAAAAGCAGAATAGAGAAGTACTCGTCATACAACGTCCCAACGAGATGCTCGAAAAATGGAATGGCCATTTATTGACCAAAGCAGAAGCTTCAGAAATTTCGGGCATTACTACCGTAAAGTATTACGATGAGATAGATGCAGAAATACAGCGCTGGATGCACCATACCGAGAACGTATATTTAAGCACCAACGAAAACGATAGAAGAGGCAATGATACCTGGCGCACAGATTTATGGTTTGTACAAAAAATACAACGTGAGTATCCATTGCATACCTATAAGCGCGCTGCGTTGCTGATGAAAGAACTGAGAGCTATTAAAACGAGCCAAGAGATTGAAATAACACAAATAGCGGTAGATATCACCCATAAAGCGTTTGAGCGTGTGCTTAAATTCGTAAAACCAGGTGTAATGGAGTATGAAGTAGAAGCCGAAATTATTCATGAATTTTTGCGTAACAGAGCTACCCGTAATGCATACGGCAATATCATTGCCTCGGGCGATAATGCCAGAATACTGCACTATGTAGAAAACAACCAAGCATGCAAAGACGGGGATTTGCTACTCATGGACTTTGGTGCCGAATACGGAAATTACTGCGCCGACCTTTCAAGAACCATTCCAGTAAATGGTAAATTTACCGAACGCCAAAAAGAAGTATACAACGCTTGCCTTGCGGTACACAACTACTGTGTTGATATATTAAAGCCGGGTATTAATTATGCCGATTACATTACAAAAGTGAATGAGGAAATGAATCGTCAATTGATTAAGATAGGCCTTTATACGGAGGAAGATACAAAAAATCAAGACCCTGAAAATCCGCTTTACAGAAAATACTTCTATCATGGAATTGGACATCATTTGGGCTTGGATGTACACGATTTAGGCACTCGCAACGAACCCGTTAAGGCTGGAATGCTCTTTACGATAGAGCCTGGTATATATATTGAAGAAGAACAAATAGGCATAAGAATAGAAAATAACTATTGGCTTACCGAAGACGGCAGCGTAAACCTATTCAAAAATATTCCTATTACCGTAGAAGAAATAGAAGAAGCAATGGCCAACAATTAAATTTATACTACAGCGCGCCGTTTTTTTTATAATAAAAAGCCTTCAGCGCATTGTATACCTATAACACTATAAGCTAAGACAGTTGGCTAAACAATGCCCGTCTATTAATTCCAATTAGTGAAAGTTTTGTTCCCATTCTTCAAAGAGATGCTCTAAAAAAGATGTTTAATTTGTCCGAAATTTTTTTGTAAAAAAAACATCATGGCATCAAAGCAGTTGACAACTTGGGAAAAAATCAGATCGTTTACTTTAGACCTACATATGTGGATGGGATTAATAGGCGGGATTTTTATTTTTATCATTTGCCTAACTGGCACCATCTATACCTTTAGCGACGAAATAATGACGGCTTTAAACAAAGACGTACATTACGTAACACCTCAGGGACAACGAAAAACCGTGCAGGAGCTAGAAAAAATAGTAGCGCAACAACAATTAGGAACAATATCTAGCATCACAATACCAGATGCAACAGACGAAGCTTACACCTTTGGAGTAGTAGCGCCCAACGAAAAAAGACCCACGCCTATAAAAGTAGACCCTTATAAGGGTGTAATACTAGGCAAGGGAGAAAAAGGTAAAGCATTCTTTCAGTTTATGTTTAAAGCACATAGGTGGCTACTGCTCGACCAAAAAATAGGACGTCCTATCGTTGGGGTTGCTACCCTGCTGTTTGCTTTAGGATGTATTACAGGATTGATTATTTGGTTTCCGAGAAAGATAAAAAATTACAAACAGGGTTTTAAAATAAAAACAAGCAATTGGAAAAGACTCAATCACGACCTACACAACGCACTTGGATTCTATAGTTTTATATTTATACTCATAATGGCACTTACCGGCCTTACGTGGTCATTTGAATGGTATAAGAATGGCCTGAATACAATACTAGGTGTGCCTCCCAAAAAAGAGACTACAGCACTAGCCACAGAAGGCAATAAAACATCTAAAGAAGGTGCTGCGGCTAAACCTCGTAACAAAAAGACTAAAGACAGTACCCACGGCAACGAGCACAAAGAATCCACAATACATTATGAGCAACTATTAGCAATAGCCCAACAACATTTTAATTATAGCGGCAGTACGCGCATAAGCAAGCAGAAAAAAACTCCCAACGAAGTTAGCATAACAAAGGCTGGAGACGGCTTTTGGGCTAATGCACATTCAGATGTTCTTAAGATAAATATTGCCACTAATTCTGTCATCTCTTTCGAAAAATTCTCCGATAAACCTTTCGGACAACAGATAGCTTCTTCCTATAAGGCGCTGCACTTAGGCACCATATATGGTACAGGAACAAAGATTATCTACTTTATTAGTTGCTTAATAGCTACAAGTTTGCCAATAACAGGTACCATAATTTGGTGGAATAAATTAAGAAAGAAAAGAAGAAAGATGAGTTAAAAAAATGGCTCCAAATGCTTGCCAATAAAAGATTGTAGCGCACTACATACTATATAAAAAAGGGCGCAAGAGCGATTAATTTTTAATATAAAAAGCACTTAATACAAAGCACGAAATTGTTAGCTGAATAAAACCCGAAAAAAAACTAAATGATTTGTTTGATTGATATATATATTTATTAATTTTGTAAATTATATCTATCTATTAAAAAGTAGATATTGAATATCGAGCTTATAAATTTATTTATTCACTAACCCATTAATTTTAAGTGCTATGGCAACAGCAAAAAAAGCAGCTCCTGCAAAAAAAGCAGCAGCTAAAAAAGCAGCTCCAACTAAAGCAGCAGTAAAAAAAGCAGCTCCAGCTAAAAAAGCAGCAGTAAAAAAAGCAGCTCCAGCTAAGAAAGCAGCAGTAAAAAAAGCAGCTCCAGCTAAAAAAGCAGCAGTAAAAAAAGCAGCTCCAGCTAAGAAAGCAGCAGTAAAAAAAGCAGCTCCGGCTAAAAAAGCAGCAGTAAAAAAAGCAGCTCCAGTAAAAAAAGCAGCAGTAAATAAGGCAGCTCCAGCTAAAAAAGCAGCAGCTAAAAAAGCAGCTCCTGTAAAAAAAGCAGCAGTAAAGAAAGCAGCTCCAGCTAAGAAAGTAGCAGCTAAAAAAGCAGCTCCAGCAAAAAAGGTAGCGGTAAAAAAAGCAGCTCCAGCTAAAAAAACTGCAGCAAAAAAGAAATAAATTAATCAACCTTCGTCGTTGAAATCACTAAAAACAAGAGACTACCATTTATAAAATAAGGCTAGTCTCTTCTTTTTTTTATATCAATACAATGCCTAAGGCACCCTACTGTGCGTGCGACTAAAGGGTTAATTACTCATACGAGCATTCATTTGCTACATCAAGGCCGAAAGCAAGCTTAAACATACAGTAAAAGCCTATCTAATGCTACTGTCGCAAATTTGTCTTTTGAACTCCAGATTAAATAATCAGAACAATTCGCAATTTGAACTAAAAAAACACGATGCGCCAAAGTATTGCGTATCGTGTTGGTAGCCAATTGTGAGCTGTAAATTATATTTAATTAAGAAACTTTAATAGGTATCACCTTCGTAAAACACTTTAAACATATTTGAGCCAAAGCGATACACGAGCACATCGTAATTCAATTCCCACCAAGGCACATCAGCAGTAACGACATCGTAGGTTTTGCCTGCACTAAACATCCTTAGCATATTATTGCGATTTACATAAACAAGTGAATTGTAAGAAGCAAATACTTCGTTAGGTACAAATGCTTCAAGCTCATAGAGTTTTCCCTTATAAAATACGGTAAAGTAGCCTCTTGCATTTCGGAAGTAAACAATATTGTCTGCTACCGAATAATCTGGCTGAAAATTACCAATATCGTATACAGAATCGTTGTAGAATATTTTAAATCTG
>CAYSCJ010000061.1:0-14251 GCA_964429515.1 uncultured Taibaiella sp.
CAGGGTTGGCTGCATTCCATCTAAATACATTACCGGGCACACCATTACTCGGATTTAATACCTCTACGGTAATAAGCAAGGAGTCTGTAGCTACACATAAATTAGTATCTGTTACAGATAAGATAGGTGTAGCAATATCATAAACGTGTACTTCTCTGTACGAAGTATCTCTGGTTATACACATAGAATCGTTGATAGCTATCATTCTAATAGTGTACACACCAGGCACGGTGTATGTATGGCTTGGATTAGGTAAAGTAGAAATTGGAGAACCATCACCAAAATCCCACTCATACTGCACAGCCGAAGTAGAAGAGTTATTAAAGAAAACCGTGTGAGGTGCACAGAAAGAATCCATAGGAGTTGTGTTTCTATCTGGAAGGAACTCTGCGCTTACACCACTTTTATCGAAGTTGAACTTAAAGCTGATGATATCTTGACCGCCCATAATAGTTCTAACTTGTCCTATCGCACCCGGCGTGGTTGGCCAGTTAAAGCTGTTTGCACAAATTGAGTGGTATACTATACCCTCAGGGTCAAAACGGTTTACACCAACGTGCGTATGGTCACCTGCTAGAGGATCTCCAAAGTAAGATCCGAAAATCAAATCATTCAAATCATTATTAAGTGCACCCATCCAGAAATCGTCTGTTGTAGTCTGGAATGCATCGGGCGTAAGCGGCATATTGGCTCCAACGTTTATTGCAGCAATATAGGAGTTACCACATAAATCTACCACGAATGCACTCGGGAAGAAATTACCTGAAGTATTCTTGATAACAGTGCTCGCTATAGATGTTTGTAAATTAGCACTTAATTTATGTACAAATAGCCTAGTCGCACCAGCAAGATTGTTTGTCCATGCGCCAGGGCTTACTGGATACACCGTAGAATTGGTTTTACCCAATAATACTATTTCACCATTTGGATTTTGATTTACGTGATATATTTGTTCGTTTGTACCTTGGTCACCTACGTAAGTCAATGCTTCTAATGCACCTGTAACATCGTTAATGATAGCTACGAAACCATTATTGGTTCCTGCAGGTGCTGTTGGCTGATAGGCATTGTTGGTTGTCAATAAATCTGTACTAGTAGTACCACCACTAACCACCAAATTACCATTAGCTAAAACATCTATACCATATAGTGCTTCATTTCCAGAGCCACCTAGGTAGCTACTAAAAAGAACATTAGAGAAATCTGGAGTAAACTTCATAATAATACCATCCCAACCTCCACCGCTCTGCAACTGAAATGCATTAGAGCTGGTTGTCCAGTTTGTAGCACTAGTGTTTGTTATCAACCAAAGGTTGTTATTAATATCAAAATCTATATCAAATGCCGCAGCCTCACCGCCATTTGACTCAGAAAAGGCAGCCATACTCGTATTACCAAAGCCCAAAAAGGCAAACTCTGACGAATTACTACCTAAATAAGTAGCACCCAATAACTGACTACCATCGCTACTAAATTTTGCCAAGAATAAATCTCTAGCATCAGCTAAAGTAGGCTGAAAGGGATTTATTGTCATCGGTAAATTTGCTGAGGCAGTAAAGCCTCCAAGTACCAATTCATTAAAAACGTTCACTCTCAAAGTAGTAGGAACATCATTACCATTGCCTCCAAAATAGGTAGAAAACTCAATAGCTGTTCCCAATGCATTGTATTTATTGATACCGATTTCCAATACGCTGGTAAACAAAGTTTGGAATGCACCCATAGTTATAGGCCATCCAGCACCATATAATTTTGCGCCAACGTACATATTACCTGATTCATCATAGGTAGTAGTACCACTATAGTTACCACTGTGAGAACCTGTACCAGCACTATAAGTAGCAAATACCAACTCTGGATCAATAATTAAGTCTACCGCAGTATTGTAGCCATTTGGAAACTCAAACATCACTTGTCCGTTAACAAGCTTATACTTTGAAGCCACTTCTACTTTTTTACCACCTATTACTTGATAGGAGTAAGGTGCCTTCTCTGTTACGGTACCAATGCTAGTTTTGATTTCTAAATCACCATTGCTCGTTAAGGTCGGAACAACATCTCCTTCAAAACCCAATTGAATTTGATTCGGGTTGTTACCAGCTTTAACTATAAAATCGTATTTCAAATTGCCGTTTTCGCCATTATAATACGAAACATCAATACCATTGTAAATATTGCTGAAAGTTGTTTCTGTATACAAGCCAGCTTTTGAGCCCCATTTACTTCTATCGTTTCCTATAAAATAGTTATTATAGGTTTTCTGCTTTCCACTTGCTGTACTTTTTACATCAACGGTATTAGCATTATTAAACACTACTTTGTAGGCGTGCATTCTCAAAGTCATATCGTCGATAGGCTTATGATTATGAGCACTACAATAAGCTTCGTCGGCTGCCGCTACATCTTCTGGATGCATAAGGTTATACACAATACCGTTATTGGTAAAGAAAGCCGAACCGTTACTAACAGCCGTGCTATACTTAGCTTGCGCTGGCCACTGACCCTTATTCTCAATAAAATAATTTTTGCTAGCAACTACAGGCTTTACAGACGGCTTAGGAATACGCTCGGTAGCGGTTGAAACGCTAGGTACTAGTGTATTTCCTAACAAGGCAATTAAAGCAACGAGACTATAAAATTTAACTTTCATATAATGATGAATTTCAAAAAATCAAACACTTTTTTTGTAATAAATTAAGGCTACTTATTGAACAACAATCATTTTCACCTTTTCAATCCAACTCTATAGACTATTTTAACAATGTCAAAGGTTGGGGCAGAAAGGAAAAAAACATTTTCTCTGCATAAAAAAAACGTTAACATACTTTCTAACTGTAAATATACTATTTTATAATTAACATTTCAAAATGATAGCCAAAATAACTTTCTACCCCATGCCTGCCATATTTTTTTTCTGAATATCATCTTTATTATTTTTATTAACCCCCCACTAATCATTGGACTCTATGCTACGACAAAACGTTGCATTTGGCCAGTTATTTTGCTTAAAAACCATCATTTATTTGCCTTTTCTCTGCTGTAGGGGCCTATCGTGCACCATTATTTTTTTATAAATTCCTAATGCACAGCTTGGGTTAAAAGCTATAATTCACACTAGCGCCTATCACACGCCTAGGCATGGGTCTGCCATTTACTTCTTGATAAGTGGTATTGGTTACATTATCTATAAACAACTGAAATTGGATATTATGTTGCTTCCACATCCAAGTTTTTTGTAAGCTAAATTGGATGGTAAGGTAGTCTTCCAAAAACTGGCTTTCGTCGGTGGTAATAAACCTATAACCTGTGTACTGACCACCTAGCAATACTACCCAAGATGCATAATTGAGCTTCAAGGAACTTGCATGTATGGTGCGAGGTGCGTAAGGTATTTGCTTGCCAATACTATTATCGTTGGTAATATAGGATTGTTTAGTAACCGACTGAAGTACAGTAGTTTGCCAATGTAAGGACAATCCAAGGCTTCCCAACTGTATGCTTGGTGTGGCCGACACTTCAACACCCTGGCTGAGCACAGAAGCGATATTATGCGGTGTCCATATAGCGCCACCCATCCAAATTATCCAATCATCTATTCTGCGATGAAAATAACCAGCACTCATCTTCCATTGAATTTTTGCACCTTCTTTCCAATAATCCAATCCTAATTCCTTATTCCATCCCTGCTCGGGCCTCAAAGACGCATTGCCTCCCGGGAAATAATACCATTCGTTAAGTGTAGGTAACCTGTAGGTACGGGCTAGGCTAGCTCTCCAGTTTACTAGTTGCGCAGCGTTTTGCCACACCTTTCCCTTTAATTGCAATTGAGGTACAAATGGTGCCCAAGCACGGCTGTTATACTCTTGCCTAAAGCTAATACCTGCTTGCAACCATTTTGAAGGTGCAGACACAAAGTGCGAAGCTATTATGGCAAAACGCATCAATTGATGTTGTTGTGCCGCTTGTAATACTTGGTACTGGCTTTGAAAAGAGAGACTCATTGACTTTTCCCAGTTTTTTAGCCAAAAGCCTCTAACACGGTGCTCCCAATCTATATGGCCATGTAATTGATGGGTAGTATATGCATTTTTTAGGCTAATGGCGCTGTCTGTGTAGTTAAACCTGTCTTTAAAATAGCCTGCTTTTATTCCAAAAGTACTGCGGTTTCTTTCTGTTTTGTATTGAATTAGGTATTTTTGGCTACGTTCTACAGTGCTTTTTCCAGCTTGATTTTCGAACAAAGCCATTGGAATCTTCCGGTTGTTGTATTGTAACCAATAGTGCCCCGAGAGGTAGCTTCGTGCTTTGTGGTTGGCCGAAAGCAGGTAAGCGCCATCCCACTGTAGGCCACCTAATATTTGAGCTGCATGTTCCATTTTTTGTGCTGTGCCAGCATTATCGTATTGGAAGCTATTATTGAAAAAACGGCCATATAAGGATGTTTTGAAATATACCTTATTATTTGAATATTGTTGTTGTACAAATGCGCTATGGTTATTGATACTATTGCTTTGCAAATTTTGTGTCCATTTATTTTGGGGCTGAAACGAAATGGGATTATCCAACAACAGCGCGCCACCTACAACTCCGTTACCAAGTATTGCGGTATTGCTGCCCTTAAGCAATGCAATGTTACTAAAAATTGGTGTGGGCATGGAAGAAATATCGGTAGCGCCTAAAGATGGATTATTGATATTGATACCATGCCACAGCACGGCATTTTGGGCAGCGGAGGCTCCTCGAATATTTAAAGTAGCACTGCTATTTACCCCATTGCTTTTTAAGAACACACCTGCATTTCTTTGTACAAATTCCGCCAAGGAAGTATGTCGTTGCAAGGCAATATCAGCTTCATCAAAAAACTGTACATGATACCCTTGAAATAGTTTACCCCCTTTGCTAGGGCGCGCACCTTCGGCTCGCACCTCAGCTAGTGTATCTGGCAATGTTTGTGCCCAAACTGTAGGAGCACAAATCAATAAAAGATATAGTATGCTACGCTTTATCAATAGAGCAAATTATTAAGATAAAAAAATATAGAAGGCCAGCGTGTTTGGTGCGCCAGCCTTCTAGCGCATGCTTGGGTAGTAAGCATGGCAGTTTTTTTTTTGAAAAAAAGTGATGTTTATTTTACCCAAGCTTTTGCTACGATGTATTCTGCTATTTGCACGGCATTGGTGGCTGCACCTTTTCTCAAATTATCGGCTACTATCCAACAGTTCATTCCGTTTTCTAGGGTATTATCTCTTCTTATTCTACCTACAAATACTTCATCTTTTCCAAATGCTTTGATGGGCATGGGGTAAATGTTATTGGCCACATCATCCTCTACTATTACGCCGGGGGCTTTTTCTAATATTTCTTTAGCTTCTTGTATTTCAAAAGGTTTTTCAAAGGCAATATTAACGCTTTCGCTATGGCCGCCCATAACTGGCACTCTAACGGTGGTAGCGGTTACGGCTATGCTTGCGTCATTCATTATTTTTTGGGTTTCGAGTATCATTTTCACTTCCTCTTTGGTGTACCCATTTTCGGTAAAGCTATCTATATGCGGCAATACATTCAAATGGATGGGATGAGGATAGAAATTGGCATTTTCTACTTTGGCTTGCTGCTCCGACAAAAGGTGTTCGATACCTTTTTGTCCGCTCCCCGTAACACTTTGATAAGTGCTCACTACTACTCTTTTTATTTTGTAGGCATCGTGCAGTGGTTTTAGCACCAATACCATTTGAATAGTAGAGCAATTAGGATTGGCTATAATTTTATCTTCGGGGCTTAAGGCTGTTGCGTTCACTTCGGGCACTATTAATTTTTTAGTAGGGTCCATACGCCATGCAGAAGAGTTATCGATGACAAAGGCACCTGCTGCTGCAAATTTCTCTGCCCAATCTAAAGATATTTTGCCACCCGCCGAGAATAAAGCGATATCTGGCTTCATGTTTACAGCATCTTCTAGCGATACGATTGTGCATTTTTGGCCCTTAAACACTATTTCTTTACCTACAGATTGTGCTGATGCAACCGGTATGAGTTGGGTAACCGGAAAATTTCTAGAGATTAATGTTTGAATAATGGTAGTGCCCACCAAACCAGTGGCACCCACAACAGCTACTTTCATAATAAACGGTTGGAGTATTTTTGTATTTACAGTAAACTAAGGGGCAAAATTAGCTGTTTTTAAGCCAAAAGTGTTAGCAATTTTTTAGTCATGATAGCGCAATCGTATCTTAGGCTCCCCAAAAAATGGCTCTGCGTCCCGTGCAATAGCTCCAAAGCATCATTTGTTTCGCTTTTTTCCTTTTTTGGAGCTATGCTTTGTATTGTATTTTTTTTTGAAACCCTACCGGTAAGAACGAAATATAAAGTGATTGCTAAAAATAACATAACCAATAGCTCTAAATGCCGAGCTATTGGTTATGTTTAATAAAACTTCAAAAGTTGCAATATTGTTTTAGCCATTTTGATTTCGTACTACCACGACGCCATCAAAGACATCTATGATTACTTCTTTGTCCTTATCTATTTCGCCAGCAATTATCTTTTTACTCAATAGATTGATAATTTGTTTTTGAATCAACCTTTTAAGTGGTCGGGCACCAAACTGTGGGTCGTAGCCATGTTGCACAAAGTAGTCGAGTGCATAATCTGTAAACGACATTTGAATACCTTGCTCGGCTACTCGATTCTTCAAATCCTGTAGTTGGATTTTAATGATACCCTTTAAGTTGTTTTTAGAAAGTGGCCTAAACATTACTACTTCGTCAATTCTATTAATAAACTCTGGTCTAAGCGTTTGGCGCAGTAGTAACATTAATTCTTCTTTTGTGGCATCAACCACTTCGTCAACATTTGCATCTTCAATATTATCAAAATGGTCTTGTATGATATGCGAGCCCAAATTGGATGTCATGATGATGATAGTATTTTTAAAATTAACTACTCTACCCTTATTATCGGTCAGTCTGCCATCATCCAGTACTTGTAAGAGTACATTAAAAACATCCGGATGTGCTTTTTCTATCTCATCTAATAGTACAACGCTGTATGGTTTTCTTCTTACGGCTTCTGTTAGCTGTCCGCCCTCATCGTAGCCCACATATCCTGGAGGCGCACCAATTAAGCGGCTCACGGTGTGTTTTTCTTGGTATTCAGACATGTCTATTCTTGTCATCATACTATCATCATCAAAGAGGCATTCAGCAAGCGCTTTGGCAAGTTCGGTTTTACCCACACCGGTAGTACCCAGGAAGATAAAGGAGCCTATGGGCCTGCGTTCGTCTTGCAATCCAGCTCTGCTTCGTCTTATTGCATCCGATACGGCTTCAATAGCCTCGTCTTGTCCTACTACTCTTTTGTGTAGCTCATCTTCAAGCGCAAGGAGTTTCATTCTTTCACTTTGAACCATTCGTTGTACTGGAATGCCTGTTGCTCTGGCTACGTTTTCGGCTATATCTTCGGCATCTACTTCTTCTTTCATTAATCTCTTTTCAGATATAGCATCAAGTTGTTCGGTATATTTTGCAATAATGGCTTCTTGTTCTTGTATTTTACCGTATCTAATTTCAGCTACTTTTCCGTAATCGCCATCGCGCTCTGCTTTTTCTGCTGCTTGTTTATAGTTTTCAATTTTTGATTTTGCCTCTTGAATGTGATTTACCACATCTTTTTCTTCTTGCCATTTGGCTTTAAAGGTATCTCTAGCCACAGAAAGGTTAGCTATTTCTGTATGCAGGGCTTTAAGCTTTTGTTCATCATCTTCTCTTTTTATGGCTTCTCTTTCTATTTCAAGCTGTCGTATTTTACGTTCTAGTTCATCTAATTCTTCGGGCATAGAGTTCATTTCTAGCTTGAGCTTAGCGGCACTTTCATCTATCAAATCGATAGCTTTATCTGGCAAAAATCTGTCGGTAATATATCTATTAGATAGTTCTACGGCTGCTATGATGGCTTCATCTTTGATACGCACATGATGGTGTGTTTCGTATCTGTCTTTCAGACCTCTGAGTATAGATATTGCATCTTCTACGGTAGGTTCGTCTACCATTACTTTTTGGAATCTGCGTTCGAGTGCCTTGTCTTTTTCGAAGTATTTTTGATATTCATTGAGTGTGGTTGCACCTATTGCTCTTAATTCTCCTCTGGCCAATGCGGGTTTGAGGATATTAGCGGCATCCATGGCGCCTTCGCCACCACCGGCGCCCACCAAGGTGTGTATTTCGTCAATAAAGAGTATGATACTACCATCGCTTTCTGTCACTTCTTTTATCACGCCTTTCAATCGTTCTTCAAACTCTCCTTTGTATTTCGCCCCGGCTATCAACTGTCCCATATCTAAGGAATAAATCACTTTAGATTTTAGATTCTCGGGTACATCTCCATTGATAATTCTATGCGCCAAACCTTCGATGATGGCTGTTTTACCAACGCCCGGCTCACCTACAAGGATGGGGTTATTTTTTGAGCGTCTAGAAAGTATATGTAGTGTTCGGCGTATTTCTTCATCCCTACCAATAACCGGATCTAATTTGCCATTAGCGGCTAATTCGTTAAGGTTTTTGGCATATTTGTTTAATGCGTTATAGGTGCCACTTGCTGTCTGAGAATCAATGGTAGCGCCTTTTCTAAGTTCTTTTATAGCGGCTACTAGATTCTTTTCGGTAAGGCCGGCATCTTTCAATAAATTTGCTATATTATCATTTCCTTTTAGTATTGCATACAAAAGGTGCTCTGGTGCCACAAATTCATCTCCAAACTCTTTCAATGTAGTGCTTGCACGCAAAACGGCATTGTTGGCTTCTCTAGAAATATTTTGCCCAGGGTCGCCTCCTTGCTGTTGCGGTAGTTTTTGTATTACCTCTTTCAGCTTGGCTTGTATGGCCACGATATTGGCATTACTTTTCTTTAATAAATAATTGATGCTTCCGTCTTCATCATCCAACAATACTTTTAAGATATGACTGGTATCGATGGAGGGATGATTCATATTGAAGGCTTCTTGCTGCGCTTTGCCTAATGTCTCTTGCGCTTTTATAGTGAAATTGTTTAAATTCATAATAATAAAAATTGAAGGGTGTTTATTTGCTTAATTCTATTAAATATATTTCAAATCTCGCGCCTAATTTTTCATTAAGCTATAATGTCAGTAATAGACCGTATTTCGTGCCGAAATTGCATATTTAGCAGCACTACAAAGCCATATTAACAGGACATAAATACTTGATTTATGCCAAAATGTAAATTATAAGAACGCTTCATTGCGCTTTGATATTTTATTTAGTAATACCATTTATCTTTGTCAAAAATAAAAATAGATGAAAATAGGTATCGTTTGCTACCCTACGTTTGGAGGTAGTGGAGTTATGGCTACAGAATTGGGTATAGCATTGGCTCAAAAAGGACATGAAATTCACTTCATCACCTATCAGCAACCTGTAAGACTCAATATATTTCAACCCAATGTGTATTTTCATGAGGTGACGGTACCAAAATACCCTTTGTTTGACTTTCCTCCCTATGAAACGGCTTTGGCCAGTACCATCGTTCATGTAACGCTTAATAACAACCTGGACGTTCTGCATGTTCATTATGCCATACCTCATGCATCATCTGCTTATTTTGCAAAACAAATTTTAGCAGACTATGGTATAAAACTTCCATTTATTACAACCTTACACGGCACAGATATTACCCTAGTGGGACGAGACAAAGCCTATAACCCAATCGTTAATTTTTCCATCAACCATTCCGATGCAATAACTGCGGTATCTCAAAACCTAAAGGAGGAAACGCTAAAAAGTTTTGAAATAAAAAAAGACATTCATGTTATCACTAATTTTATTGACCCTAATCGATTTAGAAAACGAGAAAGCAAATTAGACAAAAGACTATTTGCACCAAATGGCGAAAAAATATTGGTACATGTATCGAATTTCAGAAAGGTAAAAAGAGTTGAAGACGTTATTAAAATTTTTGAAAAAGTAAACAAAGTACTGCCTTCTAAACTATTAATGATTGGTGATGGCCCAGAGCGCCAAACCGCAGAAGAAGCTTGCAGAAAACTCAATATTTGTGGCGATATTCGTTATTTAGGCAAACAAGACCAATTGGAGGAAATCCTGATGCTGGCCGATTTGTTCTTGCTTACTTCGGAGTATGAAAGCTTTGGCTTAGCTGCCCTTGAGGCAATGGCTTGTGGCATACCGATTATCACTACTAACGCTGGAGGATTGATAGAAGTAAACGAAGACGGCTACTCTGGATACCTGAGCAATGTAGGCGATGTAGACAAAATGGCCCAGGACGCTATCACTATTTTAGAAGACGATACTTTGCTTCAGCAATTTAAAAACAATGCATTGACACAAGCTAATAAGTTTTCTTTAGATAAGTTGTTGCCTCAATACGAACAATTGTATTTCGACGTAATAGCGCAACATTAAGTTATGTGCAAGCGTAAAAGACAACGACACGACAGAAAGTAACGGACAGAAAAACAGAAAAAGTAAACCATTTTGACAGGAATAACAGGACATAGAAACAATACAACAAACGGACAACGAGTAAGCCAACACTCATTGCCGACCCTTCTGTGTTTAATTTTTTTGCCCACCGCACAAAATATTTTGAAATTCAGTGCCAACCCGCAAATGGCACATTTGGTTTTGCCCGACACACAAGCCGACCCTTCGCAAAACCAAAAGAGCCATTTTTTGCAATCACACAAACAAGAACTATGGAAACATTAAATTTAATAGGTAGCATTTGTTCAATACTTGGACTTTTGGTTGCAGTTTTTCTGACAACTCAAGTCATTTCAATAAAAAACAAGTTGACTGACAAGTCGACCAACAAGGTAAAACAAGAAAAAAACAAGATAAAAAACGGTGACATTGCAGGACGTGATGTAAATAAATAGTTTGAATGGCGGAAGAAACAAACAAAAATGAAGTTACGCAATCCAACAACACTGTTGGAAATGGAGATATTGCAGGACGTGATGTAAATAAACCGACTATCATAAATATTGGTCGTGTTTCTGCTGGTGGTAAATCACAATTAGAAATACTTTACGAAAAACTTGAACAGGAAAGGCAGAACTCTTCCATTTTTTCAGATATGGTGGATGAATTACTTCATTATAAAAGTTATGCAGCTAATACAGAAATCATAGGACTAGAAAAAAAGCTTGAAGATGGGAACAGACTCAATTATTTAAACTTTGCTGAAAGAGCTAAAGAGAAATTCACAAAAAAACTGTTGAAAAATGAGCACTCAGAAACAGCTCAACACATATATGCATTTCTGCTTGACAAAGTTTATTCAAGATTTGAAAACAATATTTACCCAAGACTAAATGAAGGACATTCAGAAGAATACATTAATCAACTCGTCAATGAGTTCATAATAAAACCAATAGAAGACTTATTGGGAAATAATCTGCTACATATTTATGAAACCGAAATAAATGGAATGATCTATTTTTTAATGGGAAATTGCCACATTAAATGGAACTAAGATGCTAATATACAGCCAAGCATACGACCTATATCATACTATGTTTAGAATTCTCCAAATTATGGAAAAGTCTAAGCAAGAATTAGAAGTTGATAAACTTAGAATATTAGATTTTTATCTTGCCTTCCCTGCCGAACTATTGGAAATAAAAAGTTTTGTTGGTTTTAGAAAATACGAAAAATACTTAAAGGCTGAATCTAATTCCTATGAACGTGTAATTGATAGAAAACGCCTCTTTTTTAAAATGGAGCATATTCAAGTCTCAGCAATGAAAGCCTTAATTTCTTATGATTTATTTGATGCAAAAGAATTTAAAAATGGTAAGCTAAAAAGAACAGATATTCCGCTTTCAGAAAGCCTGTCCTTGAGAATTAATAAGGCAAATGAAGAAAACCATAATCTATTAACACTGATAACTGGTCCGCTTGCATCTATGAACCTGTATGGACACTTGGGATTAAAGGAACGGACTAACTTAATTGAATTTAAATATGACGCAGTATAATCCCTTTTTGAAATTAAATCGGCTAACCATTTATACCAAAAGTGGAAAGATTGCGTATGACCAAAATTTTCACGAAGGAGTAAATATTATTAGAGGTCATAACAGTGCAGGAAAGTCCACAATTGGAAACTTTATTTTTTATGTATTAGGTGGTGATTTTAAAAAATGGACAACTGCCGCAGCACATTGTAATGATGTTTATGCCGAAGTTTTTATCAATTCCGAACCAATTACAATTAAAAGAACAGTAAGCGAATCAGGTAATCAACCAATGTCCATTTTTTGGGGAACCTATGATGAAGCAATAAAATCAGCGAGTGAAGGATGGCAAATATTTCCTTATAGGCGAACTGAAACAAAGAAAAGCTTTTCAAATGCCCTTTTTCTTGCCTTGGGCTTTCCAGAGCTAAGAGGTGATGTTGATAGCAATATCACAATGCACCAAGTTCTAAGAATGCTCTATGTTGACCAGAAAAGTTTAACTCTTGACCTATTGATGACCGAAAATTTCGATTCATCAATTACGAGAAAAACCATAGCAGATTTACTTTTTGGGGTTTATGACGATTCTCTTTACAGTGATAAAATCGCACTTCGGGAAGCAGAGAAAGACTTTGAGGTAAAGAAAAAGCAATTCGAAGGAATTGAGCAGATTTTCAAAGCTAGTGACAATGAAACTAATATTGGCACTATAAACGCATTGATTGAAGAAAATAATATTCAAATCAAGAGCATTGATGAATACCTTGAAAAGTTGTCAAAAGAACAAAACGAAGCAACCAAAAAATCGGATGATGAAGAATTAAAGGTTGTTACAATCAAGACAAATCTTTTAGCAACAAGGAATAGCTTGTCTATACTGCAAGCAGAAATTAACAAATTTGAATTCGAACTTTTAGACTCACAGGATTTTATTAGAAGTTTAGAGAAAAGGGCATTGGCTTTATCTGACTCTTTACTTACTCGGGAAACTTTTATTGATTTAAAGATGCATCACTGCCCTAATTGTTTATCGCCATTAGAGCCTGTAACGGATGAAAATCATTGTGAACTTTGCAAACAACAGTTGCCTGAAGATAAAGGCTCTTCTCAAATTAAGAGGATGCAACAAGAAATTGACAATCAAATCAGAGAATCAAAAAAACTGTATTTAGAAAAAGAACATAAACTTTTAGAATTCAAGTCAAGCTACCCAACACTTGAGCAAAAAGTTAGAGCCTTACAAAGAGAACTTGATGAAGCATTGTCAAGTGTGAAAACTGTAAGAAATCAAGAGTTTGACGAATTATTAATTAAAAAGGGAGAATTACGTTCTAAGAATGATTATTTGATTAAACAACTTCGTGCTTTAGAGCAAATTGAAGTTTTAAGAAAAGAACTTGCAGGCTTGAAAATTAAGATTGAATCTCTTAAAACCAATATCTATTCAAAAGAGTCCGAACAAAGAAATCGCTTACAAAACGCCTTTCAAATTATCCAATCTCTTACATTAAGACTTCTACATAGCGACTTAGGAAGGCAAGCGGAATTTAGCACAGGCAAAAAAATTGAATTGGATTTTGAAAAAAACACATTTTCATTAGACGGTGAAAACAACTTTTCTGAAAGTTCCAATGTGTATTTAAAAAACAGTGTTCGTTTTGCAATCTTTTTTGCATCCTTAGAAAAGGAGTTTTTCAGATTGCCAAGATTTATCCTTTGCGATAATATAGAGGACAAAGGAATGCAACCTGATAGAAGCCAAAGCTTTCAAAAAGAACTTGTGAAAATTTCATCTGAAAGTGATGTTAAGCATCAAATAATTATCACAACTTCAATGATTTCTCCAGACCTTGACAACACTGAGCTATGTGTTGGGGATTTCTATACAGAAACCAACAAGACTTTAAAAATTGACTAATAATATGAGCTTAAACACACAGAATCTACAATCTATCATCAACTTCATTTGGACAGTTGCGGATGATGTATTGATTAATAAATTTCTTGAAAATCAGTATCAAGATGTTATCCTGCCAATGACCGTTTTAAGACGTTTGGACTTGGCTCTTGAACCGACCAAAGACAAGGTACTGAAAACCCACAACGAGTTTAAAACCAAAATTGACAATGTTTCTGGGCTATTAACTAGCGAATTGCACGGTAGTGGTTTGGCGTTTTACAATACTTCACCTTTTACAATGAAAAAACTCTTGGCTGACCCCAAGAACATTGATACTAACTTTTTGG
>CAYSCJ010000062.1:0-13660 GCA_964429515.1 uncultured Taibaiella sp.
GCAACTTTTTGAAATGAGCAAAAAGGAAAAAGCCGATTGGAACAAGAAAGTACAGCAGCTCAGCGCAGAAATCAAGAAGCTCGAAACCGAAATAGAAGAAATAAAAGCCAATAAGATTTATGAAAATGCTTTTGAATGGCGTTTTGAATTTCCCGAAGTGTTGAATGATGATGGCGATTTTGTGGGCTTTGATGTGGTGATTGGAAATCCGCCTTATTTCATAATGACTAAGAACAATATGGAAAAACTTGAGCTAAGTCATTACATAAATAATTATCAAGCAGTAAAAAATGCAAGTTCAAAAAACATCTTCAATCTATTCATAGAATTAGGCATAATCATAAGCAATAGAAATTCATTCCACTCAATGATAGTTCCAGAAGGCTTATTTGAAACAAGAAGCTATTCTGACACAATTGATTTATTAAAAAATGCAGGTGCAGTTTTAAACATCACAAGAATAGAAGGAATGGTATTCGATGAAGCGAATACAGGGAATGTGATTTACATTTTTGGAAAGAGTAAACAAGGTGCGGAAACAGAACAAAGAATATTCAAGAAAAATCAAGATTTAGCTGAATATAGTAAAAATGAAGACCCTCTAATTTTAAAAATAGACAATCCAAAAACTCCACGACTCTCAGATTTTTGCCAACTATTTAAAGGTATGGTTGTCGCAGACAGAAAGACGAAAATATTTGAAAACCAAGCGGAAAATTTACCAAACAAATTTTTACTAGGTAATTGTATATCAAAATGGAACATTGACAAATGCTTTTACACAGATTATGAATCCTTGTCTATAATTGGTGGAACTAAGGCTAAAGACAAACACGCAGTTTCTCCAAGAATTTTAATTAGAAGAACAGGAGATTATTTATGTTGTGCATATCTGATAGAACCTGCATTAACAGAATCAACACTTTATTCTTGTTGGTCATTAAAAGATGAAATACACAATCTTTTTATTCTTGGTGTATTACACTCAAAAGTTGCAGACTATTTCATTAAAAACAAGTTGGTAACAAATCCACAAGCATTTCCGCAAATTTTAATGACCGATTTACAATCATTACCAGTCCCAAACCCATCAATTGAAATTCATAATTCAATTAAATCATTAACGGAAGAGAGATTAGAAAACAAGGGCAACAATAAAGTAACTGAAGCGAAAATAGACCAATTGGTTTATCAGCTTTACGACTTGACGGAAGAAGAAATAAAAATTGTAGAGGGAAAACAATAAAAGCCCCAGCGGGGCAATAACTAAGTAGGCGCCTTCATTAGTAGCGATTATGCTAAAAAAATACAGTCCTCAGCTAGCTAAGGACTGTATTTTTTTATATCGTTAATTTGTGGAGCAGAAGACGCGGCTCGAACGCGCGACCCTAACCTTGGCAAGGTTATGCTCTACCAGCTGAGCTACTTCTGCGTTATATAGATAACTTTATGGTTACTGTTGTATTCTGCCACCACCTACGTAGTATCTACTCCAGTAACTATCATTAAGATTGCTTATCACGACTCCCTTCGATCTGGAGGAATGCACAAATTGACCCTCTCCCAAATAAAGTCCAACGTGCGAAATACTTCTGCTTCTGATTTTGAAAAACACCAAATCTCCTTCTTTTAAATTGGTAGGAGTGGCAATATAGTCGGTTTCCTCAAATTGTTCAGCCGACGTTCTTTTTAAGCGTGCACCATATACGTCTTGGCACAATTCTCTTACAAATGCCGAGCAGTCGATACCATTTCTGCCAGTGCCGCCATACCTATAAGGTGTGCCATACCAATCATCAATAAAGCTATAAAGGGCACCGCTGCTGGTTTTTTTACCTCGCTCAATATTGTTTTTAGCTATATTGTTGTTTTCCACCGTCTCTTCATCGCTTATAGCTTGCACTCTATTTTGGTCTACGGTATATCTTCTAGTACTGGTAGCAGTGGTATTTACCACTTCGTTATCGTTCTCTATCACTACGTTATCCATAAATCTTGGAGCAGTAGCAGTAGGTTGTTTTACTTTGTCGTTACTTGCCATACGCTTTTGAGCTGCAGCCGTCAAAGTGCTAAGGGTAAGTACAGAAAAGCTCAACATCTTTATAAGTAACTTCATATATTATTTTTATATTATTGGGCAATGATTGTGTGCTATTGCCCACGCAATTTAATAAAATTATCGTTATTGCACATTTTTTACACCAAGAATGTGATATTCTAAGCCAAATTTGGCAAAAAATTAGGAATTTTATCAAAAATACCTGGGTTTTATAACAAAATGCCCTTCCAAAGTAAAGTAATCCGCTTGGCCACTAAGGGTAGGTAACACTATTTTTTTGTCTATGCTTGTAGCCTAACATACTTAACGTAAATTTGCAGCATGAATTCAACAGCTGTAAGAGTAAGATTTGCACCAAGCCCAACAGGCGGCTTACATTTAGGTGGTGTCAGAACCGCATTGTTCAATTATTTATTTGCAAAAAAACACCAAGGCACACTTGTGCTGAGGGTAGAAGATACCGATCAGTCGCGTTTCGTGCCAGGAGCAGAACAATACATTATCGATTGTTTGAGCTGGTGCGGCATTTCCGCAGACGAAAGCCCCGAGCAACCTGGCCCATACGGCCCCTACCGACAAAGCGAGCGCAAACCTATTTATAGGAAATACGCCGAGCAGCTTATAGCACAGGGCGACGCCTACTACGCTTTCGATACCTCAGACGAATTGGAAGCCATGAGAGAGCAACTTAAAACTACAGAAAATCCTGTACCGCAATACGACGCAAAAACACGCATGCAAATGCGCAACTCCCTTAGCTTGGCACCCGATGAGGTGAACCAATTGCTAGCCAATAATACACCCTACGTCATCCGTTTTAAAATGCCCGATAACGAAGTGGTGCAGTTTGAAGATGTAATTAGAGGTACGATTCAAAACGAAACCCAGCTACTCGACGATAAAGTGCTTCTTAAATCAGACGGTATGCCTACTTATCATTTAGCCGTGGTGGTAGACGATTATCTTATGAAAATATCACACATCTTCCGTGGCGAAGAATGGTTGCCAAGTGCTCCTTTACACGTTTTGCTGTGGCAAAAACTGGGATGGACTAAGGATATGCCTAAATTTGGACACTTACCTCTTATTCTCAAACCAGATGGCAACGGCAAATTAAGTAAAAGAGATGGCGAACGCCTAGGTTTTCCGGTGTTTGCAATGGATTGGACAGACCCCAATACTGGTGAAACAACCATAGGCTTCAAAGAAAGAGGCTTCCTACCAGATGCATTCTTAAACATGCTTGCCTTTCTTGGTTGGCACCCCGGGACAGAACAAGAAATTTTCACCTTGCCCGAGCTGGAAGCCGCATTCGATATGGAGCGCGTATCTAAAGCCGGAGCAAAATTCGATTTTGAAAAAGCTAAATGGTTTAATGCACAACACCTGCATAAAACCGAAGACGCCGCACTCGCTATATTAGTGGCCCCATTTATGGAGGCTGCCGGTATACAGGTAGCAGATATGGCCTTGCTCACCAAAGTAATAGGTCTCGTAAAAGACCGCTGCCAAACTTTAGCAGACTTCGTAAATCAAGCGGGCTTCTTCTATGTAGCGCCTCAAAGTATAGACCTGCCTAGTATTCAAGCCAAATGGACAGCCGAGAAAACCGCTTTCTTCCAAAACTGGCAGGCGCAATTCGGCAACATACAGCCATGGAACCACGATGCCATCAATGCCGCATTTGAAGAAAATGTAGCCGCCTCCGGAATTAAGAAAGGCGAACTGATGCTGCCACTACGAATCATGTTGGTAGGCGGTAAGTTTGGACCCAATGTTATGGATATTATGGAGTTAATAGGCGCAGAAGCTTGTAGCCAAAGAATCAACAACGCATTGAAGAGCTTATAATAAGGCCAGAATTATCGCTTTTGCTTTGATAATTCAAGCTACACGATAGCCCTTGCTGCAAGTTGCTTATGCTCCTTTTTTGGGGAAAGTTGCTTGCAGCATATTTAATAAAAAAATAAAGTCTATACCAAATAGCTTCATAGTTCGGCATATTAATGTAAAAAAATTAGGAAGCATGGCATACGCTTTTGCACCACAATTGTCACTAACTTGGTATTAAGCGAGGCACCATTAGCAACACCTCGACGGCTATATAATGAAGCTGTAAATTTCGCTTTTTTCTATACAAGAATAGTTATGCTAAAAATTCTTAGTTTTACAAGGGCAAATACATCATTGATTATATATCTTAATTATGAAATACATATTAACTTTTTTGGCAATCTTGGTCTTTAGCTTGATGATGCAGCCGCAATTGTCTGCACAAAAACTAAATGCAAGCGAATTGGCTCAATTTAAAGAGCATGAAGTGGCGCTAATAAAATTAGTAGACTCTATGCGAAATTCTTACTTGTCGGACGAAAAGCTAGAGACAAGTTATGAGTTTATTACTAAATTAAAATCGGTTTTAAAAACCAACAATTCCTATCAGTATCCGTTTGATTCTCTTAGGCGCCTCATGCACATAATAGACGCACCAGACAAGAGTTTTCGTATTTTTAATTGGGTAGTAACTACGTCAAATGTAAACAAAGTGTACTTCGGAACCATACAATTGCCCAACAATACAATGATACCGTTAATAGACTATTCGACGCAGCTTGAAGAGACTAAAAATATCTATGCCATCACTTCTAACAAAGAATGGTTTGGTGGCGAGTACTACAACATCCAGAAAGACCAATACCAAGGTAAAGACGTGTACTTGCTATATGGTTTTAATTCGGGCGATGCAAAAACAAATAAGAAATTTATAGACGTACTGACCATAGAAGGAACAACCGCCAAATTTGGTGCACCTATTTTTAATGCCCCCGATAATTTAGGCAACGTACAACTGCGCAACAGATTTATACAGTATTATAAAAAAGGCGTAACAACTTCGCTTAACTGGGATGCGCAACTAGGCGCTATAGTGTTTAACAGATTGGAGTCGGATATCAGCACGCCCAGCCGTTTCGATACCTATGTGCCAGCCGGAGCTATAGATGCTTTGAAAAAAGAAGGAGGCCAGTGGAATTATCATCCTCAAGTGCTGCAAATACTAAAGCTGTCGGACGGAAAAGCACCCATTGACGGCGTTATGAAATAATTCGGAACCCAAGCGAGAACAAACAAACAAAGATGCAAGAAAAAATTTGGAAATTACGCCTCGCAGATACCTCCGCCGTAGCAGCGCTCCAAGAAGCGTTGAAAATTAACGAAGTGCTATGCAGATTATTAGTTACTAGAGGTATCACTACCTTTGAGCAAGCCAAAGACTTCTTTAGGCCATCGAAAGAGCTCTTACACGACCCCTATTTAATGCTAGGCATGGAACGTGCCGTAGCTCGTATCCATAATGCTAAAATCCATTCAGAAACTATCTTGGTATATGGAGATTATGACGTAGATGGCACCACGTCTGTTGCAATAGTATATGACTTCTTAAATAAACATATTCCCCAGCCCGAAAAACAACGCATCCATTACTATATACCGCATAGGTACACCGAGGGTTACGGATTGTCGTTTAAGGGCATAGATGAAGCAAAAGCTTTGGGTTGTACCCTAATTATCACACTCGATTGTGGTACTAAAGCTATCGAAAAAATAGCATACGCAAATACCCTTGGCATTGATGTTATAGTGTGCGACCATCACACACCATCCGATACCTTGCCTGCAGCATACGCTTTAATTAACCCTAAGCAAGAAGGCTGCAATTACCCCTTTAAAGAATTAAGTGCTTGCGGAATTGGCTATAAACTAATTAGCGCTTTGGCACAACATTGGAATATTGCACAAGAAGCAACAGATAGGTATTTGGATTTAGTCGCAACAAGTATCGCAGCAGATATTGTACCCATAATGGGCGAAAATAGAGTCTTGGCAACACTTGGCCTAGAACGCGCTAATAGCAACCCCTGCCACGCACTGAGGGCATTAAAAACCTTATCCAACTTTCAAAAGAAATTTACGATTACCGATTTAGTGTTTATCATCTCGCCTCGCATCAATGCAGCCGGCAGAATGGACGATGCTCGAAAAGCAGTAGCGCTGTTTTTGGCAGAGGACGAAGACACTGCCTTTAATATAGCCAGTGCCTTGCAGGTCGACAATGAAGAACGAAAAGAAGTAGATAAACTCACCACGCAAGAAGCCATCGAAATGCTTGAAGACGCCACCACACACAGCAAAAGAAGCACCGTGGTGTTTAAAAGTAGTTGGCATAAAGGCGTGGTTGGAATCGTTGCCTCAAGGCTAATAGACCGATATTACAAGCCCACTATTGTGCTTACCGCCTCCAATGGCAAAGCAACCGGTTCGGCGCGCTCGGTATATGGCTTCAATATTCATGATGCGATACAACAATGCGAAGACCTATTGGATAGTTTTGGAGGGCATTTTTTTGCCGCAGGTATGACAATGCCGCTTGATAATGTAGCTGCATTTACTCAAAAATTTGAAACAGTAGTGGCACAAAGCATAACACCAATATCATTGCAGCCTACAATCGATATTGATAGCATGCTGAATTTTGACGAAATAAACTACAAGACCTTCAATATCATCCGACAAATGGAGCCCTTCGGCCCTAGCAATATGAAGCCTGTTTTTTGGGCAAAAAATGTAAAAAACCGTAACTCAAAAATTGTAAAAGACTTGCACGTCCGCTTCGATGTTACTCAAAATGGAAAAGTATTTACAGGCATTGGGTTCAACTTGGCAGAAAAAATGGAAATTGTAACAGCCGCAAATTTTGATATTGCATATACTATCGAAGAAAACGAATGGAACGGAGAAACGTCGCTACAGATAAGAGTAGTAGATGTAAAAGCAGCCACCTAACACCTCGTAATTTTTTTTAAAAATGAAACCAGTAGAAAAAGTAAGAATAGATAAATATTTGTGGAGTATCCGTGTGTTTAAAACACGCAGTTTGGCTACAGATGCCTGTGATGCAGGAAAAGTAAAGCTGGGAGACCAAAATGTAAAGCCCGCTAAGCAAGTAAACGTAGGTGAAGTGTATGATATCAAAACCAAAGACAGGCGCTGGCTGATAAAAGTAAAAGGCTTACTCGACAAAAGACAAGGTTACAGCGAAGCCATAGCCTATTATGAAGACCTCACACCCGAAGAAGATAAAACAAGCAATAAGGTACAAGCCCCAAGTTTTTATACTGGGAAAAGGCTAAGTAAGATTGGACGACCTACCAAAAAAGATAGAAGAGACTTGGACGAATTACTCGCCGAAGATGATTGAAAATAAAAATTAACTAGATTGTTACAAAAAAGTTGAAATTGTCGTAATTTAGTCAATCGGATAAATAAATTAAGGTTACAAACCGATATACAACTATACAATTGTTTATTATGAAAAAATTAATATTAGTTAACTTTTTATTGGGTTCTTTGCTTTTTGGGAGCCAAGCATTTGCAAGGACACCTTTTTGGACGCAACTAAAAGGAAACCATGCGCCGTCTGCTATGGAGATGATTCAGCAGCCGTCTAGTTACAGAATTCTGTCTTTAGACAACGCAGCTATGAAAGCCTATTTGGAAAATGTGAGTGCAGATTATAATCAAGCTGCATTGATAGATATCCCAGCACCAGAAGGCGGATACCGTACCTTCAAAATTTGGCATACTAGTGTTATGGCGCCCGAGTTGGCTGCCAAATATCCTGAAATTATCACATTCACTGGCGAAGAAGTAGGCAAACCACATGTTACCGCTAAAATCGGCTTTAATGCATTTGGATTTAATGCCATGGTGTCAGACGGGCCCAACACTTTTTTTGTTGACCCCTACAGTAACGCCAATGATGGTTACTACATGGCTTTCTATAAAAGAAACATACCTAACCCTCCTGTAAAGTGTGGTAATGAAGAAATGTTGCGCGCTACAGGTATCGGTGATATAGACCAAAGAGAACCATCCTTTGAGTTTGGAAACAACAACAATAACCCAATGGGCGATTTTATATACGCACATGGCGCACAGCAACGCAAATTCAGAACAGCAGTTACCAACACAGGTGAGTGGGGCGCAAGTATTACAGGGACAGCTTTGCCAACAAAAGCTCAAGTGTTATCTAAAATAGTAGATATTGTAAACAGAATCAATAGCTATTACGAAAGAGAAATTGCGGTGACCCTAGAGCTCGTGCCTAATAATGATTTAGTAGTTTACACCAATGCTGGTACAGACCCTTATGTAAACGACAGAAACATGATGCTTTTACTAGACGAATCGCACTCTAACTTAGTAAATAGATTGGGCGGTTCTACTTTTGATCTAGGACACATACTTTGTACTGCAGGTGGTGGATTGGCGGCTACGCCCTCGGTGTGTAGCAGCAACTCTAAAGGCAGAGCTGCAAGTACACTCTACAACACTACCAACGTTTCTACAATGATGCACGAAATGGGACACCAAATGAGCGCATCACACACCTTTAGTGCAAATACAGCAGGCTGCGCCGGAAACGGTATGCCTCAAGGTGCTTACGAGTCGGGAAGTGGCGTTACCATCATGAGCTATGAGGGTGCCTGCGGCGAAAATAACGTATTTGGCGGTTACGATGATTACTACCACGTCAACACATTGTTAGAAATTTCTAATCATATAAACAATAATATCAATTGTGGTACCTTAACTAATAATATACCTGTATTAAGCATCCCTAACATTACAGACGTATACCATATACCATCTAACACCCCATTCGAATTAGTAGGCAAACCTGCTACCGTGCAAGGTTCTCAAATCCCACAAACATTCTTCTACAATTGGGAACAATATGATATCGGATTCGACTTTACTGAAGCTAATGGAAGCACACAGGTAATCGGACCTACCATGAAGTCTCATTTCCCTAAAATGGAATTATCGCAAGCCTATCCCCCTATTGATACTATTCTCAATTCGATATACAGCACCAAGGGTTACAGACTCCCAACGGTGGACAGAGATTTGCAATTTAAGTTTACTGCAAGAGGCTTGCTTAACGGCAGAGGTGCTTTTTGTACCACAGACTCTGTACTTACACTAAAGTCAGTAAGTAGCGCAGGGCCATTCAGAGTAACTTCTCATAATAGTGGCACCTCCAATTGGGATCCAGGAAATGTAGTAAATATCACATGGAATGTCGCCAATACAAATGCTGCGCCAATTAATTGTAATGGTGTAAGTATTTACCTTCACTTCCCCGATGGTTCTCAACCAGATATTTTACTTGTAGGCTATGCACCGAATACTGGCTCTTTCCAATATACCGTACAAAATGTATACGCAAGAAACGGACACCTAAAAATTAAAGGCTCCGGTAACGTATTCTTTGATATGGGTAAAGGCAAAATCAATATCAACGGCGTAAGCGTTGACGAGGTAACTTTCAACGATAAAATTGATGTTTATCCCAACCCCGCTACCGACAGAATAACAATCAAAAATGATAATAGCTTCACCAAATTAGATGTAGTATTGTACAACATGATGGGCCAAACCCTATGGCAAGGCAGCATGGATAAAGAATTGGAAATACCAACATCAAAATTTGCTAGAGGCAATTACGTGATTCAACTTATTGACCCCGCTACACAAAACGTATCTAACAAGAAAGTAGCTTTACAATAAGCACACCAATTCTATTTTTTTCTATTCAAAAAGCAAGCCAGAACTACTCGGCTTGCTTTTTAATATTGAAAAATGCTTGCATTTGATGCGAATCTCATTAAATTGCAAAAAATATCTCTTCAAAAAATTGTAAAACGCTACTTATGCAAACTACAGATGTGTTGGTTATTGGAGCAGGCCCTTCTGGTACTGTTGCCGCAGCCATGATTAACAAGGCCGGATTTGACGTAATCATAATAGAAAAATTACAGTTTCCTAGATTTGTTATAGGCGAAAGCTTACTACCCCGCTGCCTCGACGCCCTCGATGAAGCTGGATTGTTGGACGCATTAGCAACCAAGAACTTTCAAGAAAAATCTGGAGCAAAGTTCGTAAGGCGCGGAGAAGTTTGCGACTTTAGCTTCTCCGAACAGTTTACAAAGGGCAGGGCCTATGCATGGCAGATGCCCAGAGCCGATTTTGATAAAGCCCTAGCCGATGAATGCGAAAAACAAGGCGTCACAGTAAGGTACAGACAGGAAGTAGTAGGTATTGAAATTGCAGCAGACGGAAGTAGCATTACCGATATTAGAGACGAAATCACGGGCGAACATTACCAAATCGCCGCTAAATTTATTGTCGACGGAAGTGGGTATGGAAGAGTAATACCCAAATTGTTCCAGCTAGAAAGCCCCTCTAGCCAAGCTACCCGAAAAACAGTATTCACACATCTTACAGACCCTATAAGAATGGAACAAGAAGAACCTAACAGAATCGTGGTCTTTATACCCGAAGATGATGTGTGGGTTTGGACAATTCCATTCGTAACTGGCATCACCTCTGTAGGTTTTGTGGCCAACCCAGATTGGTTTGCCAAATTTGAAACAAGTGAAGATATGCACAAAGTGTTTGGCAACTTGCTCCAGCAAGAACCTACATTAGCACACCGATTCAAAAACGCAGATTATATTTTTGAACCCAAAATACTCCAAGGCTGGAGCGCCACCACATCTAAGTTTTATGGAAACGGATATGTGCTTACAGGCAATGTCACAGAGTTTTTAGACCCTATTTTTTCTTCAGGCGTTACCTTGGCCACCGTTTCGGCACAAAACGCAGCTAAATTAGTAATCAAACACCTTAATGGTATACCTGTAGACTGGGAAAAAGAATATGCCGAACCCACAATGAGCGGCGTAGCGGTTTTCCGAACCTATGTGAATGCATGGTACGACGGCTCCTTATTTAAAATCTTTTTTTCAGATAAAAAAACAACCGAAGTGAAGTCCCGTATATGTAGTGTATTGGCTGGTTATGTGTGGGACGAAGAAAATACTTTTGTAAAGCATCACCAAAAATCTATAAGCACGGTCCTTAACTATATAACGACGATTAATTAGTGTTTCGTTTTTGATATTTATTTATATGGAATGCTGGCCTAATAAGCCTGTATTATAGAGGCATCAGAAACACGAGAAGACACTAGAAGCTTTTTGCACCATGGTGTCTAAAACTTATACTTTATCTATGACGGAAGTTTCTACAAAAAATAATATTATTGCTACTAGCGTTTTATGGATAGCCGCCTTCGTGCTGTGTGTCTTAAATTTTGAGCCATTCATTACCCACCCCAATAGCATGCTCATTAATATGGGTGGTGATGGCATAAAAAATTACTTCACCTATTGGTTCTATATTCTAAATGACAGCGGAAGCCGTTTTACAGGAATGAATTATCCCTTCGGTGAGCATATTATTTTTACAGACAATATGCCGATATTGTCTCAATCCATCAAGAAGCTAAGCACTTTGTTTCCGGGTATAGACCGATACGCAATTGGCATAATGCACACGAGCATGATGATAGGGCAGCTACTTGGCGTGTATTTTATTTATAAAATTATACTCAAATTCAAAGTTCCTTTGTTTTGGGCAATAATTTCGGCCTTATTCATAGCCTTTTTTTCGCCACAGACGTTCAAAATGTATGGACATTTTGGTATGGGCTACACCTTCATGCTACCGTGCATCATTTACCTAACTATGCTGTATGAAGAACGACAAAAATGGTACTATTTGTTGGGCATTTACGCAGTGCTGCAAGTGGTTACCTTTTTGCATTTGTACAATTTTGTTATTGTGGCATTGTTGCTTTTAAGTTATGTGGGTGCATTTGCTTTGCTCCATTATAAACAACACAAAAAGGGGTACATTATCAAAAGATTGTTGCCTCTCGTGGCAATAGTTGCAATCGTTTATGGCATCCTGTCTGTCTACCTTTCTACTACAGATTATATTGCCGATAGGCCAACGTATCCGTATGGTGTATTCAACGGCGCATCCGAAGGAAAAGATTTATTCGTTTCTGCCACTTATTTAGGTGGCGTATTGAGTTTTATTTTTGGAAAAGAAGTCCTCATTGCTGGTACAGAAGGGTATGTCTATCTGGGCTTAGTCACCATTGGCGTGGCTATCTATTTTATTATACGTGTATTTAAAAAATTATTAAGCAAAAAACACAAAGGCCTCGCTAATTGGCATGTAGTACCAGAGTTTAATGTTTGGTTGATTGTTGCTTTTTTGAGCTTGCTCATTGGCATGGGCGTTCCCTTGGTATGGTTTAAAGAGTTTTTTGCCGAGCACATAGCTACTTTACGGCAATTCCGAACAATAGGACGATTCTCTTGGATTTTCTATTATCTATTTATGATATATAGCAGCATAGCTATTTACCGCTGGGCTTCCTTTTATCTTAATGACAAGAAGTTGATTTACCATAGCATACTTACTACAGTGGTGGTGGTATGGGTAGCGCAATCGTGGGGATATACCGAGTATAGAAGAAAAACAGATGCACAACTTAATGTCGAAAGCCATAGCTGGTATACAGATGCAGATAATAGCTTACAAAAAATATTGAAGGAATACCAAGTAGACACGAGTCGTTTTCAAGCTATTCATGCCCTACCCTATTTTCACGTAGGCTCAGAGAAACTTTGGTTATTTCAAGAGCACGACCCCAATATTATGACCAAAGCCAGCAAACTATCTATCCTTACGGGGCTGCCTATGACCAATGTGTTGATGTCTCGTTCCTCTTGGAGCCAAACATTCCAATCTATTAATTTGGTAGACGGTAGTTTCGGCACCAAGCCTATTCTCGACGCCTTCAACGACAAAGCAATCCTACTCTTAATGAGTACCCAAGCTCCAATAGCAAGCAAAGAAAGAGAATGGTTGCAAAATGCAAAGCCCATCGCCTCTTTTAAGGAAGATGGATTTGATTTATACGAAATAGATGTACCTAGCTTTAAGAAGACAACCGCCAACTATAGGCATCAAACCATTGAGCGCATCGTGGCCGATACCCGATCGTATGGGCTACTAGACGACGATACTACCACGTTTTACTACAAGGCCGATTTTGAAAATCACGGCAATACCAATGTGGCCTTCCTAAGCAAAAGAGCCTGGACCGGCTCGGACGCCACTTTCGGCATAGACACCCTAGTGTCCTTAAAAATACCTGAAGTAAAAGATACAGGGGCGTATGTTTTTAGCATATGGGCCAAAGTTTCGGACGATGATTATTCGCACCCAATCTTTGATTTACAATGCTTCAATGCCGAAGGCCAAATGCTAAGCCAGCTCACGGTTCGTAACTGGTGCGTATCGAGGGTTATAGATTATTGGCTGCTGTACGATGCCGATTGCATTATTCCTGCCACCACTACCAAAATTTTGGTAGTAGTAAAAGGCTCTGTAAAAAAGAAATCCTATATAGCTTTAGATAGATTGATGTTTTATCCCCAGGGAGGCATCCTATTCGATAAAACACCACAAGCGCTATTTATTAACAACAGGCCACAGGAGTAGTAGCCATAAAGGCAGGTATGCAATAACTATAAGTCCACAGCAACACGCCTTCCAATTACCAACCACCCATACAAGCATTACACTAGGCCAAGCTATCCATCTTCACGCCCTAAT
>CAYSCJ010000063.1:0-13368 GCA_964429515.1 uncultured Taibaiella sp.
TTCAAGAGTACTTAGCCCTTAACTTTGATGTATGTTCCAATTACAAAGTAATTATCACAGACTGTCACTTCAAAATATCATTAACTATTTTAAGTGCTTTTTTTGGATGAATTACGGGAATAGTGTTTATGAGGTTTGTAAAAATTGGAAATATAAAGATTAGAATCTATGTTGCCTATAAGAGGAGATGATGTTTATTTTTTTAGCAATAGCTGTTTTTATTTCTTTGACTATTCTCTTTTGGGTATTTTTAAGAATAACGTAAGATTGCTCTTTCAGTAAGTTATGATAAGCTAAAAAAATGAGTATTCACTATAGTCTTAAACTCGTCTACTACTCTTTAACCAATCTAACAATAAACTTAAAACTTCTTGTAGCTACTACTATATGGACGTCTTAAGAAAGAAAACTAAACTTAAATTCTCACCTTGCTCTTGAATAAAAAAATATACTTTCAAATGAAAAGTATATAAAAATAGAAACTACTTAACCAAAGAAATTTATTAAGTCTGACATACCACTCTCTTGTAGATTCAAAAATAGGAATTCCTTTTTACTTTATCTATTAACTAATTTCTTTATAGTCATTTTGTGATTAGGGTCTATATCTAGACGGTAATTGCATTTCTTAAATTGTTGTATAATTTCATCTTTAGTGGTTTTGGGATATAACATACTAAAATTTATTTGGACATAACGGTGAATATCTCTAGGTTCTTTAACTAAATACAATCCTTTATGACTTAAACTATTTTTGAAAGATACAAGATTGTCAAAAAAAGTTTTGTCATTTTCATTTCCTACTATTGAGATGGTGTCAGTGTCTTTCGGGAATCCAAGCACATAGGGAGTTACTTGGATATGTTCTATGTTAGAATTGAAAGTACAAAGTATAGTATCTAGTATTTTATGACGCTGACCAACATTAGTATATTGTATCTTAATATTGAATTGAGGATTGTTTGCAGTTTTATCTAAGTAGATAATGTCTAGATTTTCGCCAATATTGAACCATCTATTTATAAAGCCTAATAAATCCCCGGAATATTGAAAAATACCCTTCTCCGTATCATTTATATATTGATCATCAAAATATAACATTTGTTGCACCATTTTGATAGTAAATTCATTAGTTTGAATCTTATGTTCTTGCTTGTTCACAAAAATGGCTACACCATTGTTTAGCATATGCAATAAGAAAGCCCAAACAATTGAAAACCGCCAAGTTAGATAATTTAAGATTAAGGAAAACCCGAATAATGTAGTAACACCAACTAATTGACTATATACATTAGAAAAGTTCTTCAAATGTAATAATGCAAACAATAAACTAATTAGCATTATAGTTCCAACACGTATGCTTTTTTTATCTTTCTTCATAAATAAGTAAAGCAAAGGCACCGCTAATATTACTGACAAAGGGTGCGAAGTATAAGCATAAAAATAGACAACTACTATTATAACACTTAAAAAACTAAAAATTTTCGGATGTAATTGCCAAGCTCTGAAACCCAACTCTTCTATCAAGGGTAAAATAAAAACTATAAGTAAAAAGGAAACTAAAGCTGGCACTTGATTTAAAATACTAACAATTGGACTATCCGACATTGTATTACTTTCAGTAAGTAAGATATTTTGTATAACATTTCCTAAAACAAAAAGGAGAATGCCTAAAATTAAAATAAGTCGAGGTGGTCTCATTAATATAAATAATTTAATAAAAAAATTTTAGTCTACTTGAAGATAGAGAACTATTGAACAATACGAAAGTGGTTGTTCGATAGTTCTCATTTAATTTTTAATGCTGTCCAGAAGTACAAATTACTCTACAAGGTTCTGCTTTTTTAGCTGTACAACCTACATTCGTGAGTCTAGCCATATCATTATTGATTTGTTCATTACAATACGAATCCACAAGCCAAACGACAGCAGTAGTTATAACAATAACAGCTCCTAAGATAGCACCAAAACCGAGATTTTGGGCGTTGTCAAAATGATCTATAAAACCATCTAAAGTTAAATTGCCTATGAAAACACTTCTGTTATTTTCTGGATTTGTGATCTGAATTTTATCTTGCAATTCATCTACATTTAAATTTACAATGGCTCCATTAATATTGAATTGAAAATTATTACCGCTGTAGCTGACCAAATCAATTGTAGGCATGTAAAAGCTATCATAAGTGAGAGTAAATTCATGTTCATCACCATTTGCCAAAATCATTTTTGCTTCAGAAGTCACTAATCCATTTAATATTTGGAATTCTTCCTGATGTAAAAATATTGAATCGGATGGTGAGAATTCCGTATATATGTTTGAGGTTGAATTACCATTTATGACACTAATATTTTGCTCTTCATTAGCCGTGAATGGTATTGTTTTTTTCTTTTTTACATGACAAAATGAAACAAGTCAAAGTGCCTACGCTAAAAATAAGTTTTCTCATAAAATTGAGTTTTAAATATAAATGAATAAATGTGCTAAGGCCTTAACAAGCGCAATATATATATATATATATATATAACCAAATTTTTTATTAGTTTTTTTAATAAAACAAACCATACCTTACCTTTCACAACGACCCATTGCTTTACATCTATCTATTTCTCGTAAATTTGTACTATGTTCAAACTTAACAGCCCCTACCAGCCTGCCGGTGACCAACCAAAAGCTATTAAGCAACTTACCGACGGTATATTAGCAGGTGAAGCGCACCAAACACTTTTGGGCGTGACTGGCTCTGGGAAAACTTTTACTATTGCCAACGTTATACAAAACGTACAACGCCCTACGCTGGTATTGACGCACAATAAAACGCTTGTGGCACAACTGTATGGGGAATTAAAACAATTCTTCCCAGATAATTTAGTCAACTATTTTGTATCATACTACGACTACTACCAACCAGAAGCCTATATACCTACCTCAGATACCTATATAGAAAAAGACTTAGCCATCAATGAGGAGCTAGAGAAACTCAGACTACGTACCACATCAGATTTATTAAGCGGCCGAAGAGATATTATTGTAGTAGCATCGGTAAGCTGTATCTATGGCACAGGTAACCCTTTTGAATATGAAAATAGCATTGTGCGTATACAAGTGGGAGATACACTTACCAGAAATGCATTTCTGCACCAACTTGTACAAGCATTATACCAAAGAAGCTTAGGTAACTTTGACAGAGGTACTTTTAGGGTAAAGGGCGACACAGTAGACATCAACCTACCCTACGTAGATGCTGGAACCTACGGCATTAGAGTAACTTTTTTTGATGATGAAATAGAAGATATCGAAACCTTTGAGCCTAGCACAGGCAAACGCATAGCCTCCATTCAAAATGCCGCCATCTTCCCGGCCAACATGTATGTGGCACCTCAAGGCCAAATGGAGAAAATAATGGAAGAGATACGAATGGAAATGAACGCCCAAGAACGATATTTCCTCGAAATCGGCAAACCGCTTGAGGCGCAAAGAATAAAAGAACGTGTATCGTACGATTTGGAAATGATACAAGAACTGGGCTACTGTAGTGGTATAGAAAATTATTCTAGATTTTTAGATAGAAGAAACCCTGGCGACCGCCCCTTCTGCCTTATAGACTATTTCCCTAAAGATTTTCTTTTGGTAATAGACGAAAGCCACGTTACCATTCCGCAAGTGGGCGCCATGTATGGTGGCGACCGCTCGAGAAAACTCAACCTGGTGGAATTTGGCTTTAGGCTGCCTAGTGCTTTAGATAACCGACCGCTGAATTTTTATGAATTCGAACGGCTACTTAATCAAACCATCTATGTATCTGCAACGCCTGGTAATTATGAATTAGAAAAGACCGAAGGTCTGTTTATAGAGCAAGTAGTTCGCCCTACCGGCCTACTCGACCCTCCTATAGAAGTACGTCCTTCTATTAATCAAATAGATGACCTCTTGGAGGAAATTGACCAAAGAGTCAAGAAAAATGAACGCATATTAGTAACCACTCTGACTAAAAAAATGTCGGAAGACCTAGACCAGTACCTCAAAAGAATTCAAATAAATTCAAAATATATACACAGTGGTGTAGATACCTTAGAACGCGTAGAAATACTAAGAGACTTACGTTTAGGCAATATTGATGTATTAGTAGGGGTAAATCTGCTTAGAGAAGGACTCGACTTACCCGAGGTAACGCTCGTGGCTATTCTAGATGCCGATAAAGAAGGCTTTCTGAGAAACTTCCGCTCTCTTACACAAACAGCTGGCAGAGCGGCTAGAAATGCTGATGGTAAAGTAATTTTCTA
Source organism: uncultured Taibaiella sp. (assembly GCA_964429515.1). Lineage (GTDB taxonomy): Bacteria > Bacteroidota > Bacteroidia > Chitinophagales > Chitinophagaceae > MKSF01. The sequence continues at coordinate 4,282 of CAYSCJ010000063.1, forward strand.
TGCAGATAAAATTACTGAAAGCATGCAACGCACTATAGATGAAACTAATAGGCGTAGGGCCATACAAATGGCTTACAATAAAGAGCACGGAATTACACCCACTACGGTAAAAAAATCTATCGAACAAATACTTGAACAAACATCGGTACTAGAAATTAAGGGCGCTGAAAATGATGCGGTACTATCTAAGTATTTCCCATCAGATGAAACGAATGCAGCAGCAGAAGCACCTGTGAGCTACACTTCTAAGTCTGCCTTAGAAAAAGAAATAAGCAAACTAAAAAAAGCTATGGATAAAGCAGCCAAAGACATGGACTTTATGGAAGCAGCCAGAATACGCGACATTATGCTGGGCTTAGAAGCTCAATTGACACGTTTGTAAATACACGATTATTATACTATTCTTTACTATACTACAACGACCTTTAAGCAATTTACTTTAAGGTCGTTTTATATTATTGAGACTGTGCAGCTTGAATGAGAAAAATACAAGGTGTTTTTTGAAGATCTAAAAGCTGGTAATGTTTTTTCCATTGGCTCAGCGGCATGGTCTTTACCATTTCGGTTTCACCGGTTATGTTGGCAGCAATACAAAGCTTGGTTGTTCCCTTACATTGTTGTATTAAATCCTCTACCAATGCCGCATTCCTGTATGGGGTTTCTATAAATATTTGAGTTTCGTCGCGTTGTTTAGACCAGTCTTCCATTTGTTTAATAGCCTTTAAACGCATAGGATTTTTTATAGGCAAATAACCTCCAAACCTAAAGCTCTGACCATTAAATCCAGATGCCATAAGCGCTAGTAGTATAGAAGACGGACCAACTTGAGGTATCACTTTGGCGCCCATTTCTTGTGCTTTCTCTACCAGAATGCTTCCTGGGTCTGCTACACCCGGACATCCCGCTTCGCTCATCACGCCTACTTCATAGCCCGCTTCAAGCCATAACTTCAGTAAGTTTAAGTCGGCGGGGTTTCTTTGATTGATTTCAGAAAAGGTAATCGTATCTATATTGATGGATTTATCTACTTGTTTTAAGTACCTGCGTGCAGTACGCACATTCTCTACAAAATAATACTTCAAAGACACCGATAATGCTTTTACACTTTCAGGTATAGTATGCAGCTGTGCTTCTGCAATAGGAATGGGTATGAGATAAAGAACACCAAGTGTAGACATTGCTTGTAGGTATAATGATGATGAATGACCGAATATCAAAATTAAAGAATTATCCTCTTATATACTTGAGTGTTCCAAAATCGTATATCGTATTTCTGAATACTCAAATATGCTTCTTGACACCTAAGACTCCACAAAGTTGTACAAAAAATTGTACCTTCATGTTCACACATTGTTGTAGTTTATGTTTACATCCAAAGACCCCTTAGAGGGCAAAAGACTTGACACCATTCTAGAAGAATTATTGGCATATTTTGGCGGCTTTGAAGGGCTCGGCGAACAAATAGATATACGTTGCTTTACACACGACCCTAGCATCAATTCTTCTTTAAAATTTTTAAGAAAAACACCTTGGGCGCGCAACAAGGTAGAAAGCCTCTACTTATTTATGCTACGTGAGCAAGCTAGAGCTGCTAGAAAAAAGTAATGCGTCCTTCATGGTAAAATGAGCAAATAAATAAAAAACAGCAGGCTATTTTATACCTTATAGTCTGTGATAAATGATTATAGAAAATCAAGATACAAGATGTGTATCGTACATTGATTACTTATAGAAAACAAATAAGCCTAAGATTCAAGTCTTAGGCTTATTGTATATAAAAAGTTTCTGTTTAGGCTTTTGCTAAGTTTAGAATTATTTCATTTACGTTTTTGGTAATAAATTCCAGTTCTTCATTACTTAATTCTGTGTGAATGGGCAATGATAAAACACGCGGTGTTAGGTAGGCTGTATTTTCCAAATGGTACTCACCACCACCAAGCGCAGTAAACATGCCTTGCTCGTGACAAGGAATCGGATAATAAATCATACTAGGTATACCTACGTTAGCTAACTCTTGTTGTACTTTATCTCTGTCTACCCCGTCTAAAATAATGGTGTATTGATGATAAACATGGTGGCTATATTCAGGAACAAATGGTGTGGTAATATGTGGGTTATTGGCAAATGCTTCATAGTAGTATCTCGCTGCTGCTCTACGCGCATCGCAATAGGCATCTAAATGACGCAACTTGATTCTTAAAATAGCAGCTTGTATACTGTCTAAACGGCTATTAACACCCACTATTTCGTGGTAATATCTGCGTTCTGACCCATGGCTACAAATTTTACGCATGGTTTGCGCCAGTGTATCGTCGTTGGTAAATATTGCCCCGCCATCACCATAGCACCCAAGATTCTTGGATGGAAAGAAGGATGTGCAACCTATCGTACCTATACTCCCTGTTCTATAGCGTTCATTGTCTACTTGATAATAACCTCCAATAGCTTGTGCATTATCTTCTATTACTGGAATATTGTTGGCAGCAGCTATATGCATGATATCTTCCATATTGGCGCATTGGCCGTATAGGTGTACCGGTATGATGGCTTTGGTATTGGGTGTAATAGCATTTTCGAGGCTTTCTACACACATGGTAAAGCTATCTTTATCTACATCTACAAATACGGGTGTAAGGCCTAGAAGCGCCACTACCTCTACCGTAGCAATGAAGGTAAAGGATGGTGTTATCACCTCATCACCTGGCTGCAGGCCCAATGCCATCAAGGCTATTTGCAAAGCATCTGTGCCGTTGGCACATGGTATAACGTGCTTCACACCTAAATAAGCGGCTAATTCTTTAGAGAATTCCTGTACTTCATGACCATTTATAAATGCGGTACTATCTATGACATTCTGAATGGCTAAGTCTACTTCTGGTTTGATTTTTTCATATTGACGTTTTAAATCAACCATTTGAAGTTGTTGCATATCTATAAGTTTTATCTGAGTCTATCTAATGATTTAATTAATTTCTGATCTTTTCTGATGCCGAATAAGCCCATAAAAAGAAACACTAAACTAAGAAGCGGCATAAACAAGCCTATCCAATAGTGGCCATCAACAATGTTATGTTGCTCTGTATATCGATCACATGCTATATACAAATACGCAAACGCAACTAATGCCGATATGATAGAAAACCAAGCGAACGTAATTTGCTTTTTACGATTTTTAAATAAAAAAATAGTATAAAAACTAAGCAACATTGCCACCGATACAGTGATGATGCCCAAAAGATCGTTTCCTAAACTTAGGTTGGCTAAATCAGCAATACTTGTTTGCTTATAAATATCAAAAAGAAAAGTAAGACCCAGTAGCAATGTGGCTATCAAAAACCAAACTGTTTGAATGCGCTGTATCATATGTAATATTTTTATTGTATAACACTTTGTAATCAGCAGCAAATTTCGATAATTAAATAGTAATATCTACATAAAAGTGGAAATATTCTAGTAAACAAAAACAGCATTAACAAAAAAGCCCAAACCATATAAAGTTTGGGCTAAAAAATAAATACGCTGGATATTCAATATGAATACCTTTACAAGGCTTTCAAAAACACCTCAATGTCCTTTTGTTCTTCATCGCTTAGATTTAAGCTATCTGGAGGCAGGGTTTGGAACTCTAATTCTATACCTATACCGGCACCACCACCATGATTGTAAAAATTGATAACTTCTTGTAGCGTATTGTATACGCCATTATGCATATAAGGTGCTGTCTTGGAAACACCACGTACCGTAGGCGTTTTGAAAGCGTATTTTTGATAATCGATTTTATAGATATTGTATGCACCCAAGTCGGTATCTATTTCATGCTTATCCTTAGCAATTGGTACGCCCAATATTTCTGTTTCAATTTTGTCAAAATACGGTGGTAGTGAGCCATTAAACAAGGGCATAAAATGACAAGTTCCGCATTTTGCTTTTCCCATAAATAAATTAAAACCTCTTTTTGCAGCAGCGCTCATAGCATTTTCTTGGCCTTGCATATACAAATCGAAGGGTGTTTGGAAATTGTTTAGCGACCTAATATAGGCAGCTAAAAAGCGTTTTACATCACGCTCGTTTATTTTGTTATTGCCAGTTGCTTTCTTTGCGGCCTTTACCAATGCTTTATCTTTATTGAGGTGCCCTAGCAATACATCAAATGCTTGTCCCATTTCCTGTTCATTCGTTACCACATCGTGTATTTGGTCTTCTAGATAAGCTACGCGTTTATCGTAAAACTGACTTGCTTGCCATCCAGCATTTATGAGTGTAGGCGTATTTCGTAATATTTTTTCATCCCCTAGTAAAGCCCTATTGGTGGCTAGACCATCGGTAAAATCTTTTGATGGCTCGTGGCAGGTACCGCAGTTGCGCTGTAAGTTTACCGACAATCGATTATCAAAAAACAGTTGTTGCCCAATAGCAATATTCTGTTGTGTTAGCGGCAAAGCATCGGATGGTGCAAAGTAAAAAATATTCCATTTAGAATAGTCAAACATCGTTGCTGCATCGGGCGCTATAAGTTTGGGCAAAAGAGTATCAAAGGGTATTTGTGCCAATTGTTGCATGGACACGAGACTTCGCGTTATGGGGTTCATGTATTGCGTAAGGAATGTTGCCCTATCGAAGGAATTATAATCGGTTACATCATCCAAATAAGCTTGGGCAGCCACTATGTTTTCTGCCAATATTCCTGCATCGGCATGCACAAAAGCAAGTATTTGTCGCGTACCTTCTAGGGTTTCTTTAGCTTCGGCTACGCTATTAAGTATCACAGGCGAGTCGAAGCCTGCTATACCTTTAGACATCATGTTAAATAAATTCAGCTTCAAGGCATCTAAAATATAGCTTTGCGTATAGGTGACATCGCGCTGCAATTGCTGCACTTTTTTTATATAAAACTCGATATTATCAATTTCATTTCGAACAAGGTGAACATCATAATCATCTGAAAAAATATGCTCTTCCAATACTTGAAAACCTGTAGGATATTTATACTCCCCTGGCATGCTTGGCTCTGCATCTAATAGATTGGGGCCATTTAACCTCCATGCAGATTCGGAGAAAAAATAAGCCAAAATAGCCTCGATACGCTTATAACTTACTCTTGATTCAAAAAACTGTGCTCTTACTTCTTCAATATCACCTTGCTGATTCGCTTTATTCATTCCCTGTGTAAGCTGTAGCATTTCCTGTAGATAGGCATTGGTATATGCTTCTATTTTTAGATGAAAAGGATCTGCCGATTTAAAGCTAAGCATACTTAAACACCCAACAATAATGCATATATACATGCAATAAAACATTTTTTTCATAGAGTATTAATTTGCTATAATTTGTACATTGGGCAATTGGTTTTGCCAATAAGCAAGGCGGTCTTTGCTTATGTTGTTTCCAATAATTATGATTGTTTTTAATTGTTTCATGGTAGTCATCTCTGCACTCAGGTCGGCAAGCTTATTATTACTAAGTATCAATATTTCCAAACTTTTCAATTTATGTAATCCTTTAGGCAAAGCCTTTAAGGCATTATTGCTAAGATTCAATATCTTGATTTGACTTTGTTTTTTTGCAACAACAGGCAATACTTGCAAACGATTGTGCGACAAGTCTACATGTAACATTTGTGGAGCCTCCCAAAACCTCGGTGGCAGATAAGTGATATTATTAAAGCTTAAATCTACAAACTGTAAGCGTTCAAACCGATACCATGTATTTGGCAAGCTAAACAAAGTATTGTGTTGCATATTAAGCACCTCCAGCTGTTGCAACTCGGTTATCTTTTCGGGCAAGAAACCGATGGTATTCCAAGAGGCGTCAAGTGTTTGCAGGCTTTTTGCTTGTAAGATACTCGTAGGTATTTCAGCCAATTTGTTTTTATCAAACATCAAGAACTGAAGTGCGGTACAAGCCGAAAGATCGGGTATACGATACAGTTTATTTTCAGAAAGCGTAAGGTGTTTTAAGTTTTTTAAGCGATAAAATTGATTGGGTATGTATTGAAAATTATTAGACTTAAAATCTAGTATTTCTACATTATGCAAATCAAATATTTCGGGATTGAAATAATCTCGATGTTGCAATCGAAGACTAAGAAAACGCACACATGATTTAGCTTCCAAAGCCTTATCTATGTTATAATACGCATGCTGGCTACAAGTATCCGTAGCGGTGTATGAAAAACAGTTGTAACCCTGAATCATCAGGGCTACAACCGAAAAAAATTGAATTATATAATGCATTATTGTTTAATGATTTTGATAGATTTTTTTGTACCATTTACAGATATTGTAGCTATATACAAACCAGAAGGTAGGTTTTGTAAATCAAGTTCTACACTATTTAGGCCTTTTTCAAATCTTCTAGATATTAATCTTACGTCTGCACCTTGAATTGTAGTAAGCGTAATAATTGCATTTGCAGGGTAAGAAACATCTGCATTCAACGTTACATTGTGAGAAGTAGGATTAGGATAAGCTGTAAATAAATTGATAGCTTCGTTGCCCCATTCTGATACACTGGTAGTTCCAGTCGTATCAGGCTTTATAGCTTCGGGTCCTAAAAACTCTTTTCTAGCAATAACAATAGCAGACTCTCTATTAAACTTAACCAAACGACCGCTAGCATCTTTTTGCTCGGTAGCATTGCTAGAAGTTGGATGCTGTATAGATACAAACATAAACTTATCATCTGGCGACATAGTCATACCTGTAGGCTCCGACCCAGCAGGCGTTACAGCAAATAATTTTACCGCAGGATTCGTTTGCGTATGGCAAGGAGGTACCATCCAAATATGATTACGACCACCATCTTGTATCACATATAGGTTGCCCTTTGAGTCGAATGTTAAGTTATCGACACCACCTCTCCATTGCTCAGGTACAATGTCATTTTCTGTTTGAATATTATATATAGAAGCACTGTTACCTACAAACACTTCTACTCTGCTCACTCTTTGTCCTTCATCTTTGAATCTATAAACACGGCTCGAAGCTTTTGATGTGAAATAAATCATAGAATCCAAAGGAGATATTTCAACGTCTTCTATCTGATCAAAATTGGTAGCTCCAACCGCTGAGGCGAAAGCTCTAGCGTTGTTACAATCGGCTGGCGTACTATTAGGTATACCTATCCACTGACCTGTAGTGGCATTATCCAATGGACCGTCTAACTTCAATACATACAACTGGCCTCTTGTTAAATCTTCTGGCACATCTGCTATAAAGCGAAATATATAACCTGGGTTTTCATCATTACCTTGATACACGGTTTTTCTATCCCATGGATTGACTACCACGTTCTCGTGAGACATACGACCTAAGCCCCATAATTTTTCCTTCTTACCATCTCCATTATGATCGACAATAGATGCGGTAGCAGGGTCAATCTCTACATTCCAACCGATGTCTTGATATCCATCACCATTATTATCTCTAGATGGCAATGTTTCTTCAGATGTAATAATAGTACCCCATGGTGTTACGGTACCCGAACAATTGCGCCCTGTGCCTTCTACGTCTGTAAAGTCAACTGGTGTATTGTTTGTAACATTCCATATGCTATTAGCTGAATCAAAATTTATTGTAAGCATCGAAACACCTGCCGCAGGCCATGAGCCCAACTCATGATTGATAGATAACCAACCTTCGGTAGAAGAGCCGTTTTTAGGTACAAATCCTGTAAAGTCAAACAAGCCTTTTGTATTACCTTCGGCTGCATTGGTATACGGATCGCCTTCTTGTACGATCATTTGGAAAGTATGTGTGCTGGGTATGCGAATAGAATCGGGCTGTACCGAAGGCATTACAGAAACGAATCTTGAAATGTGTAGTGAATCTAACGACTGATCGCATACTACCGGCGGCGTAAACTCGCTCATCACCACTTCTAAATCAAAAGAAATATCTGAGCTTTGAGGCCTATCTTGGTGTATAGAAACAGCTATCGTATTGTTTCCAAGTACAAAAAAAGAATCGGGTACATCATAATAGAAAAAGGTAGACTCGTTACCCCCGTCTACAGTAGCGCTTGCATAGGTATCGTAACCAACAGCACCTGAGGGCATATTATCTCTGAAAGCCTCTTGACCATTTATATACACAACGACACCATCGTCTCTTTTTATTTTCAAACCAAGCTTTTGGCTACCAACAGGCATTGCTGTTAAGGCAAAAGACTTACGGAAATAAGTACATGGGTTTTTGCCACCATTAAAAGGTACGTAATTCAATACGGTAGCTTCGCCCCCATCGCCATAGCCCAATTCTGCCAAACCACTTGCCCATGCAGAATCGTTAAAATTTACGCTATACCAGTTTGTACCTTGGTCGGTACCATTATCCAAATATTTCCAAGAGCTGCCTCTGGGCATAATAACAGTCTCTCTTACTTGCTGGGCTTGCGCACCCAATGCCATCGCAATAGCTAAAGATGTAATAGTAATAATTTTGCAGTTCATTTTTTTAGATTTTAATTCTGCAACAAAAGTACCGGCGCAATGTTACCTTACTCTAACGCAAAGCCTATGTAAATATTAACAAATCATCAAGGCTAAATTAACACAAGAGCGTCGTGAGCAGTTGAGGCAGGTGCATGGCTATATATATAATGAGCTTGTTTTAATATTATGAGGATAAAAACAGCCCAATTTAAAGTAGCTTAGACACTTGTAAAGATTGGATTAAGTATTTCATTTAATTTATCCCTTCTGCAAGCCAAAAAGGCGGTATTGCACTCTAAAAACGCGGGTGTTTGGATTGAAAGGTTGTTTACTTGGATTGAAAATGTGCTTACTTGGATTGAAAATGTGCTTACTTGAATTGAAAGGGCGCTTACTTGGAATAAAATGGTGCTTGTTTGGGTTGAAAGAGTGCTTACTTGGTGTGAAAGGGTGATTATTTGGTGTGAAATGGCGCTTACTTGGTGTGAAAGGGTGATTAGTTGGGTTGAAAGGGTGATTAGTTGGTGTGAAAGGGTGCTTATTTGGAGTGAAAGGGTGATTAGTTGGGTTGAAAGGGTGATTAGTTGGTGTGAAAGGGTACTTATTTGGTGTGAAAGGGTGATTAGTTGGTGTGAAAGAGTGATTATTTGGTGTGA
>CAYSCJ010000064.1:0-13069 GCA_964429515.1 uncultured Taibaiella sp.
CAACTATTTCAGAATTGAAAATGCTGTATTGTAATTTTTATCGGACAAGATTGATCATAAATGATACAAAGCCAATTATTTCGTATCTATTTATTAAATTATAGTTAGCGGAAATTTGAAGGGGTTGCTCTGTAAAAAATGCCAAAGATTGTCTCTCGGTGTTTCGGTCTCTGATAGCATGTTAGTCAATTGCATTGAGTGCTTTAAGTAGCTGAGACCAAACAATATTGGTACGTCTGTTTATCTTTTTTAGTAGGCAATAAGCAACGCGGGTGCTATAATAGCGAAAAGCGTTACTGCCATTTAGGAGTAACGCTTTTCAAAAGTGCAACAAGTTGTTGTTGCTTGTTATTTAGCAATTATTATTTTTTCAATCCATTGCGTACCATCAGCTAGTTTTACAATCACAAAATAATTTGCGTTAGCAAGTTGCCCAAGGTCTAAAGAGCATTGCAATGCATTGTTATAATGATGTGTATTTAAGGTTTTACCTTGTAAGTCTGTAATAGTAACGCTGGTTATTCTAACATTATTAATGGTGCTAATGTTTAGTTTTTGGTTGGTAGGTATCGGGTATACTTTCAAAGGAGATTTTTGATTGGTTACCTCATCTATACTGGTTGAATTTAATACGTGTACCGTAGAGGTATCCAATGCATTACCGCAGTTATTAGTAGTTACTAACGATACCAAATAGTTGCCAACAGTAGGATAAGTATGCGTAGGGGAATTACTATAAGCTATTGGTGTTCCATCACCAAAATCCCAAGCATAGCTGGTGATATTAGATGGGTTAATTAGTTCGAATTTGAAAGTACTGCCACCTAGGTTATTCACCCACATTCCATCATGAGAAGGTGACCTGCCAATTTGCGTTATTTCAATTGAATCTATTTTAATACAGCCGTTTTCTCCCAAAACTTGCACTGTGTAGCGACCCGGTATCTGTGTAGAAATATTGCGTGTTGTATGTCCAGAATTCCAGAAGTAGCTGATACCATCTGGACCTGCATCTAGCTGAACACTTACGCCACGGCATACATTGGTATCGTTGCCTAAATTGACTACAGGGTTATTTTTGAGTATTACATTTACGGTATCGGAGCTTTTACAGTTGTAGGAATTGGTAAGCTCTACCCAGTACTTGCCAGACTGCGTCACTACGCGCACTTGTCCGTTATAGCCATTGTCCCAATTATAGAAGTTGCCCGGGTTTCTGGCGTTTAGGGGCTCAATGTGGCCTATGTCAACACACTTATCAATTGTTCCACCCAAATCTACTGTTGGGTTAGGAATAGCCGTAACAACAGCAGGCACTTTCGCCGTGGGGCATTCGTCGCTCGGTGTAGATGAAGTGGCGTAGTAGGTGGTATTGCCAATGATAGTAGGCGTAATGTATGGATTTCCTACAAAAATAGGTGTTGTAGCGGTAGGGCTATTGTACCATTTTATAATACTACCTGGCTCGGTAGTTACAAATAACGTTGCGGAATGATTTTGGCATACATTCGTATCTGTAATGTCTGTGATCGTAGGAGATTTTACCCTTACAAATGCAGGAAGCGAGAATACGGGTGTACCATTGCTACACACAAGTTTACATCTGTAAAAACCCGTGTTTGTGGCATTATGTGTGTAGTCTTTCACACTTTGAATACCGCTGATACTGTTATAAGTAATATTGTCTGGAGAGTACTCCCATTGAAAAGTAAGGTTCATTCCAGATGAGTTGCCTACAAGGCTCAAATCGATACTTGTATTAGCACAAACAGCGGTATCTGAAACTGTTGGTGTACCAGCAGTAGGCGGATTTACACAAGTCTGGCCTGGCTCTACATGTATTTTACCGTTGAAAAACCTTGGTTGAAAAGCCCAATTGGGTGTTACGTAGTTGCCAGCGTAACCAGTTGCATTATTGTTACCCACCAATAGGTTGACGCCTATCGCCGAAAAAATATTAGGTGTGGATGAGGCGGCACCATAGGAAATTTGTGTATAGGAGTTGCCTATAACAAATCGGTAGGTGGTGTTTGCTGGTATGGAAAAATTCATATTGCTGAAGATGGGTATTACGCCCGCAACGGAATTGGTAACGGGAGTCGGTCCAGCAATTCTAGTCCAGCCAGCAGCTGTAGTTATTGGTCCTGGATTGCCAGTCAGTGATGTGGCAGAGTACCAAAGTTCCCAAGTGTGGGTACCTGTGTACGAGTGGTAATCTACCCCTCTGAGAATTACAGCGGAGCCGTTGGTGTTTTGAACACTAAAAGTAATGCCCGACCCTGCACCTGCCGACCCTGCTGAACTAGCAGCGGGTGTATATATCGCAGATATAGTGGTAGGCTGGGCTTGCAGTTTATGGCTAAGCACGACACTTAGAAACAGAAAAATGCAGGTTATAAATGGTAATTGTTTTTTCATACTATACTTGAGTTTATAAGTTATTGGTTAAGGTAAACGTGAAAAAAGGAATAAATTTAACACAAAAATTTAAAATTTAAAAGTTAAAAAGAATAAAACTTTTATATAAAATTAAACACCAAGTATTTTATATGATACTAGGATTTATTACAATAGACAAAAATAGATATCTAAAAGGTTGGGTGGCTGTATAATTTGTTTGTTGTTAAGATAAACTCAATAAACTCAATAAAGAGCGTATAATCATGGAGTGGAGTTTCTGGTGCAATGGGTGTTTTCAAAAGGCTAGTGGACAAAGCTTGCTTGTATTTTTGATTAAGTCTTAAAATAAGGCGCCTTGTTAGTTTCAAAAGTAATGACTGTGCCTAGCTACCTTTTGCGCGTGTAATTGGATATCTAGCTGCATAATCAATTTGTTAAATTTTTGTAAAGAATAAATAATTTAGTTTGATTGAAAATTACATATCTGTTTGTTTATAAGTGTTTTATGAAATATTTTGTAATGTAGAGTTTGATAGATACCTATTTTTTTTTGTTTATCTGAAAACTTTTTGTACCTTTGCAGTCCAAATTAATAAAAGAGAAGTTTTTTGATATGTCACAGCGTATTCGCATTAAGCTAAAGTCTTACGACCATTCTTTGGTAGATAAATCTGCCGACAAAATTGTTAAGACAGTTCGCAGCACTGGAGCAGTCGTTACCGGCCCAATTCCATTGCCAACTGAAAAGAAAATCTTTACAGTGCTTCGTTCACCACACGTGAATAAGAAAGCCCGCGAACAATTCCAATTGTGCACGCACAAGCGTTTATTGGATATTTACACGTCATCTGCAAGAACGGTAGATGCATTGTCTAAGTTAGATTTACCAAGTGGGGTAGAAGTAGAGATCAAAGCTTAACAGTAAGAAAAAAAAAGTACATTAAATTAAAAAGCGAATCGCATTTGTTCTTTTAAATTTTTGAAACAAATAGCTAATCCTTAGGTTTTAAATGCAACCCAAAGGCGCTTGGCTTTCGGATGCAAGCAATGTCTTGTGTTTCCATTAGGCCGTATTTAATTCAAACAATTAAATTATTCAAGTAATCAATACTAGATTGATTGCAAAACCAAAAAAGGTATGAAAGGTATTATTGGCAAAAAAATTGGCATGACTAGTGTTTTTGAGCCTAATGGAAAGCAAATAGCTTGTACCATTATTGAGGCTGGACCATGTGTAGTTACTCAAAAGAAAACTACAGCAACTGATGGTTATGATGCATTACAAATTGCATTCGGTTCTCGTAAAGAAAAAAACACTCCTAAAGCACTTCTTAATCACTTCGCAAAAGCAAACACTGACGCTAAAGCAGTAGTTAAAGAAATACGCAATTGTTCCATAGATAAACAAGTAGGTGAAACTATCGAGGTAGATATCTTCCAAGAAGGCGAAAAAATTAGCGTTGTTGGTACTACTAAAGGTAAAGGTTTCCAAGGTGTAGTAAAACGTCATGGTTTTGCTGGTGTGGGAGAAGCTTCTCACGGTCAGCACGATCGTCAACGTGCACCAGGTTCTATTGGTGGGTCTTCTTATCCGTCTCGCGTATTTAAAGGTATGCGTATGGCAGGTCGTATGGGCGGTGATCGCGTAAAAGTTCAAGGATTAAGAGTGGTAAAAGTTTACCCAGAAAAAAACTATATCTTAATCGCAGGCTCTGTACCTGGTCATAACGGTTCTACTGTATTACTTCAAAGCTTTAGATAATCAGCTTTGGCGTATTCACAGGCGGGGACTTATACTCGTTTATTTTATTTAATTATTGACCGATTTTCGGTAACACAATAGCAAAACGTTTTAAAATGCAAATCGAAGTTTTAAACATAAAAGGTGAAAAAACAGGTCGTAGCGTAGAGTTACCAGATTCAATATTTAATATTGAACCTAATGACCACGTTATTTATCTAGCAGTAAAACAATACTTAGCTGCTCAACGCCTTGGTACACACAAAACAAAAACGCGCGGCCAAGCCAATGGTTCTAGCCGCAAGCTGCACCGTCAAAAAGGTACAGGTGGTTCTCGTAAAGGTAATTTAAGAAACCCTTTGTATAAAGGTGGTGGTACTATCAATGGTCCGGTACCTCACAAATACAATTTCAAATTGAACCGTAAGGTGAAAGATTTAGCAAAAATCTCTGCTTTATCTTACAAAGCTAAAGCTAACAATATACTTGTAGTAGAAGACTTACAGTTTGATACACCAAGCACAAAGCAATTTTTAGCAGTAGCTTCAGGATTGAATATTGCTGGTAAGAAAATGCTCGTAATCAATGACGGTTACAACAAAAACCTTTACTTAAGTTTACGCAACGTACCTAGAGTAAAATCTAGCGTATTGAGTGATATCAATACTTACGATATCGTAAATGCAAATAAATTGGTTTTGACAGAAAGTGCAGCAAAAATCTTCGCAGAAGATATCGTGTCAGCATAATCTAAACCAATCGTTTGCCTTAGTAAAGGGTAGCGTATAATATTAAATAAACAATATTTATTGATAAAAGAGCGCTTGTAACAATACAAGTAATCTGTTTCAAAAATCAAAAGAAATGAACATTTCAAAAGTTTTGGTTCGTCCGCGCATCACTGAAAAAGTAAACAGCCAAATGGAAACTCAAGGCCGTTATACCTTTGTAGTAGATAAGCAAGCCAACAAAATCGAAATTAAAAAAGCAGTAGAAGATTTCTTCAACGTATCTGTTAGCAATGTAAATACAATTGTTGTTCCAGCTAAAGCAAAAAGTCGCTTTACCAAAGCAGGAGTTGTGTCTGGCCGCAAGCCTTCGTACAAAAAAGCAATAGTTACTTTGAAAGAAGGTGAGTCAATAGACTTGTTCTCTATCTAAGTTTTTTCAAATGCAGTTGCACACAATCATAATTGAAAGTAACAGCATTTCATGAATTATTATTAATCACTTGTTGTTTATCCTGACAAAATAAGTTACAACTATAGGATAAACCTTAAACACAAAACAATGGCTTTACGCAAATTTAAACCGACAACACCCGGTACTCGTTGGAGAGTAGGTAATGCTTTTGCAGAAGTAACTACTAACAAACCAGAAAAAAGTTTATTAGAAAGCTTAAGCACTACTGCAGGTAGAAACTCTAAAGGTCGTATGACAATGCGCTATAGAGGTGGTGGACATAAACATCACTATCGTATAGTAGATTTCAAACGTAACAAGAAAGAAATACCAGCTGTAGTAAAAACAATCGAGTACGATCCGAATCGTACAGCATTCATTGCTTTATTGGCTTACGCAGATGGCGAAAAAAGATACATCATTGCTCCACAAGGCATCCAAGTAGGTGCTACAATCATTAGTGGTGATAATGCAGCGCCTGAAGTAGGTAACTCTTTATTATTGAAAAATATGCCTTTAGGTACTATTATTCATAATATCGAATTGCAGCCTGGTAAAGGTGGTGCTTTAGTACGCTCTGCAGGTACTTATGCTCAATTAAACGCAAAAGAAGAAAAATACGTAGTAGTAAAAATGCCATCTGGCGAATTGCGTAAGATATTAGGTACTTGTGTAGCAACAGTAGGAGTAGTTTCCAATTCAGATCACGGCCTACAATCTGTAGGTAAAGCTGGTAGAAATCGTTGGAAAGGTATTCGTCCTCGTACAAGAGGTGTTGCGATGAACCCTGTAGATCACCCAATGGGCGGTGGTGAAGGCAAATCTTCTGGTGGTCATCCACGTTCACGTACTGGTAAATACGCTAAAGGCGAGAAAACACGTAGCCTAACTAAAGCATCAAATCGTTTGATTATTCAACGTAGAGATGGTAAGAAATTAAGCTAATAACATACATTTTTTTATTAATCGATAAAATGGCAGGGTAGCTCCCCAAAAAGTACTACCCTGCAAATCATCAAAAACAACAGAAAACATGGGTCGTTCCATTAAAAAAGGTCCTTACGTAGACCACAACTTACTAGAGAAAGTAGACAAAATGAACGCTGAAGGCGCGAAAAGAACAGTTATCAAAACTTGGAGTCGTCGTTCTACCATTACACCCGATTTCGTAGGTCACACCTTTTCAGTACACAACGGAAATAAATTTATTCCCGTATATGTTACAGAATATATGGTAGGACACAAATTAGGTGAGTTTGCTCCTACACGTAACTTTAGAGGTCACGCAGGTACAGGTAAAAAATAATTTGTCTAAAGGTGCGTTTGGTTAACGCCAAAATAATAACCACAGAAAATAAATAATTTAGTTTTATTTCCTCCAAGAAGGAGGGCTCCAAATAACAAAAACAGAATGGAAGCAATAGCTCGTTTACGCAATGAACCTACTTCTCCACGCAAAATGCGTCTTTTAGCCGATTTGATACGAGGCAAAGAAGTAGAGCAAGCATTGAATTTATTAAAGTTCAGCACCAAACATCCATCAGTGCCACTAGAGAAATTATTATTAAGTGCCATTGACAATTGGAAACAAAAAAATGAAGGTCAAGACGTAGAAAGCGCAAACTTATACGTAAAAACTATTTATGTAGACGGTGGTCGTATGTTGAAACGTATGTTGCCAGCACCTCAAGGACGTGCTTATCGCGTACGCAAGCGTAGTAATCACGTAACTATTGTAGTAGATAGTCGTCAAAATTAATCAACCAAACAATCATAAATAGTCATTTAAAATAATTTTCGTTGGATATATCACAAACTTTAAAGCGCGTATATATTCCATCTAGAAAGCCAAAATTTATAAAATGGGTCAAAAAGCAAATCCGATAGGCAACCGTTTAGGTATCATACGTGGATGGGATTCCATGTGGTATAGTAACTCTAGAGATTTCGGTAAAAAAATCGTTGAGGACCATAAAATCCGCACCTATCTTAATGCACGTATAAATAAAGGTGGCGTTTCACGCGTAGTTATTGAGCGTACATTAGGAAAATTAATTATCACGATTCACACTTCTAAGCCAGGTATCATCATTGGTAAAGGCGGACAAGAAGTAGATAGTATCAAAGAAGAAATTAAGAAATTAACTCAAAATGCTGACGTACAAATCAACATTTTAGAGATTTACCGTCCAGAAGTAAACGCACAAATTGTTGGTGAAACAATCGCTCGTCAAATAGAAGGACGCGTGAGCTATAAGAGAGCTGTGAAAATGGCAATCGCTACAGCAATGCGTATGGGTGCAGAAGGTATCAAGATAAAAGTAAGTGGACGTCTTGGTGGTGCAGAGATAGCACGTAGCGAAGAAATTAAACAAGGACGTACACCCTTACACACTTTCCGTATGGACATAGATTATGCATCAGTATATGCTATGACGGTATATGGTAAGATTGGTATTAAAGTATGGATTTGTAGAGGTGAAGTATTAGACAAAAGAGAGTTGAATCCAAACACTATAGCCGGTGCATCTGATCGTCGTACAGGCGGTGGCGACCGTGGCGGACGTGGTGGCAACGACAGAAACCGTGGTGGTAATGACAGAAGCCGTGGAGGTAGAAGCGGCGGCGGCAATCGCGGTCCTAAGAAAGACTAAGTCGAAACACAAATTCAGCCTATAATTGTCGCACACAAAGAAAGCGCAGCTTAGGCATCAATAAACAATTAAAGTTTTAGCTTTTTTATTAGCACTGTACATGGCAATATGCGTATAGCTTGTTAAAGATACAGTGGCTAGTTTCAAAATTTATCAACAATGTTACAACCGAAAAGAGTAAAACATCGTAAACAACATAAAGGACGTATAAATGGTAATGCACAACGTGGTGCTACAATTGCCTTTGGTTCTTTCGCTTTAAAAGCATTGGAGCCTAAATGGATTACCAACCGTCAAATAGAAGCAGCACGTCAGGCATTGACTCGTCACATGAAACGTGAGGGTAATGTTTGGATTAGAATTTTTCCTGACAAACCTATTACAGCCAAACCAGCAGAGGTACGTATGGGTAAAGGTAAAGGTAGCTTAGAGTATTGGGCTGCTGTAGTGAAGCCAGGACGTATAATGTTTGAATGTGATGGTGTTACCGAGCAAATAGCCCGCGAAGCCTTCCATTTAGCTGCTCAAAAATTACCCATCAGAACTAAATTTGTAGTACGTAGAGACTATGAAGGTAGCTAAGCAAAAGCGCTTAATTGGTAATTTAAATTAGATTATAAATTTTTTCCGTACCTTTGCACTTTCAAAAGTAAAAAGGTGTGAAAAATAGCAGTTTATTACATAACACATTTATACATTATAAATAATGGCAAACTCAAAAAAAAATAAGGGTGAGCAATTGAGTACCTTGACTGTAGCACAATTGAACGAACAAATTCAGACTCAAAGTGAAGCTTTGAAAAGAATTAAATTTGGACATGCTATCAATCCAATCGAGAACCCAATGGCAATACGCACTATGCGTCGTCAAATAGCCCGTTTAAAGACAGCTTTAACCAGCGCTAAGACTAAATAATTTCATAAAATAAAATTATAATCTTTCCAACAATGTCAACAGCAGTAGAAAGAAAAACAAGAAAGAGCCGTATTGGTCTTGTAACAAGTGATAAGGCTCAAAAAACTATTACAGTAGCAGTAGAGCGTAAGGTAAAACACCCATTATATGGAAAGTTCCTTAAAAAAACTACTAAATTTCACGCACACGACGAGAATAACGAATGCGGGATTGGTGATACAGTGCGTATCATGGAGACACGTCCATTCAGCAAAACTAAACGTTGGCGTTTGGTAGAAGTGATTGAAAAAGCTAAATAATCTGGATTATATCCCTAACCATTTAGTGGCCTACACTTCTTAGCAATATGCTACATAAGAAATAGTGTGCTGCAAGCACATTATGGATCATAATAGAAACAATTAAATAATATTTATTTCTGAGTAACCCCCAAGCGCATCTTGGGGCAGTGCTTAGGTAAAACTGAAAAGACAATGATACAACAAGAATCTAGGCTAAATGTAGCAGATAATAGCGGTGCAAAAGAAGTTCTTTGTATTCGTGTATTAGGCAACAGCGGCCAAGTGTACGCCGGAATTGGTGATGTTATTGTAGTCACAGTAAAAGATTCTATCCCAGCAGGTGGTGTGAAAAAAGGTACTGTTTCTAAAGCCGTTATCGTACGTACTAAGAATAAATTACGTCGTAAAGACGGATCTTACATCAGCTTCGATGACAACGCTGTAGTATTATTAAACAACTCTGGCGACCCACGCGGTACCCGTATTTTTGGACCGGTAGCACGTGAATTACGTGATAAAGGATACATGAAAATAGTATCACTTGCACCAGAAGTATTATAATTAAAATTAATTTCGTACCTTTGCCGCCCATTTAGTGGTGGACTAAGAATTCAAAACAATGAGCACAAGATTCAAACCTAAGTTCAATATCAAGAAGGGCGATACTGTAGTTGTTATTGCAGGTAAAAATAAAAATCGCACTACACCTCGTAAGGTATTGGCAGTATATCCGCTTAAAAGCAGGGTATTGGTAGAGGGTGTTAATATTATAACTAAACACCTTAAGCCTAATGCACAAAATCCTCAAGGAGGTAAAGTAACACAAGAAGCTCCCATCAACATATCCAATGTTATGTTGTTTGATGCATCTATAAATGGCGGTACAAGAGTACGCCGTGAACGTAAAGACGGAAAAAGTATCCGTATTTCTAAAAAATCTGGTCAAGAAATTTAATAATGAACGCTACACACAAACCAAGACTTCAGTCGAAGTATCAGGAAGAAGTAGTTCCTGCGTTGCAAACCAAATTTGGTTATAAAACAGTTATGCAAGTACCACGCTTGACAAAAATTTGTTTAAACCAAGGTGTTAAAGGTTCTGTTGCTGATAAAAAATTAGTAGATGATGCTGTAAAAGAAATGACAGCTATCGCAGGACAAAAAGCAGTACCTACTTTATCTAAAAAAGATATATCTAACTTTAAATTACGTAAAAACATGCCTATTGGTGCGCGTGTAACTTTACGTGGTGCTAGAATGTATGAGTTTTTAGATAGATTAATCTCTATCTCTTTACCTCGCGTACGTGATTTCAAAGGTATCAATGATAAAGCATTTGATGGCCGCGGTAACTACACTTTTGGTGTTACAGAACAAATCATATACCCAGAAATAGATATCGATAAAGTAAATCGTATCTCAGGTATGGATATCACCTTCGTGACTACAGCAGGCACTAATGAAGAAGCATACGAGTTGTTGAAAGAATTAGGTATGCCTTTCAAAAATATTAAAAAATAATTTTCCATCGTTTAGTGAGCTGTATTATTGCTCATAAAGCAATAAGAAAAGTATTTAAACACTAAATAATAAAAAAGAAAATAAAAAAATGGCAAGAGAATCTATAAAAGCACGCCAACGTAAACGTGAGAAAATGGTAGCTAAATTTGCCGAAAAGCGCGCAGCATTGAAAGCCGCTGGTGACTACGAAGCATTAGATAAACTACCTAAAAACGCTTCTCCAGTACGCTTAAAAAATCGTTGCCAATTGACTGGTCGTCCTAAAGGATACATGCGTCAATTTGCAATGTCTCGCGTAATTTTCCGCGATATGGCACTTGAGGGTAAATTACCTGGCGTTACTAAAGCTTCTTGGTAATTCAGCAATTTAATAATTATCAAGATACTATTGAAACATTAGATGAAAAGACAAGGTGGTAATCCTTCCTTTGTGACTCTCATCAATTATCAAACTTATTTAAACATCCTTTTAAAAATGGTAACAGATCCTATAGCTGATTTCTTAACACGCCTACGTAACGCTCAATTAGCACGTCACCGTATCGTCGAAATACCAGCATCAAACTTAAAAAAACGTATCACTGAAATTTTATACGACAAAGGCTATATCCTTAAGTATAAATTTGAAGATGACAACAAACAAGGTCTTATCAAAATAGCATTGAAATATGATGCTGCTACTAAAGAACCATTAATCCGTTCTTTAGAAAGAGTAAGTCGTCCAGGATTACGCCAGTACGCTAAACCTACCGATTTGAAAAAAGTAAAGAATGGTCTAGGTATCGCTATTATCTCTACTTCTAAAGGTGTAATGACCGATAAAGAAGCTCGCGCTAATAACGTTGGTGGCGAAATATTATGCCACATCTGGTAGTAACTATCAGTCGCTAAACATTCCCACTTTTGGAAAAAACTAGCAAATAAATAAATTAAGTGTAAGGATAACGCTCTAGTAAGTACTATTGGTTATCCTTGCCTCTTGAAAGAAAGTCTAAAATATTGCGCTTTATTGACAATTTAAGTTCTTTCCTATACGGTAACTGAACACTATAAAGCTTTCATATTATATAAAAATACACACTATAAAAATTATTTTATGTCTCGTATAGGTAAAAAAATAATCAATTTAACTGATAAAGTTACTATCAATGTAGCAGCTGATAATACTGTTACTGTAAAAGGCCCTAAAGGCGAATTAAGCCAGAAAATAGATAAGGATCTTAAAGTAGAAATAAACGGAACAGAAATGACTGTTGTACGCCCTACAGAGCAAATTCGTCATCGTGCTTTACATGGTCTTACTCGTGCCTTATTAGCCAATATGGTAGAAGGTGTTACCAATGGCTTTAAAGTAGAGTTACACTTAGTAGGTGTGGGTTATCGTGCTGCCGTTAACGGTCAACAATTAGATATGTCTTTGGGTTATTCTCATAATATCATTTTTGAATTGCCAGAAGAAGTAAAAGGTACTGCCACAATGGAAAAAGGTAAACCTCCTGTAGTTATTTTAGAATCTATGGACAAACAATTAGTTGGTCAGGTAGCAGCTAAAATACGTGGATTGCGTAAGCCTGAGCCATACAAAGGAAAAGGTGTTCGTTTTGCTGGTGAAGTTGTACGTCGTAAAGCAGGTAAAACTGCCGGTAAGTAAGCCGACGTTTAGCAATATTCATTGCATTACTATAAATAAAAATTGGCTGTTTGTTTTAATATACAAACAGCCAATTTTTTTTTCGCCCAAAGTTTGGCAAGAGGGTTCTATTTGCAGTCGTCATAATTCAGTATTTCTTTTAGTAATTCATAATATTCATTCTTTGTCAGTTGTGTTTTTTCTTAATTCGAAAACTATATTCCTTAGTTCCTCTTCAGTAAAATTTCTATTACAAAAACATTGCCTAATACTAGCCGTGCTTTCATACAGTTTAAACCTCCTCAAACTATTACTTATACCATCGCAAATAACCTTTTCTGCATAATCTGCATCTGCATATTGAATTACACTTTTGCTATCCCAATACCAAGAAGACTTGCGATAGCAGATTTAATAGCTCATTTTTAGTATTTTCAATTCTACAACTTTTGAGGTAAGGTTACAGCTTACATTATTGCCACATCATTCTTTTACAGTTTGATTTATAGCTACTCGATTTATATAAATACTATCAGTTGATGGTGCAGTATTCATTACTCCCAAAAATGTAATAACCCATTGATTTTTATATAATTGATATTGTAAATCCAAGAAATAACAAACGGGTTCAAAA
Source organism: uncultured Taibaiella sp. (assembly GCA_964429515.1). Lineage (GTDB taxonomy): Bacteria > Bacteroidota > Bacteroidia > Chitinophagales > Chitinophagaceae > MKSF01. Next base: position 12,960 of record CAYSCJ010000064.1, read on the forward strand.
TCGGTATTACGATTAAGCACCCTAAGTCCTTTATCTTAACAAATACCTATAAAAAAAATTATTGTTGTCCGGTAAAAGTATTGACACGCAAATAGAGCTAGTAAACACAA
>CAYSCJ010000065.1:0-12521 GCA_964429515.1 uncultured Taibaiella sp.
AAACCAAGTTCTTCAAACCGCTCGGTGGGTATCGTTTCCAAAGAAGATTTTATTTCTTGAAAACAAATAATATCAGCAGGGTTTGTCGCTAACCAATCTAATAGTCCTTTACTGATAGCACTTCGAATGCCATTTACATTATAGGATATGATACGCATATATTGTTCCTTAAAAAAAGTAGTTATGATTTTTGATACTAAGTGTATAGCCCTCCATTGATAGAAATCACTTGCCCGGTTATATAGGCACTCTCTTTCGATGCAAGAAACCCTACCAAGTTGGCTACTTCTTCCGCTTCGCCAAATCTGTTCATAGGTATCATAGATTTTAACTCTTTTTCGTTGAGGTCTTCTGTCATATCTGTTTTAATAAAACCAGGTGCTACTGCATTTACGGTAATATTTCTTTTGGCTACTTCTTGTGCTAATGCTTTAGTGGCGCCTATCATACCCGCTTTAGCAGCCGAATAGTTGACTTGTCCGGGCATACCCTTTAAGCCACTCAGCGAAACAATATTTATGATACGTCCGTAACGGTTCATGACCATAGGGTTGAGCACTTGTTTAGTGACGGTGTACATACCGCCCAAACTTGTATTAACGACGCTCGACCATTGTTCTGTATTCATGAACGCCATCAATGCGTCGTGGCGCACACCAGCATTATTTACCAAAACTTCAACGATTGCTTTCGTATCGTTTTCTTTTTGCCAATTTTGAAGTTTCGCTACAACATCATCGGCATCTGCTACATCAAACTGCAAAGCTTCGGCCTTTCGCCCCAAGGCCTCTACGAGTATTTTCGTTTCGTTAGCAGCACCTGCATTGCCTTTATAATTAATAAGGATATTATAGCCTTGTTGGGCTAATTTAACGCAAATTGCCCTACCTATTCCTCTTGACCCGCCAGTAACGAGCGCATATTTTTCCATATTGAAGCTATTTAAAAATAATAAGTGTTAGTCGGCAAAGGTAGCATAAATAGTAGTTTATTATAGAACCCTTGCGGTAATCAAAGTTAAAGTATACGAGACATCTTTAAATCCAAATACTTATTAATGACATCTACTGTTAGCATGTGCGGACTAGTAAGTATTGCATTCATACCCAGTTTGTGCAATTTCTTAATAATTTGTTTTTTCTCAAATATATATTTTTCTGCCAAAGTGCTTACATAAATTTGTTCTAAGCTAAGGTTATCTTTTTGAACCAATGCTATATAATCTTTGTTTTCAAAAAGTACCACCAACAATACATGTGTTTTCGATAATTGTTTTAAATAAGGCAATTGCCTTTCGAAGGACGGCGCCGACTCGAAATTGGTATAGAGTACTAAAAGGCTATGCGGACTTACTTTTTTTTGAATATGATTGACCAGATTATCAAAAGCACTCTCTTTAAATGCTGTTGTGTGGTTGTATAAAAGGTTGTTGATTTTCATCATTTGCTGCGTATGACGTTCGGCTCGAAGCATGCATTGTATGCGTTCATTAAAGGCAATTAATCCAATTTTGTCATTCATTTCCAGCACTATTTTAGATAGCATCAAACTTGCGTTGATGGCATAATCCATTAGTGTCAAGCCTTCGATGGTATAATTCATCATTCTACCGCCGTCGATTATATTATAAATGGTTTGGCTTTTTTCTGCCACATAATTATTCACCATTAATGATTGTTTTCTAGCGGTGGCTTTCCAGTTTATATTTCTGCTATCATCGCCAAACACATAGTCTCGTATTTGATCAAACTCTACGCTACTTCCTATTCTTTTTAGTTTACGTTGGCCGGCAATAGCATTCATGCTGCTTACAGCCATCAAGTGTACTTTCTTAAACAGTTTGGTAGATGGGTAAACTTTTATCGTTTTGGGGTGTTGGAACGTCATTCGGCGTATAAACAATCTTAATGGCGACTGTATCATTACGATGGTGCTTTTAAACGTAAAGGCTCCTCTTTTGATACCTTTTAGTTGATATTGTGTTTTAGCATTTGCCTTGGCCCCGATGGCTATTCGAATTTCAAAGTCTCTTACTTGAAACACTTCGGGGATTTCTTCAATAATAGTAAGCAAATATTCGCGGTTTGTAGTGTTGTGAATGGTAATACCTACTTCATTAAAATCGCCCAAATGAAAGACCTCGGGTAGCGAGCGTTGTAAGACGAGCACTTGCTTTTTATAAAACAAAGTCATAAGATCGAGTACACTCAATCCTATTATCAAAAATAGCGCGAAGATGCCCACATAAAATAAAAAAGCCCAAACGTACGATGCTAAAAAAAGTATTACCACCGATAACATGGCTACATACCATCTTTTAGCTATATATACGTTTTTCCACATAATAATTTATTGATAATTTTTGGGGATAGGTATTACTAAAGGATTTATTACTTTCTAAGATGACTTAGGAGCCTTATTAGGTATAAACCGTTTGATGTTTTCCCAAATTTTCAGGTATTTATCTTTATTAAACAGGTTAGAGTCGTTTCGGGCTTTAAACATAATGAACACCGCTATGGGAATTAAAATAGCGTTGGCCATCCACATGCCCTGCCATGGTAAAAGTTCCTGTTGGTCGGCCAATTTTTTGCCAGTATTATTCAGCAAAAAATAGATAAGGAAAAAAATGATAGCTACCAATACCGGCATACCCAGTCCGCCCTTGCGTATGATAGCGCCTAATGGTGCACCAATGAAGAAAAGTATGATGCATGCAATTGATAGTGTAAATTTGTTATTTATGGCAATTAAAAACTTATTGATTTTTTTGGAGTTATAATCCACATCAAACTGCAGTACATTGATGGCGCGTTGTATATTTCGGGCACTAGCGGCTGCATTTTCAACTACGAGTTTTACAGCGGTATCTGGCACTAATTCAACAAATCGTTTTTGATACACCAAAGCAGGTTTTGCTTTAAAGTTATCCATTCTTTGGAAGAATAAAGAGTCGCCATTTTGCTTTTTCAAAGGCGTAATGTAGGGTGCAATGTTTAGCATAATGGTTTCTTTACCTTTAAGTTCTTTTTGCCTAAAGGAGTCAACAGCAAAATTGAGTTGCACAAGGTTCATCATTTCTTCGCGACCTTTGAAAGCATCTTCACTTGTTCTTTCAAAATCAAACTGCGATTTATCAAAGGTAAGATACCAAGTTTTGAAGTGCATTCTAGTCACTTCATCTTCGCGGCTATTTTTCTTTTCTTCATGCCTCCAGCCATCTTTTAGTTCAAATACTAAATACCTATCACTTGGAGAAGCATACATGGCGCCGCTCTTTGCTACGACTATATTTTTGTTACCATCGCCCTTTGAATGATCGTAAATAAGAATACCTTCAATACCATTTCCTTTTTCTTCTTTTTTATCTATTCTAATTACAATATCTTTAAAATCTGTATTAAAAACGCCTTCTTTAAAATTGCTAGTGGGCTGTTGGTTTTGCATATCGTATAGCAGAGAGTACGCTTTGAGGTTGGCAACTGGCAGTATATTGTTGTTGAAAAAGAAAGCACCAACAGCTATGAAAAGAATAAAAATGAAAAGAGGCCTAATAAATCGGAAGAGCGAGATGCCAGACGATTTGATGGCTACCAATTCGTAATGTTCGCCTAGTGCACCTAATGTCATGATAGAAGAAAGCATTACGATAAGCGGCAGCGCCAATGGCACTACATTGGGTATCATATAAAGCAACAGCTTCAGCATCATGCCTACGCCTAATCCTTTGCCTATTAGGTCGTCCATATACAGCCAATAAAACTGCATAATGAACGTAAATATCACCAATACAGAGGTGATAATAAAGGGCCCTAAAAAACTTTTTAGTAAAAGTAAATCTAACTTTTTAAGTCTTAATTGCATATTGTAACAAGCAAAAAGTAAATAGCATCTACTTAGTACGACGAATGCTGGGCAAACGTGTACAAAGAAGACGCCTATGTTTCCAACCCTACAAAAATAGCGTATCTGTATTGAAGATACGCTAATTTTTATACCCGTCTAGCGGAAGTAAGAGTACTTAATGAATACTTAACTTCCTATTCTTTGTTTGAGGTTTACGACTTGGGTGTTCCACAATTGCTTTGCATCCTCCACTTCAAATTTATCTGCGAAGTCAATAATCTGCAAGATTGTTTCATTTGTAACGTGGCTTCTGGTAATTCTAAATTCAAAATATTCTTCATCATCATAATAATCCCATCTATAACGAACAGATTCGTTTTCTATAGCCTCTATTTGTTCAGCCTCATCGGTGGCTCCATTCCAAGTAAAGTAGAAGGTAGCGTCCCTGGAGTCTACTTTATCGGCAAACCATTCTTGTAAACCATTGGCCGATGACAAGAATTCATATAATATATTGGGAGAACACCTGATTGGAAATTCTACCACGTATTTTTCTCTTTTGTTTGACATTGAGATAGTTTAATTACTTATTATTAGAATATTGTAAAATTGTTTCTTTTTTATATTTCTTGCAATAATAGATTTTTTTTTAACTTTTCAAAACATTTGCTATTATTTTTTTAAAGAATTTAAATTTTTATTTGGAAATAATATACAATGCTCTTAAATTCGTTTTTGTTTCCAAATTGTTAATAACGATAATTTACAAAAAAACTGATGATGTAACTATGTCTATGCGCCAACTCAAAATCACTAAATCCATCACTAACAGAGAGAGTCAATCTCTGGAGAAGTATCTACAAGAAATAGGGAAAGTTGATCTTATTTCGCCAGAAGAAGAGGTAGAGCTAGCCCAACGCATTAAAGCCGGAGATGGCAAGGCTTTAGAACGCCTTACAAAAGCCAATCTTCGATTTGTAGTATCTGTTGCTAAACAGTATCAAAACCAAGGGCTTTCCTTAAGCGATCTTATCAACGAAGGCAACTTAGGCCTGATAAAGGCAGCCCAACGCTTTGATGAAACCAGAGGCTTCAAGTTTATATCTTATGCGGTATGGTGGATACGTCAATCTATACTTCAGGCGCTAGCCGAACAAAGTAGAATAGTTAGACTCCCTTTAAATAAGGTGGGATTGACCAACAAAATCACGAAAGCCTACACACTCTTAGAGCAAGAGTTTGAAAGAGAGCCTACGAGCGATGAATTGGCAATACTTCTGAACTTGGATATAGAAGAAATAGAGTCTACCCTAGGAATATCGTCCAGACATATAAGCATGGATGCACCTTTTTCGGAAGGGGAAGAAAGTACCTTACTTGACGTTTTGGAAAATACAAATTGCACAAAAACAGATAATGAAATTGCTTTCAACGATTCCTTACAAATAGAAATACAACGTTCGTTAAATACGCTCACCGAAAAACAACGTGAAGTGCTCCGTTTATACTTTGGTTTAGGACTAGAGCATCCAGTGTCTTTAGAGGATATTGGTGAACAGTTTGGACTTACCAGAGAGCGCGTAAGACAGATAAAAGATAAAGCCATTACTAAATTAAGAACAACCAATAAGTGCCATTTACTAAAATATTTCTTAGGCTAAATAAAAAGAAGCATCTATCGACAAAAAATATACATTTGATAATAGCCAATGCCTATGCGTTGGCTATTTTTATACCATAGTGCGCCTACGTTTATTCAATATATAACCTACATTTGCACAAAAAAAACACAAATAATGGTTTATCGCGTTATTGGCCTCATGTCTGGAAGCTCATTAGATGGTGTAGATATTGCTTATGTTACTATCAGTAGTGTAGGCAATAATTGGGAATATGAACTAGCCTATGCCGAAACACTACCCTACACTCAAGAATGGTTGAGTAAACTACAGACTATTCATCAACAACCTGTTAGCGAATTTCTGCAATTGCACACCGCATATGGCCGCTATTTAGGCCAACTTGTTAACGATTTTATACAAAAGCACGCTCTCGAACATAAAGTACATTTTATTAGCTCGCACGGTCATACAGCTTACCACAATCCCAAAGCACAAACCAGCTTCCAATTGGGTTGCGGCGCCGCTATAGCAGCTACTACTAAGCTCAATACCATCGCTGATTTAAGAAGTATAGATGTAGCATTTGGCGGACAAGGTGCTCCAATAGTACCCATCGCCGATACGCTCTTTTTTAAAGACTACGCATACTGCTTAAATATAGGTGGAATAGCCAACATTACCATCAAAGACGCTACAAGCATAAAGGCATTCGACATTTGTGCTGCCAATCAAGTGCTCAACTTCTTTGCTCAAAAGGCGGGCTTAGCGTACGATGAGCAGGGTGCATTAGCCGCCCAAGGTGTGTGCCATGACGAAAAAATAAGCGCATTACATTCACTGGCGTATTTCAACCAATCGGGATCCAAATCATTAGACAATGACTTTGCCGCATCGTATATCATCCCGGTACTACAACAATTAAGTACTGAAGATGCATTGCATACCGCATGCAAACATATTGCACACGAAATACAAATGGCTATTGCTACTCAGCATATAAATCATGATACAGAACAGCAACTTTTAGTAACCGGTGGTGGCGCACATAACGACTTCCTTATCCAATGCATTCAAGAGGCTTTAATGCCTTTAAACATAAAGGTAGTTAAGCCCAGCGCTACAGTTATAGACTACAAAGAGGCTATTGCAATGGCTTTGATAGGCACCCTTAGATGGAAAGAGGAAACCAATGTACTACAAAGTGTGACGGGTGCAAGCCAAGACAGCATTGGTGGTAGCCTATGGCTAGCACAATAACCATGGCTCATCGTCCTTGCTTTCACAAGGCTATATTTGCAGTCAATACTTTAACTGAAATAAACCCAAATAACGACTGCACTCCAAATATTTCCAAAAAAATCAAAACCGGTATTGTTTCGTAAAACAATACCGGCATAACTCAAATAAGGCAGCACCTTATTCGGGATTTTCCACTAAATCTTTTTCTACGACTAAATTATCAATAATAAAGTTTTGCCTTTGTGGGGTGTTTTTGCCCATGTAATATTCTAGCAACTTTTGTATTTGACTATCTTTGGAAAGTAATACCGGCACTTTGCGTATTTGCTCACCTATAAAGGCTTCAAATTCTTTAGGTGAAATTTCACCCAAGCCTTTAAACCTTGTAATTTCAGGCTTTCCTTTTAAAGTTTGTACCGCTTTTTGCTTTTCTTCTTCATTATAGCAATAAATGGTTTGTTGCTTGTTTCTTACCCTGAACAGCGGAGTTTCTAGGATATATACGTGACCATTTCTAACCAAGTCGGGAAAAAACTGCAAGAAGAATGTCATAATGAGTAAGCGAATATGCATACCATCTACGTCGGCATCTGTGGCTATGATAATATTATTGTATCGCAGTCCGTCGAGGCCATCTTCAATATTCAAGGCATGCTGTAGCAGATTGAATTCTTCATTTTCATATACTATCTTTTTTGTAAGCCCATAGCAATTTAGGGGCTTACCCCTTAGGCTAAATACAGCCTGCAATTCTACATTTCTACTATTGGTGATGGAGCCCGAAGCAGAGTTACCTTCTGTGATAAAAATACTGGTAGCCATCATTTTTTCCTGGTAGGTTTCTTTGTTTTTCACAGGGGGCACATCGTTAAGATGCACTCTACAGTCTCTCAATTTTTTATTATGCAGATTGGCTTTTTTGGCACGTTCGTTTGCTAGTTTTCTAATACCCGAGAGTTCTTTTCTTTCACGCTCACTTTGTTCTATTCTCTTTTTAATAGCCTCTGCTGTTTCTGAATTCTTGTGCAGATAGTTATCTAATTCTTTAGCCAAAAAGTCCAACACGAACGCCTTCATAGATGGCCCACCTTCAAAGGTATTCAGTGAACCTAGTTTAGTTTTTGTTTGAGATTCAAAAACAGGTTCTTGCACATTTACGGCAATAGCTGCGCATATACTTTGGCGTATATCGGCAGCTTCGTAATCCTTTTTATAAAAGTCTCTTATAACTTTTATAAACGCCTCTCTAAAAGCTTGCTGGTGCGTACCACCTTGTGTAGTGTATTGTCCGTTCACGAAGGAATACAACTCTTCGCCATAATCATTATTGTGTGTTATGGCTACTTCAATATCATTTCCTTTTAGGTGAATGATAGGGTACCTTAATGCTTCAATATCTACTTTATTGCTCAACAAATCTAGCAGTCCATTCTTAGAAATATATCGCTTTCCATTATAGACTAGTGTAAGACCTGCATTTAAGTAACAATAATTCCAAATCTGATTGACGATATACTCATGTATAAAATGATAATTTTTAAATACCGAGTTATCGGGTCGGAAATTCACCTCCGTTCCATTAAGTTGGTCGGTTGCTTCAATTGGCCATTCTTTAATCAATTCACCTCTTTCAAACTCGGCCATCTTTTTTTGTCCGTCTCTGAAAGATGTTACGCAAAAATAATCACTCAGGGCATTGACGGCTTTGGTACCTACGCCGTTTAAACCCACAGATTTCTGGAAAGCTTTACTATCGTATTTAGCGCCAGTATTGATTTTGCTTACGACATCTACAACTTTACCTAAGGGGATGCCTCTTCCATAATCTCGAATAATAACGGTGCCTTCATCTACAGTAACGTCTATTTGCTTACCTACGCCCATTCTAAACTCATCGATACTGTTATCTATTACTTCTTTTATAAGTATATAGATACCGTCATCCATGCTACTACCATCGCCTAGCTTACCAATATACATACCTGGACGTAGCCGGATATGTTCTTTCCAATCTAGCGTTCTTATGCTATCGTCATTATATTGTGCTGCTATTATGTTTTGTTCACTCATTGTTCGCTATAATATGTCTTTATTATAATTATTGTTAGCAAATTTAATGAATATACCTCAACAACTACAGTTTAATTGGTAGCTTGATGCATTGAATACTTCTAAGTGGCTGTGGCTTATTTGGTGGGTTTATTTTCAAATATTTTTATAAAAAGCACGGTTTGCATTCTTCGTGCCTGCGATATCATTTGGTCTGCCAAAGGCCCTTCAAAGCTATCTTTTATGGTATTAATCCAATAATACAACCATTGACCAAAATGCTTGGGTGTTATTTGATATTCGGCTGCTTTATCTACTGCTACGTGCACATCTATAGGATTGCCATAATAATGCCCTCTTGATTGGAATATCATTTGGTACCAAAACCCGGTAATTTTTTCCAGATGTTTATCCCATTCTTTTATTTGGGCATTAAAGATTGGTCCAAGCATTTCATCCTCCCTTAGCTTTGCGTAAAAAGCATCTACAATTTTGAAAACATCCTCTTTGGTTTGTATATCTCTCATCACTGTTGGTAAAAAAAATACCGATGCCTACAAAACATCGGTATGGTGATTATATTTTTCACTTAAGTATTTCGTGACCCAATTTATCTCTTTTTGTTTTTAGATAAAATTCGTTGTGAGCATTTGGTTGAATTTCTATTGCAACGGTTTCAACGATTTCTATTCCATAGCCACTAATACCAGCACGTTTGCGAGGGTTGTTACTCATCAGTCTTAGCTTGGTAATACCGAGGTGACGAAGTATTTGTGCGCCTACACCGTAATCGCGCTGATCCATTTTAAAACCAAGTGCGAGGTTGGCTTCTACGGTATCTTTTCCTTCTTCTTGGAGTTTGTATGCTTTTAGTTTATTTAGCAATCCTATACCTCTTCCTTCTTGATTCATATATAGCAAGCAACCCACTCCTTCATTATTTATCATTTCTAATGCAGCTTCTAATTGTTCACCGCAATCGCAACGCAAAGAGTGTAAAATATCACCAGTAAAACAGCTACTGTGTATTCTTGTCAAAACAGCGTCGCCTTCCTTCCAGCTACCTTTAAGTAGTGCTACATGTTGTTCGCCTGTATTTTTTTGCTGAAAAGCTACTAATTCAAAGTCACCATGTTTTGTGGGCATTTGTACCCTTACTATTTCTTCAATCAAAGACTCTTTTTCAAGCCTATAGGCTATTAGGTCTTTTATTGAAATGATTTTCATATCATAAAGCTTCGCCAACTCCAATAGTTCGGGCAATCGAGCCATAGTGCCATCTTCATTCATGATTTCGACAAGTACACCTGCGGGCTCCATACCTGCAAGGCGAGCAATATCTACTGTAGCTTCTGTATGCCCTGTCCTTCTGAGTACGCCGCCATCCTTAGCCCTTAAAGGGAATATATGCCCAGGTCGTCCTAAGTCGGAGGGTTTGGTATTGGGGTCTATCAAAGCCTGTACTGTTTTCGCTCTATCTTGTGCAGAGATACCCGTGGTACAACCCTGCCCGATTAAATCGACAGAAACGGTAAAGGGCGTTTGGTGCAATACGGTATTGTTTTCAACCATTAAATTAAGCTCTAAAGCGGCGGCCCTAGCTTCTGTAATGGGGGCACAAATCAGTCCACGCCCGTGCTTCGACATGAAATTAATAATCTCTGGTGTAACATTGCGAGCGGCTGTCACAAAGTCCCCCTCATTTTCTCTATCTTCGTCATCTACTACAATAATTAACTTCCCTTGCTTTATGTCTTCTAAGGCTTCCTCTATGGTGTGTAACATATAAAACGTGTGAATTTATTTTTTATACAAAGGTACATGAATAATTGCATTTTTATGGCTGCCTTTTTTTGTCTATTTGGCACTTAACCTCGTCTTAGGCTTTTGTAAAGTGTTATTTCCAAAATTTTCACATATACTATCCTAAAAGTTAAACAGAACAAAATTTTAAATATACAAATATAACATAATCAATCATTTAGATATTTTTCATGACCGCATTACGGTGCAAATACCCGTGCAACAAAATAGCCCAAGTATGGCTAATCGTTAAGCACCTAAGTTGCTTGAAGATACTCGGGCTATTTTTACCATCTGATTCAAAGAATTCATGAATGATGAAAACAGCGAAAATAGTATTTATAGCATTTGCCATATTGGCTCAATTCCCACTTTGGGGCTCTGAAAATAACACCAAAACAACTCCTGCTACTACCGAGGCCCGCAAGCCAAAAGCCACAGCTACAAATCACACTAACGCTAAGAAAACCGAAAAAGTTTTTGTGTACCAAAACCCAAAAGCAAAATACCTAATGATACAATCTTTGCAGAGGTATGATATTTTGTTAAGTGACTTTGATGGCAAAATTCTAAAAAAAGCAAGTAACACCAATTACTTATCTATCGCCGACGTAAAAAATGGGATGTATATTGTAGATTATATTGATGCTAATGGCACTAAGAACAATCAAATAGTAACCATAATCAACAAATAGTTGAAAGTACAATTTAGCGCCTTAAAATAATACGGAAGGTGGTGCCCTTGTTCACTTCGGAGTGTTTGACGAATAGCTCACCTTCATGAAATTCGGTAATAATTCTTTTAGCCAAGGACAAGCCCAATCCCCACCCTCTTTTCTTGGTAGAATAACCGGGAGTGAATACTTTTTTTCTCTGACTTTTAGGAATTCCTTTACCGGTATCGCATACATCTATTATCACCCTTCTATCTTCATCGGTAAGCGATATATTTATTTCTCCTTTTCCCTCCATTGCATCCAAGGCATTACGGATAAGATTTTCGATAACCCAGTTAAATAAAGGAGCACTTAGCAGGATATGCGCATTGCTCACATTCGATTTGAAATGAATATTCACTTTGATAGGTGAACGTTTTTGCATATAATCTGCCATTTCCTCCAAAAGTGGAATTAAGTCTTCGTCCTCCAGCTTTGGTGCACTACCAATTTTTGAGAATCGGTCGGCAATGAGTTGCAAACGTGTAACATCCTTATCCATTTCTTCAAGCCAAGGCCTATTTTCTGGATTTTCTTTTAGCATCTCTATCCAGCCCACAATAGAAGTAAGTGGTGTGCCTAATTGATGCGCAGTTTCTTTACTCATTCCTACCCATAGTTGGTGCTGAAGATTTCTTTGGATATTAGAGATTACAACCGAAAGGATAATAACAAAAACAAAAATAATAACAATAAGTATAAAGGGATAATATCTGAGATCGGCTAAAATATTGGAGTCGCCATAAAAAACAATTTGCTTCACATTTCCGGTTTGCAAGCCAATAACATTGCCACGCTCTTTGAATTGCGCCTTTTTATTCTCTAAATAGTTGGGTCGAGCGGCTATTTTTTCTTCGTCAATATTTACGTAGCTGAGTATTTGTTCGCCCTCGTCGGCAACGATAAGCGGAATAGATTTGTTGTTATCGATCACTTTAGTAATATAGGTAACATTGGCACCCACCGGCGTACCTTGTTCATTACCCAGTGTTTCGATAGCTTCCACTACCAATTCTACCCTCATACGTTCTTCCTTTTCCATTTCTTTCACAATGTGCGTAAAATAGAAAAGCGCTAAGGCGGCAATCACCAAAGCAAACAACACCAAATAAGTTCTTATATTAAAATACTGCCGCATAAATGGCCCATCAAATACTTTTAAAGAAGCCAAATTAAGGAATATTGGTTATTGATAATCAGTAATGCACAATTATTTAGCGTATCCTAAGCGATTTAATCATAAACC
>CAYSCJ010000066.1:0-11895 GCA_964429515.1 uncultured Taibaiella sp.
ATGCCCTTCCAATTAAAGATGTATTCTATAAAGAAAGAGCCAGCTAATAACTCTGCAAACCAACCACTAATCGCCGTCACGACTGGATTAATTGCATTTGGTAAAGCATGCTTCAAAATCACTTTAGATTTTGAAAGTCCTTTAGCATAAGCCGTTCTAATAAAATCCTGACTTAATGTATCCAACAAAGCACTTCTTGTAAGCTGGGCAATTATTGCTAATGGACGTATTCCCAATGTAAAAGCAGGCAGTATAAGATTCTTAAACCGCAGATGCTGAGAGCCATCAGTATCGTACTCATACAAACTACCCGTCATGGGCAAGCCCAAATAATCTTTTAGTACAAATCCAAATAAATACGCTACCACAAGCCCCATAAAGAAAGAGGGCGTAGAAATACCCAGTATACTTGTAAAAATAGCACTAGTGTCCCAAACAGTTCCCTTCATTGCACCTGCCAATAAGCCCAACAAAATACCGAAAAATGTAGCAAAAGCCATCGCTGTTACCGCTAAGATAATCGTACCAGGCATAGCTTCGGATATTACCGTGCTTACCATTCTTTTAGATTGATAACTACGGCCTAAATAGGGCTGCTTAAAGACAATAGCATGAGTAGCGCTCACCGATAAGGTGGTAAAAATGGTATACTTTTCAAGCTGCTCATTTGTGTGAAGGCTGATTGGAGCAATATCATTGAGGTAAAGGAAATAACGCTCCGTCTTACTTTTGTCCAAATACAATTCTTTCCTTACATTTTCAAGTGTGGTCAAATCTGAACGCTGCCCAAGTGTTAAACGCACCGGGTCGGACGGCATGACATTAAACAAGAAAAATATAAGTGTGATAATTCCCCACAATACTACTAATGCGTATGCTATTTTCTTTAAGATATAAGTAGCCATATGCAGATTGGGTGATTAATTACGATGAGTTTCAAGAAATTTTATCAATTCCTGTATTTGTGTATCTCTACTATAATAGTTACTTATTGTCTCCTTGGCATTCTTTCCTAAACGCTCTATTTCCGAAGGGTTATCAAGTAAATATCTGACATATTCTACAAACTCTTGCTTGTCATCTGCCACCAAAAGGTGTTCTTTATGAGCCACCTCAATACCCTCTACTCCAATAGGTGTGGTTATCACAGCTTTACCCATAGCCATAGCCTGAAAAATCTTTATTCGTACACCACCACCACTCATTAAAGGTACGAGCAATATTTGTTTATCCTGTTCAAAATCGTAAGCGCTTTCTACTTCGCCGACAACGTCAATATTAGGATAGGATGCTTTTTGCCATGCTTCTGGCATGTTTCGGCCCGCCAAATAGAGTTTATTATCTGGATGACTTTTATATATTTCAGGCATTATCTCTTGTATCAACCACTTCACAGATTCCATATTAGGACGCCAGTCCATAGCACCAATATGATACATTTTCGAACCGCTTTTGGGCACCGGATACGAAGTAAGATCTTCACGTATTTTAATACCAAACGTTTGGGTGTACAAAGGCAATTGCACGCCCTGTTCTTCATAAAACGCTCTATCTACATTCGAGATAGGCAATATGATGTCATAGGCATTTAAGTGCTCTAGTTCGTAAGATTTAAGCCTTTTTGTAATCAACTTCAAATAGGCTTTTTTCAAGAAACCCGACTCCTGCAAATGCAGTTTCTCCCATATTTTGAATTCGATATTATGCGAACGCAAAATCACTTTAGCTTTAGAATACTTTCTAATGGTATTTATATAGGGAGTTAAGTAGAGGCCTTCTAGTTGTATAAAATCAAAGGTATTGTTTTGTAAAATATCTATAAGTGCGTTATCGTATGCTTTGCTTACAAAACGCTCTACATTGTAGGATTTTTTAAATTGAAATAAATTAATAAAAGCTTGTAGCGGATGAACTTCGTTATCGATATCAACGGTACGAAACACCTGCAAGCGCTCGTATACTTTTGGCAATTTTGATAAGGCTACAAAATGCTTTGAAGTATTCATAGCAAGCATACTGACTGTTAGTCCGGCATCCAAATATCCTTCTAAAAAATAATGCATAGCCAGACTTCCTCCATCTTTTAATGGATATGGAATTCTATTTGTCAACAACAATATATGCATTATCTGTGTTTGCTTTAATATTTATAAACCTTTATTCGCAATCTAATACTAACTTTGCCCTAATAGGCTTTACTATGCCGCAAAATAAAGTTAAAAAACGCCAAAGGTAATGACAAATATCAATAATACATTTGAAATTTCTAAAGTAAGAGAAGAATTTCCAATTTTAAAGCAAACAATACATGGTAAAACCCTCACGTATTTTGATAATGGTGCTACGACCCAAAAACCCCAGGTTGTAATAGATGCAATAAGTGATTATTATCAAAGATACAATGCCAATGTTCATAGAGGCGTGCATACCTTAAGCCAGATAGCTACGGATGCTCAAGAAGCAGCTAGGGCTACCATACAAAGTTTCATTAATGCCAAATATGCTGAAGAAATCATCTTTACCAGTGGTACCACCGAAAGCATTAATCTGCTGGCCTACTCTTTTTCAAAATTAGCATTACAAAAGGGCGATGAAATAATTTTATCAAGAATGGAGCACCACTCCAATATTGTGCCTTGGCAGGAAGTTGCCCAACAATATGGCGCTACCATTAAAGTGGTAGATTTTAATGAAGACGGTGTACTTGATATAAATCAATACACTGGTTTTTTTAATAGCAAAACTAAAATTGTAGCCATTACATGGGTTTCAAATACCTTAGGGGTTATTAATCCTATACATGAACTTATTGCAATTGCACATGCCAATAAGGTGCCTATTATGCTAGATGCAGCCCAAGCGATACAGCATATAGCCATAGATGTACAAGCACTTGACGTAGATTTTTTAGCATTTTCTGGTCATAAAATATATGCACCAACAGGCATAGGTGTACTTTATGGCAAAAAAGAATGGTTGGAGAAACTACCGCCATACAGAACGGGTGGCTCTATGATAAAAACGGTGAGTTTTGAAACAACAACTTATGCCGACCTACCATTTAAGTTTGAAGCCGGGACACCACACATAGCAGGTATTATTGGATTAGGAACGGCCATTGACTTTGTTCAAAAAATAGGTATCGAAAACATAGCTCCCTACGAAGATACACTTATGCAATATGCATCATCCCAAATATCTGCACTACCTGGTGTACGCATTTTGGCGGCAGGCCAACCAAAAGCAGGTGCTTTATCTATGATTATCGACAATATACATCCATTCGATATAGGTGAGTTGTTAGACAAGATGGGTATTGCTGTGCGTACTGGGCATCATTGTTGCCAACCCATTATGGCCTATTATCAAATACCCGGAACATTGAGGGCTTCGTTTGCCCTTTACAATACAAAGGACGAAATAGACCACTTAGTAAATGGTATGAATAAAGCCATGGCAATGCTTCAATAAATACTTTTCAAAAAAAACCTCGCTCCTTTGTAGAGCGAGGTTTTTATAATAGGGTGAAACTACATTACTAATCTAGACCTGATTTTTTTGCAATGTATCTGCTCAAAGAAAAGGTTATTATAACAATTGTAAGTGTACTTAATGGCATCAGTATCGCAGCTATAAGAGGGCTTAATAAGCCTTGTACAGCAAAGTATATTCCAGTCAAATTGTATACCAATGAGAATATAAAGCAAGTCTTCACTATAACATTTGATTTGGCACACAACTTGATAATACCACCAAGTCTATCAAGCTTTTGACCTTCAATAATAGCGTCGGCGGCGGGCGTAAAGGAGCTAATGTCGTCTGCTACACTTATACCCACATTGCTTTGCAATAATGCACCCGCATCGTTTAGACCATCGCCTATCATACCCACACTACCGCCCGAACTTTGTACTGCCTTTATATAGTTTAATTTATCTTGAGGTGAAGCGTTAAAAATCAACTCTGTATTATTACCCAACTCTGTATGCAAGTATTGTTGCTGATGATTATTATCTCCCGATAAAATTACGCATTTGATATCTTTAGCGAACTTGGTAAACATAGAGCGCACACCTTTTCTAACATGCTGCTCCAAACTTAAGTATCCAAATACTTCGCCATCTATTCTCACATACAATTGTGTGGCTTTGGCAATACTTGCCGATGCAATTTTCAAATGAGAAGCGGTACCAATTTCTACAAAACAGCCATCGATATTTCCCGAAACGCCCAAACCTGGATATTCCTTAAAATCTACTACAGGAAAATAGTTGTTAACGCTCATTAACTGTTTTACGGGCACCGCCATTGGATGCATTGTTGGAACTGTTATAGATGCTATTAGCTGCGTTTGATAGCTCGTTAGAGGATGACCGTTAAAGCTTGCCTTCATTTCTTTACTAGATGTAAGCGTACCTGTTTTATCAAAAACCAGCGTATCTAGTTTGCCAAGTGGATCTATTATTTTTGCGGTACGCAGAAAAAGTCCATTCCGCTCCAAAATTCGGAGTATATAGCCATTGGTAAAGGTAGAAGTAAGGAGTAATGCACACGGACAAGCAACGATTAATACCGCAGTAAAGCTCTTCCATAATGTTACATAATCTCCTTTATACCACCAATAACCAACTGCTGCAAAGGCCACCATCAATATTTCTAAGGTAAAAAATTTGCCTATATAATGTACTGGATTCTTTTTATGAATCTCGTCATCATTCTTCTGCATATCTTTATTCTTATTCCATATGCTCGTCAGGTAGCTTTGTGCCACCTCCTTGATGGTCATTATTTCAATATCGGAACCCAATTGCTTACCACCAGCATATACTATGCTACCTATCGTTAAATCAATAGGTGTCGACTCTCCGGTAACAAAGCTATAGTCTATTTGGCCTTTGCCTTTTACCAGTATACCATCTGCGGGTATTAGCTCATTGTTGTGTATTCTTAAAGTATCATTTACTTTTACCTTGTTGAGCAAAGTAGGTATTACTACATCGTCTTTTACTACAGAGGTTGCGATGGGAAAATAATTGGTATAATCACGTTCAAAAGACATTTGGCTGTAGGTCTTTTCCTGTAGTATTTTGCCGATCAACATAAAAAACACGATGCCCGCCATTGAATCCAAGTAGCCTGCACCTGTACCCATTGCTATATCTATAACGCTCCTAACAAAACAAGTAATAACTGCCAATGAAACAGGCGCGTCTATATTTATGAATTTTTGCCTAAAACCCTTCCATGCAGATACAAAAAACTCCATGGCGCTGTAAAAGAATACTGGTAAGGATAATAGCAAATTAAGGTATCTGAAAATGGGCACTAAATAAGCTTCCCGCTCATCTATTACATCTACATACTCCGGAAAGCTTAGCAACATAATATTGCCAAAACAAAAACCTGCCACCCCTACTCTATATATCAGCTTTTTACTAACTGAGTTTTTTTGTTTGGGTGTTTGTTTTAAACTAATATGGGGTTCGTAGCCAATAAATGCGAGCAACTCTACCAACTCACGAAAAGATATTTCTTTATGATCAAAAATGATATTCACTTCTTTCTTTAGAAATAAAATATCTACTCGCTTTACGCCTTTATTTATCACATGAAGCCGCTCAAGTAAATAGACACAGGAGCTACAGTGTATATACGGTATATAAAAATTAACGTGCGTTTCTGTTTCATTCTTAAAACGAATAAGCTGCTGCTGTATCTGCTCATCGTCCAAATACGAAAACTTATTTTGACGGTCTATTTGGCGCTTATTTATACCAGCTGCATCATTCAAATCGTAGTAGGTACACAAACCTGCCTGATTCAATAATTTATAAACAGACATGCATCCCTGACAACAAAAAGATTTCTCATCGAATTGCAGCACATTATTAGGATTGGGCTCACCACAATGATAACAAAGTGTCGTTTGATGAGCTGTTTTGGGTGTATCTTCAGTAGGTAGTACCTTCATAGTATCTTATTTTTCTACATTCAGAATATTTCTATTCACTATGTGAAACCATTGTGTAATATCCGTCTCTAGCTGAAGCAACTCCATCTCAATTATGGACGTAATAGTATGCTCACTAGCATGCTGCTCCAAAGCATGAAACAAGGATCTGGATTGCAATAACACAGTTTTTAATTCATTTTGAAAATGACGAATGAGCACTTTACTTTTTTCTGGAACAATAATACCATTGTCTACATCCAAGCGCGCATCTATAAAATCAAAAAGCACTAATTGTTCCAACTGAATTAAACGATTGACATTATCTACCAAATTTACGTAAGTAGCATGAAATTCAGTATTAAAAATATCTTTCTTTAAAGAATTGGATAAAATAATATTATTCAAATACAGTAGCCTCTCTTTTATTTTGGCATGCACCCTATCTACTACAAACTCACAAATCTGAGTTGGTTTAAAATCATTGAAATCAATTAGTAGTATGTTATCCATTATTTTGCGGATGGTATTGGCCAAAGTAAACTGATGACAAAAGTACCAACATTAAATAGTGTATAAAATGACGAACATCATGCATCTGCATGACATTTATCATAGAAAAGAGCGCTTGAAAAGTGATTTAATGGGAAAAAAAATATCCAGAATCGAGTAGGCATTAAACGCTAAAAAAGCCGCCCTGAACGGACGGCCTTTAATATTAAATATCTAATAACTATTAATTTTGCTGCATGCTTCTTATTAAAACGAACTCTTTTAATAATCAAGATTATTTAAAAAAAACGAAAACTACTATTTGTACACATAACTAATATTATTGACAATAGACTTGCAGCTGGGCTACATTAATCTTGCAAATTGGCAGTACGAATCAGTTTTTCCATATTAATTATCTTTATCTTCTTTCCATCCAATTCAATAATATTATCCTTCTTAAACTCCGACAGCAAACGAATAGCAGATTCTGTGGCTGTACCGACAATATTGGCAATTTCTTCTCTAGAAAGCGTTGCGTTTATCGTTAGTTGATCGTCTTCAAAACCAAAGGTCTCTTTAATAAATAATAAGGTCTCTGCAATTCTTTCTCTTACTGGTTTTTGTGCTAAATGAGTAAGTTTGGTTTCAACCTGGCCTAAGTGTTGGCTCAACATTCGCATAATTTCTATCGACAAAGAGGAATCTGACTTCAGAATTTTTAAAAATAACTCTTTAGGTATAAAACAAACATTACAATCATCTATTGCAATTGCCGAAGCCGAGTATTTATCATTGGTAAGTACTGCCTTATAGCCTATGATATCTCCGGGCTTGGCTAGCCTCAAAATAGCTTCTCTACCGTCATCGCCATTTCTAGTTATCTTAATTTTACCACCGTTAATACAATACAAACCAAATGCAAATGTCCCTTCTAAAAATATTATTTGTCCTTTTTTATAACTAGAACACACTTTATTAGCATTAATGGCGTCTAAATTTGTCGAATCTGCTCTACAAAAAACAGAAGAAAACCGTTTAGAACAATGCACACATTCTGGTGTAGCTATTTCCGAATTCACTTTCATAAGTAAAATGCTAATTAATATAAGCAAAGTTAACCAATTATCTTTAAACTATTTACAAGTAAAAACTATATAACAGTTTCTTCTTTTTTTAAAAAAATGATATTATCTTTCGACTGAAAACGTGATAAATATCATATTTGGGTTTGATGTTTATCATAGCACGTGACCCCTATCGTATCTACTTTTGTACCCTAAAGCAGGAGGTTTTAATAAACCCGCAAAATTCAAAAAATTAAGCTTATGAGTGTTATGTTGATTCTTTTAGGAGCGAGTCTTACAGTAGGACTTCTTTTTTTGATAGCCTTTATTTGGTCTGTAAAATCGGGTCAAATGGACGACACTTTTTCTCCGGCTCATAAAGTGCTTTTTGAAGACACCAAACCTCAAAAACCCTTACCAGAGGATCATACAACCCAAGCTAAAACAAAGTAATTTCTTCATTTCTTCACATCAAATATAATTTATGTCTGAAACTTTGACAACACAAAAGACTGCAAACGACAACGCAGGCATGCAAGTGGAAACATTCTATTACGATAATAAGAGCGTAAAGCTGTTTGCATATGCGTCACTCTTATGGGGCGTAGTAGGCATGTTGGCTGGTTTATGGATTGCAATTGCACTCGCTTGGCCAGAAATGAACTTAGGCCTAAAAGCCACAACATTTGGACGTATGCGTCCGGTACATACCAATGCTGTCATTTTTGCCTTTGTTGGTAATATCATATTTTGTGGTGTATATTACTCTTTACAACGTTTGTGTAAAACAAGAATGTGGAGTGATTTGTTAAGTAAAATCCACTTTTGGGGCTGGCAGTTAATTATTCTTTTTGGTGCCCTTTCCTTATGGATGGGTTACACACAAGGTAAAGAATATGCTGAGCTAGAGTGGCCTTTAGACATAGCTATTACACTTGTTTGGGTAGTATTTGGAGCCAATATGCTCGGTACAATACTTCGCAGAAGAGAGGCACACTTGTATGTTGCTATATGGTTTTATATAGGTACATGGGTAGCAGTAGCTATGCTACATATAGTAAACGCTATTGCGTTACCAACAAGCTTTACACACTCCTACTCTTGGTATGCTGGTGTGCAAGATGCTTTAGTTCAATGGTGGTATGGCCACAATGCTGTAGCCTTCTTTTTAACAACACCTTTCTTAGGATTGATGTACTACTTCATTCCTAAAGCAGCCAACCGCCCGGTGTATTCCTACAGATGGTCTATCATTCACTTTTGGGCATTGATATTCATTTATATTTGGGCAGGACCTCACCACTTATTATATACAGCCTTACCTGGTTGGGCACAAAGCCTTGGTACTGTTTTTTCAATAATGCTAATAGCACCATCTTGGGGTGGTATGCTTAATGGCTTGCTTACCTTACGTGGAGCTTGGGATAGAGTAAAAGAAGACCCAATTTTGAAATTCTTTGTAGTAGCACTTACCGCTTACGGTATGGCCACCTTCGAAGGTCCTATGTTGTCTATTAAAGCGGTAAATGCAATCTCGCACTATACCGATTGGACAATTGCACACGTGCACGTAGGTGCTTTAGGCTGGAATGGCTTCTTAGCTTTCGGTATCTTGTATTGGTTGTTCCCAAGAATATTTAACACCAAACTATACTCCACCAAACTTGCGAATAATCACTTCTGGATTGGTACATTAGGTATACTATTCTATGTTATTCCTCTTTACTGGGCTGCATTGGTTCAAAGCTCTATGTGGAAAACATTTACAGAAGCAGGCAACTTAAAATATCAATTTATGGAGTCTGTTACTACAATAGTACCAATGTATGCTTTGCGCGCAGTGGGTGGTGCATTGTTTATAGTAGGTATGTTTATAATGATTTACAACTTGTATAAAACTATTAAACAAGGTAGCTTTATTGCAGACGAAAAAGCAGAAGCTCCACCATTGCCTAAAAACATGCCACAAGTGGGCAAACAACACTGGCACAATTGGATGGAACGCAGACCCGTACAAATGGTTATCTTCTCTTTGATTGCTGTTGCCATTGGAGGTATTATTGAAATGGTTCCTACCTTCTTGGTAAAATCAAATATACCTACTATTACTCAAGTAAAACCCTATACAGCATTAGAACTTCATGGTAGAGGTATCTATATTAGAGAGGGTTGTTATACATGCCACTCGCAAATGGTTCGACCATTCCGCGACGAAGTAAAACGCTATGGCGACTACTCAAAAGCAGGAGAATATGTATACGATCATCCTTTCCAATGGGGCTCAAAAAGAACTGGACCAGATTTGGCTCGTTTAGCAGATAAGTACCCTGATAGCTGGCACTACAACCATATGCTCGACCCAGAATCTACGTCACCGGGCTCTATCATGCCAGCCTACCCTTGGTTATTTGAAGATAGAATAGACAAAACTAAAACATATGATATGATAAAAGCGATGAAACGCTTGGGCGTACCATATGAGGACGGATACGAAAACGTTGCTAACAAAGACCTAGAAAAACAAGCTAATGAAATTAAGCAACGCCTAGCCGAAAGCCAAATAGAAGTGTCTGAGAATGATGAAATCGTAGCGTTGATTGCCTTCCTGCAAAGACTGGGTAAAGACGTGAAAAATGTAGAAAATCTACCAATACAATAAAACTATTTAATCCTATGAAATTCATCAATTATCTAAAAACAATAGAAGGCGTCAGTATATACCCAATAATAACATTGGTATTGTTCGTTTTCATATTTGTACTTGCCACCATTTTGGTTTTTGCAAAAGATAAAAAAACTATTCATCAACTTAAGAACCTACCATTAGAAGACTAATTGGTAAGCATCTATAAGGCTTATAACAAGAACTCAAATTTATGAAAAGACTTTCTCTTATATTGATAGCAGCAGTGGCAGCCACTTCAAGCCCTAATTTGGTTTGGGCTCAAGGAGACGTCCACCCATCACAAATCAAATCTGTACTTACGGAACCTGTTGCATTATTCATGGTAATTATTGCACTTCTGTTATTGGGCGTAATATTTGCACTCGCAAAAGGTATTGTATTGGGTACAGATGTTTATAGAAAAAATAAGCAGAACAAAAATACAACCTTACTGGCTTTAGCTTTACTAGCTAGCCCTCTACTAGCCAATGCTCAAGAAACAGCAGCAGCAGTAAAGCCTGCAATAACAGTAATAGGTGGTATTGATGCCAATGTTTTCTATTTCTTATCGGGTATAATTATCCTAGAAATCCTTATTATTTTAGGCTTGTTAAGTATCTTCTATGTTCTTTATGGCTATAATAAAGAAAAGAAGCCGGAATCTGCTAAAGAGAAAAAAATACATTGGATTGAAAGAATTAATGCTGCCCCAGCTGCTAAAGGTATCACCGACGAAGAGCTAAACATGGGCCACAACTATGATGGCATCGAAGAACTTGATAACCCTACGCCACCCTGGTGGAGATGGGGATTCAACATCAGTATCATCTTCGCTGTAGTGTACCTATGGGTATACGAAGTATCTGGCACCGGCAAAAACCAGTATGAAGAACTAGCGCATCATACCCAAGAAGCTGAAGCTGCAGTAAGAGCATATCTGGCAAACAGCGCTAACAACGTGGACGAAAACACGGTAACTTACCTCAACGACCCAGCCGATCTAGCTGCCGGACAAGCAATGTTTATTCAAATGTGTGCCGCATGTCATGCTAACGACGGAGGTGGTAACGAAGTAGGCCCAAACCTTACAGACAAAAACTGGCTTCATGGCGGTAGCATAAAAGACATCTTTAAAACCATAAAATATGGTGTGCCCGAAAAAGGTATGAAAAGCTGGAAAGATGATTACTCACCCAAAGAAATGGCACAATTAGCAAGCTTCGTGAAATCATTAACTGGAACAACACCTGCACAACCCAAAGCCCCTCAAGGTGAAATTTATGAAGAGGCGGCAGAAACAGAAGCCGAATCTAGCGAACCTACAGAGGCAACAACTGAAACTGTAAGCAACCAAACTAAAGTAATATTATAAAAACAACTCTACAAATGGCAGGAAGAAGTAAAACTTTTACCTGCCATTTGAATTTCATAACTATAGAATGGTATCGAAATGTCAAAAGCAAATGAACCAACTAAAAATAACGAAAGCTTCAGAGAACATCTAAGCACAATCGACGAAGACGGCAAAAGAAAATGGATATTCCCCAAAAAACCTAAGGGATCCTATTATCAAAAAAGAACAATCGTTAGTTGGATTTACTACATCGTATTCTTCTCTCTTCCTCTTATTTCCTTCCAAGGAAAACCTTTATTCCTTTTTAATTTTATAAAAGGTGAATACATCCTTTTTGGAAAAATATTTTGGCCACAAGACTTTCTGA
>CAYSCJ010000067.1:0-11795 GCA_964429515.1 uncultured Taibaiella sp.
AAAAAAAGTTTCGTAACATAATAATAAATATTTATAATTGAGTATAAAGATACCCAATTCTCAAAAAAGAGAATAGGGTATTTTGGTACTGTAGAAAGAAGTGTCGGTTAATTGAAATCTGTATTCACGATTACATAGTCGTAATTACCATCAGTATTCTGATGTGCTTTATAGATACCTTTTTCAATAGTAATTGTAAGGTTGTCTGTACCGTCAAAATCTTCAAATTCCAAATCGCGTTGTAATGCTAAATAACCATCAGAAGTAATGCCATTTATTACTGGGTCATCGGATCTAATCATCAATTTGTTGGGAGCAACGTGTAATATATCCGCAGTGCTATATCCATCGCTTAATAAATATGGAACTGTCGGGTCTGTATTAAACGTCCAAATAAAATAGCTGGAATCCACTTACAGCCGTCAAGAAGCAAAAAGCGTATACGAGGCTTACTAGAATTTGTAAAATCATAATTTTGAATATAGGTGTCATAAGTGGCATTATTGTTGTCATAATAGTTCATACTACCTACTATGGTACTATCACCTACCATACTTACAATGCTATCTATTACGTCTTGTAATGTCGCATTGGAATAAGAGCTAAAATCACTACCACCAGAAATAGCTTTGGCTTGAAATTCTTCTTGATGTGCAGACTTAACAGCTGTTTCTTTTTTACAAGCAGTAAATGTTATTGTTAATAATAATGCTAGAAATGTAATGTTTGCTTTTTTCATAATTTTGGAATGGGAGTTAAGCTACTAGTGTTTTGTTATACTTTTTTCCAATATTGTGTTGATGTCTATTTATTTCAAATTGAAAATCTTCATTTCCCCAATTATTCTCCCATGGACTATCAAAATTAAACTTATCTGAAAACTCAAAAATGCTTTTTCCCATATTGATAAAAGATTAAGAATTAGTAAAAAATTGCTATCAGCATTACTGATAATGCTGATAGCCGGTAATTGAATTTCTAAGGATTGCTTGTTGGCGGAATGATATTACCCAACAAGTTTTCAGAAGGCGTAATGTTGTTACCTTCATCTGTATGGCAGCAAGGTAG
The DNA here is from genome assembly GCA_964429515.1 of uncultured Taibaiella sp. GTDB lineage: Bacteria > Bacteroidota > Bacteroidia > Chitinophagales > Chitinophagaceae > MKSF01. Next base: position 1,069 of record CAYSCJ010000067.1, read on the forward strand.
TCCTTCTTCTTCCAAATAAGCAGATTTGCCTTGTATGATAGCCAAGGTAGTAGGCACTCTGGTTTCCCATATATCTTGTTTAACAGGTACTGGATTAACTGGCATAATATAATAGTCGTGTGAGCTTAAAAATTAATGATAAAATTTCTAATATAATAATTGTGAAAATAAAATAATTCGACTGTGTATTTTATATATTCATTTTTATTTAGCTTAGCGCTACACCAAAATGCCTCTTTGTTTTTCGGGCCTTGGCATTTGTGTGTTGCCAAATAACAATGTGGCATTTTTTGAAGTTTTGGCGAAAGTTTATTAAGAGGATTGTTGCTGTAATTTTGGACACGGCTTGCATACATCAAAGTGCTACAAGCTATATATGTGCTGTTTTATTAAAAATGCTTGAATCACAGTGCGGTTTAACACCTAAACACAACATTTTTCACTTAAACATTTTGGTTATTATTCCAAAAATACCTCTAACTAACGAGCGCTGCATTTGTTTACCCGCTGCGCTATTTATTACTTTTTCAAGCACAGAAGGTGGTTCCTTTGATTCCTTTCTAGTGTTTTGAGGCTCTAGTTGCTCTTGAGCTTGGAGCAGGCGTTCGGCTAATTTTTCATAAGCACTTTCTCTATCGATCGTGGTGTTGTACTTATGTGCCAAGCTAGCGTTCATCAATAGATTCTGAATTTCCACATCCGTTAAAACATCCATTCTACTTCTAGGCGACATCAAATAAACATGTGCTAAGGGAGTAGGTACACCTTTTTCATTCAGCATCGTTATTAAGGCTTCGCCTGTGCCCATTTGCGTTATTAATTCATCGGTTTTGTAAAATTCGCTCAAGGGGTAGTTCTCGGCAGTCAGTTTAATATCTTTTCTATCTTTTGCTGTAAAAGCCCTAAGCGTGTGCTGTATTTTCAAGCCCAGCTGTCCTAAAACAGGGCGAGGTATATCTTGAGGATTTTGGGTACAAAAGAATATTCCTACGCCTTTACTTCTAATGAGTTTAATGATCGTCTCTATTTGATCTAGTAGCGTTTGGGTGGCTTCTTTAAAAATCAGATGTGCTTCATCTATGAAAATAATCAATTTGGGTTTATCTAAATCGCCGGCTTCGGGCATGATAGCATATACTTCGGCTAATAATTGCAGCATAAAAGCCGCAAACAATTTTGGTCTATCCTGAAGATCGGTGAGCCTGAGGATATTAATAAACCCTTTTCCATCGCTACTAAGCCTCATTAAATCGAGCGGATCGAAGGAGGGCTCGCCAAAAAACAGATCGCCGCCCTGGCTTTCGAGTTCTATAACCTTACGAAGGATGGTACTCAAGGAAACAGCAGAAATTTTACCATAATCACGTTCTAGCTCACTCTTACCTTGTTCGGCAGCATATTTGAGAAGTTTTATCAAATCTTTCAAATCTAACAATGCCAATCCATGGTCGTCGCTAAATTTAAAAATAACGGCAAGGATACCACTTTGAGTATCATTCAAGCCCAATATTCTACTAAACAAAACGGGGCCAAACTCGGTGACGGTAGCCCTCATTCTGGCACCTTTATCTTCGCTAATTGTAAGCAACTCTACCGGGAAGGCCGCAGGCACATAGTTTTCGTTCATAATTTTATAGCGTTCCTCTATAAAACCATTGAGCGAACCCGGTGCAGCCATGCCACTCAAGTCGCCTTTAATATCCATTAGCATCACGGGCACCCCTTCGTTGCTTAGTCCCTCTGCTATAAGTTGAAGTGTTTTGGTTTTACCTGTTCCTGTAGCACCCGCTATCAATCCATGCCTGTTCATCATTTTGAGTGGTACATTTATAGGGCATTCTGCTATGGCCTCCAAATTATATTTTGCCACCCCAATTTTAAAAAAAGCTCCTTTGCATGTATAGCCTTGTTGCATGGCGGCAATAAATTGTTCTTTCATATATCTTCTTTTGATTCGATTTAAAAAGCGGCGGTGCTTGGTTAGTAAAAATAAAAAAGATTCATAATCTTTAAAGCATTTTCTACTATTAATTCAATTAATTAATTTTGCCGCAATAAATTGAGCACGATGTGCCCAGCACTAATATCAAATTAACACTAATAATTTTATACAATAATACATGGGACGTATATTTGAAGTAAGAAAATCCAAAATGTTTGCCAGATACGACAGAATGGCAAAACAATTTACCAGAATAGGAAAGGAAATAGCCATTGCTGTAAAAAATGCAGGTCCGGAACCAGAGAACAACCCGGCACTTAGGCGTATTATGCAAAATGCCAAGTCGGTAAACATGCCCAAAGACCGCGTAGAGTCTGCCATAAAAAATGCCTTAGGTAAGGACAACTCTACCTTTGACGAGGTACTGTACGAGGGTTATGCACCTCACGGAGTAGCCATCTTGGTAGAAACTGCTACCGACAATACCACCAGAACAGTAGCCAATGTGCGCTCCCACTTTAATAAAGGAGGCGGAAATATGGGCAATAGCGGATCTGTTGGATTTATGTTTAAACGTTTGGGCGTTTTTAAATTAGCCGAAGCAAATATTGACCAGGAAGAACTAGAGCTAGAACTAATTGATTTTGGTTTGGAAGAATTAGGAGAAGATAGCGAAGGAAAAGTTATCATTAGATGTGCATTTGCAGATTTTGGCAATATGCAAAAAGCCTTAGAAGACAAGAAAATTGAAATAGAAAACTCGGAATTAGAATGGATACCCCTCAACACCGTTGCACTTACCGACGAGCAAGCTGAAGATGTATTCAAACTTATTGAGCGCCTAGAGCAAGACGATGACGTACAACGTGTATTTCATAATATGGCATAAGGCAAAATAGGTAAGGTTCAAAAGCAATTGTATTTGTATCATTCATTACTCAAAGGCTGTAAAAAAGAGCCAATAAAAAACCTTTTAGCTTTTATTAAAAAATAAGATACACCCAACACACGTTTGTAAAGACAATAATAATATTACAGTTTTAAACCAGATGGTGTCTTTGCCATTGACTCGAGCCAATGTTATTGCAAAATAGTCCCGAAAACTTGAGAAAAGTATAATGATCTTTTTTGCTACCGAAAGCATGGTAAAAATGGCAATACATCATCGCACTAAAGTGGCTAAAACATAATCTGTGTTTTCCCCCAATGCGCCCTAGGTTTGGCCTGACAACAAAGCATAAGTCAGGCTAAATAGGTATTTGTATTTAAAGTGGCTTGTAAACATTGTTATTAGCCACAAATTACTATTTTTGGGTAATTAATATCTCTATAAATTGACGTCAACAAAACAACAATACTACCCCCAGTTGCTCCTTGCTATCATGGTGCTTTTTTTTGCTAGTTGTAGCAATACAAAATACTTACCAGAAGGGGAAAGTCTTTTTACCGGCGCAGATATTAATGTTTTAGATACGAGTATATCTAAAAAAGAAAGTAAAAAAATCAAAGACTACTTAACCACCTCCATAAGACCGATACCCAACAAAACATTTCTAACCATGAGATGGAAACTATGGGTGTACAATATTGCAGGAACACCTAAAAAAGAAACGGGAGGGCTCAAAAACTTTTTGCGCAATAAGATAGGTGAACCACCAGTGTTGACATCACAAATGAGCCTATACACCAACAACAAAGTTTTTGAAAACCAATTACACAACATTGGATATTTGCAGGCAGCTGTAACAAGCACTCACGAAACCGAACATAAAAAAACAAAAGCCATCTTTGAGGTATGGGCTAATAAACAGTATACTCTAGAATCTGTCAAATTCCCTGAAGACATACAAGACGACTCAAGAATAGCTAAAGACATAAGTACGGTAAAGGATAAAACGCTTTTAAAAAACGGTATACCCTACAACATAGAAACTATTAAGAATGAGCGTATACGGATAGACGCCGAACTCAAGAACAAAGGGTATTACTATTTCAGCCCAGAATATCTGTATATGCGAATAGACACGGGTGTGGGTAATGAGAAATTTAATGTAACCGTGCAGCTCAAATGGGATAAAATGCCCCGAAACGCCTACGAGCGTTTTACTGTAGAAGAGGTGATTATATTGCCTAATTACAGATTAAGTAGCAATAGCGACTCTGAATTCATTAGACGACCTAAAGCAAGTGATACTCTTATCATCTTTGAAGGTATTAAAATGGTAGATCCTCTTAGTCTTATAGCAAAGAGCAATGCAAGACCCAAAAGAACTTACAGGCCAAGTACATTCCATCAGGCTATTCAGTTGCGCCCAGGCGAGATATTCAATCAAAAAGATCACAACACCACGCTTAATAGATTGGTGAATCTAGGAACCTTCAAATTTGTAAAAAGTGACATTGTGCAGTTAAGGGCTAATCAAAACAGAAACAATGGGTCGAGGATTTCACCTACACTACGCTACGACCCTTCAAGCATGAACAACGACCCCGACGCAGCATTGCGATTGGTATACTTTCTTACTCCCTACCCCAAGAAATCATTGAACGGAGAAATTAATGGCTTTACGCAAAATGATAGCCGTGCAGGAAGCAGAGCAAGTATCTCGTGGCGCAACAGAAACGCGCTAAGAGGCGGCGAGTTGTTTACAGTAAAAGCAACGGGTGGCTTCGAAATACAATTTGGTAACAGCACTCTTAGAAGAAGACCCAATACCTATAATGCCGGGTTCAATGTAAACTTAAATATACCAAGATTTCTACTGCCTATTATAGACGTAAAACCATCAGGTACCTTTGTACCACGCACACTCGTAAATCTCGACTACAATTACTCCAGAAGAGGCAATTTATACACCATAAATTCTTTGCACTTGGGATGGGGCTACAACTGGAAAGAAGATATTAAAAGAGACCACAAACTCTTCCCCATCAGTTTAGGTATTGTACGAACAGACACGATCGATAAAGGAGCCAGCTTTGATGTAAACCTAAGCAATCTTGTATTCAATGGTATTATCTTAGGTAGCACTTATGAGTATATTTACAACAGTAAAGCAGATGCCAATACTAAAAAATTCAATTACTTCATCAATGTGTCGGCAGATGTGGCGGGCAACCTACTAGGCCTCATCAATGGCACTACCAAATTACAAGACACACCTAGTAGAATATTTGGGTCGCCATACGCACAATATGCCAAAACACAATTAGACACAAGAGTTTATTACAAAGTGAATTCCAAACTAGAATTGGCAGCTCGTAATATTATTGGTATAGGTCTACCCTATGGCAATTCCCGAACCTTGCCCAATGTGAAGCAATTCTTTAGCGGAGGCTCCAATTCTCTCAGAGGCTTTAACTCGAGGCTTGTAGGACCCGGCACCTATGATTACAGAACTGGTAATTACATCGAAACCCTCGGCGACTTCAAGTTGGAAACAAGCATCGAAGCACGACAAAAACTCTATAGTTTCATCGACTTGGGTATTTTTGTCGATGCAGGAAATATGTGGTTACTTAGAGATAATCCCAATTTTTCGGGTGGTAAACTGTCTAATACTTTTTATAATGAACTAGCGGTGAACGCCGGATTAGGTTTTCGTTTAGACTTTAGTATACTCATATTACGATTGGATTTTGCTGGCCCTATCCGCAAGCCTTACCTCCCTCAAAACCAGCGATGGGTGCTTACTGAATTTAACCCTTTAAATAATAGCTGGCGACAAGAAAACCTTTTCTTCCATTTAGCTATCGGACTGCCATTCTAGTAAAAAATTGCTAAAGCAATATATAGTTGCCGAATGCAAAATATTCGATTGGGTTATTTGCGCTTCATTTTTTTGCTAGTACATTTTACACTTCGAGCTACTTTGGCAGAGAATATCTGTGTACCTGTGCACGTATTGGTAATGTAAATTGGACGCTTTACGGTCATCCATTGAGGTGCATCGGTATTTTGAGCAAACAAAATGTATTCACGCCCCAGCTCAAAGTTAAAACCACACATACTTGACTGCGCCATAGTAGCCACCACAATAGTATCTATTTCAATTTTTCCAGGCAATTTATAAGCTTTATCTATCACAAAAACCACATATATAGGCTCTTGACGGGCTATACGGTCTATCTCCTTCACCTTGGCTTCCTGAGGAAATGTAGCCATATCCGACCTTTGATTTCCCGCCACATCAGCACTTAGAAATTGAACTACTTTACCTAACACTACAATATCTGCATTGGCAATTTTAGTTTCTAAAGGCTGCTCTATACATCTACAGGCAAACACGCTGAAGCTACTCGTTAATAATGCCATGCACAAGGCAATTAAATATCTCATAGATTTTTATTTTATTTTAATAAAAAAAAACACTTGTATCGAAGCATACAGCATTACTATTAATACTTTGCAACAAGATTAGTCAAGTCCATTCAACACAAAGATACAAGCATTTTAAGTGAACCTACCCAATACATAATAATTAAATATTCAATTTATCACTAAGGTATCTTTTCAAAAACTAAATTATAACATAGACATATTTGTTTGGATAAAGCACATGTTGCGTTTGGAAAACAAGACTTGTATATGGATACTTCAATGGGCATTAATGACTAAAATGATATTAAAAAGATTTAAACAAGCGGTGATTAATACTTTTTGCGCAGTTTATTAAGTATTTTTGTAGATAAGTATCAATATACCTTATGCGCAATCAATTTGGATTAGGCCTTACCATTATACTGGGGCTAATTTTTCTATATTATGGTTTTTTATCCATAAAATTACTTTTCCCTACTAAGAAAAAACGTATTTGGGGCTATGTGGCCTACATCGGTTTTTTAGTAGTATATGCACTGTTATTTTTAAATCTTCGCAATTTTGATGCCAATACCAAAGATGGTTTATATAGTTGGAATTTGGCTTATATCATGGGTGTAACGGTGCTGCACTTTTTTGTAGCACTCTTCTTTCTTATAGATGATTTCAGGCGAATGATTGTATGGCTTTTTAAATATTTTACACCCACCAAACGAAAACCAGCAGAAGAGTCGGTACGTATTTCACGCTCGAAATTCCTTAACAGAATGGGATGGATGGGAGGCGTAACACTTTTTTCGTCATTCTTCATAGGCATTAAAAACAAATACAACTACCAGCTAAGACGCGTGAGCATTAAGGTAAATAAAGATGCCTATGCTGCTTTAAAGGGCTTAAAATTCATTCATATATCAGACATTCATACGGGAAGTTTTGACGATACAAGTTCGGTAGAGCGCGGTATTGACCTTATTAATAAAGAAAATGCAGATTTTATATTCTGTACAGGTGACATTGTAAACAACAAAACCGAAGAAATTTACCCCTATATAGATACGCTAAAAAAGCTTAAAGCAAAAAACGGTGTGTATAGTATTTTAGGCAACCACGACTATGGCGACTATTTTAAATGGGCTACTCCCGAAGAAAAAGACGCAAATTTAGCCGAACTAAAAAGAATACAAGTAGAAGAATTGGGCTGGCGACTGCTCATGAACGAACATGAAATTATAAGCCATAACAATAAAGAATTTGCTATTATCGGGGTTGAAAACTGGGGAGCAAATATGCATTTTCCTAAATACGGCAAAATGGATGATGCCCTAGCTGGAATCGAAAACAAAGATTGCTATAAGATACTGTTATCACACGACCCATCGCATTGGGATGCAGAAGTGAAGCCCAAATACAGCCAAATAGACCTTATGCTATCGGGCCACACACACGGTATGCAGTTTGGAATAGATTTTTCTTGGTTTAAATGGAGTCCTTCGCAGTATGTATACAAGCAGTGGGCAGGCCTTTACCAAGATAAACAACAACAACTGTATGTAAATAGAGGCTTTGGATTCTTAGGTTATCGCGGCCGCGTGGGCATACTTCCAGAAATTACCGTCATAGAATTTGAAGAGGCACAGGAAAATCCGGTGACTTAATACCCCCTTATTCCTCTATCCAAAATCAGAAAAAACCATAATAGCAAAGGACTGCAAGGTATTTTCTGTTATTTGAACTAATTTTCACTAACTTTGCACCTTCAAAGTAATTTGCCATACAATAATACATGATATCCCGTAGAAATATAAGAATTAAAGTAATGCAATCGCTATATGCATTAGACACCCAGTTATCTAGCGAAACCCTTACAACAGGTGCATTAACTATCAGCGACAGCGAATACGACAAATTTGTATCGAAATACACCAAAATATTAGACGACAAAATAGACCAGGCAGCATACCTTTTCTCTTTATCGCTTTACTACATCACTAAATTAGCACAGTACACCGAGGTAGATGCCAACCTGCGTGCAAGTAAATACTTGCCTACCGAAGCCGACTTGAACGTAAGTACAAAACTAGCAGGCAATGAAGTTGTGTGGTCATTACTCGAAAACAATACTTTTACCGAAACAGTTAAAGAAAGAAACCTAGCAACGGTAGCAGTGCAAGAAGATATTAAACTAATGTATCAACAACTTGCAGAAGCACCGTTTTATAAAGAATACATACAAACACCCAGTAGAGAGCGCGCTAAAGAACGTCAAGTGATATGGGATATTTGGACGCACATCATGTATGAAAATGAAGCATTCAATGCGCTTATGAACGAAAAGAATGAAGAATGGGAAGACGATAAAGACCTTGTGAATATACTCATCGAAAATTTTACCAAGAAAAAATCCAATACAAACTTTCTTGCTTTTATTTCGGCCGAAAAGAAAGAGTATGCACATGAGCTTTTAAAAACAAGTATTGCAAAGAATGAATACCTTATGTCGCTTATACAACCAAGGCTTAAAAACTGGGATGCCGAGCGCGTAGCACAAGTAGACCTTATCCTTCTAAAAATGGGATTGGCAGAGTTTCTATACTTCCCTACCATTCCTACCAAAGTGACGATAAATGAATATATTGAAATAGCCAAAACCTACAGTACACCTCAAAGTGGGCAGTTTGTGAATGGTGTACTAGACAATACCTTAAAGTCACTAACAGCAGAAAATAAAATAAAAAAAGTAGTAAGACCTTAGATTAATCAACTTTAAAATTAAAAACAACTCAATTATGTTTACAAACATTTTTCTTCAAGCACCTGCGCAAGGTAACTCATATATTATGCCATTGATGATGGTAGGTATGATAGTAGTTATGTACTTTTTTATGATACGCCCTCAGCAAAAGAAAGCTAAAGAGGCCAAAGCCTTTGCAAACAGCATGAACAACGGCGATAAAATAGTGACTACTTCTGGCATTCACGGTAAAATAGTAAAAAGCAATCCAGATAACACCTTGTTGATAGAAGTAGATAAAAATACGAATATGGTAATTGAACGCCAAGCTATCTCTATGGAGCTTACACAAGCTTATTTAAAAAGAAATAAAAACGCAACAGAGGTTACTGCCTAATCTTTGACTTTATTTTCGTTGATTATTTTCAATCAAACAAGATGCTAAAAATTGGTATAACAGGTGGAATTGGCTCGGGAAAATCTTTGATTACCCGCATATTCAATCACTTTGGTATACCAATTTTTAATGCCGACGAAGCCGCTAAAGAGCTAATGCATACAGATGCGAGGCTACAACAAACACTAAAAGACACCTTTGGCAGCAACATTTACGTTGATGGCATACTTGACCGTGCAGCCCTTTCTGCTATTGTTTTTAACAATACTACCCAACTAGCCCTTCTTAATAGCATAGTGCACCCACGCGTTATTGAATACGGAAACGAATGGCACAACCGTCAAATTGCACCTTATACGCTTAAAGAAGCGGCCCTGCTTTTTGAAAGCGGTTCCTACAAAGAGCTAGATTATGTAATAGGCGTCTATGCTCCCCTAGAAATAAGAATTGCGCGCACCATAAAAAGAGATAATAGCACTAGGCAGCAAGCACTAGATAGAATATCTAAACAGCTCAATGAAGAAGAAAAAATGCAGAAATGCAAGTGGGTTATCACTAACGACTACACACATTCTCTCTTGCAGCAAGTTACACATATACACTCCGAAATACTAAAATTAAACCACTAATGGCAATGTCTACAGATAGCAATTCACTATTGAATACAGAAGCACTTCACACACTTAAAGATGTAGAGGTAAGCATAATTGCTACAGAATGGAATGAAAAAATAGTAGCAGCACAAATAGCAGGAGCTCAAAGAGTAGCAACAGACTTGGGTATCGTTATCAAACACATATACTATGTGCCAGGCTGTGTAGAACTACCTTATGCCATCAAAAAATACTACGAAAAATACGGAAATATGAATCCGGAAAAGAAAGCAATAATAGCTTTTGGTGCCGTAGTAAGAGGCGATACACCACATTTTGACTACGTATGCAACATGGTGTCGGAAGGTATAAACCAACTCAATTTACAAATTGATATACCAGTAGTATTTGGTATACTCACCGTAAATACAGCGGCTCAGGCTTGGGAACGACTAGGTGGTGTGCATGGCCATAAAGGAGAGGAAGCAATGATTACCGCCTTAAAAATGATTCACTATCAACAAACACTTTAGGCTAAGAATTTTTCCATATATTGCCAAAATAATCAGCCATTAGTACTTCGTTATTGTCAGTTGCCTTTAGCTTTGCATTTCTTAAGCCCCCAGCTTTATTCGCGGATCAATTTTGGTATAAATGATATCTGTGAGTAAATTGACAATAATAAAAATAGTAGCGCTCACGATAATACAGCCCATTACAATTGGAAAATCCATTTTATCCAA
>CAYSCJ010000068.1:0-10858 GCA_964429515.1 uncultured Taibaiella sp.
AAACAGCCCTTTTTTTGAACAATTACTTTATTTTACCGGACAACAATAATTAATTATCTATTTTTACATATTAAAATACTAAACTGCCACCAATTGACGGCTTAATTTCTTTGTGAAACTATATAATTTAAGAACTACAAAAAGTTTCCCGACGACGCTATACAGATTTTCTCTCATCATCTATATGCCCAATACTTATTACTTCTTGAGCCAATGACCGACGCCTCCAATGCCAAGCCAGAAAAATATCGAATCTTTACAAAATTATTTAATCCTAAAAAAAACAAGAATGTAAAAAAAACGAAATGTAAAGCGCATTGGTGGCAATAAACTTTAATTATTAAATAAAAATTTGCTTACTTGGCTCCTGCTTAGTATGCTTAACAATAGCTTGAGTAAGTAATAAAGTTGAACGTTATGGAAAAGATTGCAACTGTTGATAAGTACTTCGTAGATGGATGTATGCGTTGCAAATATGGCGGAACACCTCAATGCAAAGTCTTAAATTGGGTAGATGAATTAAAGTTGCTTAGAGAAATAGTTTTGCCATTAGGGCTCAAAGAAGATATTAAGTGGGGAGTGCCCGTTTATACCTTTAGGGGTAAAAATATTATTACCATCAATGCCTTGAAAGGTTCTGTAAATATTGGTTTTTTTAAAGGCGTATTGCTCACCGATACGCACAAGCTACTTCAACAACAAGGCAGTTTGCAGTCCGACAGAATCATAAAATTCACCAGTAGAACGGCCATTGAAGCCGTAAAAGACATCTTGAGCGATTACATAGTGGAAGCAATAGCAATTGAGGAAAAAGGACTAAAATTTGATTTTGAAAAGGATGTAGAACCTGTTCCAGACGAACTCCTTGAGGCATTTGTGCATGACGCCGCATTTAAGAGCGCTTTTTATGCACTTAGCCCAGGAAAGCAAAGAGCTTACCTTATTCATTTTTCAAAAGCCAAACAATCGCAGACGAGAATTAGGCGCATTGCGCAATATAAAGAGCAAATTTTAAAAGGCATTGGCCTCAATGATTATTTAAAGAGTTGAGTACAAAAAGATAAATGCACGACAATTAAATCTACGGCCGGTATTGTAGTTGAAATAATTGTGGGTTGTATAGGTATATTTTTTATATTTATCATTGCAAAAATTACCCGAGTCCAACGTCAGGACAAAGAGCTGAACAATAAAAGATAAGATGAAACGATACAATCCGCATATCCATCATCGCAGATCCATCCGCCTAAAAGGCTATGATTACTCGCAGGCGGGATTGTATTTTATTACCATTTGTGTAGAGAAACGTGAATGTTTGTTTGGCACAATAATCAATGGCGAAATGCACTTAAATGAAGCCGGAGTTATGGTTAAAACCGAATGGTTGAAGCTAAACGAACGATTTAATAACATTGCATTACACGAATTTGTGGTAATGCCCAATCATTTCCACGCCATACTGGAAATTGTTGGTGCGTCTAAAAAGATAGCTCCAACAGATACCACTACCGAAAACAGCACGGAAGTAAAAAATAAAACCGTAGGAGATATGGTTGGTGCATTTCAATCAATTGTTACGGTTCAATATATTCGTGGGGTGAAAAACTTAGGATGGACTCCATTCAATGGCAAATTGTGGCAACGCAATTATTACGAACACATTATTCGCAATGAAAAATCGTATCGTAATATTTCTAATTATATACTAAATAATCCATTGAAGTGGAAAGAAGACAAATTTAATGGATAATGAAACCGTTGGAGCGACGATCGTTTTACGGTATCGTTTCAACCGTTGGATCGACCGTTGGATCGATAGTTTGGGCGTCCATTATAGCGACCGTTGGGGCGACCGTTATAACGTCCGTTGGGGCGACCGTTATAACGTCCGTTGGGGCGACCGTTATAACGTCCGTTGGGGCGACCCTTGTGGTCGCCCTTATAAATTATTAATAATAATCTATTAATAAAAGAGTATATTTTATAGGGCAACCACGAGGGTTGCCCCGACAGTAAGTAAAATAATAATAACTGGAATTTCAGCTTTCGTTTTATTAATTTTTTTAATCCGTTAGAGCAAAGATCGTTGTTTAATATGCTGCTAAATATGTGTCGCTTTGGTATAATTCTGATAATTGACTTGTAATAGCTTGTATACCTATGTAGTATTTTCTTACCTTTGTGTGTTATTATATAGCAACGCATAATTCAATATTTATGATCAAAATAACATTGCCGGATGGTGCCGTACGTGAGTACAACAATGGTACTTCGGCCTTGGATGTAGCCCTTTCCATAAGCGAAGGCTTGGCTAGAAATGTATTAGCTGCCGAAGTAGATGGTTTAGTAGTAGATGCCTTCAAGCCTTTAGATAAAGATGCAAGCCTTAAATTACTCACCTGGGAACAAGAAGAAGGTAAAGCCACCTTTTGGCACTCATCGGCGCATTTGATGGCAGAAGCAGTACAATTCTTCTACCCCAATGCTAAGTTTGCAATAGGGCCACCTATTGAGCGTGGATTCTACTATGATATAGACTTTGGTGACGATAAAATAACAGACGAAGATATCGCCAAGCTGGAGAAGAAAATGAAAGAACTAGCGGGCAAAAAATCTCGCTTTGTGCGTCAAGAGGTAGCTAAAGAAGATGCTGTAAAGTACTTTACCGATAAAGCAGACCCTTATAAACTTGAACTAATAGATGGCCTCGAGGATGGCAATATTTCTTTTTATACACAAGGCGATTTTACCGACTTGTGTAGAGGTCCGCATTTGCCGCATACCGGTTTTATCAAAGCCATAAAAATCACCAATATTGCGGGCGCATACTGGAGAGGCGATGAAAAAAACAAAATGTTGACGCGCCTTTATGCCATCACTTTCCCTTCTAACAAAGAGTTGGAAGCCTACAACCTAGTGATGGAGGAAGCCAAAAAACGCGATCATAGAAAGCTGGGAAAAGAACTAGAGTTATTTATGTTCTCAGAAAAGGTAGGACAAGGATTGCCTATGTGGTTGCCTAAAGGGGCTATGTTACGCCAACGCCTGCAGGATTTTTTACAAAAAGCACAAATAGATACGGGCTACCTACCCGTAGTTACGCCTCATATCGGCAATATCAATTTGTATAAAACATCGGGCCACTATGAAAAATATGGTGCAGATAGCTTCCAATCTATTAAAACACCCCACGAAGGCGAGGAGTTTATGCTTAAACCCATGAACTGTCCTCACCACTGCGAAATGTATAAAGCAAGCCCTAAATCTTACAAGGATTTGCCCGTTCGTTTTGCTGAATTTGGTACCGTGTACCGATACGAACAAGCAGGAGAGCTACATGGCCTTACCCGTGTGCGAGGCTTTACACAAGACGATGCACATCTTTTTTGCCGCCCCGACCAAGTGAAAGAAGAATTTAAAAAAGTAATAGACTTAGTATTGTATGTGTTTCACTCACTTGGCTTTGAAGACTACACAGCACAGGTATCGCTCAGAGACCCTCAAAATAAAGCCAAATACATAGGTAGTGACGAAAACTGGGATATTGCAGAAAACGCCATTAGAGAAGCTGCCGCAGAACATGGCTTGGTTACTGTAGAAGAGTTGGGCGAAGCTGCCTTTTATGGTCCGAAGTTGGACTTTATGGTACGCGATGCTATTGGTCGTCGTTGGCAGCTTGGTACTATTCAGGTAGACTACAACTTGCCCGAACGCTTTGAGCTGGAATATGTAGATAGCGATAATACCCGCAAACGACCTGTAATGATACACCGTGCTCCTTTTGGTTCATTGGAACGCTTTGTTGCGGTATTGCTTGAGCACTGCGCTGGTAAATTGCCCTTATGGCTCGCTCCTACTCAGGTGAAAATATTACCTATATCGGATAAGTATCAAGACTATGCAGCACAAGTAATGCAAAGCTTAAAATCTATGGACATACGTGCAGAAATAGACGATAGGCAAGAAAAAATAGGCAAAAAAATAAGGGATACAGAATTGGAGAAAATACCCTACATGCTTATAGTGGGAGAGAAAGAACAGGAAGAAGGCCTGGTATCCGTGCGTAAGCAAGGGGAGGGCGATTTAGGCTCAGTATTGATACAAGAATTTGCTAATAGCATACACCAAGAGATTGCAGATAAAATAGCGAAGTAAATTGTATTTGCATTAATAAATGTATTCAGCGAGCATTCAAACTGCCGCTGGCGCTGTAAGCTCAAATCTGACTGTTTATAAATAAAACAATAACCTAGCCTTTCTTCAACAAGAAGCGGCTATTCTTAAAAAAGATTGCCCCCATAAAGTAAAACACTTATTGGGGGCGATTTTTTATAAAAAATATCCTTTTAAGAATAGTAAATTTTTACAGTTTGCGTCTCTAGTTATTTTGCTAAAAGTTACGAATATGGTATTGCTAATTCTGTGTTTCATTTATTTTAAATAATCAGCAAAAGCCTTCCTTATCTTTTCAATTTTGGGTCGCACTACTACTTGGCAATAGCTTTCGTTTTTATTCAAGTTATAATAATTATCATGGTAGGCTTCTGCAGGGTAAAAATCGCTAGCAGGTGTTACCTCTGTAACTATTGGAAGCTTGTAAACTTTTGCTTGCTGCAATGCATCGATGGCTTGCTTGGCTATGCGCTCTTGGACATCGGTGGTATAAAATATTGCCGACCGGTATTGGGTACCTATATCGTTGCCTTGCCTATTAAGTTGGGTGGGGTCGTGTACCATAAAAAAAACTTCCAAGAGTTTTTCGAAAGAGATAAGCTTGGGTTGGTACTGTATACTTACTATTTCTGCATGACCTGTTTTGCCCGTGCATACTTCCTTATACGTTGGGTTTTTAGTGGTGCCGCCCATATAGCCGCTTTTCACACTATCTACACCTTTTAAATCCATAAAGGCAGCTTCTACACACCAAAAGCACCCTGCGCCAAAGTATGCTGTGGCTTTTGTTTCGTTATTTTCCATGATAATGTTTTGTTTAGGGCTACGCTCCTGAGCATTCGTACAACTCAGAAAACAAGTCATCATACATCCTGCTATCCATATTGCGCGCCTCATCTTTTGATTTTGTTTTTTTGTTAAAAAATTAAGTTTCTAAATTGAAAAGCTAAGTATATCCAAAGGCCTAAAAAACCAATTGCTAAAACGAATTTCATAAAAGTACTCGCCAAAAATCCCCAGAATGAACCTACAGCAGCTTTGAATGAGGTAGCTTGGTCTGAATTATTAAATGCCATTTCGCCTATAAATGCGCCTAAAAAAGGTCCTATAATAAATCCAAAGGGAATAGGTGCGATGAGGCCTATTACCAGACCGATATTTGCGCCCCAAATACCATATTTGCTGCCACCGTATTTTTTAGTTGCCATACCTGGCAATAAGTAATCTAAAGCGCTTATGATGACTACAAGTACTGCCGATATGCCCAATATCCACCAATTGAAATCGATGGTTTTTTGACAATAAAACAAGAAGAGTCCTACCCATGAAATAGGTAATCCTGGTAGCACAGGCAGTAGGCTTCCTGCTATTCCTAGCAAGATGAAAAGAAAAGATATTATGAGTAGTAATACATCCACAGTAGTTAAGGATTGAGTGGTGGTTTTTTTCGAAAATAATCTTACTCGTAAAGTTAAATAAAAATTTGCAATCAAAAATTGGCTTGCTTTAATGGAAATTCTACTTTTTTTCGAAGCAATAAAAAGCCCTGCTTTGGTACACAAAAGCAGGGCGTATAAACTTATGAAGATAATACATTACTACTAATCCATTTCGGGATACAAGGGGAATTGACTCATAAATTCATTTACCTCACCTTTTACTTTTGCTATAAGGTTTTCATTGTCGGCTTGCATAAGCACAGCATCGAGCCATGTAGCTATTTGCTCCATATCCTTAGTCTTAAGGCCTCGGGTGGTAATGGCTGGTACACCTACTCTGATGCCCGAAGTTACAAAAGGCGACTTGTCGTCAAACGGTACCATGTTTTTATTGAGCGTAATGTCTGCTTTCACCAAAGTGTTTTCTGCTTTTTTACCAGATATATTTTTATTTCTGAGGTCTATTAACAGCAAATGATTGTCTGTACCCCCCGACACGATATCGTAACCTTTATTGATAAATGCAGTAGCGAGTGCTTGTGCATTTTGAATCATTTGTTGGGCATAGTCCTTAAATTCTGGTTGAAGTATTTCATGGAAAGCTACTGCTTTTGCGGCAATAACGTGCTCTAGTGGGCCACCTTGAATGCCTGGGAATACTGCCAAGTCTAGCAATGAAGACATCATTCTAATTTCGCCTTTAGGCGTAGTGATACCCCAAGGATTTTCAAAATCATTTTTCATTAAAATGATACCTCCTCGTGGTCCACGCAATGTTTTATGTGTTGTAGAAGTTACAAAATGGCAATGATCGAAAGGTGAATTTAATAAGCCTGCGGCAATAAGGCCTGCCGGATGTGCAATGTCTGCTAAGACAAGCGCGCCAACTTGGTCTGCTACATTACGAATACGAGCATAATCCCAATCTCTAGCGTAGGCAGAGGCTCCACAAATGATTAATTTGGGTTTTACTTCTTTGGCTTTTGCCTCCAAGGCATCATAGTCTACATGGCCGTCTTCTTTTTTTACACCATAATGATGTGCTTGGTAAATTTTTCCAGAGTAAGTAACAGGAGAGCCATGCGTAAGATGTCCACCCATGCTTAAATCCAAGCCTAAAATTGTATCACCGGGTTGTAGAATCGCAAATTGGACAGCCGTATTGGCTTGAGCGCCACTGTGGGGCTGTACGTTTGCGTAGCTAACTCCAAAAATTTCTTTAGCTCTATCTATTGCCAATTGTTCACTGAGGTCAACTACCTCGCATCCGCCATAATAGCGTTTTCCAGGATACCCTTCGGCGTATTTGTTGGTCATAACATTACCCATAGCTTGCATTACTTGCAGGCTCGTGAAGTTTTCGGAGGCAATGAGTTCTAATCCTCTGCGCTGACGTTGTAGTTCTTCTTGAATTAAATTGAAAATTTGAGTATCTCTTTGCATTGTATGTAAAAAGTTTTTGTTTCGGAGTATTGATGACAGCTACAAATGTAATTATAATAATAGGATTTGCCAATCCTGCAATTTCGTGTAATTTTGGTTTTATTGATATTGAGAAAAACGATAGCAAAATGCAAGATAAAATTACCTTGGTAGAATGCCCTAGAGATGCAATGCAGGGGTGGTCTACTTTTATTCCTACAGCCACAAAAGTGGCTTACCTCAATGCCTTGCTGCGTGTTGGGTTTGACGTGCTCGATTTTGGTTCTTTTGTATCTGCTAAGGCCATACCGCAGTTGGCAGACACACATGAGGTAATACAGCAGCTTGACCTTTCTAATACGTCTACCAAATTGCTGGCTATTGTAGCAAATTTGAGGGGTGCACAAGATGCCATGAAGTACGATACGATACACTATATTGGCTTCCCTTTTTCTATCTCTGAAACATTTCAGATGCGCAATACCAATAAAACGATAGCGCAGGCATTGGATGAGGTAGCGCAGATACAAGCAATGTGTTTGCAGCATGGTAAGGAGCTGGTACTCTATATTTCTATGGGTTTTGGCAACCCGTACGGCGATCCATATGATGCTAATTTGGCGATAGAATGGTTTAATAAAATCGCAGGTTTAGGTATTCATAATATTGCTTTAGCAGATACCATAGGTGTTGCAACACCCGACATTATACAATATCTTTTTTCCAGTTTGGTGCCGGCTTTTCCAAGTCTATCGATAGGTGCGCATTTTCATTCTAGCCCTACCTCTAGGCTCGAGAAGCTAGATAGCGCTTGGGATGCTGGTTGTAGAAAGTTTGATAGTGCTTTATTAGGTATTGGTGGCTGCCCTATGGCTAAAGACGAATTAGTAGGTAATATGGATACCGATGTGCTTATAGCCTGGGCACAACAAAAAAACATTGGGCTTGAGATAAACATAGATGCACTTTCTGAAGCCAGAATGCTAGCGGGTAGCGTATTTTTACATTAATGAGCAATTATTGTTGCAAAGAATGGGGTGTGTGTAGCTGGCGTTGGTTGGCTGTACTGGTACTGATGATTGCGCCAGCTATCTGCTTGGGTCAGCAGCAAGGTTATGTTATTGAAAACATTGTAATTGATGCTGATGAAAAGGTAAAAACCCAAGCGTCTTTGATGCTGCGGGAGCTGAGTATTAGAGTAGGCGATACTTTGAGTGTGCATCACTTAGATTCGCTAAAGAAGCTCAACGAAGATCGTTTGTTTAATCTACAACTTTTTAACGCTACACAAATAGATTTCGACACTACTCATGGTCGCCTTAATGCTGTTATCAAAGTGCAGGAGCGCTTCCCTATTTGGCCAGATGTAAGCTTTACACTGGGCGATAGGAATTTTAATGTGTGGGCAAGGGAATACCAGTTTGCGTTGAATAGGGTGAATGCGGGGATAAAATTGATTCATAAAAATATTGGAGGTCGGCGCATTCAATTGTACGCGATGGGTCAATTGGGCTATACTCCCAAGCTGGGTGCGGGTTTATTATTGCCTTTTATTGATAAGGCTCAGCGCCACGGTTTGGGCGCTAATATCTATACCATGCACAATAGAGAGGTAGCTTATGATATTACTACCACTAATAAACTACTCTTTTATAAAGATTATGATAAGGTATTGTACCGCGAGACTCAATTTGAATTGTTTTATCTTTATAGGCCTGCATATGCATGGCAAAATCGTTTAGCGTTGAGGCTTGCTAGGCATGCTATAGCCGATACGGTACAGGGTTTGAATCCTAATTTCTTGGTGAATGGGACAACCAAAATGCAGCTGTTGCAACTTGCCTATAGAGCAGAGTATAATGGCTTGGATAATTGGAATTATCCTTTGCGTGGTAAGCGTTTGATTGGCACCTTACAATACACCGAGGCGCTAAATACCCTTTACCGACAGTTGGTATTTCATCTTCAGTTGGATTATTATAAGGAGTTTTTTCCTAGGTGGTATTTAAGCCTTGATATGAAAGCAAGATGGGCGCTTCAAGGTCAAAACTCTTATTGGTATGATAAAAACTTGGGTTATGGCAACGATTATATTCGTGGGTATGAATACTATGTTATGCATGGTAGGTCTATGGTTTTTGGGCGTTTGGATATAAAGCATGAGCTTTTGAGGCATTCATTTTCTTTACCTTTTAAGTATTTTCAAACCATACCGCTGCGCTTGTATCCCAAAGTATTCATGGATATAGGTATAGCACAAGATAATCAGCAAGAAACACTGCTCGGAGAACGTTTGTTGTACAGTTTTGGTATAGGACTGGATATACTTACCTTGTATGATATCAAATTAAGGATAGAATTTGCATACAATCATCTCAAAGAAAGAGATATTTATTTCCATAGACAGGGTAATTAAAATTACGTTGTGCATTGGCTTTATTGCATAGGTATGACACTGTTTTTTTCTGTTTTTTTATTAATTTCAAAAACCAATTTTCTACCAAAAAAATGGTGTTGAATGCGCTTCTTTGGGTTTCATTTTTTGGGTTTAAACGGGCAGCCATAGGGGCAAAAAAAGCTATCAAGAATGATAGCTTTGTTTTTTTTTCATATATACAAGATTCCGCTTAAGCTGAAAGCGCTTTAGTGAATAAGGTGTCCTTTAAGTAGCGGTTGAAATGGGTTGCTGATATCATAGATTTTGAATCCATTGTCCATCATAGTATAAAGGTATCCATTGATGGCAATACAATCAAAGAATACATTTTCGCTATCTATTATAGTGGTAATGGGTGCTACGTTGTTATTCGTTAATTGGCTAGTGTTGAAAACTTTTAAGCCTTCTGGTCCGTCACATACATATAAGGCGTTGCCGTTTAGTGCCAAGCCTCTAGGGTTGTGTAAGGGCACGGTATTGAGTAATATTGGGTTTTGAATATTAATGATGTTATAAACCAATAATGCGTCGATATTACCTCCGCAAGCTTCTGTAGCTGTGCTAGCTGACCTAACGGTTACGAACGCCGTAGTGTTGTTGGCTACCACGGGGTCGCAGGCTCTAAGGTGGGTGGCACTAGATAAGTAAGTGGGTGTAGTAGGCGAGGCTAAACTGTAGATATACATTGCATTTTGAGAGCCAATAAAAAGCTTGTCGTCCATATTGAAAATGGTTTCGATATTAAAGCCTATTTGTTGCTCATGAACCTTTTGTACATCTAGTCCATTGATACTATAAGTGATAAGTTGCTGATGGTCTACAACGTAAAGGTAGTTGCCTACGATAATGAAACGAGCTAGGGAGCCGCCTGTACCTGTGCCGCTATTTGCATCATTTGTGGAGCTATTATCTTTGCTGCAACCCGTAAAGATAAATGCATTCATCAATACGAAAAGGCTTAGGAATATATATTTTTTCATGAATATTTTATTAAGATATTAAGGATTATTT
Source organism: uncultured Taibaiella sp. (assembly GCA_964429515.1). Classification (GTDB taxonomy): domain Bacteria; phylum Bacteroidota; class Bacteroidia; order Chitinophagales; family Chitinophagaceae; genus MKSF01. The sequence goes on from CAYSCJ010000068.1 coordinate 10,483, forward strand.
TCTGCATTTTGGATTCGTAATCATTGTTTCTTTCCAACCAATGACAATACCCTTAGTGGTGTCTACACATTCAAAATATCCGGGTTGGGGTGGATTTTGTAGATTGAATATTTGGAAGGTGTTGGGCACGCGTTTGGCCTCTTTTACTGCATGTATGTCTGTGATATCTATCATTACTAGGTCGTTGTAGCTATTCACATACAAGTATTGGTCTTTGATGCTAATTTCTTGTACACCGGTTACCTGGATGAAGGCAATTTGTTTGGGGCTTGCTTTGTCTGAAACGTCTATCACATGTACGCCTTTTCCAGTTTCAATTTGGTAAAAATGGTTGCCTCTGATATAAATTTTGCCAGGGTTTTCCATGCTAGGTAGG
>CAYSCJ010000069.1:0-10730 GCA_964429515.1 uncultured Taibaiella sp.
ATTATTTGAAGTGTAGCTAAGGATATTTTATAAAGTTGAGTATTATTGGCATTCCAATTACAAGCGTATGCATGGTTGCCCTCTATCCATAGTTGTTCTGTATGCGGGTAGGGCATTTGTATTTCATTTACTACCCTAAATGTTTGGGTGTTGATTACATGAATTTTTGAATAATAGAAGCTCGAAACCAACGCTAAGCTATCCCCAAAAGGATATAGGTATCTTGGTTGTGCTATCGGCATACTACCTTTCTTTTTAAAGGTATGTTTGTCTATCACCACTATTTTGTTGGAGCTATTTACCAGTAAAAAGATATTGTCGTTAATGATAGTTGCAGACTGTAGCACATCACCTAAGGCTTCTCCATTTATTTCCTCATAGTAGTTTGGATGTAGGGTGCCATCATCCAAATTTAGTAAGGACACCGAAGCATTGCCATTTCCGTAGGCACCCTCATTTATTATCATTGCTTTTCTGCCAGCACTTACGGGTTTGCTTATCGTGCTGGGTGGTCTTTTTTCGCAACCAATTGCTATGGTTATAAGCAAGGATAGTAAAAGCCAATTACAATTTGATAAATACGTTTTGGCCGTAAAATTGTTCATTATAATACATTAAAAAATAACTGCCTGCCGGCAAAATTGAAATATCTAAAAATCCATTTTGTCCATGCTCAGAAATCCATTCTTTACCTAGTGCGTCTAGTACTTTTATACGCGTATTGTTAGGGAGAATATCGTTCCAAAATATTTTATCAGCGGCGGGATTTGGGAATAAGTTTATTGTTTTCTTGGCAAGATGTTGGCCATGACTGCTCAAGGAGGCAGTATTCAATACGCCTATACCGTCCAAGTCAAAAGCCGAGGAAGGGAAAGGTGTAGGATAAGGATCGTTGATGATATTGCCATTTTTATCTTTGCTGCCTAATGTTTCGTCTAAAATACCAATTACATCAATAAGTCTAATATGCGTGATACCGATGTTTAAATCAAGCGTAGCTTCGTTTTGAACGTCGTCTAAATCAAACGGTGTGCCCCAATTATTAATGTGTTTTCCTGCTAAGTTGTCAATATTGCTAGCTACACTAAAGCTGTCGTTGGCCAATTGTGTGCTATTTTGAGTTAAGCAGGTGGCTGGCATCCTCACAAAGTCGGTACCGTTGGAGCTAACTTCAACAAATGCTAGTTCTAGAAATGCTTCGGTGCTATCAAGAATATTTAAAAAGCCATTTTCAAACACCACAAAATCTGGTCCAGGACCGTTGATTATAGGATATTCGAAGCTACAGGTAATGATACCTCCATCCCCTAAACTGAGTACCATATTATTAGCTTTACCAACAACATTAGCCACATTTCCAGAGCTTACTTTGCCCAATAAAGTGTCTGTAAGCTGCACCCATCCAGGTTCAAATACAGCGTCCTTTATCCAGTGTTTTATGGAAGGGTCGTTTCTGTGTATGGCCTCATGGCCCAATAGTGGAGCTTGAGGCGAGAATTGTGCTATACAGAAGGTGCTTGTTATAAAAATGGCAAAAGTGCTGACACTTAGTTTTTGCCATGTGGCTTTATTAAACATGAGTATTGTTATTTGTAAATGTATTATAATTCTGTAGATCGCTTATAATTTGGTGAAAATATCTCTGTAAGCCTTATTTGTTTGAGTAATTATTTCGACTATGTAATTGCCGCTAGCTAATTGTTGTAATGATATCTGATTGGTGTTGTTTTCTTGTTTCAACATTTGTCCTTGAAGAGAATATACTCTAATGCTCGCTATTCTTTCATTAGCTACTGTTGCCTTGAGTATTTGTGAAGCGGGGTTAGGATAGATACTTGCCATAAGGCTTGTAGTACTAGCTATGCCGAGAGCCTTGGTAGAGAAGTTTATTTTTTGCCAGTTGGTAGTATCTCCATCACATTTTGTGCGAATATGAGCGGTGTAGGCAGTATTGGGAGCTAAGCCATTAACGACAAAGAATGTATCTCTAAGGGTTTGAATAGTGGTATTAGCATGTGGTTCGTTGGTATTGCTCGTATCAATAGCTATATCATATTCAATAGCAAAATGGCTGGCATTATTGTTCCAAGTTATTGTTGCACTATTTTCATCTATACCTGAAGCAGTTACATTCGTAGCATTGGGGCACACACCATCCGATGTTATAAAGTCGTCAAAAGCAAGGTACATGGGGGTAAAAGAATTGCTGGTAAACATTTGTATAGTTAAGCTATCTACTTGTTTTAGTGGAGTTAAATCTACCCATGTCCATTCTTTAATGATATCCAGACTTGTACTTCTATAATCGGCTAAAGAAACAACGACACTATCTGTGCCTACAACGCCGTTATGGTATCCCTTAAATACTAAATCTATATAGTCGCCAGTAGTATAATTCTCTTCTATCCATTTATATGCCCAGGTTGAATTCGTCAAATAAGTGCCCATCACATAATTGCCAATAGCATTATTAACGAGTTTGATTGTGTTAATTTGGCTTTTGAAAAAATCATTATAGTCAGACTCTAAGTATACTATTCCGTAGGTATTGGAGTTATAGCCGCTTGCGGTTATTGCCGACCAAGAGTTGAGCCAATTTCCAACACTATCATTTTGTCTGTTAGAGTAATTAAACCCAGTAAAATACGTACCACCATAATCTACTTTACCCACAAGGCTAATGTTTCCAACAGTGAAAGGGTAGCTACCATCGATACTTAGTGTTTCTAAATAGGAGGTATCTTGCGAGGGTAGTGTTAGTTCAAAATCAGCAGTGGTTTGTGCTATGATGCCTAATGGCGCGAACAATAGGCTGAGGGCAATGATAGATTTCTTTGTCATAAATGCGTGTTATTATTTTAATTATTAAATAAAAAAATAAGTTTCGATTGCAACAACAAAGAGAAGAATAACTATATAGACACACAGTGCCCAAAAGGCCTATGCACATATACAATACGCTCTAACTCCCGAAAGCAATTGAAATAGAAAAATAGTAAAGGCAGGTTTTCTGACTCGACACTTCAATAATGACCTTCCCAATGTATGGTAACACCAGTGGCTTTTTTATTATTGAATTTTTAAATGTGCCTTACAGCAGCGGGTACTGTCTCGGACTTTCACCGAATTCCCTTTTAATTCTTTTGATTGAACACCTCTATTTTGCAAATATAATGGAAATAGCTTGTAAATATCGAAATCTATAGCTTATTTTATTTCTATAAAAAATTTTTTCATGAAAATACTATTGCAAAGCATTTGCTTATTCCTTATTAGCACAGGCCTATGGGCACAAGTGAATCCTACCGACGTGATAAACGTAAGAAAACACATGGAGCGTTTATCTGCCGATAAATACAAAGGTAGAGGGTATGTAAAAGGTGGCATGGACGATGCGGCCAGATACATATCAAGGGCTTATCGTAAAATGGGTTTGAAATCTTTTGGTGTCGACTATTTTCAAAATTTCAAAATGCCTATTGTGCAATTTGGCGGCGACATGTCTGTTGTTATTAATAAGAAGCCGCTGCAACCTGGTACAGATTTTCTGGTAGACCCTTTTAGTAAAGGTGCTAGCTTTGAAAATAAACAAGCCATGCATTTAGACTTGCTTGAGGTTTCAAAAAGCTGGACAGAAGCCAACAAGCAAGCAAATTGGTTGCAACTTAAAGATAGATTGGCAAAAAATTCGCAGGTATGGGTATTGCATCAAACAGATACTTTTAAGGCTATTATGGGCTGGAAAGGCATTAGAGCACTTGCCCAACATTTGCCAGAGGGTGATTATATTGTACCACTAAAGAGTAAACCGTTGTGGTTTCCCGCACAAGAATACAAGCCAGCTAGAATAATTTACTTATATGGTGAGGTTTCTAAAAATGCCAATTGGATACAAGACGTAGGTGTACGTATAGCCTCTAACCTAGACGAGGCTTATGGTGTAAGAAATGTTATTGGGTACGTTCCCGCAGTTAGCCCTACAGACAAATACATCGTTTTTACTGCACATTACGACCATATAGGTATGATGGGAAAGAAAACCATATTTAATGGCGCTAACGATAATGCAAGTGGTACGGCAATGATGTTGAATTTAGCGGAATATTATGCTAAGAATCCGCAGGCTTATAATATTGTTTTTATAGCCTGTGCCGCTGAGGAAGCTGGCTTATTGGGGGCAAAGCATTTTGTAGATAATCCATATTTTCCTTTAGAGAACATAAAGTTTTTGGTGAATCTAGATATTTGGGGAGATGCTAGCCGTGGTGTGGCTGTAGTAAATGGCAAAACTTTTGAAAAGGAGTATAACTATCTAGTCGCTGCAAACAAGGATATTAGCGGAGACGAGAAAGGATTTTTTAAAGAAATTAGAAAAGGCGATCCGGCAAATAATAGCGATCATGCGCCTTTCTTTGCGAAAGGTGTTCCGTGTTTCTTCTTGTTTGGAATGGGGGGGCCAGGCCATTATCACGATACCAATGACAAAGCTGAAACCTTGTCGCTCACCAATATAAATGAAGCAAGCTATCTTATAAAATTATTTATTCAAAGGCTGGTTGAACAATCCTAATATAGCCTGTTTTTTCATAGTTATCTTTTTTGTAAAACTAGCGCAACATAACACGATAGCATGGCAAGGAAATGCCATGCTATCGTGTTATTATACTTACTTAACCGACCTTGAAATGAAAGCAAGTGTATAGTGCGTATGTGTAGCTAATAAAGCATTAGATGTTATAATCATATTGCATGCTTAATACATTCTAGTTGCATTTTATATCCCTAAAAGGTACAATTATAGGCTTGTGTGTGTTGTAACCTTATCTAGTTTTTGCATAATTATGAAATCTAATGAGGTCATTTGCTAAGCGTAGTGGATACTCTTCGAAGCAGCCATGTCCGCAGTTTTCATACACAGACACTTCACATACTTTAGGGAGCAGTGTTTGGGGTAATAGTTCTTTCATAGTCGTTGCGGTGTCTTCTGTGCCTATTATGAATTGTATGGGAATTTTGGTTTCTTGTATAAAATCCATTTGGTCATTTCTATTCAAAATAGCGTTATATAATGCAATTAATACCTCGGCTGGTACCTTATGGGCTTCGCTTTTATATCGATTTACAATGTCTGGGTTTGCGCGTCTAAACGATTCGCTAAAGAAATTTTGAAACATAGCAGAAATAAATGCATTCATTTCCAGCTCGCCTTTCTCCATCAAATTGATTGATTTTATTCTAAATTGCGCTTTTTCGGGGCTATCGGGATTAGCACCCGAGTGCACTAAACTGATAGCTTGTACATCTTGCAGTTTTTGTGCTAGCGAAAGAATGGTATATCCACCCATACTATGTCCTACTAAATGCGAATTTGAAATTTGCTCAAATGCCATCACATCGGCAATTTTATGAGCAATAGCATCAATGCTTAAGTTTTTTTGTGCTTTGCTACCACCAACACCCGGCATATCGATAGCGATACCCCCTGCTACAGCGCTTAGTTGCGGGATGATTGTATTCCACACCTCATGATTGCTTGGAAAGCCATGGACGAGCACGAAGGAGTATGGAGCTTGGCCAAATTTTTTATAGTGTAACATGAAGGAAAAATAGTCAATTTATATGAAAAGAAGCAAGCAATGTAGCTGCTTGCTTTTTGTAATTTAATGAATGGAACGATTAGGTATTGATATTAAAGAATGGTTTGTTTTACTTTTTCAAGAATATCGAGGGTTTCTTCACGGTTATTGCCTTCTGCGTATATTCTTAGCAAAGGTTCTGTTCCCGATGCCCTTAGCATTACCCAACCACCATTTTCTAAATGGTATTTTATACCATCAATGTTTTCTGTTCTTGTAGTTTTGTAGGGGCCAAATTGCGTATAGAGGCCATTTTGAGCATTAGTGATTATGGCCACTTTTTTCTCTTCTTCAAGTGTAAGGTCGTTTCTTTCATAAACGAAAGTGCCTACAACATCATAAATTTCTTGACACAATTCTTTCAAGGTTTTGCCAGTTTCTACCATGAAATTGTATATCAATAGGCCATCATAAATACCATCTCGTTCGGGTATATGACCTTTTACGGCGATACCTCCAGACTCTTCTCCGCCCACCAATACATCTTCATGTACCATTTTCTCGCTAATGTACTTAAATCCTATTGGCGTTACTTCGACCTCTAGGTTGTATGCTTCGCACATTTTTTTCACTCTGTCTGTAACGGAAAAAGCAATCACTACTTTCCCTTTAAGGTTTTTGTATTTGTACAAGTAATGAATAAGCAGTAAAATGATGTGATGCGCATCTACAAAATTACCATCTTCATCATAAAGGCCTATTCTGTCTGCGTCACCATCTGTAGCCAATCCTACTTTTAATTCGGGTGTTTTAGCAATTGTTTCTGATAGTTCTAAAAGGTTTTTGTGCAAGGGCTCAGGCGCCGTACCATTAAAGGAAGGGTTGTATTCGCAATGAAGCCTAATGGCACTTGGCAATACCCTGCGTATCACATTTTGGCCAGCTCCGTACATTGCGTCGTAAGCTAATTTGTAGGGAGCGTTATTTAATTTTTCGAAATCAAATTTTTGATTCAGATAGTTGATATAGTCTTGTTCGAGGTCGACCATTACTATTTTACCTTCATCTACAAGGTCTTGAATAGATGCAGCAGGTATGGATATTGCTTCGTTGGGTATAAGAGCTTCTACTTCGGCAATTTCTTTTGGATTGGTAGGCCCACCGTGTGCTCCTTTCAATTTGTATCCATTATAAGAAGGTGGATTGTGTGAGGCCGTAATCACTACACCTTGGTCGGTACCATAAGTTTGGCAGGCAAAAGACACCATAGGTGTGCTTACAAAACCCTTGGCTAAATACACTTTTATGCCAGCGGCAACAAGTACTTTGGAGGCTACTTCAGCAAACAATGCTCCTGCAAACCTGCAATCGTGTCCGATAACCACAGAGGGTTGTGATTTTTTATTTAGCAGCCATATGGCTAAACCTTGGCTTACTCTTGCTACATTTTCTGTAGTATATTCCTGTGCTATGATAGCTCTCCAGCCATCGGTGCCAAATTTAATGTTCAACATGTTTTATAAATTCTTTGTAGTTTTTTGTAATTAGTTTAATGATAGATTGTAGTAGCGCATTTTTGATTTCACGTTCATGCCTTATATCTTTATGGTGCATATAAAAGATGATGCGGTATTTTACATATTCTTTTTCTATTTCTCTTGGTTTTACTTGAAAGCTACCAGGCTCTATAAGGCTTACATAGGGCGATAATTCTTTTTCTAAATGATGATATATAGTATCAAATTCTATACCAATTATATTGGGAATATTAAATTCGAAATAAACTTTCTTAAAAAAAAGATGGGAGTGATTGATAACTATATTATTTAACATCGTTGTATTGGGCACATAGTGTATATCACCTTCATCATCTTGCAGTACAACGTTTATAAATGTGATGTCAATAATTCTACCTTTAGTTTTATCTACTACTATATAGTCGCCCAGTGACCATTTGTCTGAAAACATAATGATAAGACCATTTATCATATTGGTAAAGTAGTCTTTAGATAATAAGGCTAGCGCTGCTGCAACGATAGAAATTGAGGTGATGAATCTGAGCGGATTGATGCTTGTAATAATCATAAGGCTTATCACGCCAGTCACAACATTGAGCATTGTAACGATACGAGATATTCCTAATACGAAGTTGTTGTCTAAATTTTCATTTTTTTTGTTGACGGTGTAAATAGAAATTGCAAAGAAAGATATGATCGATAGTATTATATTTATAATGAAAAAAAAGCTCACACCTTGTATCAAGTGTATCATCCATTGTTTTTCAAAAAGGCTAGATGGCGGTACTTCAATTAGGTATCTGCACAAAAAAAGTACTCCAATTTTCAGAAAGAAGAGTAAGACTACTTTTGGCGGTAACAGCATTAAAAATTTTTTCGTTTTATTCATTTTCAGAGTCTTGGTCTAACATTAAGTAAGCTTTTATAAAATCGTCAATTTCGCCATCCATAACGGGTCCCACATTACCCACTTCATAATCTGTTCTATGGTCTTTAATCATTTTATAAGGATGAAATACATACGAGCGTATTTGCGAGCCCCATTCAATTTTCTTTTTACTGCTATTGGCTTCATTTTTCAAAGCTTCGCGTTTGCGCATTTCCTCTTCATAGAGTCTGGATTTTAGCATTTGCATTGCTTTTTCTCTGTTTCCAAGTTGTGTTCTTTCTGTTTGACACACCACTACAATACCTGTTGCAATGTGCGTAAGCATCACTTTGGATTCTACTTTATTTACATTTTGTCCGCCGGCACCTCCAGAGCGTGAGGTTTCCATTTTTACGTCGCTATCTTTTACTTCTATATCTATACTGTCATCTACTAAAGGGTATACATACACCGATGCGAAGGAGGTGTGTCTGCGTGCGTTGCTATCGAATGGTGAAATTCTTACAAGCCTATGTACGCCACTTTCTGCTTTTAGTAAGCCGTAGGCAAAGTTGCCATCAAACTGCATAGTACAGGTCTTGATACCTGCGCCATCGCCCCATTGCCAATCTAGCTCTGTGAGTTTCCATCCTTTTTTCTGACCATACATTTTGTACATTCTTGCCAGCATTTCTGCCCAGTCTTGGCTCTCGGTACCGCCTGCACCAGAGTTAATTTCGATAATAGCGGGCATTTCATCCTCTGGTTTGTTGAGGGTAGATTTGAATTCGCCTTCTTCGAGTAATTGTAAGGTTTTTAAGTATTGTTCTTGTACTTCTTCTTCGGTGGCTTCTTGTTCTTTCCAAAAATCGAATAATACGGCACAATCTTCTACGTTTTTGTGGATGTTTTCGTAGAGTTCGCACCACATACTATTTACTTGGATTTCTTTCAAAATGGCTGTAGCACGGTCGTTATCGTTCCAGAAACCAGGAGATAGGGAGCGTTGTCTGTCGCTTTCCATTTTTTCTTTACGGTCGTTAATTTTCAGAAATTTAAATAGATGTTGGGTTCTATCCTTTAGTTCTTTTAACTGTTCTGTTGTCATATTGGCGCAAAGGTAAACAATAGCTTGCTAAAATAGCGTCACTTAGGCATTTTCTAAGGTGTTTTGTCCGCTGCATTCATCAGGTACGCACAGCATGCAGCATCTATTTTTTTGTATTTAAAATTGAAGCCTTTGCTTAGCACTTTTGTATTGTCTGTTGGGATGCTAAACAATAGCAATTCTTCGGCCATTTGTCCCATCAATAATTTAAAGAATATTTTGGGTGCGGGAATAAATATCCAAAAACGCCCAAACTTGAAGTTGCCGAGCTGTTGCATAAACGATTTATTGGAGATGTTTTGTGGGGCAGTGGCATTAAAGGCGCCTGTCCATTTTTCTAGAATAGCGGTTTTGTATAATTTGGCTAAATCTTCGATGCATATCCATGCTTGCAGTTGCCTTCCGTGTCCGATGTAGGGTATAAGTGGAAGCATCATGGTTTTTTTGAGTTGGCTAAAAGCACCGCCGTTGGGGGCAAGTACCATGCCGGTTCTTAAAATAGCAACGTTTATATTAAGTTGCTCAAATTGTTGTGCTGCCGCTTCCCATTGTTCGCACACTTGTGCTAAGAAAGAATTTTTATCGGCAGCTTGGTTTTCTGTTTGAGGTATATTTTCGGGCCATTGATTGCCATACCATCCAACGCCACTTGCGCTAACCAATTGTTGCACTTCGTGTTTGCTGTTTTGTAGGGCTTTATAAATAAGTGTTAGTCCGGCAACTCTGCTTGAAAGAATTTCATTTTTTCGATGGTCGGTCCATCTTTTGCCAGCAATACTAGCGCCAGCCAAGTGCACAATAGTATCTACTTGTTCTAATGCAGCGAGGTCTATTTCTTGTTGTGCTACATTCCAGTAAAAATATTTAATGTTGCTTTGGGCAGGTGTTGTATTGCACAGTGCTTTTTGAGTAGTAAGCAAGTGTATATTAAAGTCCGATAATTCTTGTAAAAGTGCTGTTCCAACTAGTCCTGTTCCTCCGGTTATAAGTATTGTTTTGGTCATATTTTTTCGTGCAATTTAAAGGAATGAAACGTGGTTTTATATTTGCATAGTCCAAGCAAGGGTCGCGGCATAGACTCCCCAGTTTTTGGTGGCAGCGTTTATTTTTTCTATCATTTCCTCTGTGGTTGTGTATTTGTTTTTTGTTTTGATCAAAAGCTTGTCTGTTGGAGGTGTGGTCAATATTACCTCTGTGGCAAACCATGTTGTGTAGAGTTTAGGAATGGCGAGCCCGAGTATCATACCGGGCAATCCGCCGATAGATTCAGGGCCACTTTGGGGATAAATTTCATCGGTATAAAATGCCACTACGATGAGGCTATCAAACATTGTGGTTACTGCTTTTCTGCAGTTGTATCCAGCAATTACGCGCATTTCTGATTCTATTTTCCATTGTCCTTTTACCGAATGTGTGGGTAGGATAAATTCGGCGTCAAAAAAGTTCTTTACTGCCAGAATGCTGTCTTTTGTAAGATCGCGGTATACTTTGTTTTTTGATCCGGGCGACTCCTCGAAAAAACTCATAAATCCCGATGTATTGTTGTTTTTTACGCGTTCTTTAAATTCGTAATAGCTGTTTTGTGGCGTGAAGTAAAGTTCAAAGATAGATGCTGACACAATTGGCACCCTATCAATAAAGTTCATCATTTCGGGCTTATC
>CAYSCJ010000070.1:0-10430 GCA_964429515.1 uncultured Taibaiella sp.
GATGACGTTCTTGTTATTAGGATACTTTTGTTTCATTGATAATGAATCTTTGCCGGTAGGAATGTTGATGCCGAGTTCAATAGCAAAGTCTGAGCATGCTTTTACTGCTTGGTATAAGCGCGCATCTTCACCCTCATTATTACAAGCCCACATCCAGTTTGCAGAAAGTGATACACCTGCTAAACCATTTTTGATAGGCGCAAATACTAAATTCGATAATGATTCAGCAATAGCTGTTCTTGATGCAGCAGCGGGGTCTATAAGTGCTGCTACTGGCGAATGCCCCACTGATGTTGCAATGCCTTCTTTGCCTTTATAGTCCAGTGCCATCACGCCCACATTGTTCAATGGCAATTGTAAAGGTCCAGCACATTGTTGTTTGGCAACACGGCCACCTACACAGCGGTCAACTTTATTAGTCAACCAATCTTTACAGGCCACTGCCTCCAACTGCAATACGTGATTTAAGTAAGTAGGTATTTCGGAAATGCTATATGCTACATCTGCGTAATTGCGTACGACTGTGTTATCGGTCATTATTGTTTTGGGCGAAGAACCAAAGAAGTCTGACAAATCGTAATCCATGGGCTTTTCGCCAGTGGTTTTTGATTGAAATGTAAAACGATGGTCGCCGGTTACCTCACCTACCGTGTACATAGGAGCACGTTCGCGCTCCGCCACGCGTTTTAAGGTGTCAATATCTTTTTCGGCAATCACTAATCCCATACGCTCTTGCGATTCGTTACCGATGATTTCTTTCGCAGAAAGGGTAGGGTCGCCTACTGGTAATTTGTCTAAATCTATCAAACCTCCTGTTTCTTCAACCAATTCTGATAAGCAGTTTAAGTGGCCACCGGCACCATGATCGTGTATCGAAACGATAGGGTTATCGTCCGACTCTACCATGCCGCGTATAGCATTAGCAGCACGTTTTTGCATTTCGGGGTTGGAGCGTTGAATGGCATTCAGCTCTATTCCCGAACCGAAAGCGCCTGTGTCGGCAGAAGAAACAGCTGCACCACCCATACCTATACGGTAGTTTTCGCCACCTAAAATCACAATTTTATCGCCTGTTTGGGGAGTGTGTTTTTTAGCTTGGCTAAGTTTGCCATAACCCACACCTCCTGCTTGCATGATTACTTTATCGTAGCCCAATTTTTGAGCTTCTTCTTCGTGTTCAAACGTTAATACCGAACCGGTAATTAATGGTTGCCCAAATTTATTACCGAAATCAGAAGCACCATTCGATGCTTTGATTAAAATATCCATGGGCGTTTGGTACAACCACTCACGCGCTTGCATGGCCTTTTCCCAAGGTCTTTCATCATTTAGTCTTGAGTAAGCCGTCATGTAAATAGCAGTACCTGCCAAAGGAATGGCTCCTTGCCCACCTGCAAGACGGTCGCGTATTTCGCCACCCGAACCTGTAGCAGCACCAGAGAAGGGCTCTACCGTAGTAGGGAAGTTGTGTGTTTCTGCTTTAACAGACAATACCGAATCAAATGTTTTTTCGGCATAAAAATCAGGTTTGTCGGCAGATAAAGGTGCGAATTGCGTTATTGTAGGGCCTTTTATAAAAGCGACATTATCTTTATAAGCAGATATAATCTCGTTGGGGTGCTCTGCCGATGTTTTTTTGATGAGTTTGAATAATGAAGTTTCTTGCGCTACGCCATCAATGATAAAAGTGCCATTAAAGATTTTATGGCGGCAGTGTTCTGAGTTGGCTTGAGAGAAAGCAAACACTTCCGAATCGGTCAATTTACGACCCAATTTTTGGGCGAGCTTATTTAAGTAATCTACCTCTTCGGGGTTTAAAGCCAAACCCTCCTGTTTATTATATGCATCAATATCCGATATTTCCAAAATAGGTTCAGGTGTGACATTGATGGTGTACATTTCTTGGGTCAATGCCTCATATTTCTGTGAGATCATTGGATCAAAATCCGAAAAATCAGCTTTTACGGGTTCAAATTCTTCTATACGAATGATGCCCTCGATACCCATATTTTGAGTAATTTCAACAGCATTGGTGCTCCATGGGGTTACCATAGCAGCGCGAGGCCCCACAAACGTTTTGTTGATGGTACTTGCCTCTAGTTTTTGGGCATTGCCAAATAGCCAGTTGAGTTTTTGAATGTCATCTTGGGATAAAGCGTGTACGCTTTGAACACCGTATACCGTGTTGGATGGGTTCTCAAAGAAATGAATCATTGTATCTTGTTATTGTAGAAGGTATAACTAAGTTGCAAAATTAAGGAATTATTGCCGATATATTTTAAAGGGTATTTAGGCAGAATAGCCGTATTTAATGTATGATTGTTTAGTTATGGCTTACATATAGCGCACTAGCTTCTTCACCGAAATATCCTAAACTTTCGTTTACTAGCCCTAGCGATTTTTTTTGCTGCTGGGTATATTACCTATTTCCCGCCTATGTTTATAATTGTTTCCCTTGGAATATATGTTGCAACTCTATGCTGGTAAATAAAAATTGTGTTTTTGCGTGCACATTGCGCTCTATATGATAATACGTGTTTGCTAGCGACTCCTCTATTTTAATATATACACTTAAGGGATAATTTCTGGTAGCGAGTTTCTGAGCAAATATCTTTTCATCTTCTGTCAATGGTGCCTGATAGTCTGGAATATTACTATAACGCAGCACGTGGCTAATTATCTGCTGCGCATATGCAATAAAGCTTTTTTGTTGTTCTCTGCCCATTTTGGCTACTTTTTCTACCCATTCGTGTATTAAAATGCCTTTATTGGTAAAAATGCCATTAAACCATTCTTTCATTAAGCCCAATAAATCTTGATGGTCGTGTTCCATCATTTTCAAGGCTTGTCCATAACTTCCGCCAGCTATCTGTGCTATTTGCATAGCTTTTGTTGTATCTGTTTTAGTAGCCAAGGCATTGGCAATTTCTTGGTGACTCAAAAGTGTGAGTTGTATCAATTGAGTTCTAGAAAGTATGGTATTGAGTATATCTTCTAAATCTTCTGCTATCAATATCAAATAGGTATCCGCAGGAGGTTCTTCAATGAGTTTTAACAAGATGTTGCCCTCTTTGCCCAAATATTCGGGCCGCCATATTATCTGAATTTTATTGCCACCTTCAAATGATTTTAGTTGTAATTGGTCTGAAATTTCTCTACACTCATCTGCCGTAATATTACCTTGTTTATTTTCAGCATGTATAAATTGCAACCAATCAAAAGTAGAAATATAGGGGTTTTCGAGTATGGCCTCTCTAAAGTTCTTCATGTAATGCCTGCTCGAAGCCTTTGAGCCCGGTTTGGCCGGAATAGTTGGAAAAGAAAAATGTACGTCAGGATGAATGAGTTTCCGCATTTTCATACAAGAATTACAAACGCCGCAGGCATCTGTCGCTTGTTTGTCTTCACACATCAAAAACTGTGCTATAGCAAGCCCAAAGGCTAATCCGCCCACACCATCTTTACCATTGATAAGGATAGCATGTGGCAATCTTTGCGCGTTGAAGAAATTCAGAAATCCTTGTTTTGCCGATTGTTGGCCTATTACATCTTGAAACAACATGCCACAAAGATAAAAATTTTAAGGGTACCACATAGTGTGCAAAATTGGAGTTCGATGTTAAGAATGTTCACATTGAAATGCTGCCTTATGGCCCTAATAGCTATAGGTATTTTGGGTTTTTCAAGTGCAAATGCACAAGCGGCTTTGTTATGGATGTGCTAGACGATAAAATAAGCGTCCTTCGTGTTTGGTAGCAGTGTTCTATTTATTAACAAAAAAAAGAATTGATCATTTTTAGTTTTTTATTGATATTAAAATACTTTTGTTCACATTCAAATTACACATATGAAAAAAATATTTATTACAGCAGCATTAGCTTTGTCTTTATGCAGCTTTGCACAGGCGCAGCAATATGAGTTTAAAGTTATTACCTCTGTTGAGTCGATAGTGCCAATGGGTATAGGCAGATCGATGATGGTGGAAGCAAAACAAGGAGTAGATTTGAGCAATATCTCGGTAGATAGAGAAAATGGCAAGTCGCGACAAGGTAGTTTAAAAAGAAGGGATGTCAAGATTGAAGAGATTACCGAAACGAAGTTGCTCAATTTTTACAGTGCAGTAGGTATCAATTTTCAAAATATAGCTTCCAATGATGCTGCAATAGGAGCAAAATTGAGCGAGGTAGCTAAAGATGGCTGGGAATTAGCTTTTGTAACCAGTGGTGTAGAAAGTGATGCAGGCGAAAAAGATGGTAAAGGAATATTTATTACCCGCTATATTTTTAAAAGATTGCAGAAATAAGCAATATCAAATGCCTATAGAAGCAGGTATAGTATAGTTTCTTTTGTATTTCTATTAGCGGTAAAAGTAGTAATATTGCTTTACCGAAAGTAGATTTATTTCATTCAATTTATTCGTATGTTAACAATACAGTTGTTCCGTCAAGAGAAACAGAGAATCCTTGATGGATTGAAGAAAAAGCATTTTAAGAACCTAGAGATAGTAGATGAAATCATTGCTTTGGATGAGCAAAAAAGGCAAATACAGCAAAAGTCCGAAACCTATCAAGCTCAAATAAACCAAGCGTCAAAAGCTATAGGCCAGTTAATGGCTAGTGGCGACAAGGAAGCTGCCGATATGAAAAAGGCAGAAGTAAATAGCTTAAAAGAGGCCTCCAAAGAAGCCGCCTCACAATTGGCGATTGTAGAAGAACAATTGACCGAAAAAATAATACAAATACCAAACTTGCCACACCTATCTGTACCAGAAGGCCGTACGCCCGAAGAAAATGAGGTAGTGCGCGAAGGTGGCGTAATGCCCAAGCTAGGCGATACCGCTTTGCCACATTGGGAACTGACTACGAAATACAATTTAATCGATTTCGAATTAGGTACCAAAATCACCGGCTCCGGATTTCCAGTTTATATCAATAAAGGCGCTCGTTTGCAACGTGCCTTAATCAGTTATTTCTTAGACTTCAATATTAATGGTGGATACACAGAGTATTATCCGCCACATAT
Source organism: uncultured Taibaiella sp. (assembly GCA_964429515.1). GTDB lineage: Bacteria > Bacteroidota > Bacteroidia > Chitinophagales > Chitinophagaceae > MKSF01. The sequence goes on from CAYSCJ010000070.1 coordinate 5,023, forward strand.
GGTCAATGAAGCTTCGGCTTATGGCACAGGGCAACTACCCGATAAAGAAGGACAGATGTACCACATGCAGACCGATAACTTCTACATGATACCCACTGCAGAAGTACCTGTTACCAATATTTACCGCGATGAGATAGTAAAAGCAGAGCAATTACCCATCAAGATGACGGCATATACACCTTGTTTTCGTCGCGAAGCAGGAAGCTATGGTAAGGATGTAAGAGGCCTTAATCGTTTACACCAGTTCGATAAAGTAGAGTTGGTACAATTGGTAAAGCCCGAAACATCTTACGAGGTATTGGAGGAGATGGCAGCTCATGTAGAAAAATTATTGAATGAGCTAGAGTTGCCTTACCGCGTATTGCGCTTATGCGGCGGCGATATGAGTTTTACCTCGGCATTGACCTACGACTTTGAGGTGTACAGCGCAGCACAAGGCCGTTGGTTAGAGGTAAGCTCCGTTTCCAACTTCGAGAATTACCAAACCAACCGTATGAAGATTCGTTACAAAGACGAAGATGGTAAAACCCAATTGGTACATTCCCTCAACGGTAGCTCATTAGCATTGCCACGCATTATGGCTTGCTTGTTAGAGAACAAACAAACACCAGAAGGCATCCAACTCCCAAAAGCATTAATACCTTATTTTGGTGCTGAAATGATTAATTAGGTTATTTATATAATTATTACTACCATACACCTTCTTGTCTTTTTTTGTACAAGAGGGTGTTTCTGTTTTGGATAGTTTTCTTATCCAAACAAAATACTACCAAGTATATCTTTTTACCCCCCCCCTCGCACTGCCAAGCTTTCATCTCTAAAAAATATTTTTTACACTTATGTAATTTTTAAAAAATATTATATACATTTAATGCATCTTACTATTGTTTAGATATCTTTTTTATTAACTTCAAAAAATATCCTCATCATGGCAAGTAAATTCGAAACAGGTCATTTCAAAAACCTATCCAACTTCGGCACATTGGTTACCTATTTAGCTACCCAGCCAGCCTATGCGCCCGACGCAGCAGAGTTAACAGTACCCCAGCTGCAAGACTTCCTAGCCAATATGGAAGACGCCACCAATCAGTTAGTAGCAGATGCACAAGCAGCCCAGCAACTCATCAACGATAGGCAGCAAATTTTTGAGCAAACGCGCAAATTGGCTAGAAAAATAATGTTGTATTTAGAGTCCAATATCACAGACGAAGCTGCAATCAAAGACGTACGCACGCATTACAACGACATGCAATCTAAAAAAGTAACCAAGGTACAAACCATTAATGACGATGGCTCCACCAGCGAAAAATCCTATTCCAGCAATAGGCTCAGCTACACCTCTATGGCAGAGCATTTTCAAAATATGGTAGAAAGGCTCAAAACAGTACCAGGCTATGCACCCACCGACAATTCCATTAGGATAGATACGCTCGAAGATCTTTCCTCCGAGCTGCACAACGCCAATAGTAGTATCGCAGCCAGTTTTGTTACCGTCACCAATAGCCGCAACACGCGCGACCACTTGATGTATGGCAAAAACACCGGCTTAGTAGATTTGGCCATGAGAATAAAAAAATACTTGAAGTACAAGTACGGCACCAATTCCGATCAGTATCATTTTGCACACAAACTTAAGTACACCCGCAAGCAGATACGCATCAACGACCCCGTGCCACCCAACCCACCAATAGCATAATAAGTAGTAAGTATAACTAGTTTAATTAAAAAAAAACCAAACAGCCTACCTAAGTATTTTAGGTAGGCTGTTTTTGGTGTTATGGGGAAATTATCACATCACTCTTGGATGAGCTCGCCGCCCTTTATTACGAAGTATTTCAATATCCGCGCATGACGATGCAAGAAAAAACTGGATAGTAATTTCTATTCTTTATCTAGATTTATAAGTACAAATTGTAGTTCTTGATTTATGCTTGTTCGCTAGGTAGGGTTCGATTTAGAAAATCCAACCCTACATTCCAGTATATTTGGTTTTGCCCAATACCCAAGCCAACCCTTCACAAATGCGAAGCATTCACGAACACCATAAAAACATATAATCCGTGAGTAAAACTACCAAAGCCATTTTTTGCCTACGCTCTTTTAGTATAGCCAATTATTAATCTTAATTTAGCCTTTTGATTTGAAACTTAACAAATGACTCTTAGCTGGAACGAAATAAAAGACAGAGCTTTAAAATTCTCTAAAGAATGGGCAGACACGTATAACGAAGAAGCCGATGCAAAACCATTTCTTGACGAATTCTTTAATGTTTTCGGAATTACACGCAGAAAAATTGGAACATTTGAACATCGTGTTAAAAAGTTAGATGATGGTAACGGCTACATTGACCTACTTTGGAAAGGAGTTATTCTTATCGAAATGAAAAGTAAAGGTAAGAATCTCGACAAAGCCTTTATACAAGCCAAAGAATATACAAACGGACTAAAACAGCACGAACTACCAAAATACATTTTGGTTTCAGACTTTAATATTTTCAGACTTTACGACACAGAAGAAAACACAATCGTTGAGTTTAGACTTACTGACCTCGTTGACAATGTGCAACATTTCGGTTATTTATTGGGCTATCAAAAGAAAGTTTACAAAGAACAAGACCCTGCCAATATCAAAGCAGCTGAACTAATGGGGAAGTTGCACGACCGTTTGGAAGAAATCGGTTATACCGGACATTCATTAGAAGTTTACTTGGTTCGTATTCTGTTTTTATTGTTTGCCGAAGACACGACAATTTTTAATAAACAACAATTTCAAGAATACATTGAGCAACGTACCAACGAAGATGGTAGCGACCTTGCAGCTAAATTGCAGGAACTCTTTCAAGTGTTGAACACAGCGAAAGAAAATCGGTTTAAAAACCTTGATGAGCAACTCGCTGACTTTCCTTACGTAAACGGAAAGCTGTTTGAAGAAATATTGCCAACAGCTAGTTTTGATAGTAAAATGCGACAAGCTTTGCTTGATTGTTGTTACATTGATTGGAGTAAAATTTCGCCTGCAATTTTTGGTTCAATGTTTCAAAGCGTAATGAACCCGAAAGAACGCAGAAACTTGGGTGCACATTACACCAGTGAAACCAATATTTTAAAATTGATTAAACCGCTTTTTCTTGACGAACTCTGGAAAGAATTTGAAAGCATTAAAGACAACAAAAATAAACTTCCCGAGTTTCATAAAAAACTGAGTACACTCAGATTCCTTGACCCTGCTTGTGGTTGTGGAAACTTTTTAGTTATCACTTACCGAGAATTGCGTTTGCTGGAGTTAGAAGTAATGCGAGCATTGAACAAAACAGGACAACGTTTTTTAGACGTTAGCCAAGTGCTTTGGATTGATGTTGACCAGTTTTACGGCATCGAATATGAGGAGTTTCCTGCACAAATTGCACAAGTGGCCATGTGGCTCATAGACCACCAAATGAATATGCAGGTAAGTAATGAATTTGGACAGTATTTCGTAAGGTTACCACTCAAAAAATCTGCAAAAATTGTTCACGCAGACGCATTAGAGACTGATTGGGAAAGCGTTGTTTCTAACAATGAACTTTCTTTTATCATTGGAAATCCGCCTTTTATTGGGTCAAAAATAATGTCGCAATTTCAACGAAATCAAATTGTAAAGCAGTTTGATAATGCTGTCGGAATTGGTGTTTTAGATTATGTTACAGGTTGGTATATCAAAGCAGCAAAATACATTCAGAACACAAAAATTAAAGTTGCTTTTGTTTCTACAAACTCAATTGTTCAAGGCGAACAAACAAGTTTGCTTTGGGGACAAATGTTGAATAAATACGGAATTAAAATTCATTTTGCTCATCGCACTTTCAAATGGAGCAACGAAGCAAAAGGCAATGCAGCTGTTTATTGCGTAATTATTGGTTTTGCAAATTTTGATACCGCAAGCAAAAGCATTTTTGAGTATGAAAATATAAAAGGTGAAGCTCACGAAGTAAAAGCAAAAAACATAAATCCGTATTTGGTTGATGCAAAAGATATTTTCATTGGCAAACGCAGAAAGCCAATTTGCAATGTGCCTGAAATATCTTTTGGAAGTATGCCAAATGATGGTGGTAATTTCTTATTTACAGACGAAGAAAAAAATGAGTTTGTAGCGAAAGAACCAAATTCAGAAAAGTTTTTTAGACCGCTTATTTCTGCACACGAGTTTCTAAACGGTCATAAGCGTTGGTGTTTATGGCTTAAAAATGCAAATCCGACTGACTTAAAAGAAGCAAAACTTGTAACTGAACGAGTTGAAAGCGTTAGAAAACTAAGAGCCGAAAGCACAAGACAAGCCACTCAAAAACTTGCAGCGTTTCCTACTTTGTTTGGAGAAGATAGACAACCTGAAAGTGATTATGTTTTAATTCCAAGACATTCCTCAGAGAATAGAAAATATATTCCAATGGGATTTTTTGACGAAAACTCTATTGCAAGCGATAGTTGTTTATTTATTGAAGGTGCCAAACTGTATCATTTTGGAATTTTAATGTCTGCAATGCATATGACTTGGGTAAAAACGGTTTGCGGACGATTAGAAAGTCGCTATCGTTATTCAAAAGATATTGTTTACAACAATTATCCATTTCCGAAAGAGCCAAGTGAGAAACAGATAAAAAAAATAGAAGAAAAAGCACAAGCGGTTTTAGACGTTCGGGCAAGTTTCCCCAATTCAAGTTTGGCGGATCTTTACGACCCTTTGACAATGCCACCAACATTGGTAAAAGCACACAACGAGTTAGACAAAGCCGTAGATTTAGCTTACCGAAGTTCAGCTTTCACAAGTGAAGCCAATAGAATGGAATTTTTGTTTGAGTTGTACGAAAAATATACAGCCGATTTGTTCACAAAAGAGAAGGTAAAGAAAAGAAATTGAATTAAGAAAAAAACAGTATGAATATTATAGAGATAAATTATTAACGTTTCCATCGTAGGGGCGAACCTATGTGTTCGCCCAAAAAATAATGCGGGGCAACCACAAGGGTCACCCCGACAGATTGCCCAAATAAAAAAATATAAAATGAAATATAATCCCAATATTCATCATCGTAAATCTATCCGGTTAAAAGGATACGATTATTCGCAGGCAGGATTGTATTTTATTACAATATGCACCCAAAATAGGGAATGTTTATTTGGCAACATTACTAATGGGGAAATGATATTAAACGATGCGGGGAATATTGCCAACGAATGTTGGTTGGCAATACCCAACCATTTTCCGAATGTGGTTTTACACGAATTCGTTATTATGCCCAATCACATTCACGGCATTATTGAATTGAAAACGAAATCCGTAGGGGCGGAAAATTTTCCGCCCCATATCTCAATGGGGGCAAATGATTCAATGGGGGTAAATGATTCAATGGGGGCGAATGATTCAATTGGGGT
>CAYSCJ010000071.1:0-10249 GCA_964429515.1 uncultured Taibaiella sp.
GGGCATCGCCAAACACATCGTGCAGCAGTTCAAAGTTGGCTTTCTCAATACCGTTAAAAGCATTTTGCAATGCTTCACCAACGTTTAATGTTTTCTTCCTTACGTCTTCCCAATGGCAACCTTTGGGTATTTGAAAACGGTGATTTTCGGCAAACGAAGCATAGTCCAAATCACCATCACTTTCTTCCAAAGCCAACTGAAATTCTTCGTCATACAGGTCGCTCACCCGTTTAAAAAACAGCAAAGGGAAAATATATTGTTTGAAGTCAGCCGCATCAATCATTCCACGCAGAATGTTGGCTGCTCCCCAGAGGTAGTCTTCTAATTGTTTTTGAGTCATGTTCTATTCTTAAAATTCAGTTTGTAAAGGTATAAATAGTGAAAAACCGCCTTTGTGTTTTGGCTAAAAAGTCTCTTTTGGTTTTGTGAAGGGTCGGTCCCGATTGCTATCGGGTTCAGCTTACCCCATGTCCGTTTTCAATATGGTCTGTAAGTCGTTGTTCACCTGTCAATATTTATTTTCCTTTTTCGTGTCAATAGTCTGCTGTGTCGTGTCGTTATACGCTTGCACCTAACTTACAAATACACCCATTAAAACTCCAGAAAAGCGTCTACCTGTTCTTTAATATTCTTAAACGTGTCTGCATTTTTCCATTCACCCGATTCCGAAAGCTCATTATTGATTCTTGATATTGGGATTTTGAAGTAAAAAACATTCACCTTCAAATAATTAAGCACATTCGTAAGATGGTCAAGTCCTCTTAAATTACCAGCCCTACCATCAGCCACACCTGTAAGCATTGCCTTCTTAAAGTACCAAGCTTTCTTGATGTCTGAAATATCAAACAACAGCTTCAAAACACCAGGATAACTACCATTGTATTCTGGTAAAACAAAAATGAACTTGTCTGCAGGAATAAGTTTCTCAGCCTCTATTTTTTCGAAACGCTCGTTTCTGCTAAGGCTGTCTAATTCGGTAAGAGGCATTAATTGAACCTTGTGACCTGCAGCTTGTAAGTAACTGTAATATTGTTGCGCTACTTGAATAGTTTTGCTATCTGGCCTATTAGTGCCGGAAATTATTGTTATCATTTTGGCTTGTTGTGAATAGTCAAAGTTACACATAAAATTAGTACAAGCAGCCACAAAGTTGAGGGCAAAATATTATATTTTTAACATACATTTGTGTAATAATACTAAAAGGAAATGAAGCGAATAGTAAGTATATTATTTTGGATAATGGTGGGCTTTAGCAATTTTTATTGTACCCCTACCTCCCAAAAGATTTACGACGAATCGGAGATGGAAGCACTGGTAAAACGAAGTTTGCCTAGCATGTCTGTAATATCTTCATCCTCCATTATAGAAGAAGAGTGCAAAGCTGCTTATCAGCTAAATGATTACCATTTGATATGGCTAAAGCCAGACGAAATGTCACCGGCATTGTCTCGCTATTTTGTCAAAATACTAAACCTGCAAGATGAAGGCGTAGATATTGCAAATTTTAATGTAAGAGCATTTAGATCCTTAAAAGCAAATTTCGACTCGATTTACAGTCATAACAAGAAAGTACCTAAGGATAGCCTCTTCTATTACGATTTTTTGCTAACACAAAACTATATAACAGCAGCCTATCTTTTGCAATACGGAAACCTGAATAAGTTGTCAGCCATAGACAGCATTGCTCAGTTTGAAAGATTAGATGTGGCTAATAATTTGGTATATGCCATTAATAATGACGACCAATTTCCTTCATTAACCGTGTTTAGGCCACAGCACCCCTTATATACTCAAATGGTGTTGGCTATAAAAGACTGGATGCTACTCAACGCAGATACAGCCTATTTAAATGCAAAAAACATACTGTCTACCCAAAAGCAAGACTTACAGCCTGCTATTTTTAAAATTTTGACTAAAGAAATAGGTAGTATCGAACACTATAATAATGACACAAGCTTACTGATTAAAGCCTACCAAACGGCTAGGGGATTGGCTACGACTGGTATACTCGACACTAATACCTTACAAGAGCTTGGTAAGAAGCCCGAGCGTTACCGTCATCAACTCAAAGTAAATATGGAGCGCTTAAGGCAAATGCCCAATATCAATTTTGAAGCCGCGCTGTGGTATAACTTGGGTGATAGAAAATTATCTTATTTCAATGAAAATAAATCTATTTGTTTGGGTCAAGTAGTGAGCAGTGCCCCTAAAGACAAAGGCGCCATACTGACTACTCCTTTAGGCCGCAACGATACCTTATATAGAAAACAATATCCTAGAAGCGAATATATAGTAGTGCCGCATGCCTCATCAGCCATACTGGAAGTGTACGAAAATAACGGTAAGCAACAATTGATAGACGTGCTTAAAGTCGTAAATCCCAAGGAGTTCCATTCCCTAATCGCACAATTAAAAGCAGATAATATATTAGATCCTACTACGGATACCGCCATTGCGCCTTTGGTGTTGTACAAAAACTATTTTACCGTATGCATCGATGCTCAGAATGGACGCATCAATTATCTTCCAGATGTACTGAAATTAGATGGCGCTGTCAAAGTTTTTTAAAAAAAAATTTGTTAGCCTAAAAAAAATAAGCCAATTTTGCCCACTACATAACGAAGGCCTGCGGAGGTGGCGAAATTGGTAGACGCGCAACGTTGAGGTCGTTGTGTCCGTAAGGACATGGGAGTTCGAATCTCCTCTTCCGCACTTAAATGGACAAAATGGATCGATTTCCGTTTTGTCCATTTTTTATCTAGATGGTTGTTTGCTTTAAGGATAGCAGCAATGCTCCAAGTTGTGTTTATTCTGATACACCTAGCAGTTTTTAGGTTTCAATGCGCACTTTTTAAGGCATTCGTTAGTATGTTGTTAGGTGTTTTTTTGCTTGGCAACCGAATCAAGAGGTGTTTCTTAAAGCACAATTTATTTATGTTATAAATTTTCTTGAACATTTTTTGGAAAAAAGTGGAAAGAGCGTTACTTTTGCTCACCGAAAAAAATGGCGAGGTAGCTCAGGTGGTTAGAGCGCAGGATTCATAACCCTGAGGTCACGGGTTCAATTCCCGTTCTCGCTACAGCGATTAAAAAGGCTTGATTTATTGTTAAACAATATTTTAAGCCTTTTTCTATTGTAGGATAATGTCGTGTTTTTGAAAAAAAATGTGTGTATCTTCAAAAGAAAATCATAGTAAATAGGCCAGCATAAGATGTGCTAGCCTAGGCGTGAAAGGATACAAATTGCCAATGTTTTGAGCGAAGTGTTATATGCACCAACCAAATTCGTTTTTCAGTGTTTGGTATACCCATGATATTGGCAGCCCCATGACGCTGTAGTAGTCGCCTTCGATAGAGGCTATGCCTATGGCGCCTATCCATTCCTGAATAGCGTAAGCGCCCGCCTTGTCCATTGGCGCGTATTTTTCAATATAATACGTTATTTCCGAAGTCGATAGTTTGTGAAATGCCACATTTACCCTTGCAGTATACGATGCAGATTGATGGGCACTGTGTATATATACCCCCGTAATTACTTGGTGTTTTTTGCCAGATAGGCTTTCTAGCATCAATTGTGCTTCTGCTTTATTTTGGGGTTTGCCAAGCACCTTGTCGTTACATACTACTATGGTGTCTGCGGTAAGTATAATGGGCGCATTTGCGGTAGTTTGCTTGAGTATAGCTTCGGCTTTTAGTTTTGCTAAATACAGCGGAATTTGGTCTGCAGGCATTCCGGCTGGCACGTCCTCTGCAATTCCTGCCACCTCTACGGTAAAGTCTAAGTCTGCTAAACTCAAAAGTTCTGCGCGACGGGGCGATTGCGATCCTAAAATGAGCGTAGGCATAAATGTTATTTTTTAAATTATCTTCGTAGTGTTATTGATGAAATCGGACGTACCACATACAATAGATATAGCAGCTTTAGGAGCCAAGGTTTCTAAAATATTGATGTATACCGCCATTGTTATTACTGCTTTGGGTATGATTCTGTATGCTTTCGAGGCGCACGAAACAAATTTTTCTGTATTTACCAACGAGTATCGTTTTCAGTTTCAGGTATGGTTGGCTCAATTAACAGCCCTGCAAGGATACGCTATTATGACATTGGGTGTACTTTTACTCATGCTTATTCCCGTGCTTCGAGTTTTCTTTTTTTTACTAGATTTTATTTTCAAAAAAAATGTCTTGTATGTGATCATATCTTCATTGATAATGCTGGTAATATTGCTGAGTTTTTGGTTGGGCCAAAGCGTTTAATTAAACAATACCTCTAGGTTTCCAAATTGCTCTTGAGCAGATGCACCTTGTTTTAATACCGCATAGATACTTTCTACTATAGGCAGTTTTAGTCCGGTGTTTTGGATAATCTGATACATGCCATCAATAGCATAATACCCTTCGGCCACCATACTCATAGCGGCATCGGCATTTTGGGCAAAATAGCCTTTCCCTACCAATGTGCCAAATGTACGGTTTCGGCTATGGGTAGAGTAGCACGTCACTAAAAGGTCGCCAAGGTAGGCGCTGGTAATGTAGTTAGGCTTTAAGTGTTGGTTGATGTGTTGTAGAAAAATATTCATTTCTGCAAAACAGTTGGTAGTGTACACGCTCAAGAAATTATCTCCGTAGCCAAGCCCATTGGCAATGCCGGCACCAATAGCATAGATGTTTTTTAGTACAGCCGCGTATTGTGTACCATAGATATCTGTGGTGCGTGTAGTATTGATATAGCTGCAATGAAAAAGACGTGTTATGGTATCGACCGTAGCATTGTGGGTGCCCGAAAATGTTAGGTACGATAGGCGTTCTTGGGCTACTTCTTCTGCATGGCAAGGGCCTGTGATGGCTACATAATTGCTAGCAGGTAGTTCAAAGTGATTGTGAAGGTAATCATTCAATAAGCAATTTTCAGTAAGAATAATTCCTTTAATAGCAGAGATGCAAATTTTGTCTTTTAAGGTATCTTGAGGTATTTGTTTGAGTATGTCTAGTATAAAAGCAGATGGTGTGCAAAATAAAAGCACATCATTTTGGTGCACCACATCTAGTATATCGTTGGTAGGCTTAATGTTATCGTCAAAGTACACAGACGAAAGATAGTCTTTATTGTGTTTTTTTGTAGAAAGGTGGCTTACTGCATTTTCATTTCTCATCCACCAATGTAGGGTATGACCATTGTCTGTTAGTATCTTTGCTAATGCCGTAGCCCAACTGCCATTTCCTAATAGTCCTATTCGCATGTATGATTTTCTTATTTTGTAGTAGAAATAAAATTAAAAGTACTTAGTTTTATGGAATTCCTACAATTTTATTGTTTTAAAAGTATTTGAATAGCGTTATGAAAAGCAGGAAAAAGAAATTGAAGAGCATATGCAAATAGATCCACTTACTTTAGAAGATTTATCGATAATAAAAGGCAGCGATGCAGTATACCATGTGCTGGATAAGTGCCATACCAAGGTAGGCAGTTTACATTTAAGAGAAAAATTATCGCAGCCGCTGGGTGCTATAGCAGCCATTAAAGATTATCAGGAAAGCGTGGTTTTCTGGACTAAAGGTGAAGCAAAGGCATTTCAGTGGTCGCTTACCAATGGCACCGTGATGATGCTAGAACAATTTTTGCACAATCAGGAATTTGCCGAGAAAATTAGTAATGATTGGTCCTTGCAGCTGCAAACATTCCTAAAAAAAATCATCAATAAGGAGAGCCTTACCTATGTGAGTTTTATAGCAGAGCAACTAACACTGTTGATACAGGATGCCCAAAAAATACTACATGCCTACCAGGCGGTGCCGACACTACCGGCGCTTATAGAAAAAGACAAGCAGGTATTGGAGGCTGCATTAAACAACGATGCAATTAAAGCATTCTTAAGTATGCAGAGCAACACTAAAGTAGCGGCAAGGATAGTGATGGTATACAACGCAAAGCGTTATGCCAAAGCCGATTTGCAACGCATTGTAGCGGTGATAGCTCATACAGATGTACTGCGGGTAGCGGCATCGTGGGCGCTTACTTCGGAATGGAGTATGCCCATAATATATCCGAAAGAATCTTTGATGCTATCGGTAGATAATTTAATACATCCCTTGTTAGAAAAAGCCTATCCTTATGCCATTACTTTTGATAAAGCGCATCAGTTTTTGATGATAACGGGTGCTAACATGTCTGGCAAAAGCACGTTTATGCGTGCCATTGGCGTAGCAGTAGTGTTGGCGCATTGTGGCTTTCCGGTGCCCGCCACTAGCATGCATACAAGCGTACTTGAAGCCTTAATAACGCAAATTCAGGTGCAAGACGATTTGTCTAAAGGCGAAAGTTACTTTTATGCAGAAGTGTTAAGGATGAAGCAGACGGCACTTAGGATACAGCAACAATCTTATAACCTCGTTATCATGGATGAGCTTTTTAAAGGTACCAATGTGCATGATGCTTACGAATGCAGCCTCGCAGTTATAAAAGGCTTGCAGCGAAAAGGCAATAATTTGGTATTGTTATCTACCCATTTGCATGAGTTGGCCGGTCAATTGGAGGATGATACGGGCATATTCTTTAAGTATTTTGAAACCATCATCAGTGCCGATAAACATTTTCAATTTACTTATAAAATGAAAGACGGCGTATCGAAAGATAGAATAGGATATGCTTTATTAATACAAGAGGGCGTAATAGATTTGCTGAAATAACTATATTTGTAATACAAGTCTGAATAAAAATAAATACGAACACAAAATACTGGAGCCTTATGAAGAAAAGTGATATTGCCATTGGATTGCTGCTTATATCTATGTTTGGGACCTCGTGTGTAGCTAAACGCAAATACCTAGATGCCGAAAATACCATCGCTAATCTTCAAAAAAAGAATACCGATCTTTCGGATGATATTAAGAATCTTAAAGAGCGATTGTACTTGATGGAAGATGCAAATACGAGTGCAGCCAACGAATTAAGTACAAAAGATAGCTTAATACTGTTGAAAGAGAAAAACTTGGCATCTCAAGAAGAAAAATTGAAAGAACTACAGGCAGCAATTGATAGGCAAAAAAAGGTGACAAAAGATTTGCATCAGAAAATGCTTAATGCGCTTAGTGGCTTTAAGTCTGACGAGTTGTTTGTATATACTAAAAACAATAAAGTATATGTAAGTATGTCTGAAAAATTGTTGTTTCCCTCTGGAAGTGCAACCGTGAATAAAGAAGGTAAGGAAGCACTAGGGACGATTGCTAAAGCACTCAACGAAAACCAAGAGATAAATGTAACCGTAGAAGGGCATACCGATAGCATACCCATAAAAATACGATTTGAAGATAACTGGGCATTAAGCGTAGCACGATCCAACTCTATTATTAGAATACTCATTAATGACTATTTGGTAGACCCACACAGATTAACCGCTGCCGGCAGGGCAGAGTACGAGCCTGTAGCCGAAAATAGCCTTCCTGAAGGAAGAGCCAAAAACAGGCGCACAGAAATAGTGTTGGCACCCAAATTGGATGAATTATTAAACTTAATGAAAGAAAATTAGTATAACTTAATGAACACAAAAAGCATTGCACTCATAGCCGCGTTTATTGCCATCCCCTTATGGACATTAGCACAAAATGCTATCACCATAAAGGGCAGACTGTCTGAAAATACTGCAGACTCTTTTTACATTATCAATTACACACAAAATCATGTAAAAACTCCAAGTCCTATTTTGGTAAAAACGGCAAACGATGGCACATTTCAGGCAAAAATACCTACGAAGACAAGATTTAACACCATTAGTTTCGTCAAAGGCAACCAACAATCAGAATTACTATTGGAGTCTGGTAAAAAACTCGAAATAGCCATGAGTTTGAAACCTAGTTTAAAAACCACTGTAATAGATAGCCAGCGGCATCAAAGCACCATGATGGCTTTGGCTTATGCAAAGCTTGGTGGCTTAAGTGGCTTTGCTAATAGGCTCCGACAAGTAAATGGTACGGAGTTAGAAACCTATGAGTCGAAACTAGACTCCGTTATGGCGGTAGAACTAAATGCTTTAAAGCAAATAACAGCAGCCAATACACCGCTTACGCAATATTACACGCATCAAATACAATTGCTCAAAGAAAATGCATTGTTGATGAATGCCGCTACACAGTTGAATCAACAAGGACAACAACTTACACCGGAGCGCATTAACGCCTTAACGGAAAGCTCCAAAAAAGCAAAAAGGATTGTTGATGATGCCTACATATACTACCCCATATACCAAGACTACTTGGCGTATTATTACTTGTATGGATATATTTACAATAATTTACATCTAGCGGCCGATTTGAAAAGTAACGTGACCAATACCATAGTTGCCTTGAACGCAATACCCGAAAAAAAATCGGCTGCCCTCGGTATAGCCAAATTGCTTTTGATGGTACAGCGTAGTATGAACCCTAAAGAATGGGCGGCAGAAGCAGAAAAGTTTTCCCAAAAATATCAAAATGACGAAAATGGTAAAGCAATAGGGGCGATAGTAGCCGATATACAGAAATTTGATGTAGGCAAAAAAGCTATAGACTTCCAGTTTACTACTATTGAAGGCGAAACCAAAAGATTAAGCGACTATAAGGGTAAAGTAGTGTATTTGGATTTTTGGGCCAGTTGGTGCGGCCCATGTAGGCAACAAATGCCCTTTGCAAGAGAAATTAAAACTTATTTTGAAGGCAAAGACGTCGTTTTTCTATACGTTTCTATAGACGATAGTGATGAGAAATGGAAAAATGGTATTGCCAGTATGCAGGTAGAAGGTGTACAAACACGCTCAGGAGGCTGGGGTGGTGCTATACCAAAACTCTATAACATTTCTAGTATTCCGGCTTATTTCTTAATAGATAAGAATGGCAACTTTGCAGCACCCCCTCCTAGGCCAAGTCAAAAACAAGAATTGATACAACAAATAGAAAAACTGCTACAATAAGGTTTTTTTAAAATCAAATAAGAAGGCTGACCACAATGGGTCAGCCTTTTTTCGTACCGCCGAGTTTACGCTTAGCAATCTTATACCGCGCCAGTGGCTCCGGTCTTTATAAGTTTGTTTTTTGATGACTAATCTTTATAATTTTCCATATAGGTTGATGCGTTTTTTGCACTACCGCGAAACAATATATTGTTATTCTTGACGATCAAAATCGTTGGATAGGTTCTAATGTCAAATGTTTTATCCACATTCGATGGGCCTTTTAAAGTTGGAAATTGATATTGACTAGTTTTTTCGAAAACGTTGTAGGCAGTGTCTATATCAAGCGGTTTATTGATACTATAAATGGCTACACTTTTTTGTCTTGAAATTTTTTATACAGCGCATCAAATTCTGGGAATTTCTCGAAGCAAACATAACACCGCGAATGCCAAAAGTCTAGCACATACATCGTATTGGAGTCAAGCATTACTTGTTGGCCACCCTTGTCGGTAAAAACCAATTCTGTAGGGTTATTCAGCTCGTTTTTAGTATTCATGTTTTGGTAGAAAATGTAATCATAATACCATTCATTTTGAAAGTAAAAGAGAACGGATGCGATAAAAAAAACACTGGAAAAAGCCCAACCAAACTTTTTGAATGTGGTGCCTACCGTTAAATATATGCCCAACCAGCCCGCTAAACCAGCCAAAACATTTGGAAGACCAAAAAATATGTCTGATAATCTATCCGTTTCGTAATTGATAGATTGAATTGTGGGTAAAATAATAATAAAAGTATACAACACGAGGTAGGTGCCAAGTCCAATTAAAATTGAATGCTTAGGTTTTAGTGGATAAAACTTGCTAAGTGCCAGGCCCAGTAGAAAGTTCTTTGCAAACATTATAACTACATCTGCTTGCATATCCAGTGCTCTAACAAAAATTGTTAGGCTTTCATAGGCTACACACAATACGATAAGTAAGACAAACCAGGCAGCTTTTTTGATTTTCATATATGTAATATTAAAGTATTTTAAACTTGTTTTCCTATTTTATCAACTACACATTCCTACACAGGGCTTTGAAAAGAAACGTCTATTCTGATAAATTTGAAATAATAAAAGCGTTGATGTCGGGATTGCATGAATAGACAACATCCTGTTTTTTGTTACAGCCCATAAGCATTAATAGAATCAGGCGAGTAAAACACAAGTTTGACTTTTTCTCATAAAAATATTTTTTAATGATTAATAATATCGCAATATATATGTATCAATCTTGTCCGATAAAAATTACAATACAGCATTTTCAATTCTGAAATAGTTG
>CAYSCJ010000072.1:0-10169 GCA_964429515.1 uncultured Taibaiella sp.
TGTAAAAGCGTTTGTCAAGGCTGTTGCTGTCGTTGGTGAAAGGAAGTTTTAAAAGATGCTCAGGCGATAACAATTTGAATAAAGCAATCAGCGAATTATCGTCTGCTTTGTCGGTATTGCGTAACGGTTTTTGAAAATCCTGAATGTTGAAGTAAGTAAATTCAATTTCTGAAGTAATGCTGTCAATAAATGGCTCGGCAATCTCTTTGTAAAATACGTCTGTTGTTTTCTTGCTTGCTTCAAAGTTCTCAAACTGTCTAACAAACGATTTGTTTTGTGCAAAAAGTCTTTCAAATAAATGCTCGTCAAAAATGAACCATTCGTTAATGTTGGTCGCCACCAAATGTTTTACTTCAAGATTTTTGTGAGTAATTCTTTCGCGTAAATAGTAAAGCACCAATTCTTGAAAAGCTTTTGTATTCAGCTTTTCAGTGGTCACCATTTCACTTTTGTTGGTCGGCTTTTTAGCTTCGAGAATTACGCCAACTGTCGAGTTTGCATTTTGTCCGTTATGAATAACAAGGTCGTTTCGACCTTTGGTATTTATAAAATGGTTTGGGTCGTAATAGGTTTTCTTTAGAAAGTCGGAAACCAAGTTCTTATGAAACTCTTCGCTTTCGGTGTCGTTAGTCCTGTCGAGTAGAGTAATGAGATTGGACTTGAAATTTTCAATTTCAGTCCTGTTCGGTTTTACTTTTAAAAAGGCTTTGTTCAGTGCCTTTCTTGGTTTCAATTCTTTTAAATTGTTCACGGTACTTTTATTTTTTCATTGGTGTTCACGAATCCGCAAGCGGATTTCATCTACAAATTATATTTTCTATTTCAGTCGGTTAAGATAAGTTTTTAGGTCGAAACGGTATTAGAGCGTTGGCTCGTATGACGAGAAAAACCTTATAGATTTTGAATTAATGAGTTTTTATCCATCAGTAGGCAAGGTATAGGTCCGCCTATTGTGTTTTACTTAAACTATATAAATCGGCCAATTCTCCTTCTATCTTGTTGCCTTCCATATCTAACTGCATGAGTGCATTTTCCCCAACGAGATATTGCACGTCTATATTTGCTGTCTTGAGGTGAATAGCACTTCCGTTTTTTTGCCATTGTAGCGCGCCACTATCGGAGAGTGTTGTATTCTTCCCCAGGTATTCTGCACGATATATAAAAGTATTATCTTGCTTTAACGTAACAGTCGTTTTGATGCCCGGGCAATCTGCGCAAGGTATCGTAGCTTCGTAAGTACCATCCCAGTCGAGAGCAATTTGCGAGTTGTGATGATCGGGCACAGTGGTATCGGTGGCAGCAGCTTCTTGCGTATTGTTGGTATTTTGGCAACTGTTGAGCAATAGTGCGAGACATATTGCGGCTATTGGTTTATGCATTTTTAATTTTATTTAGTATTATAAAGTTAATATTTATTTTATAAGCAACCATTTATTGGAGCGATTACCGACCTATAGCGTTACTTTGACATTTATTTTCGGAGTATAAAACTGCTGTTATGGTTAAACCAGCGAATCGGGAAAACTGGTTCTCTTTGCCTCCGATAGCGCCCTGTTGCGCCTTCATGGTGTAGCCATTTTAAGCCTAAAGTTGGCGTGCTGAGTAGCGGTAAAAAAATCTTTGAACACTTTATTGATTGGCTGATGGTCATGCGATGCGATGATGCCCAACTGCATATATAATCTGATTATATTATGAGCAAGCTGTTGTGTGGCCATAATTCCAAAATCATGTATAGTAGCTTGCAGGGCTTGTGTATCCTCATTATCGGTAATGCGTGCTGTTACTTGTTGTGCAAACTGTGCCATATTATGGTCGAATTCTTTTATGTTATCATCCAGATAAGCCATGTTTAGGCTAGGATTTATTTTATTAGCCTCTGTGCAAAAATGATGCGCCATTCCAATATAATTCGCCAAGAGGGTAAGGTCTGCAAATATTCTAAAAGGTATTTTATCTAATGCATTATCGGTATAAAACACATTGTATAAGAAACTATAATCCTCGTGCACGAAGGCATTTTCTACACAAAACGAAAAAGTGCTAGTGGCTTTCATACCCATAGATTGCCAATCGGCTATCACTGTTACATCATCTTTATGGAGTACAAAAGAGCGTACCATTTCTGTACCGTCTTCATTTAGTAGCGCTTCACCATCCTGCGTTATGGTAGCGTTGATGGTAAAATGGCTCAAATGAGGTGCACCGGTAGCATATTTCCAGTAGCCATTGATGATGTACCCATTTTGGGTAATAGCGGCAGTGCCCCCAATCATGCCGCTGCCTCCTAAACAGGTGTGGGCTTTACTAAATAGCTCTTTGGCGATGTGAGGTTTTAGGTTTCTGGAAAAATAATTGGCACCTGCGCATAGTGTAATCATCCAGCCCAGGCTGCCGTCGATGGCTGCTAAATGTTTGATTATTTGTAAGCCTTCGTCAAAATGCAATCCTAGGCCTCCGTATGTTTTTGGAACCCAAATATGGAATAATTGCTCTTGCCTCAGTATTGCCATAATATCTGGACTAATGACATCTGTAGAAAGGCTACCCTTTGGTAGTTGCAGTAATCGGCTCTTAAACATTTTCTTTACTACTTTTTAAAATTTTGTACCAATTGATATAGCCAAAAATGGCGACAATGAATAAAAAAGCGGAAAGCGCAGCAAAAAGATACAGTTCTTTGTATATCAGCAGCGGTATGGCCAATAGGTTGCTGATGTTGAGGTATATCCAATTTTCAATTTTACGTTTAGCCATAAGCCACATGCCGGCCCAGGCGAACGCGGTAACGGCACTATCCCATAAGGGCACATCGCTATTGGTAATATTGGTTAAGAATAAATAGAAAATGGTAAACGTAGTAATTACGATTACTATAGCTTTAAATTGTTCGGATGAAGTAGTAAAAGATATGGGAGCTTCGGCTTTTTCTTGGCCGTACTTCCAGTAAAGCCAGCCGTAGATGCTCATGATTAAATAATAGATATCGAGTATAAATTCGGCATAGAGTTGGGCATTAAACTTAACATACATCGCTAAGGAGATACCGCCAATTCCAAAAAGATAATTGTGAATATTATTTCGTTGAGCAAGCAGTACTTGTATTACAGAAAAGCTTACGCCTATCCACTCAACTAAAGAGACTTTACTTAATATTTCCTGCATCATTTTTAATCTTTGCTAAAATGATGAGATGATAATGGCATACAATCCCATGCTGGCATTATCCAGACAGGTGCAGAACCACAGGTTCTTGGGTATCATCTCAGCCTATTATAGGCACCCCATTGATAGCTCAAAGGTGCAGCAATTTTTGCTCATATAAAAATAAAAATGTACCAACAAAAAGTATTGACACATAAATAGTTTTCACAACAAATAAATTAAGTGAAGCGTCAAGAAAACATCACATATAATAGCTTAAACCTATATGGACATAATAATATATTGAATTTTTACAGCTACTAAACTATAAGATGTACAGGTTATGCTTCACTAATAAAGATTTATATATCAGAGCTTCAACTCCCAATAAGAAGGTAAGGCTACTTTGCTTTTATTTGCTCCTTTAACGGTAATTAGATGGACTGTTTGCATTATTTTGATTTAATACAAGTAGGCGTATCGTAATATATTAAAAGCACACGAATAAATTCGTGTGCTTTTGGGAGAATACAATTATTTTCTTACTAGGTAGCCTATCGTAGTAGAATGTGTATTCTTAAATTGGTCGGCCATTTTATCGTCTACATATACAAATAGACCCTTAAACTCATTCAAGTAATTTAAAAAAGAATCAATTTTTAATTGTTGAGCCTCATTATTAATTGCCCCTACATCTTTTATATTGAAAATACTTTTTGAGTATGCATCTTGAGCTGCTATTTGTGAGTGCAAATCTTTATCCCATGTTTTGAAATAGAAGTCATTAGGACCAATATATTTACTACTTATAGTACGTATTGGAACGATAATGTTTACTGTATCACCTGAAGTTAAATTAACTGCTATAATCTGAGAAAAATTTGCAGTATCCAAGTCATCATTATACACCATACTACAAGCGAGTAATTGTAATTCATCTTCTTCAGTAAGCAATTCCATATTTAGCTGATATTCATTTAACCCTTTGATCAAGTGACCGCTGCCGTTAGTATATGAATTAGAACTACAACTAGTAATCATAACCATTAAAGATAAATATATAAAGTATTTCATGGCACGAATATACAAAATACTGATAAACAAATCCTTTCGCTTCGAGATTTATAGTTTCAAAGATTTATTCTATTCCATATAGCAGATAAATAAAAATGCGAAATCGAATTAGCTACAAAAAAAGCACACACAGAGATTGGCTTTGCTGAGAAGCGTATTTACAAAAGCCTTAAAGAAATTTAAAGAATCGCATAGGAAGAAAAAATTTAAGTAAAATAAAGTATGCTGAAAGATTCATTCAATAGGTAGCAATGTCCTGCGCGACTTTTGATGAACTCCTAAGCAGGTTTTACTCAACTCCTGCGCAGGAGTTAGCAAACTGCACGCCTCCTTTTTCCCATCTGTAGGCTTGTGGTTATCGTACTTCGAATATTATAATTGCAAACAGCCACAAAGTTCGATGCGATAACACAAATTTCGAAGATCGAATATTCTACAGAAATGACTAAATTGCAAATAATACATTCACCTATCATTATATTCAACATGAAGCAGATATTAATATTACTCTCTATTCTATTCCTCCACTACTCTGGAATAAATGCCCAAGTAGCCATTGTAAATGAAAAAGAAAATATAGCCTATTTAGGTATTAACAATCCTTTCAGTTTTGCCGTATTTGATTTCTCTTGCCAAGATATAAATGTTAAAGTAGACAATGGCATACTAATAAAAGTACCCAATCAATGTGGTAAATTCATTTATCAACCTGCAAAGACAGGCACTACCCAGTTTAGTATCTACGGCATGAAAAAAGGCAAATGGATGGTGATAGATATCATAAACTATAGAGTAGTTAGCCCACCATTGCCCACCGAGGTATTTTTGAGTATTAAAAATCCAGAACTTTTAGACGAGATAACTGGTGAATGCTGTGCAAGCGTTCACCTTACCAAGGGAACTACATTATCCATTACGCAATTAGCTAATATTTTAGGATTAGGATGTACGGTATCCAATTTCAACTATCCTATAAACTATAGCATTAAGAAGTTTGATTATACCATACAACGAAATAACATAACAGTAAAAAAAGGCACCAATAGCGGCTCCAAGTGTAGTACTGCGTGTACAGAAGATTTGAAACTGACGCAAGCCGGCGACGTTATTATAATTGATAATATTCTTGCAGCATTTAACAACGAAGAATATCAAATACAAGGATTTGAAGTAAATATTAAAAACTAAATTGCCAACTTACCATTCGCTATTTGAAGATTTTAGATTCGAAATTATATTATATAGCTCTTAGCAATCATTAATAGTTGCTACAAGCAACAAAATAAAAATGCGAAACTACAAGTTTCGCATAGCGGGATTATAGTTTGTCAAGTAAGTATATGTAGTAATTATTTGTACCTATAGTTTGGTGGTTATCATCTGTTGTTGGCTGACCTGCATATTGGCTATCTTTAAACTTCAGAATAGTTTTGTTTAATGTCTGAATTTGTACAGTGCTTGATTCTTGTGTAGATTGGTCTGTAAGTTTTAATGAAGTACCCGTAAGTACATATTTATAAGTGTTGTAAATCGTGCCGTTTACAGGGTCGGATTCGATGAGTGTATTGTCGTTATTGAATTTCCAGATTACAATACCATCGTCTTCGGTTGCATCGCGTGTAGCTTCTGCACCACCACCAGTAGGAGTATAATATTCTGTAATATTGTTGAGCTTCCAAGAGCCTAATATAAGCGTAGGGTACTCTTCTTCTGGTTTTGGATTATTAGGTGTAGGGTTGTTTTTCTTATCACAACTTGCGAATATTGCTACTGAAAGCAATAGAAATAAAAGTTTTCTCATTATTGTTAATAATTTAGTGAATTGCAAAATTAGCATATTTCTTCAATCTTTTCTATTGCTCTCGGTATAAATAACCCCCGCTCTTCGAAACTTATAGTTTCGAAGTCATATTATATTGCTTGTAGCAATGATGCTATACTAGTTGCTACAAGCAACAAAATAAAAATGCGAAACTTTTAGTTTCGCATAAATACATAATCTATTATCAAAAGTACGGCATTTATAACTGCCTACCAATCATCATTCTTCCCTTTCTCGTTAGTAATTGCTTCATATAAAGCTAAATTTAAAGCTTCAATTTGCTTATTGATTTCTTTAATAGTATAGATGTCTAATGCATACCTAGGTTTACCCCCACCTTCTTTTGCTTTCTTCCCATCAGTTGCCATAAAGTCATTGTAACTGCTTACTCTTGGTGCGCGAATCGGTCTGCCATATTCTAAGTGCATTGATACATTATCAACCGTTATCCTATATCTATTATCTTTAAATTGTAAATTCAATTTAAAGTTTGCTAAACCTCTAGTAATCTCTCCGGAAAATGAAACATTATAAGAAGGAATTAAAATTGTTGGCGTTGTTGTAATTGATAATTCTACTTCATTAAATTCAACATTATTATCATTTGTTTTCAAATTTGCTATAACCCATTTTCTAGCCCGAGAATACATTTCTTCTTTAGTGATATTAGACACTTGAAATATCGAATCGCATTTGTAATTTCCATTTCCCTCCTTATCAATTAACACTTCAATAATCTCTACCTCTTTCTTTTTATCTTTCGATTGCCCTAGAGCAATAAAGCTATAAAAGCAAGTCAAAATAACACATAATACTGTTTTCATATTTTTTTATTTTAGCAAAGGTAAGATGTTGATTCGGTTTTTTATTTATTTTTTAACTTTAAAAAAATATTATTAAAAAAAGTTGAATAGTAATATTAATCGAATTTGTATAGCAACTTTTAACAAAAAAAAGCACGAATGGATTTGCGCCAACAAGGCTAAATTTAATTGCGTATTTTATAACCGTCTGTCTTTTCGTAAGGCATATAGAAGATTTTACATAAATTACATATTATTTCAAAAAGCAACAAAATAAAAACAAATATGAATTTTAAAAAATACCAAAAAGAGTACGATAAATTAATTAATAACATTGAACATTTTAGAGATGATGAAAAAGGTGAATATTCTTGGGATGGCATTGTTGGAGAGTCTGAATCTGATTTTTCTGAATGGGTAAATGCTCCAGCGAAAGTAGCTTTTCTTATGAAAGAAGCATATGGGGAATATCATGCCAGAATTCCTTCAGAAATAAAAAACAACATTGGTTTTAAGATTGCTAGGTGGAAATATTTAATTTGGGAGTATTATAAAACTAATAAATTGCCTGATTATCCTGAAAATGATATATTAAAAGAGAAGTATAAAAATAAGAACTTAGGAATAGCACTAATAGAAGTGAAAAAATACGATGAAAATAAAACTGTTAGTTCATCAGCAGAGATTTTGGAATATGCTCGAAAAGATAGAAAATTGTTGAAAGACCAAATATCATTAATTAATCCTGAAATAATTATTTGTTGTGGCACATACGAAGCTTACGAAAATGGAATTTATCAAGATGATAAGAGGAACATTAATCATTTAAAATACATTGATTTACAGGATAAATATACTAATGTTCATGGTTCTATTTATACGCATAATAATCGCATAATTATCAATTTCTTACACCCAAGTGCGCGTGTAGATTCCAAAGGAACATTTGAATTACTTGGGAAACTAATTAAAACTATTAAAAAATAAATACACGAAAGAGTTCGTGCGCTAGCCCCCGCTCTTCGAAACTTATAGTTTCGAAGTCATATTATATTGCTTGTAGCAATGATGCTATACTAGTTGCTACAAGCAACAAAATAATTAATGCGAAACTACAAGTTTCGCATAGCGGGACCAATAGGTGGTTATGTTAGTCTTGCAGTTGCAGTTGCTATGTATGCTGATGATATTGAAAGGTGTGATAATGCATATATTAAATGTAGATAACTTTCATTATATGAACAAAATTATTCGAAAAATAATAGCTTTTATTCTCTGTTTTGGATTCTTATTTTTTCAAAGAACAGAAATGTATAGAACAAACTTTTCTCCTTTTGGGAGAAACTTACTGTTGGGAATTGTATTTTTATTGCTCCTTATCTTAATGTATATAGCATATAAGAAAAGAGAAGTTAAAAAGAAAAATATCGTAGGAGCTGTTATATTACTAATGATAGGTGTATCTTACGGTATTTATATGAACTTTAAAAACAAAGAAAAATTAAAATTAATAGAAAAGAGCCTCCCTCGCTCTTCGAAACTTGTAGTTTCGAAGTCATATTATATTGCTTGTAGCAATAAATACAAATCAAAACCGCCGCAACCTTTACAGATTGCGGAGTTTTTGTATTGATTAAAAAGTATCAGCTTACGCTTCTACTTCCATATAGCTTTCGATAGGCTCACATGTACAGATTAAGTTTCTGTCACCATGTGTATCGTTGATACGAGATACCGTAGGCCAGAATTTGTTAGCAGCTACATAAGGTAATGGATATACAGCTTGTTCGCGTGTATATACTCTATCCCAGTTACTGTTGACTACTACTGCTTGTGTATGAGGAGCATGTTTCAATACGCTGTCTTCATGAGTAACAGTACCATTCTCAATAGCACGTATTTCTTCACGGATAGCCAACATCGCATCACAGAAACGATCCAATTCGCCTTTATCTTCCGACTCTGTAGGCTCAATCATAATTGTACCTGCTACAGGGAAGGACATTGTAGGTGCATGGAAACCATAATCCTCGCTCTTCGAAACTTGCATTTTCGTAACTCATAATGATTTTATTTAACACATAAGTTACGAAGAGTTGCTACAAGCAACAAAATAAAAATGCGAAACTACAAGTTTCGCATAGCGGGATTTTTTCAAAAAAGTTCTAACAAAACTTGGATATATGTATATATATATATATATACATTAGATTGTTGTTTAACTAAAAATTTTTAATTCATGAAAAAAAGTTTAATTTTATTAAGTACATTATCGTTTTTAGCTTTTGCCTGTAATAAAGAAAGTATTAATCAAAATACTGTCCCCAAAGAAAAAACAGAAGTGGAATTCATTACGGATATGACAACACCTCTTTCATCTAATCCAGATTTTGCTATTGATTATTTTCTTAATTTCTACAGCAATACTAATTCTGATTTTATAAATTTATGTATTGAAATCAATAATTTATCGACAATTAATAACGATCAAATAGAAGATTTTTTAAATCATATGAATTTAACCAATGAAAGTGAGTTAAATACTTTTATTCAATCATTAAACAGTTCAATTTTAGCATTTGAAAATAATAATAATATCAGTTTGGATAATGAAGATGGACGCGATTATCTAACAACTTATATGTTTAATAAATTACAAAACAATAATAATTCTGTATTATTATCTTGTGTAACAGAACGAAATCTATGTTTGGCAACCAATGCAGCTACAGCATTGGGAATGCATTACGGATGCGCTTCTGGTGCTTTTTTCCCTGCAGTAGCAATTGCATGTGTAGCATCAGTCGCTGTATTACATTATACATGGGATCAAGGTTGTTGGGAAGCATACAATAAATGTAAATAATTTAATTATGAAAGCAATTCAAAATTTAAGTCTAAATAATAAAGTCGCATTAATCATGATTTTAGCACTATTAAGTGCTAATTTAAGAATAATACTCCCAAATACTTTTTTTATTTATATCATATCTTGGATTTTAATATTATTTATATTTATCATTATAATTAGTATTAATACATCAAAAAAGAAAAAAATTACGATTTTGGCTATTAGCGGGATAATAGCTTTCTTAAGCATATTGGTTAATTATTATATTTATCATTCTTAAAAAAATTGCTAACACCAAAAAAACCTCGCTCTTCGAAACTTGTACTTTCGGAGTTTATAATACAATGCTTGTAGCAATCATTATTAGTTGCTACAAGCAACAAAATAAAAATGCGAAACTACAAGTTTCGCATAGCGGGGTGCTCAATATGACAATATTGATGAAAGAAATGTGCAAGAACAATTTGACCATAAA
>CAYSCJ010000073.1:0-9471 GCA_964429515.1 uncultured Taibaiella sp.
CCCCTATGCAGCCATGGGCAATGCACCGGGAGAGATGATAGACCCAAATGGGGAGATGAGTAAGTATGCAGATGGTGTAGACTATGGGTTGCCCCATGGAGGCCAAATGCAATCACCATCGGCAGCCAGCGCAGCAATGAAAGCCTACTTTAGTGGAGACGGGTCACGTGGCGGCCTATATGGTAGTTTTGGAGCATTCCATATGTTTTTGTTTTGCGGTGGCGGCGGGACTAGTGCGTCGTATGTTAGTGCAAATAATGCCAACGACTATACCAAGATAACGCAGTTTAATTCGGGTAGTGCTAGTCCGACACAAGAACAAAGTCAGACAAAGGATGAGGAACAGCATAGCTTTCATGTATTGACAAACGATAAAGGGGGCGTTGTAATTAATTGGTTGAATTCATTAACAAACGAGGATGGAGAAAGAATGTTGGTGAGATTTGCGAATAGTTTAAAAGCTGATATTGGCGAAAACACCATCGTTGTTGCTGCACATAGTGATGGTACAAGAATTGTAGATGCTAGTAGTGGTGTTAAAGCTTTACGAAATAGCCAGAGTATAGCAGAATTTTTAATTGAACTACCTGAAGCGAAGAATATATTAAAAGGTGGTACTATTATATTATTAGGATGTAATACAGATCAAATTGCAAAAGAATTAGCAAATAATGCAAAATTACAAAAACTTACTTTTATTGGTGCTAGAGGCTTTGTCCAACCTATCGTAGATAAAAATAATAAAATTCAACAGGGTACTGTTGACTTACAATCACGTTCTAAGGCAAATGACGGCGAGTGGAGATTTTATAAAAATAGGAAGTTTATAAAGAGTGAAAATGGAAATTATTTTAATAATCGAATGAATTTTAAATAGATAATTTATGTATAAGTATTTTTTTATTTCGTTGGTGTTTGTTCTATTACTATCATGTAATAATACAAAAAATGATATAAAAAGTAAAATATTGGATGATACGAATAATGTTGAATCTTTGAATTATATTTTGAGTTATATAGGGCAGCATTATTATGAAAATTTCTTGAACGATTCGCTTAGAGAACGGAAGTTGAAAAATGCTATAGGAGATGGTGATACATCCGCTTTTATTTCAATATTTGATGATTATCTTATGGGTCCATTTCATAAAGAGTTTTTATTCTACTCAATGATTATGGCTGAAAAATATGATTATTCTTATGCACATTATCTCGTGTATATAGGTTTGTCTAAAGAATTTCATGGTAATCTAATGGAACTAAATAATTTTTACAAGAAATTAGGTCATTATAGTATGCTAAAAGCATGGCAAAAAGGTAATGTTGGTGGCAAGATTGAAGTTAAGGCAATATGGGGAGATAATTTCGATAGTTTGAGAGCATTAAGGTATCTTGATAAATTGGAAAAACATTTAAAAGATACAAAAATAGAATATTGATTTTCTCCGCTCCCGCAAGCTTTTCGAAGCGTAACTTGTGAGTTTTATAATTGAAGTTTTCTTAATTTCAAATATGATCATCACAAAACAAGTTCGTAAGAATGGCGAGAGAGGAGCGGACGAAAGTATGACGATTGTACCAGAGGCGAGTGGCGTATTGCAGTTACAGCGGCAGAGGGGCGTATGGCAGACGCTAGCTACATCTACGAATCTGGAGGTGTTACAAAATGGATATTTGTTGGTTTTTATCAGTAGCCAGATGACAGGCCCCGTTTACTTCGACAATTTAAACATTACATTAACCAAAGGCAATCTTTTAGAAGAGAATCATTATTATCCATTTGGATTGCCGATTACGGCATTAAGTAATAAATTTGTATCTTAGGTAGAGAATAGGCACAAGTATCAGGGCAATGAGTATTTAGAGGCGAATGAGCTAAGGTGGATGGATTTTCAAGCCCTTCAGTACGATCCTCAGCTGGGCCGCTTTTGGGGTATCGACCCTCTAGCGTATAGCGGCGGGCAGCAAGTGTACAGCCCCTATGCAGCCATGGGCAATGCCCCCGGCGAGATGATAGACCCAAATGGGGAGCGTTTTAGTAGTGTACTAGAGCAGAAAAGTGCAGGAGCGGATGCGGTTCAAATGCAATATGAAGGAGGCTTTAATTTACTATCAGGAGGGCCAATTTCAGAAAAGATTAATGCTCTGCTAGGCATGTTTTATCGTGTTGGAGACGTCTCGGGGATACTTAGTACTGGCAGCACTTGGGTTTATGATTTAGCCAACGATTATACCAAGATAACGCAGTTTAATAAGAGTAGTGCTAGTCCGACACAAGAACAAACTCAAACAAATGATGGGGGTGGCCCAGACCCCGACCCACAGAATGGAAACGACAAAGGAAGATTAGATAGATTTAAAGACGAAGCTATTAGTTCATCAGAATGGACTAAAAAATATAAGAGTAAATCAAGAAAAGAAATTGTTACAGAAGCAGGTTATCAATATAAAGTGGTTCCAAGAGGACCTAAATCTAGATATGTTCAAGACCCCTTAAATGCAGATGCAGTAATAGATATGCGGCATATGCTCGTTGTCGGCAAAATGGGCGCACTGGGTGGAGAAATTATCGAATGGGGACAAGGGTATATAGACCCTTCATCTGCCAATGACCCTCAAGACTATTATTCCAATGCATTGGGTCATAAATTCTATGTCTTTTACTGGTATCGTCCTGATATGATAGAGAAAGCGGGAGGTTTTAAAAATCCGTCTTTCGCAGAGTCAGTGAATATATTCCTGAACAGTGAATATTTAAGAAATTATCAATCGTATAAAAGGTAAATGATATTTTATGAGAATTATAGTCTTATCTTTCGCATTTAGCCTTTTACTGTTGAGTTGCAATAATGAAGGCAAAAAGAATTTAGAAAATCTGGAGAAAATAAAAATCGGTATGACTCCTGAAGAAGTGGAAAAAATAATGGGACAACCACGAGATACTTTTTCAGTAAATCATTACCATTTAATTTACAAGTATGAGCCACCATTCGGTTATTCTGATGATATACAGGTTTATTTCGATAGTGTCTATACTGTAATAAAGGTACATCCTGATTCTCTTTACAGAGCTTTTAATAAAGCAAATTAGATAGCATTGTAAAAAGCAAACCGCCCCATTCGGGGCGGTTTGCTTTATTTACTTTCAAAAAGTTTCTTTGGTTGCTGATGCGTGTTGAAGATATGGAGTATTGCGATGTTTGTTTCTAATTCTTCATAAGTGATGATGAAAGGAAAATCTTGTACTACCTTAAATCTTACGGTATCATAAGCAAAAGAAGCAGCTTTAGGGTTTTTCTGTATTTTTCCGAATGTGTCGTTTATGTTGTCTTCAAATCTAATGCCCAAGCCTTGTAGCCGTTCATTGTAGTAGTCAATAGCTTACTGCAAATCTTCTAAAGCTCTTGGGGTAATCGAAATTATCTTGTGCATTAATCGAGTTTTAGCGATTTACGGGCTTCGTTCCAGTCTAAAAGATAGTCGGGATTGTTCTTTATTTTTTTGCGTTCTTCTTCCACCAGTTTTATCTGTTCCTGTGATAAAACATTAGTAACAGCTTCTTCTTTTTCTACTTTTACAAACCCTAAACTATTAATGAGTTCGAGGAAGAAAGCGAGTTTGTTGTCTGGTATTTTTACGGTCAGATTTTGCATAATGTAAAAGTTTTATGGTGTAGCATACGCTTTGCGTGCTTTAAAATCTCTGATGTAGGTATTTATCAAATCAAACAGGGTGTGTTTTTATCATCTTCGAGCAGTTCCAGCTTCTCTAACCTCTTGAGTGTTTTTTGTCGAGCTTGCTATTAATGCCTTCTCCTACGAGATAGTTAAGACTTACCTCAAGCGCATCAGCAATTTTTTTAGCTGCGTCAATAGAGGGTACAGCCTCAATTCTTTCATACTTGCCAATCATTACCCTTGATACGCCGCTCTTGTCGGCAAGGCCAGTTTGCGACTATCCTTTAGCGTCCCTTAAATCTGCAATTATTTTACCTTTATTCATATCTTACAGGTTACATTTTATTGTTATAAGCAATCATTTTTTACAAAGTTAAGTAACTAAAAGGGAAAAATGGATCTTATGTATCTGATAGTTACGAAAAAATATTTTCAAAAATTTTTCTAAAGATGGATATACAGGGCATAAAACAGCGTTTAACCCTGCCGATGGTGTGCTTAATCATTATGGACTGAAAGCGGACAAGATCCACCGGATAAACTGTCCGTTCCACGAAGATAAAACGCCGAGTATGCAGTTGTACTAATCATGGCAAAAAAAGTGCGAAAATTCCACAATCTATAATTTATCCATTTTTGAATATTCATTCCTAGAAACTTAAAGGAATTAGGGCTCCAATTTTATACAAAGAATCCTATTTGTTGTATATTAGAGCAAAGAAAAGAGCAGGCCCCGTTTACTTCGACAATTTAAACATTACATTAACCCAAGGCAATCTTTTAGAAGAGAATCATTATTATCCATTTGGATTGCCGATTACGGCATTAAGTAATAAATTTGTATCTTAGGTAGAGAATAGGCACAAGTATCAGGGCAATGAGTATTTAGAGGCGAATGAGCTAAGGTGGATGGATTTTCAAGCCCGTCAGTACGATGCTCAATTGGGTCGTTTTTGGGGTATCGACCCCCTAGGGTATAGCGGCGGGCAGCAAGTGTACAGCCCCTATGCAGCCATGGGCAATGCACCGGGAGAGATGATAGACCCAAATGGGGAGCGTTTTACTAGTGTATAAGAGCAGAAAAGTGCAGGAGCGGATGCGGTTCAAATGCAATATGAAGGAGGCCGTAATTTACTATCAGGAGGGCCAATTTCAGAAAAGATTAATGCTCTGCTAGGCATGTTTTATCGTGTTGGAGACGTCTCGGGGATACTTAGTACTGGCAGTACTTGGGTTTATGATTTAGCCAACGACTATACCAAGATAACGCAGTTTAATTCGGGTAGTGCTAGTCCGACACAAGAACTAAATGACCCAAATGACGGGGATGGCCCAGACCCACAGAGTGGTGGAAAAAATAACTCACCTTATCAGGTTATTGTTGTTAATGATCCAGATGGGGCAGCAAAGGCAGGTCATAGTGCAGTTTTGATTGGCAATTCTGAAGATGGCTATACTTATATTTCCAACAATGGAGGAGGTTCGTCTGGTAGTAAAGGAGAATCTGAATATGATTATGAACCTGGTAAATACAAAAGTCCAGAAGAGTTTTATAAATCAGCGAAAGGCAAGAGGTATAAAGACTCATACACATATACGACTACGTATGAAACAGCCCAAACAGTAATTAATTCGTCTTTTAAGTCAGCTTGTGGAGATTACACATTACCTAACAACAATTGTATGCGTACAGTAATGGACGGATTATATAAAGCAAACTTGACGCAAATGAATCCGAGAGGATTATGGGGTATTCAACCTAATCGTATTTTTATGGGTTTAATTTCGGAAAACAAAGGGAGGTAGAATGCGATTAAAAGATAGATTTTTTATAACCTTATTTTGTGTCATTATGGTGTTTTTTCAAGGATGTAAAAATACTACTGTTCCTCAGTTTTCGGAAAATATTCTAAATGCAAAGAAAATAAGACTTTTGTAGCAGAGTATACAGTTCAGACTGACCTTAAGAGTCAATTAGTTATTGGTTCAGCTTGGGTAGAAAAGGTATGGTACTATAACAATATTTTTGGCTCTAAATCAATAGAAGATGAAAGAGTCCTATATTTTGAGATAAAAAACTATAATGATTATATTTCCGAAAGTATATGTCAAAAACTGCGTATGGAAATCAATTCATCCTCATTAATTGATTTCCAACGACCCATTGGAGGATTTAAAATAGTAGGAAAAAAAATATGGTGTGACTTTTCCCTAAATAATAATCCAGATTTACCCAAAGAAATTTTGGTTGATGTTTTTAAAATTGAGAATCAAAAAGATAAAGAATATCTTGCAACGATAAAATTTACTCTTTAATATTCTACATAAGTAAAACCGCCACTTCGTAATTGAGGTGGCGGTTTTGTTTTTGTATATGAAAATCTTTGTTATAGCGCAGCTACATTTTTATTAAAGAAGTCTTTGAATTTACCTATCCCCCCACTTATCAGGATTAAGGCTTGTGTGCAGTACGGCAGTAATGAGAATGTTTTTATCATCAATGACAAAATGGCACCATAAAAGGAAATACATCAAGGATGGCGGTACGCACCTCACCATAACGAATACTGTAAGCCAAAGGATTGGCTTTGATGTCAGCCACTTTAGCACGCACTTCTTTGGCAAATCGATTGCCCAGTCCGGCTTGTTGTTTGTTGTACCATAGTGCGGCTTCTTTAATGTCGGCTTTGGCTAATGGTAAAATAATGGTCACGTACATTTAGAGTTCATTTTCGATGTCATCCATAGCTGTGTCAAAATCCAAAGCCTGCGTTTTGTCTTTGTTATAATCGGCCAATCTGTTAAGCACAATCTCTTTATGCCGAGTGGGTACAGCATCAGCAACTTCGTCTTCAATACCCTTGTATTTATTTTTGAGCAAGTTCCACTCGTTGATAGGAATATACACACCTGTGGTGTTTCCTTTGCTGTCTGAAATATACTGGAGGTTCATGATTGAAAATTATTTAGCGGTTAAGAATCCCTGCATTTTGCTAGTAGCAATAAAAGCATCCAACATTGCAAATACGTGTTCTCTGTCTGTTGCTTTCATTTTGGTCACTTCCTGAATGCGTTTAATCATAGATTTGTCGAGTTCCAAATCGGTATGTCCAACGAGCCAGTCCAAAGAAACATCAAGGAAGTTGGCCATTTTAGCAGCAGCTTCAATAGAGGGCTTCATCTCGTCACGTTCATAGCGACCGATTGCTGGCCCTTTAGTGCCTAATTTTTCTGCCAGTTCTTCCTGGCTTATGCCTTTCTTTTTTCTTGCTTCCAATAAGCGCTTTCCAAAACTCATAAGTATCTAATTGAACATTAAACGATGCTATTATACAAATTTACGGAACAATTTTGTTTTATAAAAAAGATAAAAGTTTTGTCAATCAGATAGTATCCGTTTCTCTTCGCTACGCTCGCAAATCTTGCCTAGTACAATGTTATTAAATTTACTTGATTTTTATTATCTTCATTGATAATATAAGAATGAGTAACGCTTATTTACGCAGCGGTTAAGGGGCTTATTGATGTGATTATGCTTGAATAAATACCTGTAATATATACAGCAGCAGAGCGGCGATGGATGCGTACTTTATTTTAGGTGGCAAAATGGTTTGAGTGGCGGGACTAGTGCGTCTTATGGTAGTGCTAATACAGCCAACGATTATACCAAGCTACCTAGGTTTAATGCTGAGCCGAATGCGTATGGGCTTTTTGTAAGTTTTTTGTACATATCTTCCGTTGATGGCCCAGAGTTATCTTTGGAGTATTTAAAATTTATTGGAGCAAATATTGATGATTATGTAGAATCGGTTCGCGGAGAACTGCCACTAATAGCAAGAGGCGGGCAGCAACAAAACGGGGGTGAGGGCTGGAATACCGCCAACAATGTAGTAGGAGCAACAAGTGTAGTACCCTCTACCATAGAAATGGGAACTGTACTGATTAAGCAAAGTGCCAACTACACCGATGATATAGCTAAAGTTGCTAAGATTAGCTCAAGAACGGCAACTGGACTAGGAGTAGTAAGTATGGTAATAACTACAATGGATGGAGCGACATCTCAAGGCGGTTGGAAAAACCATCATACTGCGGATTTAATTATAGGTGGAGCACAAACATTTTTACTTGGAACAGGTCCTGTCGGTTGGGGCATTGGTTTGGTGTGGCTTACTGCGGATTTAATTACTACGGGAGTAACCAGAAAATCAATTACAGAAAATTTATTCGATTAACTATGTACAACTTCATTTTTTGGTTCTTTTATAAATACTTTGAGTGGAAAAGCAAAGACGATTCAACGTTTATTCCTGCAACGCTTGTTATATTTTCGTTTATCATCCACTTGTTTTTAATTTATTCTATTTATCGCTTTTCGACCCATACTAATCCACTTGAATGGGGTACAGGGTTGAGTTATGGACGGAGAAAATATTTAATGTTCCCCTTTGTAATATTGCTGTTTTTTTTGGTTTGGTATTTTTATTACCGTAAGAAGTCCAAGGCGATACTTGTGAAGTATGAGAGCAAAAAACCTTTTACTATAAAGAATATTTTGTTGATTATTTTGATAATGGTAGTGCCGTTGATAATAGCGATACGGCTCACGAATATGTCTTTGTAAGCTTTTTACTGATAATAAAATCTCGACTTCTTAATTGGAGTGGCGGTTTTTTGTGGTATATTAAACCTTGCGAGAAATCTTTTTTATAGAGTGGCTACATTTTTATTTGCAGTGGTCAGAATTATTCCCATATTGGTTTTCTTTTGGAGTTGAGTACTCTAAGAATATATACCGTTTGCTTATCATCATCTACAAAGTAGTGAATGAGGTACGGAAACGTTTCGGTATGTGTGCATCTGATGTTTTGGTAGCGTACGCTTCCTAATTTAGGTACGGCAGCAATATCATTGAGCCTTTGGTTGAGGTCATCAAGGAAACGCTTACCTAAACCGGAGCTTCTTTCATCTTCCCAGTCAATAGCTTGCTGAATATCCCTTCTGGCATTGGTAGTGGTAATAACGGAATACGGCATCAGGATTTAAAATTAAAGCTGTTTTTTACATCATTCCAGTTTTTGAGTTCCGTATTACCCTGCTCTATGTTTTCTTTTTCTTTGAGTGCCAAAAGCATCTGCCATTCTGGAATATCGCTTGTGTTATCTTCCGTTTCTTCTTTTATAGTAATGGAAACGGCTTTGCCCTTGAAGGCTATTTTAATGGCTTCGATAATATCGGCATTAATTTCTGCCACCGATTTGAAATGATATGTAGTGTACATAAGCTTTGAGTTTTTATTGCGAATAGGCTTGCTTGGTTTTAAAATCCCTGATGACAATATCCAAAAAATTATTGACAAGTCTTTTGGTATCTCCCTGCAACTGTTGTACAACTTCAAATTTTTGCATCAGTTCCGTATCTGTAATTTGTACTTGTTTATTGTCAAGCAGATAATCGGCAGATACACCCAAAGCTTCCGAAATAGCTTTTAAAGCATCGGCAGGAGGAACCGAAGCACCCAGCTCATATCGTGACAAGGATTTAATGTTTACCCCAGCTTTATCGGCAAGGTCTTTTTGCGACAGTTCCTTTTGTTGCCTTGTCAGTCTTATACGTTCAGCAATAGTCATAATCGGGAATTGTTAAGGGTTTTAAACTAAATTACGACTTTAATAAGACAAATTTAAGGTTTTTGGGAAAATAAATTCTCAAAATAGGTGTTATTTGTATTTCCCTTCGCTGCGCTCGCAAATCTTGCCTAGTACAATGTTATTAAATTTACTTGATTTTTATTATC
>CAYSCJ010000074.1:0-9288 GCA_964429515.1 uncultured Taibaiella sp.
CGACCTTCGGAACCACAATCCGACGCTCTAACCAACTGAGCTATATTCTCCATTTCGGGTTGCAAATATAGGTATTTAGAATTTGATTTTCAAAATAAAAAAACAAATTTATTATTTTTACTATCGTTTAGTATACGGTACCCACGACGAAAACTCGGAGCAGCCCTTAAACTCTTCATCGAGCTGAATGTAGTAATTAGGAACTATTTTCTGGATGTAGTTTTTTAAATAATCAGCTTGTTTGACGCTTAATGCTTGTTGTTGAATAAGAGCGTAGTCGTCCTTCATATTCAGCCTGTGGGGCTCAACTTGGTCTCTCAACGAAATGATTCTGATGCTTCGTGCATTTGTCATCGGGTTAGTATGTAAATGTGGCTTAGAGAAATCCCCTACTTTCATTTTTGTAACGTTGGTAGCCGTGTAGGGGTCTAAATCGGTCATTGCCAAACTTGCCGATCTGCTTGGCGACATGATATAGCCTCCTGTAAGTTTTGCATATTCATCATCAGAATACTTCATGACGGCTTCGTTAAAAGTAATTTTTTTGTCTTCAAGAAGCTTGTAAACCGAATCTGCTAATAATTGCACTCTTTCATAGTCGGCTTGTGTGAGTTCGGGTATTATGATAATGTGTTTAACTTTGGCTGAAGTATTGGAATATTTTTTTACCATTTGTACGATATGGTATCCGAATTTGCTTCTAAACACCTGCGAAATCTCTCCTGGCTGTAGTTTCATAGCAGCAGTGAAGAACAATGGGTCTGTTTGTTCTTTTTCCATATAAAAGTCACCACCTACATCTTTGCTTTGATCCATACCATAGATGCCTGCCATTGTAGAGAATGATTTTCCTTTTTCAACGATGTCTTTTCGTATGCCATCTAATTTTTCTTTGGCATAGTCTTCCATCTCTTGTGAGGCTTTGGGTTTGAAGATAATTTCGGCTACCGACACAGAAGCAGGAATCACGGGCAAGCTGTCCATAGGTAGTGATTCGAAGAATTTCTGAACTTCAAAAGGAGTTACTTTCACGTTACCAACTATTTGACGTTGCATGGCTTCGGAGGTAAGTCTGTCTCTAAAAAAGCTTCTTTGTTCTTCTTTTATTTGATAAACTGTTTTTCCGGTTTGTTTTTCTAACGATTCTTTACTTCCGGCCATTCCAATGAAGTAATTAATTCTTTCGTCGAGTGCCGATTCTAATTCTTGGTTAGTAACGATAACACTATCTCTAGCGGCTTGAGCAACCAGAAGTTGTTGAACCATGCTTTCATACATGATTTTACACTTCGTAATTTGGCGTTCGTAAGCGTTATTTTTCAGTTCTTGTTCATACAATACATTGATATCGGAACTTAAAATGATATTATTCCCTACCCTACCTATAATTTTTTCAAGGTTTTGGGATTGTGCAATTGATATATTGGCAATAAATAACGTGAGGGCTATTGAAATACTTTTTGGAATCATAACATACAAAGGTAAAAATAATAACTGTACAAGTAACGAATTAATTCTATTGATTATTACATCAAGGCTCTATTTCTAATATTGTTATAATTTTTGTCTAACAATTTAGCTATATCTACATCTATTTCAAACTCTTGGAGTCTTCTTAGGTGTCTGCCATGATGCATATCTGAGCCGAAGAACTCGTACAAATTATTTTCTAAAAGAAACTTCGCAATATCTTTTTCCATTTTGCCATAGTAGCCTGTAATTGCAAGCAAATTCATTTGCAGGCTGCAACCTAATTTTTTGAGCTTAAAGTACCAATCTTGTTGGTTGAACATATACAGGTATCTTTCTGGATGCGCTATTATGGGGATGAAGCCTGCCGCTTGGATTTCAAAAATGTATTGTTCGAGGTTAAGGGGCAAATAAAGAAATGGCGTTTCTACCAATAGGTAATTGTCAAAAAGTGGTAGTACTTCTTTATTTTTCAATTTATCGAGAAACATTTCATCTAGTAAATATTCTGCACCGTAACTAAAAGGAACTGATATTTTGCCGTTTTCTATGGATGGTTGTAGTTGTGAAAAAGCGGCACTGATTGTTTCGGGTGTATTTTTATGGATATCAGCCATCACGTGTGGTGAGGTAATTATTTTATTAAAACCTTTTTCTACCAATCCATTGATGAGTGTCAAAGATGCGTTTACATCCTCTGCACCATCGTCTATTCCGGGCAAAAGATGAGAATGTATGTCTACTTGCAAGTAGGCACCAATATCAAAGTTTACCTTTTCCTTTCTTTTTTTCTTCTCTTTATTGAAAAAAAACATGATTAATTAGCCAATATTTAATTATCAAAATAACACAATTCATTTTAAAACAAATAGTTAAATATTTGTCCATTTTTTTAGTGATTAATAGTCAATTAGTTTTTGCATTTAGCATTCTTGTGCTTTTTGCTGAAAATAACGCACTGTATTGCGTAAACCGCTTTCTAGCGTTACTTGAGGAGACCAGTCAAGAATTCGTTTAGCTAAGGAGATATCGGGTTTTCGCCTGTAGGGATCGTCTTTTCTTTTGTTAGAAAAATGCAAATTGGAGCTTGAATTAGTCGCTTCAATTACTTTTTGAGCTAGGGCTGCTATAGATAGTTCGACGTCGCCCCCGATATTGACAGGTAAATGGTAATTAGCGAACAATAATTTAAACACAGCATCTACGGTATCGTCTATATAGCAAAAGGATCTGGTTTGGTTGCCATCACCATATATCTCTATATCTTCATTAGCAAGCGCATTGGTAATAAAATTGGGCATTACGCGTCCGTCATTCAGTCGCATTTTGGGCCCATAAGTATTAAATATCCTTGCGATGGCCGTTTGCAGTCCGTGAGTTTGGTGGTAAGCCATTGTGATGGCTTCTTGATAGCGTTTAGCTTCGTCGTACACTCCTCTGGGACCCACACAATTTACGTTACCCCAATAATCTTCTTTTTGGGGGTGTACGAGGGGGTCGCCATACACTTCAGATGTAGAGGCGATTAAAATTTTAGCTGATTTTTCCTTTGCCAAGCCAAGGAGGTTGTACGTACCTAGGGCTCCCACTTTTAGTGTTTGAATGGGGTATTTTAGGTAATCGACTGGGCTGGCTGGCGATGCAAAATGCAATATATAATCGAGGTTTCCAGAAACGTGTACAAAATTGGTAATGTCGTGGTGTAGGAATTTAAAATCGGGCAATGGCAACAAATGCTCGATATTGGCCATATTACCGGTAATCATATTGTCCATACCAATAACCCTTAGGCCCATTGCAAGAGCTCTATCGCATAAATGAGCGCCTACAAAGCCAGCAGCTCCTGTAATCAGTACTGTTTTCATAGGCGAAGAATAATATGTGTGTTTAAAAGGACTTAAAGTGATTATTTACCAATTGCAAAATACTGGAAACCAATAGCTTTTATTGAAATTGCCGATAATACATTTCGACCATCGAAAATAGCCGCAGGACGTATCATTGAATGATAAATTTGTGTCCAGTCTAATGTTTTAAATTCATCCCATTCTGTGAGTATAGCTACGGCGTAGCTTTGTTCAGCGGCGCTATAGGCGTTATCATAAATTATTACTCTATCCTGAATTGCTTGTTCGTCCCAACCAAATTTTTCCAAATCTAATTTTATTTGTTCTGCTGGCACTTGGGGGTCGTAAATAGCTAAGTGGGCTTGTTCTGTCAATAAAATAT
This sequence comes from uncultured Taibaiella sp., assembly GCA_964429515.1. Taxonomy (GTDB): domain Bacteria; phylum Bacteroidota; class Bacteroidia; order Chitinophagales; family Chitinophagaceae; genus MKSF01. The sequence continues at coordinate 3,700 of CAYSCJ010000074.1, forward strand.
CTGCAACAGCAAGAGCGGGTGTTTCTCGGGTATCGTTGGTATCTTTTTTAAATGCCCAACCGAGCATTGCAATTTTTTTTCCAGCTACGGAGTTATGGAGTTTTTGAATCAGCTGGTATGCAAATCTTTTCTTTTGGTGTTCGTTGATGCGTATTACTTGCTCCCAATAGTCGGCTACTTCTTGTAGATTATAGCTTCGGGCTATATATACTAAGTTAAGTATATCTTTTTGGAAACAAGAGCCACCAAAGCCTACTGACGCGTTAAGGAATTTACTACCTATTCTACTGTCGGCGCCGATGGCTTTCGATATTTCGGTAATATCAGCTCCGGTTCTTTCGCACAGTTCGGATATGGAGTTGATAGATGAAACGCGTTGCGCCAAGAACGCATTGGCGGTGAGTTTTGACAATTCAGAAGACCAAATATTGGTGGTAATAATTCGCTCTTCGGGCACCCATTTGCGGTAGATATCCACTAATTTCTGAATAGCAATTTGTCCTTCTTTCGTGTCTATATCGCCCCCAATTAATATTCTGTCTGGATGAATCAAATCTGAGATAGCTGTGCCTTCGGCTAAGAATTCGGGGTTGGAAAGTATTTGGAAATTTACTTTATTACCAACGTGGTTCAGGATTTCTTTAATTGTAGAAGCTGTACGCACGGGTATGGTAGATTTTTCTACAATAATTTTATCTGATGTAGCCACACGAGCTATTTGGCGAGCACAAGCCTCAATGTATCTGAGGTCTGCGGCTTTACCTTTTCCAATACCATAATCTTTTGTAGGAGTATTAACAGAAATAAAAATCATGTCTGCTTCTGCAATAGCCTTTTCCACATCAGTAGAGAAGAACAAGTTTCGGCCTCTAGCAGACGCTACTACTTCGGGCAATCCTGGTTCATACACTGGAATTTTAGTTACGTCTTCATCATTCCAAGCTTGTATTCTGGCTTCATTTACATCTACGACCGTGATAGTAATATCTTCACATTTTTGAGCTATAACTGCCATAGAAGGACCACCTACGTAACCTGCTCCTATGCAACAAATTTTCTTAATTTCCAATCTATTATATTTTTATTAATTGTTCAATATTTTTCAAACTGAAGCCCTCTAAGCTACTTACAACTGCATCAGCTATTGCAAATTTAGGATTATTTACATTATTTTCATCGGGCACTGCTACAACCTGCATTCTAGCCGATTTTGCGGCTATTACACCATTTAAGCTATCTTCAAAAGCTAGGCATTGCCAGGGGTTAGCATTAAGTATTTGTGCAGCCTTTAAGTATACAGCAGGGTGTGGTTTGCCATAGTGTTCGTGTTCGGCCGATACGGTAACATCAAAATAGGGAGCCAAATGGAAATGTTGTAATAATGTATCCATCATGTATTGAGGCGATGAAGTGGCTACGCCTATTTTTACCTTGGCTTGCTTTAGTTCATCTAGCAGCGCGACAATTCCGGGCATAACCCGCCCCTGCTCCATAGAAAGCGTGATAATATCTTCTACTATTTCTTCGGCCAATCCGTCGGAATGGATGCTGGATTTCCAGCCAAATTTATGTTGCCAAAATGCGGTTACTTCGTTAATTCGTAGTCCGCTTGTATAGCTAAAAAAATCGCTCCTTATATTAACGCTGTGTTTTTCTGCTACCCTTAACATACTTACGCACCAAAGAGGTTCTGTATCCAGTAAAAGGCCATCCATGTCAAATATTGCTGCTACCACGTGTATTAATTTTCTTTTATGTTGATTGTTTGGTGTGAAAATGATGATAGATTAATTGTGCTTTTTTATAGTCTATTATTTTATGCAAATCATCTAAAGTTGCTGCTTTAATTTTTGCTACAGAACGAAAATGCTGTAGCAATGTTTGTGCTGTTTTGTTTCCAATGCCTTTTATATCTTCCAATTCGTTTTTAATCGTTCCTTTAGAGCGCGTCTCGCGATGAAAGGTGATACCAAACCGGTGTACTTCGTCGCGGATGCTGCGAATGAGTAATAACTCGGGGCTATTGAAGGGCAAATTTATCGGCTCAGACTGACCAGGCATGAAGATAAGCTCTTCTCTTTTTGCCAAACCAATTACCGTAACTTTATCTACCAAATCTAGTTTCTTTATACTTTCCATTGCAGCCGACAATTGGCCTTTGCCACCATCTATAATGATGAGCTTTGGTAGCGCCTCGTTATTGGCTAGTACTTTGCTATAGCGTCTGTATACTATCTCGGCCATAGAGGCAAAATCATTGATACCTGCCACAGTTTTGATATGAAATCTTCTGTATCCTGCCTTAAAGGGTAGCCCATCTTTGAAGCACACCATAGCTGCAACCGGAAATGCTCCTTGAAAATTGGAGTTATCGAAGCATTCAATATGATCGGGGTATTGCGACATGTGCAGTGCATCCTGTATGCCCAATAAAGTATCTGCCATAGCTTCCTCGGTATGTTGTTTTAGTACCAAAGAGGCTTTCTTCTTTTGGCTTTGTATAGCAAATTCATTGTTTTTGAAACTCAAATCTAGTAGCTTCTTTTTAAAACCCGATTTGGGTAGTACCACTTCTATATTAGGATCGAGTGTAGCTACAGGCAGGTGGGTGATTAATTCTTTGGCTTCTGATTGAAAGAGGGCATGCATTTGCGCTGCTACGTGCGAAAGTATATCTTCGGGCGACTCTGTATCTATTTCTAATTTGATTATCTCATTTTTGCTATGCAATACCCTACCGTCTACCACTACCATAAAGTGCACAAATGCCGTATTGGACTGCACAATTATTGTGGCCACATCTACATTCCCCACATGGCTGCTCACTACCGAAGATTGACTTTGATAGTTTTTTAATTGATCGAGTTTCATTTTCACCACTTGAGCCTTTTCAAATTCCAAAGCTGCAACATGATCTTGCATTTGTTGTTTTAAAGCAAGCACAACTGTACCAATATTTCCTTTGAAAACATCTCTTATATACTGCACATTTTTCAGATAGGCTTCTTCGGTTTGCAGACCGATACAAGGCGCGTTACAATTTCCTATATGATACTCTAAGCAGGCCTTAAACTTGCCGTTTTGTATATTTTTGACATTTAGTGGCAGTGCACAGGTGCGTAAGGGAATGCTGGCTTTTATCACCTTTAGCATTTCATACACTGCACCTACGGTGGTAAATGGGCCTAAGTATTCGGCACCGTCTTTAAGTTTTTGCCGCGTAAGGAAAACTCGAGGAAAGGGTTCTTTTTTGATAACCAAAAAAGGGTACGCTTTATCATCTTTCAGCCGAATGTTGAAGGGTGGCTTAAAGTGCTTGATAAGCGAGTTCTCCATCAAGAAGGCGTCGTGCTCGGTACCAGTGAGCGTCCATTCAATGTTTTGAATGAGTGATACTAACTTTAATAATTTACTATCGGTATGATTTTTTGAAAAATAAGAAGATACCCGCTTTTTGAGATTTTTGGCCTTACCTACGTATAAAAGCTTCTTGTCGGCACTATAGTAACGATAGATGCCGGGTTGTTCTGGTATCAGAGGAAAAAAGTTTTTTTGAAATATCGTCTTATCCATAGTGTTATGCAGCAGCTTAGTACCTTGCCAAGCCTGCAATTTCAATACCTTTAATTTTTCTATATAAATCGATAGCAAAGTTATCGGTCATTCCCGAAATAAAATCTACTATACTAAGTATATTTTGATAGAGGCTTTGATTATTTCTGTCAATAGTATACAAAGGATCAATTAACTGAAGTAATTTTTCAGATTTCAAATTGTTTTCATAAATCAATGCTTCAATAAATGCTTCGAGCAGTGTACCAATAACATTGAAGCCTGCTAACTCTACTTCTACTACGTTTTTGTGTTTATAGATTTTTTCTAAAGAAAAAATATTAACATTTTTAATTAAAGTTGTAAAACGAGGGTGTATATCTTCCAGCAAAGAGGTATTATAGGTTCCCGCTAAAATAGCATCTTCATTATTCATAAAGGCGGCGGCACATTTATCTACCATCAGTCCTATCCATCTAGCACGTATGTATTGTACTTTTTGCGATGCTCCCTTGATGGCCTCGAGATTTTGTTGCACCATTTTTATGTTATTGTACCCTTGTTCTTCTTCAAAAAAAGGAAGGAAGAGCGCTTGTACTTCGTCTAATGTGATTATCCCCAATCTTTCTGCATCTTCTATATCAATGATTCTATAACAAATATCATCGGCAGCCTCGGTAAGGTACACAAATGGATGTCGTGCGTAGGCACCATTTTGTAACTGTGGCAGTTGAAAGGCCTCCATGATTTTCAGAAAAGCATCTTTATCGGCTTGAAAGTAGCCTGCCTTTTTAGAAGCGACACCGCTATTTTTTAAGAACCCCTGGAAGGAAGCCGTTGGATACTTAATGATGCTTGCTAATGTAGTGAGTGTTAGGTTAAAAACAGAATCGTTTTGGCTAAAAGAATGTGTGAGTAGCCTCAAAGCATTACTATTGCCTTCAAATCTTTCGAAGTCGGCGAGTTCTTCTTTGCTCAGCGACTGCTGGAGTATACGTTGAGCATCTCCTTTAAGATTTATAAAATAATTTCTGATAGCGTCTTCACCCGAATGCCCAAAAGGAGGGTTACCTATATCGTGTGCTAAACAAGCTGCTGCAATAACATTGCTTAATTCGTGTTCGTAAAAATCTTTAAAATCAGCTTCTTCTTGGGTGGAATTAGCTGCTATTTGGGCACCTACTGTTTTACCTATCGATCGTCCAACGCTAGCCACTTCTAATGAATGGGTGAGCCTATTGTGCACAAACTCCACGCCTGGTAGCGGAAACACTTGTGTTTTATTTTGTAATTTTCTAAAAGGGGCAGAAAATACAATTCTATCAAAGTCTCTTACAAAGGAAGTGCGTATTTTTCGGGCATCTTTACTTTTTTCTTTGCTTTCGTGTAGTCTTTGAGTTGTGAATAATTGATTCCAATTCATTATTGTGTTTAATTAACTAAGTTGTAATGAAACGTAAACGGGGCAATGGTCGGAGTGCACAACATCTGGGTAAATCGCAGCATCTGTAATTTTGTGTTTTAAATCTTCCGAGGTGCTGATGTAATCGATACGCCAACCTTTATTATTAGCCCGAGCGTTGGCTCTAAAGCTCCACCAACTGTAGTGGTGTGGGTCGTTATTTACATGTCTGAAACTGTCTATCATTCCATTTTCAAACCATTTATCCATCCATGCGCGTTCTTCTGGCAAGAAGCCACTTGAGTCTTTATTAGATTTTGGATTATGTATATCAATTTCTTTATGGCAAATATTATAATCTCCCGCAACTATCAAAGATTTACCTTCCGATTTTAGGCAAGAAATATATTCATAAAACTCGTCTAGCCATTGGTATTTATACACCTGTCTGTCTTCGCCAGAAGAGCCACTTGGAAAGTAGGCATTCACTAATGAAAAATCTTGATAATCGAGCCTCAGCACTCTGCCTTCGGCGTCACTTTGCTCAATAGCATTACCATAAAATACTTCCATGGGCGCTAGTTTCGTTATCACTCCTACACCGCTATAGCCTTTTTTCTGCGCCGGAAACCAAT
>CAYSCJ010000075.1:0-8622 GCA_964429515.1 uncultured Taibaiella sp.
CTTGAAAACCGTTGACTGTTACAGGTCCGGGGGTTCGAATCCCTCTCTCACCGCTTAGCGGGGCTTTATTATAAAGTCCCGCTTTTTTGTTCTTAAATTTTAAATGCTTTTTTTTCTTGTCCAAAAAACAGCGATTTACTTAGTGCTTCGTTGCTTTTTGTTTGCTATCAAATGGGAATATTTAAGAGGCAGAATTGATGAGGAAATTAAGAATATTCTTCACCCAGAAGATATTATAAAGCCCAAAGGATTCCTTAGAGATTTTTTGTCATTAATTGCCGAGGCAAAATAAGATTAGGTATAAAAAAGAAATACAATCATAAGCCATATTTTAGCATGCTATATAAAACAATAGTGCCTTACTGGTAAAAAGCAAGGCACTAATAAAGTTTGTAATAAACTATTTCGTTAATTTAAAACTAATTGGTAGCGTATAGCTTGACTTTACAGGCTTACCGCTATACATCGCTGGCTCCCAATCTGGCATACCTTTAATGACATCAATTGCGGCTTTATCTAAAGAAGGGTGCAGCGATTTTACTACTTTGGCGTCTTTTACTTTTCCTTCTTTGTCAATAAAAAAAGTAACATTCACTCTACCCTCCACACCCTCAGCAATAGCATCCTTAGGGTAGGCTAACTTATCTGACACATACTTATTTATTAGATGATTTCCTCCTGGAAATGTGGCTCGTTGTTCTACCTGCAAAGGTGCATCGTTCTTAGTGCTATCGTCCACTTGTGCATGGCTATAGCCCAATCCCAATAAAAATGCTACACACAGGCAAGCTATTATTTTCATAAATTTCATTTTAAAATAATGGTTATAAAAATACGCCAATTTATACAGAAAAGGTATTTCAGGGTAGATGTTTTTTAATCATTCCAAACAATACCTATTAAAACCCAAAGGCTAATACGTAACTTTTCCATCCGCAGCCACCATCTTTTGCAATTCAGGGTCCCATATTTTCAGCTTCAGGCAGGCTACTATATCTTTTACCTTCAAGGTTGTGACGGTAGCATGCTGCAATTCGGGCATCATCTTCATGGCTTCGGGAAGCCTGTAAAAGGGTATTCTAGAATTGAGATGGTGAATATGATGATAGCCTATATTGGCCGTTACCCATTGCCAAAAGGCATTAAGCTTCATATAAGACGATGATTTTAAGGCTGCGGTTTCGTAAGCCCAGTCTTCGTTAGCCTGAAAAATAACACCTGGAAAATTGTGTTGAGCATAAAACAAGTAGGCACCTAAAGCAGTAGACAAAAGGAAGGGCAACATAACACCAGCAAGCCAAGCCTCCCACCCTAAAAAAGAAAAGACCACTCCTATAAGCAGGGCATGCAATAGGAGCGCTATTAGGGAGTCGATATGCTTTTTAGGACTGCTCAGCAAGGACTGCAAACACATTCCAACAATAAACATAGAAAAGTAGCCCATCAGTATCGTTAATGGATGACGAATAGCCAAATATGTGATACGTTCTTTTTTACTCATCTTACTAAACTTTTGTTTAGTAGCCACTGGGTACGAACCAATACTTGCGCTAAACAACTTAGAATTATGATTGTGATGATAATCGTGCGAGCGCTTCCATATGCTTGTAGGGGCTAGGATATATAGTCCAAATACCGTCATTATGAACTTTGCTAGCTTGGACTTTTGAAGAATGGAATGATGTAAATAATCATGATATACCACAAAAAAACGCACCATAAGCAAGCCTTGAAATATGCCTGCCAATAGCTGCAGCAAAAACCATGGTGCAAATAAGGCTACAGACATACTCATTAATAACAAGAATAAGGTACTGAGCATATACCACCAACTTTTAGCACTATCCTCTTGCACAAAATCCTTAGTGGCTAAAATAAGCGTTTTGCCACTTCTGTAAGCTATTTCACTCATTAAAATAGTTAGATTTTTCTATTATTTACAACCTCCAAAGATAATCATTTTATTTCGCATTCTTATCATGCTTGTGCAACAGGTCGTTTGTGTTTCCATCTTCTGTGCGACCATAACCAAGTTTCGGGCTGTGCCAAAATATCTTGCTCCAAACGTTTGGTATGCAACTCGGTGATGGCTCCTTCTTCGGGCATTAAAGAGGGGTCTTCCAACAGCAGCTCTGCCTCTATTTCATAGTATCCTCTTTTTACTTTCTTCACAAATGCGTACACTATGGGGTAATTCAGTTTCTTAGCAATGCGTTCGGTACCTAAAAATACGGGAGTATCTTGATTCAAGAATGTCATCCAATGCGAGCCTTTAGGAGAACTCGGTGTTTGATCGGCTATGAAAGCTGTAGTATTAATTTCTGATTTCAACGCTAGCATTTCTTTAAAAGTTTCCTTCATGGCAATGAGCTTGGTATTAAATCTAGTTCGCATTTTCACTACCAACTTATTCATATACGGATTAGCCAATGGATGATATATCACATACAACTGCGAAGGGATAAGTGCGCTAAAGGTATTTCCGGCCCATTCCCAGTTTCCTTGATGACCCATAACTAATATCACACTTTTGCCTTCTTGGGCTAATTGGGTAAACAATGCTTGTGCCTCGGGCTTGAAACTACAATGTTGCAGCATTTTCTTTTTACTAATAGTTAGCGTCTGAAAAACCTCTAAAAACAAGTCGCACAAATGCTTGTAAAAATCACTACAGATTTGCTGAAGCTCCTGTTCGTTTTTTTTTGGAAATGCATTGCGTAAATTGGTCATCACCACCTTTTTTCTATACCCAATAACTTTGTAGAGTACAAAGTAAAAAAAGTCTGATAAAACATACAGAATTGTAAAAGGCAAAATCGACAAAAGATACACGAATGGTAAGGCAAGATAAAATACGATGGCTTTCAATGTTAAATGGTATTGTGGCTGTGATATAATAATTGGGTATAGACTTACAAAATTAAGAATTTAGTGTTGGTGTTATGAAGTAATTTCGTAAGATTTAATTTAAAAAAAATAGGCATATATACCAATACAAGAAGTGTGTGAAATAACAACTTCTTGCGGTTAAATATAAGGTAGTGTCATGTATTGATTCCGATTGAATGGAAATGACACTACCTTATGCTAAATGTGTGTTTATACCTTTTTACGCTTTAAAAAAAGCAGTATTTTTATGCGGCAAAGAATCCAATACGTAATCGCGAGGAAGATTAACTCAATAGGTATTCTACATCTTCACGAGTAAGCTTTTTAAGGAAGGCATTATCGTCAGAAATCAAGTCCTTCACCAATCCCAATTTTCGCTCTTGTAGCTTTATAATCTTTTCCTCTATGGTATCTTTACAAATCATGCGGTAGGCAAATATATTTTTAGTTTGCCCTATACGGTGCGTTCTATCAATTGCTTGTTGCTCTACAGCTGGGTTCCACCAAGGATCTACCAAATATACATAATCTGCCGCTGTAAGATTGAGCCCTACTCCACCCGCTTTTAAGGATATTAAAAATACCCTACAATTATCGTCACTTTGGAAAGTTTGAATAGCTTTTTCTCGATCTGCCGAGGTAGTGCTACCATCAAAATACACGTAAGGTATTTTAAGTTTTTCAAGCTCTTCTTTTATGAGGTGCAGCATACCTAAGAACTGAGAAAAAACAAGAGCCTTGTGGCCTTGCATATTCTCTGCCATTTCTCGAGCTATTTCTTCTATTTTTATAGAGTGATTTTCATAGTCTTCATTCTTTAATATCGCCGGAGAGTCACATATCTGACGCAATTTTGTAAGCCCTGTAAGTATCGACATTTGGCTGCGTTCTATACCTTTTTCTTCTATCTCACCCAGTATTTGCGCTCTAAAGCTATTTTTATAAGCATCGTATATTTTGCGTTGCTTCGCCCCCATCTCACAATACATAATCATTTCCGACTTAGCCGGCAAGTCTGGTGCCACCTGTTCTTTAGTTCTGCGCAGCAAGAAGGGATTAATAAGTTTTTTCAAATGCATTTTAGCGTCAGCATCTTGCATTTTATCGATTGGCGTTGCAAATTCGCTTTTAAAGAATTCCATACTACCCAACATGCCTGGATTCAAGAAATTCATTTGTGCATATAGGTCGAAGGTGTTATTTTGAATAGGCGTACCCGAAAGTGCTATTCTATTTTTACCATTCAATATCAATGCTGCTTTGGCTACCTGCGATAAGGGATTTTTTATCGCCTGCGATTCGTCTAAAACTATGTAATCGAATGTTATTTCTACCAGCTTTTTGATATCGCTTCTTAGCGTACCGTACGAGGTAATCAAAACATTCACCGGATGCTTAATAATATCGTATTGATTCCTATTGCTTCCGTGGTGTATATGGTAACTAAGTGATGGGGTAAATTTGCCTATTTCGCTCTCCCAGTTATACATTAAAGACGTAGGACATACTACCAAAAATCTGGCATCAGGATTTTGATTGTGCAGCGATTGTAAAAAAGTTAGCGTTTGAAGGGTTTTACCCAGACCCATATCATCTGCAAGGATACCGCCCCAACTGGTTTCCTCTAAAAACTGAAACCATTTGAAACCCGCTTGTTGATAGGGCCTTAATTGTGCATTTACATTCTCTGGCAGCGCAATATCTTCTAAATGTTTATCAAAATCGAAGGAGTTGAGCCTATCTCTCTTTTCTGCTAGCTGCAGCAAAGACGGATTATTACTTACTTCCAACGACATGGTATCTATAACCGAAAAATGTACTTGCTTCAACCGAAGACTTTGACCATCTTTATTTACAGTACCCATTTTAAACATCAAGCCATACTGCTCCTTCCACTCATCGGTAAGTATGCCTAGCGTACCATCTTTAAGCTTCACGTGGCTTTGCCTATTGGTGATAGCCTTCTTTATGTCGAAAATCTTTACAACATTATCACCAAATTGCACTTCAACACCCGCGTCAAACCAGTCTATTCCGCTGGTTATTTGTATATTTGTAGTGGGTTTATTTGGATTAATTTTTAATTCTTTAAGTGTTTCATAGCCCTTTATTTGTACCTGCATTTCCTGAAGCTGCTCTATAAAGCTAAAATACCATTTGCCTTTGAGTGCTACATCTGCGTGAATAATAAAAGCGGCTGCTTTTCTGCTTTCAGACATAGATTCGTGGGCATGACGCAAAAAGGTAAGAAATGTTTGCTCTACAGCTTCGTTGCGTTCTATCATTACCACCTTTCCCTTTTCGGCTATGATGGCGGGCCCATAATCTAGCCACTGCTTATCTACCCCATGGTAATTAAATACGGGCTTAAACACCAAGTTGTTATCGTGCTCGCTAAAGTGCAATTTTAATAAGGGTGTCACACCATCTACTGTCAATTTCAATGATTTATCAAAATCTATCGACAAGTATTGTATCTGAGGCAACAAAGTATCAGACAAATAGGTATCCCACTCTGCTGCCGCTATTTCCCAGTTTTGTTGCACCAATAACTGCGCAATTGTTTTTACAGTTTGCTCGTCATTAGCCGCATAGAGTACATTATCTATAAGTATTAACGCGGTATTAAGCACCTTTACTTCATCTTGCCTGAAGGTTTGGTCTGCTATTTTATATTGTAATTCTAGTTGTTTGTTTTTGTTTTTTAGCTGCTTTACAAAGAGATGCGTATGAAAGGTTTTGGCCGAAAATCTTATTTGCACTAAGTTTTTCTTGGCAAAGCTCTCATTCTTTGGTAAATAGTAAATCAAGGGCAACTCGCTCATTTGATCCAACAGTTTTTTATACCTTGGCAGGTAAAATTCATAGGTTTGGTAAATGAGTTCTTGATCGGGTTTATCCTTCAAATCTTTGCCAATGTTTTCCATAAATTCCCCAAACGGAGAGTTTCTCTTTATATATTTTATGAGCTCATCTGGCTGTATTTTCTTCAAGGAGGCTATAACTACTTTATCTCTATCTCTTAATTGGCTTTGTTGGAAATAAGCATTGGCTGGCAGTTTTTCTATATCCGACTGAAATGCATTTTGCTCTTCATTTACCTCTCCAGCCAACAAATCAAAGTTGATAAAAGGATAGTATGGGTTATCATGATTGAGCAAAATACCCACTTGCCTATAAAGCACATCTGCATTCTGAATGGTATTTTCTGCAGATGCGGCAGCAATAGCAGCCTCTGAGGGCGTTGTTGCTTTTTTGATGGTAGGATCTAAAACCTTAAGGTAAGGCTTGCCCTCTTGGTAATAAAACTCAAATTTTCCGCTTAAATCGTCTTCAAGGCTATAGCCATAGATACCTAAAAGCTTATTCTTTTGTGCATCCCAGTTTCGAAGGGTATTAAAATAGAAAGCGCCGTGGGTATCCTCTATAAATAACAATAAGGCAGCCTTGTGCACACACAAAGGATGCTCTTTATGTTCACAGGTGCAGGAAGTATCAAAATATCGCTCTTCGTTTTGTTTTAATACAACTGGAAATACTTTCTTGCCTACTTTAATATCTGCATGTACTTCCTCATTTTTGGCATAAGTAATTTCTACCGATTTCTTTTTTGCTAATGCTTGGGCGTCTTTAAATATTTCATCATTGGAAAAAAGGCGTACAAATTGAGACGTAATTTGTCGCATTCTAAGCAAAGTGTGTGCCTGATCGTATTCAATGTGTACATCACTAAAAAAATTACTTTGCACCAACTCATTAAGCTGAAACAAGGTAGCCGCTTCGTGCCTACATACAGCCCCCATGTTGTAAGGGCATTGGCACCTCACAATAAGCTTATCTGGCTGATTGTAATTAAGAACAGTTACTTTATAATAATTGGCATAAACGTCGTTTCTAACTTTAAAAATGGCTTGCCCTATTAGGGTATCATATTCAGTTATTTGCACACCCGAAGTATGAAATATTTTTTTGCCTTTTTTAATAGATTCGTCAGATGCGTTGTTGTATACGTATTTTAAAATAGATGGTAGCGACATGAGGTGAAAAGTAGCTTTTGTTTTTTCAAAAAAGCAAGCGACAAAATTATGAAAAAAAAGCGAGAAAAAACTGCCCAAACCTTTTTAAGTAGGTATATTTGTGTGTATTTACAAAGTATTAGCAATAGAATGATAGTTTGGCTCAAAAAAACAAGCCCAAAAGGCGCTATTTGCAAATACTAAAGTAAGCTTAAAAAAAGTTTAATATTTTTTATACAAGTATTCTTTTTTATCATTTTCATTTCGTAGTATTGTATCACGAAATTTGTTTAAGAAAATATTTCAAAAAAAAATAAAGAAATCTTATTGAGTACTCCAAAAAAATAGTATTTTGGTTGCGATTTCTGAAAAAAGCTATTAAATTATGAACAAAAAATTATTCTTTGTACCTGCTTTGGCTATTAGCATGCTGATGGGAAATATGGCACTAGCTCAAGATAGTGATGACATGGTAGCTGTATATAGATGGTTTTCTAAAACTGACAGAAACTATGTCACGGTAGTAGAAGGTGAGTTCCAAGAAGGGCAAATGCTAAACTGGAATTGGTCTGACAAAACTTTAATATTTTACGGCTTTAAGTCTCCAGGCCCTAACAGAGTAGCAGTTTATCGTTGGTACAATCCCAATACTAGAGATTGGGTAAGCGTAGCAGAAGATGAATTTACTGATGACCAAATGCTAAAAATGGGTTATACAGAAAAAAACATTCAGTTTTACGCGCCTACAAGAAGAGGTGATAATCGTGTAGCTGTTTACCGTTGGAATATTTCTAAAACTAAAGATTGGGTGACCATTCCTGAAGAAGGCAAAACCGACTTATACATTAAGAAAGGTTATGGCAAAAAAACATTCCAATACTATGGTGTTAAAAGAAGTGTAGACGAGAGCATTTACGCACAACCTCTTTAATTAGCACTAACAACACATCATAGATGCTGCTTTGCACATCTATAACCATATAATTTACTAAAGTGAATGGTCTTTATTAAGACCATTCACTTTACTTTTGCCCAAATTAAGACCTACTATTGCCAAACCTGCTCGTGCTCCTAAAAACTATCTTCAGTTTACACCATCCCTAGCAGCACAAAAAACAATCAATATGCTACAAGCCAATAAGCTAGTTTAACATAAGGCGCTTGCATCATCAGCTAAAGCTCGGTGTAATGCTACTCAACAACAAATGTTTTAGTACTAGTCCTGCGCTCAATAATATAATGCTACGTGTTGCTTCCTATCATTCAGTATGCGTATTAGACTCAAAGGGTATAAAAAATAGGAAAAACTAGTATTTGCAATCAAAAAATAACCTCAAATCTATTAGCATTGGCTAAACCAACATTTACCCAAGGTAACGCCAGCTTTGATGTCTGTAGCGGAAGTGCCCGGAGCCTACACTATATTTTTTTTAGGGTGAAGAAAGTTCCATTTTTTATACAAGATAATAGTTATAGCATATAAAAAATGATTTTCCGACTCGCTTTTCTAAGCTTGAATTTGCAGATTACTTTATTAATTCATCAAACACGGCGTTGAATGAGAAGGCCATTTTATTTATCGCTTAGTTAGTGGCAATAATTTTCGACAAAAAAAGAACAGGCTCACGCACATTATGGCAATTACAAATGAATTTATAATTTTTTTTTATTGTTGTCCGGTAAAATAAAGTAATTGTTCAAAAAAAGGGCTGTTTCC
>CAYSCJ010000076.1:0-8221 GCA_964429515.1 uncultured Taibaiella sp.
AACTATTTATTTTTATTTGCCTTAGCCCAATTAAACAAACACCAATCTCGTCTATGTTAGCATAAATACTAAACAATATTTATGAAAAAACTCATACTACTTTTTGTTCTTCTTGGCATTCTTCCGGCATTTATCAAAAGCTGTAAGCCCCAAACTTATTATTTTACTTTTGACAGTATCATGATAACTCCCTATAAATTTCAATATCAATTAAATGATTCTACATTATTGTATGATAAAACGCATTCACTATTGGATTATTCAGATACCAATAGCATTGATTCGGTTTATTGGTTGATTGAAAACAAATTCAATCGTGTAGCGAATGTTAATTCCAATTTTTTGCTTACCAACACTTATGCATTCCCATACGAACCAACATTGGTTTTCTTGTATCGATTAGAGCAAATTTATTTTGTTGCCGAAGTTGATTATAATGATGCTATTGCAGCTGGAGACACGCTAAATGATATCATTTTATTGAGTTTGTATTACAAAGATAGTCTGATGAGTGTAGAAAGTTATTGTCAATCGCTCAAAGCGCAAAAAAATAATCAATTTGAAAGTAGTCATAAATATAAGATGTATCTAAAAGAAAAACCTACAGATACCATCCCATTTGTGTTTAAAATTATTTATCAATATGAAAATGAGATTTATCACCATCAAACCAGTCAAGAAGTACCTATTTATTAAGATGAAAACAAGCCTTTTATTGACCCTAATATTAATTTCTAGTACATTTTCTTGTTTGGCACAGCGATATATAGAACCTGTATTTAATGCTGGTTTGATTGGTAGTGGCATGTTTTATACTAATAGTATTTACAAAACACCGACACTTCATTTTTCTGCATACAATAGTGCAAATATTGGTGCCTATATAGCAGTAGAAAGAAAAAATTATCGTTTTGACTTTGCTGCCGATGTCGGATTTTCGAGAATGAACTTAAGGTATACACATCCCACTTTCCCAAACCATGCTTATGTATTACAAGAAAATGATGTTTTCAATAATTTTCATTTTACATTTTCACGCAAATTCCATTTGCCCAAAATGAAGAAATTCATGTTAGGTATTGGTTGCTTTGTAACGAGTATAAATCCAATTAAGGAATCAAAATTCCCAACACAAACTATTAGTTTTTACGACGACCAATTAGGAGCAGACAACAATAGGATTGTATTATTTAATAAAATTAAACAAGTAAGTTCAAATGACTATCTAGCATTGTTTTTACAAACTTCTTATCATTTTAATCAATATCGATTCCCATTTTATATTCGAGTAAATTATTATGCCTTCATAAAAGGTATTGCCAGTAGAAGCATTGAAATATTTGCTTTAGACAATGCCGCTACACAAACAAAAGTAGATCATATTACTTTCGGTTCATTATCGTATTCCTTTTCTCTTTCTTTGGGTGTTACTTTATGGCAATCCAAGAAATTTGCCACCAAATTATAAAAATAGATAGAAATTAACATTCAAATACTTTCAACTTTCGCCACCAACTTCGTGGATTTAATAAGCAAAAATTACGTATTCCGCATAAAGCGACAAGGGTAGCTTGGCTACCCTTGTCGCTGTTTATTATTTCTAACTATCGATGCCGTGCTATGACACTATTCTATACATCGAAGCTATTTTGGGGGCTATTGCTATTTTGTAGTTTGTTATAAAACAACTTACAGCTTTAAAATACTGTAGGCACTTTCATTGCAATGCAAGCCCGAGGCATGAATTTATACTCTTATACCAAAGATGGAGCAATTTGCTCTTTATAATCCAAAACCGCTTGCTCTGTAATGGCTCTAGCTTCTGCTGCGCCCACAAAACCAGTGATTTCGACTACTTTATTTTCCAAAGCCTTATACTCGCTAAAGAATTGATGAATCTCTTTCAGGGTGTAAGGAGGTAATTCAGAAATATCATTATAATGAGCCACGCTCATATCATCTTTCAATACCGCTATTAGCTTATCATCACCCTCTCCTCCATCTATCATTTTCATAGCTCCAATTATCTTAGCTTCTACTAAGGTCATCGGTAAGATAGACTCGGACGATAATACCAGGATATCTAAAGGATCGCCATCATCGCAGTAGGTTTTAGGAACAAAGCCGTAGTTGGTAGGATAAAATACAGCAGAACGTAATACTCTATCTAATTTAAGTAGGCCAGTTTCCTTATCAAGTTCATATTTAGCTCTCGAACCTTTCGATATTTCAATAATTCCATTTACTACTTCTGGAGCGTTTTCACCACAATCTATAGAATGCCAAGGATTAAATTGCATAATAATAATAGTTAATTATTTAATGTTTTTTTCAGGAAGCAAAGGTAAAAAAATAATTAGTATAATCAGGGGTTTTTATTGGAGCATTTGCAATAACTTATTGGCCTGATACGCGCCTACCACATTATGCTCTTTAGTCATCAATAATACGATTCGCTCTAGCAAACGGCGCACAACATCTTTTTTGGTTAGAATGGTTATTTGTGAGACATCCGCATTCAAGAGTTTCAAACTCTCATTTAGGTCCTCATAGCTATATACCTCTCCATATCCGGGATGAATAAAGCATAGGATTTGCTGCTGATTCTCGGCCATTGGCGACACGTAAGCACAGTAGTATTTATTGGGAAAAATTTCTACAATCTTTACCGGTATTTCAAACAGCTCAAAGTACATGTAATAAAGTATACATATAAGCAGTTCGCTGCCCAATTGCCTGGTGGTTATTTCATCTATAAAATAAAATCTGTACGACTCTGGCTTGAATAGTAACTTATAGTCTTTTATGTGATGTTTTTTAAATAGGATATCTATAAAAACATTGATTTGCTCAAGGGGCGTTAAAAACTGATTGCATTCTAACCAAATACTCTTTCTAAGCTTAAGCAAGTAAGCTTCGGTCTGCGCAATATCGGCGTGAGGATTTCTGATTTTAAGTAACAGCGTTAACAGGTTCGGTAGCGGAAGCTGCTCATTATCCAGCCAAGTTGAAAATGCCCTCTCGATATCCATAAAATGAAGCTTTGCCAAAAGCGCTGATGCTCGATTTACTGTCAGTGTATCTGTTGATGATTCTAATAAATCTTCAAGGTAAGGTATGGCATCGCCTTTTAATTCTATTATAGAATTTGCAACGGTTTGGTAGACCTCCTCATCGGGGTCTTCCAATAAACTCACCAGTTTTATTATTTCTTTTGAGGGACTTATCATATAACAATTTACGGTATTCTTGATTTTATAACAAAAATTTAGCAAAAATTGTTGTAAAAAAAGTAGCCAGGCATTCTACACACTGGCTACATTTTCTTGCTAGGATTATTAAATGATTAATGTATTTGCATTTTGTAAGGCATCATCATATAGTATTGTATGCCATTATTTTTGGGATAAGAGATCAGCATTTTGTAAAAACTATATGCTTCTCCCCATGTAGCATGTAAAGCCATATCATCAGTAAGTTTTTCTTGAATTGAGGTAGGGTTCATCATTTTCAACAATAAGGCAAACTGATTTTCTTGTTTTGGATACGTTACTACTTTATAATTATTCAAATTGGCTATTGCCGCTACGCCTTTTACAGCCCTATCTACGCCGCCTATGGCGTCAACCAATCCTAATTTCAATGCCTGTGTACCTGTCCAAATTCTCCCCTGCCCAATGCTATCAACGCTTTCAACACTCATATTTCTGCCTTCTGCTACTCTTCGTTTGAATAAGGCATAAATGGTATCTACTCCACTTTGGATAATATTACGCTCTTCTGCTGAAAAGTCTCTTCCAAATGTTGGGAAATCGGCGTAAGGTGCATTTTTTTCAGTGTCGGTAGTAATGCCCAATTTATTTTTCATCAAATTTTCAAAATTGAACATCATTCCAAATACACCAATGCTTCCTGTAATCGTATTGGGCATTGCATAGATGCTATCTGCCTTAGCTGCGATATAATAACCACCCGATGCTGCATAATCGCCCATAGTTACTACATAAGGCTTCTTTTCGCGAAGCAAATTAAGCTCTCTTAATATGTTCTCGGAAGCAAGGGCGCTACCTCCGCCTGAGTTTACACGAAGTACTACCGCCTTGATTTTATCATTGTCTTTTATTTTTCTTATTTCTTCAATAAAAGTTTCTGATGCAATCGTAGGCTCTGAGCCCGTTTTTCTACCGTCTACAATATTGCCTTCTGCCACAAGTATGGCAATTTCATCTTTATGGGTGCTTGCCGACTGGCTGTTCCAATAATCATTTACCGATACCACTGGCACTTTTTCATCATCTGATTTTTGTGTAAGTGATTTCAATACTGCCTCTACCTCATCTTTATATTTTATACCATTCACCAGTTGGTGGTCCATAGCATCTTGTGGTGTTCTAACAGCATAAGTGTTGGCCAACTGTTGAATTTCTGCTTCAGATTTTTGGCTTTTCTCTGCAAAAGCCTTTACAAATTCTTTCCATACATCTGATTGCATTGCAGCCAATTGTTGGCGATTAGGATCGGTCATTTTTTCAAAACGGAAGGGCTCGGTAGCACTCTTAAATTGGCCGCAGTAAAATATTTCGGGCTTCACTTCCAATTTATCTAAAGCTCCTTTAAAAAAGGTAAGTGTAGTAGCTAAACCTTTTATTTCTACGCCCCCCATTGGGTGTATATACACGCTATCTGCTACAGAAGACACATAGTAGTCTGTTTGCCCGTAGGCTTCTGAATAGGCTACTACAAACTTCCCAGACGATTTAAAGTCTTCCACGGCATCTCTTATTTGCTCTAAGGTAGCCAAGCCATTTGCACTTGCATTTCCTTTTAGGTAAATACCTTTAATCTTATCGTCGGTTTTGGCTTTTTTAATAGCCGCTAGCAAGTCTAACAAACCAATACTATTGACATTACCGTTGTTAAAGAACAAATTCATATAGTATATATCAGATATTTCGTTGTAGGGCTTTGAAAGATCGACCATCAAAATTTCCTTTGCGCCATCTAATTTGTCTACGACCTCTTTATTTTCAGAGCTAAACGTACTTGTGAGCGACTTGGTAAACATCCCTAGAAATCCAAAAAATATCAACAACAACGCGCCGCCACTGACTATAACAGCTAGCAATGCCGCGAAAAAGTACTTAATAAACTGTTTCATAACTTATTTTTATTAATGATTATTCAGGTAAAATTATGTATTCTTAAGGTAGTGTACAACACCCTATTAGGGGGAAAAAAACCTCCAAATTAGCGATGTGCAAATTTGGAGGTAATACCATTTTTTACTGTAAAAAAACTTAACGACTATTTATTAATAACCTCAGCCATTGTTTTACCGATATCTGCTGGAGATGCCACTACATTAATGCCACATTCTGCCATAATTTTCATTTTAGCAGCAGCAGTATCATCTGCACCACCTACAATAGCACCTGCGTGCCCCATACGACGACCTGGAGGCGCTGTTTGGCCTGCTATAAAGCCAACTACAGGCTTAGTACCATGTTCCTTAATCCATTGTGCAGCTTCCGCTTCCATATTACCACCTATTTCACCTATCATGATGATGCCTTCTGTTTCTGGATCATTCATGAGTAGCTCTACGGCTTCTTTTGTAGTAGTGCCTATGATAGGATCGCCGCCAATACCAATAGCTGTAGAAATACCCAAACCTGCCTTAACAGCTTGGTCGGCTGCTTCGTAGGTAAGTGTACCAGATTTAGAAACGATACCGATTTTACCTTTTTTGAAAACAAAACCAGGCATGATACCTACTTTCGCTTCTTCGGCGGTAATAACACCTGGGCAGTTAGGCCCTATGAGTGTACAATCAAAACCTTTGATATACTCTCTAGCATTCACCATATCCTGTACTGGAATGCCCTCTGTAATACAGATAATCACTTTTATACCTGCAGTAGCAGCTTCCATGATAGCGTCTGCTGCAAATGCTGGTGGAACAAAAATTATAGATGTATCTGCACCAACTTTATCTACTGCTTCTTTCACAGTATTGAACACCGGACGAGATAAATGTTCTGAACCACCTTTGCCCGGGGTAACACCACCTACCACATTGGTACCGTACTCAATCATTTGTGTAGCGTGAAACGTACCTTCAGTTCCTGTAAAACCTTGTACGATAACTTTAGAATTTTTACCGACTAATACTGCCATTATTGATGCATTTATATATTTAAGTATTAAAAATCGTTGCAAAATTATAAAAATTAAATCAAAATAAGCATATTTAAGCCGTTAAGTTTTAGAATTTGACGCAAACAAAAAGAGCATCAACTATATACGTTGATGCTCTTTTCGAAGATTGGAAATATTATTTCTCGTCTGTAGAAACTAAATCCTTTACAAATTCAGATATAGCTGCAATTCTAGCATGATTTACAGTATAGTGTATGAATTTGCCATCTCTTTCTGTGTTTACGATATTCGCTCTTCTTAAGATAGCCAAATGTTGAGATGCTACTGATTGCTCTAAACGAAGTTTCACATAAATATCAGTAACATTCATTCTGCCATTCTCGTCGATAAGTTTCACAATGTGCTGGCGTAACTTATGATTGATAGCCCTCAATGTCATAGCAGCGCTTTTTACTGCTTGATAATCTAATTGAACTTTTTCATCACTGCTGTTCAATACCAACGCGTTTGGTGCAATTACTTTTCCCATGTTTAAATTTCTGTTGTTTGTTTCTGAATTAAATAATATTAAATTAATATTTTAGAAACATTAATTACATATACCCCTATCTATAAATAATGTTTCTTTATGCAAAGATAACGATATAATTAATATATGCAGCATTTCTTATCCACACTTCGTTAATTTTATAATTAAAATTTATTTATTGTAGCTACAAGGTATTGATTATCTATAAATTATTTATCACATACATCAAAACCTATTAATTCGTTAAATACATATAACAATATGAATTTGTCATTTTCAAATACTTCAAATTATTTTCAATTAAAAAGTTTTAAAAAAATTTGTTTAATTTAATTCTGTCCAATACCTTTGCACTCCATTGAATTAACGCCGCGTTGGTCAAGGGGTTAAGACGCCTCCCTTTCACGGAGGAATCACGGGTTCGATTCCCGTACGTGGTACTAGAAAGAAGACAATTGTGATGTTGTCTTCTTTTTTTTTTATTCCAAAAATATAAAATCCCTAGAATTATCGCTGCCTTCAAATCTATCATTTGATTATTATCAGATGACATATTGAAGTGGTCTGACCATTATTTTTTTTTACTCAAAAAATAGAAAATAGACAGCCTTACGAATGCGTTCAGTTTTCAAATGGTTCATGCGATTGTGGTATTAAATCTTCACATGCTTCTGAATCAGATTCTGTTGTTCTCAGAAAAGAAAAATTCCCAGACAAGTCAGGTTATTTTCTTTTAATAAATATAAAATAAAATAGGTCTGAATAGTCTGGGAATTCTTATTCTGAATGTCTCTTGTTGTCATGAAGATCGAAATCTTCAGGGGACAAATGATAACATTTTAGTGGTTGTGGTATTTGCTTTCTAATTTAGAAAATTCTTCGTCAGTCACTTCTTCGATTTGAACACTCAAATCTTTCTCTATGGCATTGAATAATTTTCCGATGGTTAATTTTCTATAAGTTTCATCCATTGTCTTGTCATCTTTCATCATTCTGTCGATGTAAGAAGCCATCCAAGGTGCGTCTTCTTCACTTGTCGCACCGAAATAAGTCATGATATTGTTCTTAATATCTGCAATGATTTCATCTTTTGTGACGACGATATTATATTTTTCTATCACTTGGTCTGAAATCAAGGTCCATTTCAATTGGTGTTCGAATTGTGGCCATTCGGTTTCAACTTCTTCAGTTGATTTCTGTTTTTCACCACCGATTTCTAACCATCTTTTGAGAAAGTTCACAGGTAATTCTATATCCGTTTCATGAACGAGCATTTCGAATATATCGTTGTTCAATCTTTCTTTAGAATATCTTTCTAATTGTGAAGCGATGGCTTTTCTTGTTTCTTCTCTGAATGCATCTTCTTCAGTGATATTAGAATTAGGGAATACTTCTTCGAAGAATTCT
Source organism: uncultured Taibaiella sp. (assembly GCA_964429515.1). Taxonomy (GTDB): domain Bacteria; phylum Bacteroidota; class Bacteroidia; order Chitinophagales; family Chitinophagaceae; genus MKSF01. The sequence goes on from CAYSCJ010000076.1 coordinate 8,096, forward strand.
GGAGTTAGGTCTTTAGGTTTCAGATGAGCCACTTTCGTGAGTGTGATAGATGTTTTGACATCTTCAGTTGAGCCTTTGACTTTCAGAGATTGAGTGATGAACGTGTTTTTATCATCTTCATTCTTG
>CAYSCJ010000077.1:0-7924 GCA_964429515.1 uncultured Taibaiella sp.
GACGCCTCCCTTTCACGGAGGAATCACGGGTTCGATTCCCGTACGTGGTACAAATCTCCCAAGATCAAATGGCTCTTCTACACAGAAGAGCCATTTTTCTTTTCCGTAAATAGATGAAATTTATGGTAATTTGCCCCCAAGATTGCAAATAGCATAAAACCAAAATACTTTTGTACTAATACTCCAAAACAGCCCCCGCATACAAGCCATTAATCAAAACCACGCAGTCCGAATGTTTAGCTAATGCCCGCAACTTTTAGTTCATTATTATTTTTTTACTATAACAAACACTTCCCTATCAGTTAGGCTATAGCAGAAAGGCACTGAATAGTTCACTTATGCCAAGTGAGGCTATTAGGATCTATGTCTATAACTTTAGTTTCCGCAGTTGGTTTTTTGTATCGATACACAAGAAACCGATAGCATCGTGCATTGAAATGGTAAGTTTTGAAAAGCAGGGATTTTCCAAGCGCTTGATGCATAATAATACTTAAATAAAACGGAGCATTTATAGCCTTAATAGATGTTGGGCTTTTGCAGTTGTTTTATGCTGTAAAGCTGCAAGGATAATACCCATATTATTGCATGCTATCATTTCCGTGGGTAAAAAAACAAGGAAACTGATTTTTTATGCCTAGAAAATTAGTTTCTTTGCACTAAAACTGCTGACACCCATTACAAATAATTTTATTTTTATAGTATATGAAAAACGCATACGTATTTCCGGGACAAGGAGCTCAATTTTCGGGCATGGGCAAAGATCTATATGAGACCGATAGCCGTGCAAAAGCATTGTTTGAACAAGCCAACGACATACTCGGATTCCGTATTTCCGATATTATGTTTAACGGTCCAGACGAAGCCTTAAAGCAAACTAAAGTTACCCAGCCAGCGGTGTTTATCCATTCGGTTATTACCTATATGGTGAAAAATGAAATAAAGCCAGACATGACAGCGGGTCACTCCCTTGGTGAATTTTCGGCACTAGTAGCTAGTGGGGTTTTAAGTTTTGAAGACGCCTTAGTATTGGTATCTAAAAGGGCAATAGCCATGCAAAAAGCCTGTGAGATGAACCCATCTACAATGGCTGCTGTGTTGGGCCTCGACGATACTAAAATTGAAGAAATATGTGCTTCGATAACAGATGAGGTGGTAGTAGCAGCCAACTATAACTGTCCGGGGCAATTGGTTATTTCGGGCACTAACGCCGGAATCGAAAAAGCATGTATACTTATGAAGGATGCTGGGGCAAAACGCGCTTTACCCTTGCCTGTAGGCGGTGCATTTCATTCGCCATTAATGGCTCCGGCTCAAGAAGAATTAAAAGCTGCTATTGAAGCAACTCCTTTCAATAATGCAATTGCACCCGTTTACCAAAACGTAGATGCTATGCCCTACACCGATGCTGCTATTATAAAACAAAATCTTATTAATCAACTAACTGCTCCTGTAAGATGGACACAAACGATTCAGAATATGATAGCAGATGGTGCTCATAACTTTATTGAAAGTGGCCCGGGTAATGTACTACAAGGACTGATTAAAAAAATAAACAAAGAAGTGCAAACTGGTGCTTTATAGTAATAGTATTTCTATTTTTAACAAAACCCCGATGCTTTTAGGCATCGGGGTTTTGACTGTATTGTCGCTATGTTATCAAACGTTGAATTTGAACAAGCCAACTTTACTATTATAAATACTTATAATTTTTGGAATTTTTTATAGCCAGTTTTGCCATTTTCATCCAACATTAGAATATAAGTACCTGTAGGTAAATGACTAGTAGATACAGGCTTGTTTCCAATATTTTGTTGCACATCTACTACTCTTCCAGATAATTCTAAGATTTTAGCGGTAGCGTTGGTGAAGATTTCGCTTTTTACATGCAATTCATCTTTTGCTGGTACTGGATATAAGTTGAAGTTGCTATTTTGTTTTACTAAATCATTCACACTCAATCCTGTCAAAGGTAAGGCTACCAATGGACCACCATCGCTAAGTGCTACCCACAATCCAAATGCGTTAGGGCTATTGCTATTAGCAGCAGTATCTAAAAATCCACTTGCTACGGCTACTAAAGATTTACCTGCGAGGTTAAGTGTTTGCAATGGAGCATCGTAGTTATTTACTAATGTACTACCGTCTGCTAGGGTTAAACTTAAAGTGTAGTTCATAGTTGGTAATTCTAGATACGCATCAGCAAATTCGCCAAAACTAATATCGTCTACCAAAGTAGCTGTACCTGCTTTAATATCTACTGTAGGCGCATCTGTACAACCATGCATTACAAGAATATCTGTATTGTTAGGGTTAGAAGCAGATTCTCTAGCCATATCATAAGCCACCAAAGAGAATGGTTGAGTTGGGGTGTATCCAGTAGCGCTAACGATACCGCTTGCTACTAATACATAAGCTTTACCAGCTTCTAAAGTAACACTTTGGGTGTAGATAGCCTCGGCTGAAGAGGTACTAGTGCTAGGTGCTACACCTAATTCGATAGCTACACCTGCTGGAACGTCTACATAAGGACTAGCGGTTCTGAAAGCAAAATCATCCAACAATAATGCAGTATCTGCATAAACGTCTACAACAGCTGCTGCAGCATCGGCACTGTTGTGTATGGCTTGCAAGCGCGCAGTAGTGTTGATAGGTAATTCTACTAACGGACCACCCGTAGGCAATGCTGCCCACAATCCAAACGCCGGACCATTGCTGTTTGAACTAGGGTTTAAAAATCCAGAAGCTACTACTACCAATGAGGTACCATTCAAAGATAATGTTTCTAGTGGCGCTTGGAAAGAACCAGCTATGGTTTCGCCATCCGAAGTCGTTACGTTGATTACGTAATCTGCAGTAGGTAGTTCTAAATAATTAGAAAACTCACCAAACGAAATGTCATCTACTAAGGGTGCTGCACTACCCATTGGTCTAACATCGACAACAGGCGCATCTGTAGAACCATGCATTACCAATACATCGGTGTTAGTAGCTACGGTAGCAGCCTCTCTACCCATATTGTAAATATTCAAACCGAACGGCGTTGCGGGCGAATAACCCGAGGCACTCACGATACCGTTGGCTACTACTACATAAACACTATCTTGATCGAAAGTGGCTGTAGCAGTAAAAATGGACTGGGCAGCAGATGTACTATTGCCTGGTGCGATGCCAATAGTGACTGGCACTCCTGCCGGAACATCCACAAAAGCAGAGGCCGTCCTGAAATCTACGTTATCTAAAAACAAATTGTTGTTAGCGTAAACATCAACAGTGGCGGCGGCCGCGTCTGCACTATTATGGATTACTTGTACTCTGGATGTCTGAGCGAAAAGCGCTAAGGAACCAAACGAGAGAATTGCGGTACTTAACAGTTGTTTCTTGTTCATAAATTTACAGATTTAGTATGATAGTTTGTTTAAGTATTAGACGATAAAGTTAAACAAAATGTTGAGCATAGATTGTTAAATTAATGTTACAGTTAATTTTTAAATTATGGTTGGATGTTTAGTAATTGGAGAAGGTCTTGTATTAAAAAGACATTTGGAGGCATTTGTGAACTAAATGCTGGGGGTATTGGGCCGGTCAAAAACACTTTCGCGCCCTGCACTACATCAATAAGTTGATGGGCAACTTGAAGTACATTTGACTTTACAATGGGGTTCGTTATACCTGTGATAATATAGTCGGGACGACAGGTCTCTATAATTCTGCTCAAACTGCTTAAAGGCAGGCTCTGCCCTAAGTAGATAGTGGAATATCCTCTAGCCTTGAAAAGGTAATTATAAAAAAGCAAGGCCAATTCATGCATTTCTAGTTCGGGTAAAAAAAATAACGCTTTCTCTTTTTTGGGTGCCTCAATGCTAAGCGAAGCAGTAGCCACGATTATTTTGCTACGAATAAGGTTGGAAAAAAAATGCTCTTGACCCGGATTGATAGCACCCGACTGCCACATGATACCAATTCGATTAAAAAATGGAAATATTATTTTCACGATACCCAATTCAAATCCATACGTGGCCTCCATTGATTCAAACGCATCATTAAACTTCTGTTCGTCCATCAGCAGCAAGCACAACAAGAACTGCTCTTCCAATGCACCATTGAGCTGTTTGAAATTAACCTTCTTTATTTCGCTCTCAATATTTGCATAGGACATCTGGCTTAATTTGGAAATTTTATATCCCTGCTGACTTAGCAAACTAATATTTAGCAACAATCGCAAATCTTCGTTATCGTAATAGCGAATATTTCCTTTGGTACGCATTGGGTGCAGCAAGCCGTACCGTTTTTCCCAAATTCTAATTGTATGCGCCTTAACTCCTGAAAGTTTTTCCAAGTCGTTTATCGAATATTTACCCTGTGGCATCATGATAAAAAAGAATATTTAGATACAAAATTCTGGACAATAGTACAAAATTTTAATTAGCTTTTTATATTTCTATTTATACATCACACTAACTAAAATCGATAACTAGCATTAGAAAAACACATACAAAAAACCACCATTAGAAACTAAACAATAGCTAAGCCAAAATCAGCCATAGACTAAAAAAGATAATAATCTAACTAATGGTAAATATCCTACTCAAATTCTTTACTTTTGATATACAAACGTTCAACTTGTAAGAATGATTGCGCGACACAAATCAAACTAACTTTAACCTAAGCAACATAGTATTCATTGTAGCAAAAAAATACTAATATTACATCCTAATATCTTAAAATATGAAGAAGGTACTCTTGACATTGTTATTTATCTTGGTTGCTGCATTGGCGGGTTGGTTTTATTATAAATACTACTTTGTTTTTGGTGAAGGCGTAAAATCGGGATACCTCAATTTCGCGGTTAGAAAAGGATACATATTTAAAACTTACGAAGGAAAACTCATCCAAGAAGGTTTGAAGAATAGCACAGGCGGTGTAGGTGTGCAAAACAACGAATTTGAATTTTCTATTGAAACGGAAGCCCTATTTGATAGCCTTCAAAACAATAGCGGCAAACATTTCGATTTACATTATAAAGAATACAAAGGCGTATTACCCTGGAGAGGAAACACTAAATACATAGTAGATAAAATTATACATATAAAATAATCGTTTGGTATAATTTTTGCAAATTAATCATTATTCATGTTGTTAACTTTGCAAATGAGATGATTACCCCTTTTTTTGTCTTTTTACGAAGTTATTTTTGTTTCTGGTTAAACATTTTTTTTTAGAAAGAGCTACCTTAGTGGCTCTTTCTTTTTTTTAAGTATTTTACAAAAATGAAAAAAATCGTCATAATGGGTGGCAGCACAAGCCAGCATTCCATCAATAAGCAACTAGCCGTATACGCCTCCACACTCCTGAAAAATAGTAGTCCATTAGTACTAGACCTAAATGACTATAATTGCCCACTGTACAGCATAGACATTGAGAAACAAACAGGATTTCCAGAAGCGGCAAAAGCCTTCGTAGCAGCATTTAAAGGCATGGATGGACTAATAATAAGCGTTGCCGAGCACAACGCAAATATCACGGCTGCTTTAAAAAACATACTAGATTGGGCTTCGAGAATAGAGATAAACTTTTTAGCGCAAGTACCCGTTCTTTTATTAAGCACCTCACCTGGTGGCTATGGCGGACAAAATGCTCAAAAAATAGCAAGCACATTGCTCCCTAAATTGGGTGCCCTCATCCAAGACACCTTTGCGCTCCCCAAATTCAAAGACAATTTTATAGATGGTAGAATAATTAATACCGAACTAGATGCATTATTGCGAGAAAAAGTAATGACTTTTGAAAATATAATTACACAATAAACATCTCTGTAAACCAATTTGTAAACCCCAAAAATTTGAAATTTTATGTACCCTACAAAAGCCTATGCCACATACGGGCCAACCGAAGAATTAGTACCCTTTAATTTCGAACGCAGAGCCTTATTACCCAATGATGTATTGATAGAAATACTATACTGTGGCATCTGCCATAGCGATATACATGTAGCGCACAACGATTGGGGAGGCGCCAATTATCCCTTTGTACCCGGACACGAAATAATAGGTCGCGTAAAAGCAGTAGGAGATGCCGTTACAAAATTTAATGTAGGCGACGCTGTGGGTGTAGGATGCATGGTAGACTCTTGCCAAACTTGCCCTAGCTGTAAAGATGGCTACGAGCAATACTGCGAAAACGGCAATACCGGCACCTACAATGCAAAAGACAAAATATCGGGTGGCTTTACCCGTGGCGGCTATTCCAACTACATTGTAGTTACAGAAAATTTTGTTTTAAGAATACCCGAAAATTTGGATTTAAGCGCAGCCGCACCTCTTTTATGTGCTGGCATCACCACATGGTCGCCTCTTAAACACTGGAATATTCAAAAAGGCTACAAAGTAGGCGTAATAGGCCTTGGCGGATTAGGACACATGGCTGTAAAATTGGCGCACGCTATGGGTGCCCACGTAGTAATGATCACCACCTCCGAAAGTAAAGGCAAAGATGCTATGCGTTTAGGCGCTAACGATGTAGTGATATCTACAGATGCCGAAGCCATGAAGGCGCACCAAAACAGCTTTGATTTCTTACTCAATACCATTCCAGTAGGACATGATGCTAACCCCTATATTACATTGCTAAAAAGAGACGCCACTATGGTGTTTGTGGGTGCATTAGAGCCTTTAGAAAACTTCAACAGCAGACTGCTAATAGGTAAAAGAAAAAAAGTAGCTGGTAGTATGATTGGTGGTATCCAAGAAACTCAAGAAATGCTCGACTTCTGTGGTATACATAATATCGTTTCGGATATAGAAATCATCCCCATACAGGAAGTAAACAAAGCTTATGAGCGTGTAATGAAATCTGACGTGAAATACCGATTTGTAATAGACATGAGCACACTTTAAAGATACACTTCATTAGCCTGTATATAAGTATTGGTATGTGCCTCCAGAATATCTGAAATATTAGCCGAATACCCTCCTCCCATACTACACTGTAGGGGAATTCCATGGGAGCGCGCTATGTCAAAAACAAGCCGATCTCTGGAGGCACATCCTTTAATGGTACAATTCAGCTTGCCCATTTTATCGGTGTGTAATATATCTACTCCAGCCTGATAAAAAATAAAATCGGGTGCTACTTCTTTAACTAATTGGTGTAAAGTTGCCTCCAATTGCCTCAGATAAGTATCATCGCCTGTGCCTACCTCCAAACCTATGTCTAAATGCGACGTGGTTTTTCTGAATGGATAATTTTTTTCACAATGCATAGAAAATGTAAATACATCGGAACTATGCTTAAACAAATCGGCTGTGCCATTACCTTGATGTACATCCAAATCTATTATCAATACTTTGCGGATATGATGATAATGATCTAATAAATATCTGGCCGCTACACCCTGGTCGTTAATCATACAAAAACCCTCGCCGTGACCCCTACAAGCATGATGAGTGCCGCCTGCTATATTAAAAGCAATGCCATCTCGAAGTGCATTTTCAGCCCCCCTAATCGTGCCTTCAACGAGTAGCAACTCCCTTTCCACTAAGGCTTTATTGTGCTTAAAACCTATACGCCTAACTTCGGAATCTGACAGGCGATAATGCAAAAAATTATAAATATATAAGGCATCATGAACGGCTAGAATGGGAGCAATAGCGGCAGTATCGGGCTGAAAAAACTGACTAGAATGCACCACGCCCCTATGCAATAATTGCAGCGGCAACAACTCATACTTCTCCATCGGAAACCTATGATGCTGGGGCACAGAAAGTACATATTTTGGATGTAATGCTATCGTATACATAACAAAAAAATGATCTAACTATAAGCTAGACCATTTATCTTTTTGGTGGGCAGTGAAGGATTCGAACCTCCGTACACGTGAGTGAGCAGATTTACAGTCTGCCGCCTTTAACCACTCGGCCAACTACCC
>CAYSCJ010000078.1:0-7116 GCA_964429515.1 uncultured Taibaiella sp.
CTTAGCTCAGTTGGTAGAGCAGCTGATTTGTAATCAGCAGGTCGTAAGTTCGAGTCTTATAGATGGCTCAAAAAAAGCTAGTAATATTACTAGCTTTTTTTTATGGCTTTTAGGCATTATTTCATGCACGAATATAGGCCTCCAAAAGGCTAAGAACTACTAATATTAAAGCATAAAATCCGCATACCAACATAATCATTCGGGCTTTATTATAATTACTTATACTTTTCCGATACTTATACAAAGTGTAAAGGTGCACATACACCCAAATTCCATTCAATATCGCTAGTAAGGCTATAAGCCCAAACTGATAGGGGTGTAATAAATATTTTTTTGCAATCATCAACAAAAGATAAATGCCTATACCCACAAATTGGGCAATTTTTAAATGCTTCTGTGCAAACTGTATTTTTTGAAACACGATTTATATTTTTTCTATAATTTCTAAACAAGTTTTTATCATATTCTCTACCGAGGCATTACCATCCTTTGTAAATGTTTTATTGGCTCTATTGGCAATAATCGTATTCACAGAAAGGCATTGATGACCCAATAGCTTACCTAAACCATAAATTGCACTTGTTTCCATTTCTATATTGGCAATTCTAATATCACCACTTTTAAACGTGGCAAGGCTATCTAGCAAGTTGGGGAGGGCCAATTCCAATCGAAGCACCCTGCCCTGCGGACCGTAAAACCCTGGAGCAGTCATGGTAATTCCATATTGGCATACATCCATAAAGTGATTGAGCAAGCCTACACTACCCTGTACCAAATAGGGCTGAATGTAACTACTCGAATTGATTCCCACATGGCTTTTAAACTGATTAAGCAGCTCAAATTCGGTAACAGTGGGTTCGTAATGATAATAATGCAGCAAATTATCCATACCTATCCCATGGCTACCTGCCACCAAGCTGTCTACTGTGATGTCTGCCTGTACTGTTCCAGAAGTACCCAACCTTATTATCTTTAATGACTTTCGGGTATCATTTATGGTTCGTGTTTCAAAATCAATATTTGCGAGTGCATCTAACTCATTCATTACAATATCGATATTATCGGGTCCAATACCCGTGGAGACTACCGAAATGCGCTTTGTGCCTATATACCCTGTATGAGTAATAAATTCTCTATGAGCTTTTTGGACTTCGATGCTATCAAAATATTTAGATACTTCTTTTACCCGCCCTGGGTCGCCAACGGTGATAACCGTATCAGACAATTCGGATGGATGCACATTTAAATGGTAAATACAACCCTCCTCTGTGATAATAAGCTCGGAATCCTGAATGCTAGTGGTAGCCATATATCTATTTTTTTTTAAATAAAAATTACAAATAAGCATTACAAAAATAGGGGTATTTATTTGTAGACTTTACAAATCTATTTCCTTTTATGGTGCTGTATTGCTAATTTAGCAGCTTAAATACTTTATGTTATGAACAGACAAGAACTGATAGCTCAAATTCGAAATAAACAATCTTACCTATGTGTAGGCCTCGACACGTCGCTAGACAAAATACCTGCACATTTATTGAAAGAAGAAAATCCAGTTCTTGCCTTTAATAAAGCTATTATAGATGCTACCAAAGACTTTGCGGTAGCATACAAAATAAATACTGCATTTTATGAAGCACAAGGCTTAGAGGGCTGGCGTATCATAGAGGAGACCTTAAAACATATTCCTAAAAACTGCTTCACGATAGCCGACGCTAAACGCGGAGATATCGGTAACACCTCCGAGCAATACGCAAAAACATTCTTTGAAACCTACCCTTTTGATAGCGTTACAGTGGCACCCTATATGGGCAAGGATAGCGTGCAGCCTTTCTTGGAGTTTAAGGATAAATGGACAATTGTATTGGGCTTGACAAGTAATGAAGGCAGTAAAGACTTTCAGCTCCAAACACTAAGCAATGGCGAATATGTGTACGAGCAAGTACTCAAGACAGTAGCCTCTTGGGGCAATACAGAAAACCTTATGTTTGTAACTGGTGCTACCCAAGCTACCGAATTGAAGCACATCAGAAAGATCATTCCTCAGCATTTTTTATTAGTACCCGGCGTAGGTGCACAAGGCGGAAGCGTAGCCGACGTTTCGAAAGCAGCCTTGAATGAAGACTGCGGCTTACTTATCAATGTATCTAGAGGTATTATTTATGCAAGCAAGGGAGAAGATTTTGAAGAAGCTGCTGCCAAAGCTGCTGAACAATACCAAAAAGAAATGAAGGCATTCTTATAAATGAATGCCTTCGTTAAACATATAATCTATTATCGATAAGTCTTCTATAAATCCGCATTTATCTATAAATACTTGATGATAAGGTCGTAAAGCTATTCCCTCTAAAACCCTTCTGGGTTGCAGCGTATTTCTAATATCAATGCCCTCCAATGAGGGTGGCAACTCTTTAACCACATCTATATGAGTAGGTAATTTTAAGAGCTTTTGAATAGCCAATAAGGAAGCGGTATTAAACTCATGCAAGTACTCAAAAGTATCTTCAAATAAAAACTGAAAAAAGGGAGCTATATCTTCAAAATAGGGAGCACGCTTGTAATTGGTAATAAGGGTTCGCCAATGTATTTTTTGCCATGAGGTAGTATTGTCTATTTTTACTTCAAACATGGGTACTCTTTGGCTTCTTCCTTTAGCAAGGGGTATAGAAAGCATCATGATACCTTGTGCCCCTGCTATGTAATACCTATTTCGATAACTCCTTTTCTGAAACCTATCGACAATATCAATACTAACTTTTGACGATTGGGGCTGCTGCCGAGCACACAAATACCATGAGATGGGCGGGAAAGGCAAGGAATATGAAATCATGATGGCTGTAAATAAAAAAAGTTAAGCAGCTTGCAATATTTTTTCTTAAGGTTGAGATAACAAAACCTGCCAAGCTAGGTCTAACTCATGCTTTGCTATAAGTTCTTTAGCATAATTATGAAGGGCCAATGTGAGGGCTTCTGGCTGGTTCTTGTGGGCATCATGTATTTCTTTAAGCTGTGCATCTGCTACCGTCGCACGGAATGGAGGTATTGCTGTACAATTGCCCAAAATGCCTAAATCGTTGCCAGAAAGCACCTTGGAGTTTCTGATTGAAGCTGGAAGTTTATCAATACCAACACCTAAATCCAAGTTGGGTTTTGGAACCGTAAATACGCTATCGCCGCTAGCTCTACAATAATAGTCTCCGCCCATTCTGGCTACCAAATCAATCTTATGCGGGTCTATCATACCTTGTTCATTCAGCACATTATCATCTATATGCATTTTTAGTACTTCGCAAATAATAAGGTTGCCCGCACCTCCTTCTTGACTGGTGTATATAATATCCAAAACCTTGCATTCTAGGTTCACTGGCGACTCTTTTACTCTAAAGGGCTTCACTATATCTGATGCAATGGGCGTAAAGCCTGCCTTCTCAAATTCGTTGACGCCTTTTGGGTACTCGCAACTTGCTAAACTTTGCTGCTGCACCATGGCATAATTTACCATGTTAATTACCACTTCCTTCGTAGCTTCTATATTTTGCAAGGTATGCTTAGTTGTATTGTCTCGTACCCTTCTAGCAGGACTAAATACCAAAATGGGGGGCTTTGAACCAAATACATTAAAGAAGCTAAAGGGTGCCAAATTAGGCTGACCTTCAGCATCTATCGTAGAAGCAAAACATATAGGACGGGGCGAAATACTGCCCAATAAATAAGCATGAAAATCTTTGGTAGCTATACTTCCAGGTGTTATGACCATAATCGTTAAATTGACTTCTAAATTTATAGTTTGGCTTACAAAGGTAACAAATATACTAATCTATGTTAGCATCGGGTGCTTGCATCAACCTCAAGAAAGCGGTTTCATCTAAAATTGTGATAGTACCCATTTTCTTGGCCTTCTCTAGCTTTGAGCCCGCAGCCTCTCCAACGATCAGATAATGGAGTTTGCTGCTTACGCCACTCAAAATTTTGCCTCCTAGCGCCTCTACTTGCGCTTCGGCCTCGCTTCGTTTAAATTGCGTAAGTGTACCCGTAAATAAAAATGTCTTGCCTTCAAATCGGTTACCTCCACTATTTGCTCCTGCAGTATTTACGGCAGCCTTTACGTTTACACCCTGCGCTTCTAAGGTATTTAAAAGTGCAATATTCTTAGGATTTTTAAAAAAATCTAAAATTGCATTTGCCACTTTCGGACCTATATCATCCAATGCCAATAAGGCATCTACCTCCCAATGCTGAAAATCTCTAATATCGGTAACGGTTCTTGCTAGGGTTTTTGCTGTTGTTTCGCCTACATATTTAATACCCAGACCAAAAATTATTCGATGCAAGGGCTGGTTTTTAGATTTTTCGATGGCCGCTTTCAGGTTGTCGATAGATTTTTTTCCAAGTTTTTCTAGTCCCTCAAGCTTATCGTAAGGCAGGCTGTATATATCTGCAATGGTTTTTAAATAACCCAATTCATAAAATCTTCTAATATTAGCATCGCCCAATGAACGTATATCCATAGCGTCTTTACTGGCAAAACGTATAAGCCGCTCTACTACTTGAGCTTCGCAACTCCAATTGATACACTTGTAAGCCGCTTCTCCTTCTTCTTTTACAATAGCTTGCGCACACACTGGGCAATGACTTGGAAATACAATGGGTATTTGACTGCCATCTCTGTATTCCTGCAAGGATTTTACAATATAGGGTATTACATCTCCAGCACGTTCTACCACCACTCTATCGCCTATCATGATGTCTTTTTCCTTTATCACTTCTTCGTTAAACAAGGAAACACTCGTTACCGTAACGCCACCAATATACACGGGCGCTATCTTAGCTACTGGTGTAATAATGCCTGTACGGCCTACTTGAAAGTGCACCTGTTGTAACACAGCACTAGCTTGCCTTGCCTTAAACTTGAAGGCCATAGCCCAACGCGGATGGTGTGCCGTAAAGCCTAAAGATTCCTGAATAGCAACAGCATCTACCTTTATAACCATACCATCAATTTCAAAACCCAAATCGTCTCGTTGGGTTTCAAACTGATGACAAAAATCAATAATTTCATCCACGCTACTTGCTTGCTTCATCTGCTCCAATGAAGTAGCAAATCCCAATTTATCCAACCATGCCGTCATGGCGTAATGGCTATCCAAAAATGCTGGTTTGCTAGCACCTGGCAGCAAAGTATAGTCGCTAATATGATAAAGTATAGCCGAAAGTTTTCTTTTGGCCACTAAGGATGCATCCAGAATTCTTAAGGAACCAGAAGCTGCATTTCGAGGATTTGCCAGTATCGCCAAACCTTCTGCAGCACGCTGTTCGTTTACTTCAATAAATGCTTTGTTGGGTATAATCACTTCGCCTCTTACTTCGATGGATTGAAGCCCATATTGATCGAGTGGAATAGACAAGGGTAGGTTTCTAATCATTTTCACATTGGCAGTGATATTTTCACCAAAAATACCATCACCTCTAGTAGCCCCTCTTACCAATAAATTATTATCATAAATAATAGAGATACTAGCCCCATCGTATTTGGGCTCTATTGAATACGTAATATGTCCGTCGTATGATTTTTGATTTCTATCGTGCCAGTCGGAAATATCTTGTTCATTATACGAATTATCCAAACTCAGCATCGGCACCAGGTGCTGAACAGTGTCCATTTTTTCAGAAATGCCGTAAGCCACTCTTTGTGTAGGTGAATCGGGCGCTTTCAATGCTGGGTGTTCTTTTTCTATTCGAAGTAGCTGCTTAAAATATCCATCATACTCTACATCAGATAAAATTGCGTCATCTTTTACATAATACCTCCAATCTGCATAATTAATAACAGCGGTGAGTATCGACACTTGCTGCTGCGGAGGCAGCGTGTTAAAAGTAGAGATATCGGAAAGTTGTTGGAACGCTAGGTTATAGCTATCAGCTGAAATCATACTACAAAAACGATTATAAAAAAAATATTGAACCTCAAAAGTAGGTGAAATATTGCGTAACCATATGGACTGTAAAATAAAAATAACGCCTAATTTTATGGATAATTAAGCATTCTTTCGTTAAGCTTATAAAAAACCACCTTGACGCGCAGCAACGACCAAATATCTGAACAAGAATTATTGCAACGTTACAGAAAAGACGGCAATAAGGAATGGCTAGGCAAAATATTGTCGAGATATATTGTGGTGCTGACGGGTGTATGCCTCAAATACGTTCCTTATCAAGATGAAGCACAAGATATTGTTCAGCAGGTATTTATCAAAGCTCTTAAAACACTAGAAATACAAGATATTGATAATTTGGGCGGATGGCTATACAAAGTTGCTAAAAATGAATGCTTAGATAGCTTACGAAAAAATTACAGACAAATACATATAGAAATTCAAGACCAAAAACTAAAATTTGAAGCAACAGACCCGGATGAGCAATTAGAACAAGAACAAACCCTAACTTTATTAAGCGCAGCCATCAATCAACTAAAAGAAGAGCAAAGGGTGTGTATTAACTTATTTTATTTGCAAAACAAAAGCTATCAAGAAATATCAGATTGTACGAAGTTTGATATAAAACAAGTAAAAAGCAATATCCAAAATGGTAAGAGAAATTTAAAAATAATACTAGAACAATCTAAACTTGAAAAATAATCCAAACATATCGCCGTTTTACGACAATAATGTCCTTCTCGACTATCTGCACGACAGGTTGCCCGAAGATGCACGCAAAGCATTTGAAGCGGCTTTAAGCCACGACGAGATGCTCCAAGACGCTGTAGCAGGCTTGAAAAACGACACGCATTTGACTCAAATACCAAGCCTAAAAAGCAATTTGGAATTATTCCTTAACGAGCAAACTAAAACCACCACTGCTAAAGAAAAAACCAAACGACCTATTGGATTCCCTATATTGTGGTTAAGCATTGGCATCCTCTTAATTCTACTAGTTCTTGTAGGCATATATATGTATATAGTTCATCTATAAACCTTTTAAAATATAACATTCATAGTTTTTATTTTAATAAAACACAATGTCTCAACGAGCTTTTCAATATTAACATTTCCATATTTATTTCATTTTTAATATTTTATAAATAAAATATTTTTCTTAATATACAAAAGAATGCAGACT
>CAYSCJ010000079.1:0-5886 GCA_964429515.1 uncultured Taibaiella sp.
TAGCTACACTTCAAATAATAGATAGTATTGGCTTAGCGGGCAAAGCACCGCACAGTATCTTTAAAGACAAACGCGGAAAACTTTGGGTGTTTGGAGGTAACAAAGAACATCAAGCACCTGCTAGCATAAGCATCATCGAAAATGAGCAACTCAGCGCATCATTTGTTTTTGATTCAAAATTCGAAATTGTAAAACCACACTACGATAGTGCATCCGACTATGTGTATTATATTAACATAGACTATTTGTTCCAGCATGATCAAGGAATTTATAGAATGTCGGGAACCTCAAACACCTTGCCCAACATGGCTTTTGTGCCCGCCGAACCTCATCAGTATTTTTATGGTATATCTATCGACCCTAAACAAAACCACGTGTACATTGCAAATCCAAAAGGTTTTACACAAAATGGAGTCCTTGATGTTTATGACAATACGGGTACTTATTTGCGCAGCATTCAGGGTGGCTTAGGTACAAGTAAAGTTTATTTTTTTGACTAAAAACAGCGACTCAACTACCTCATTGATTTTTTATCTGTTCCCAAGTGCTATACAAGGTGGCTTGAGCAGGCCTATCTTGAGGAATTTCAGTGAGCGGTTCGCAAGAATACCAATGCGCTCTCATTTCGTCTGGAAGAGTTTGGTATAAAGCGGTGCCTTTCGTTTTCCAAGCCAACATTTCATCACTCACTTGCTTTACTACTTTTGCAGGATTGCCCACCATCAAACTTCTTGCTGGCACTTGGGTATTGGCAGGTACAAAAGACAAGGCACCAATGATGCACCCCTCTCCTATCAATACATCATCCATCACTACTGCATTCATACCTATCATACTATTGTTGCCTATAGTAGCACCATGTACGATAGCACCATGACCTATATGCACATTATCCTGAAGCCTAACTGTTGCGCCAGGAAACATGTGTATCGTACAATTCTCTTGCACATTGCATCCATTACCAATGATGATACCACCCCAATCGCCCCTAAGTGCACAACCCGGACCAATATAAACATGTTCGCCAATAATGACATTGCCCGTAACTGTAGCTTGCGGATGTATAAAAGCCGTGGGATGTACAACAGGAATAAAACCTTTAAAAGCGTATATCATAGGGAGTAAATGGAATAGTTGGATTATTATAAATAAAAATCTGGAGTTTACAGCAACTTGAATTCTGCCGCAATTTCCAGATTAGATTGTTGTTGTATTTTTTCTAAAATACTGTAGGCTACCTCCATAGCTTTCAGGCCATCTATAGCACTTACTGTAGTAGGCTTATCTTGATAAATAGCTAAAACAAAATCGGCCAACTCTTGTTGTATGGCATTAGTATCTTCTACCTCGGGCTGCTCTACGCTGATGATTTTTTGTTCGCCATTACCAATATCTATCGGGAAATCAAATGCTCCTTTACTTTCTGTTGCAGATTTCAGACGAATAACTTCAGATTTCTTTTCCAGAAAATCGATACCAATATACGCATCCTTCTGGAAAATTCTAGTTTTACGCATTCGTTTTAACGAAATTCGGGAGGCCGTAAGATTGGCCACACAGCCGTTATCAAATTCGATTCTGGCATTAGCAATATCTGGAGTATCACTTATTACAGCTACACCACTAGCAGATATGCGCTTAACAGGAGATTTTGCTATGGATAGAATAATGTCAATATCGTGAATCATCAAATCTAATATCACTGCTACATCTGTACCTCTTGGATTAAACTGAGCCAAGCGATGCGTTTCTATAAATAGCGGCTCGATAGGTTGATTCCTCAAGGCCAAAAATGCAGGGTTGTATCTTTCCACATGCCCAATTTGACACTTAACATGTGCTTCATTAACAAGCTTTACCAACTCCCTAGCCTGCTCCATCGTTTGCGTCATCGGCTTTTCTATGAATATATGCTTCGTTTTACATAAGCACAACTTTGCCATCTCAAAATGGTGCGTAGTAGTGGTAACAATGTCTAAAGCATCGCAGGCATCTATGAGCGATTCTGCATTTGAATACCTCGTAACACCAAAGCTATTAATAGCTAAATCAGCATTCTCATCATTAGGATCATAGAAACCCATGAACGTCACACCTGGTATTTGAAGCCATTGCTGTATGTGAATTCTGCCTAAATGACCCGCACCTAATACACCTATTTTTAGCATATAATTTTGCACTTAATGTTATAGACTGCAAGATAAACCTTTGTTATGGCTTATGTATACGCTTGCGCGAGTTATCCACACTAAAAAGCACAATTGGGTAAAAATAACCGTATTTCCTAGTAGCCAATTATGGATATTTGCTCCATAGATTTTTCAAATTGGCTTATAAACATATATCCTTTGGAAGTTTTTGTAAGATACAATAACTTTGTGCTTCAAAACAAACTAAAAAATCAATATAATCATGGCAGCAACATACACAGATGCTAACTTCGATCAAGAGGTTTTACAATCAGATAAACTTTGTGTAGTAGACTTTTGGGCGCAATGGTGTGGCCCTTGTTTGGCTTTAGGCCCTACTATTGACACCTTAGCTTCCGAGTACGAAGGCAAAGTAAACGTAGGTAAAGTAAACGTAGATGAAAATCCTAACTTATCTATCAATTACGGCATCACAAGCATACCATGTGTCCTATTTATAAAAAATGGTGAAGTGGTAGATAAGCACATGGGTGCAGCCCCTAAATCCGTTTTCGAAAAGAAAATCCAACAACATCTCTAAACGAGATTTTAGCAAAATGTTATTATAAAGCAAGTAGCAATACTTGCTTTTTTTTGTGCTTATTTAATCGTAAATTTAGGTTTCAATATTCATATATAGAAAATGAGAATTTGGATATCGATTACTTTGCTGCTAAGCATCTTTTTAAATATAGCAAATGGTCAAACAAAAACAGCAACTGTAAGTATCAGTGGCCTTACTTGTTCGCAATGCAGCAGAAGTGTTGAGATGCAATTGAAAAAACTTTCGTTCATCCAATCTATTCAAATGGATTTAAAAGCTACTAATGCAAAAATAATTATTAAAAAGGGCGAAAAAACAGATTTTATAGCCATCGCAAAGGCGGTTACCAATGCGGGTTTTTCGGTAGCCGGACTCGATGCTACTTTGAATTTAGCTCCTAAGGATGTACCCAAAAACGGCTGTTTTACAACGGTAGACGGTAAGTTTTTTGTAATTAATATGCCTATAAAAAACGACAACAGCGAACAATTAAAAATATCTTTTGTTGGCAAGCCATTTACCAAAGAAAAAGTAGCTATTTCTAAGCTTTCAGAAACATGTCAAACTTCTGCGCAATATATTGTAAAAGCCTATTAGCATCACTATGCCTGCTTGCTAATGCTGGCTTAGCTCATGCTCAAGAATTATATCCACTGCATGAGCCGGCTAGTACTTTGGGGAAAAACACCCTGGGTATAAGAATGTTTTCTGAAACATATAAAGAAATTAACCAAGTGAGAAACATGTCGTACTTGCGACTCATGTACGGCTTGAACCCCAAATGGACCGTTTATGCCACTGCTATAGCATCCAATCATCATGGCGAAAAAATGCCATCAGAATACCCTTTCCATAATACACCCGAACGTGGTGCTAACTATCCTTACAGGCTAAATGGTGGCCATATTTATACCAAATATCGTTTTCTAACTATAGATAAAAAAAACATGCACCTGCGCCTTGCGGGCTACCTAGAGGCTGCCTACGTGAATACCACGCACCACGAAGCCGAAGCTAACTTATCGATGGGCGACACCAAGGGCATTGGAGGCGGCCTAATAGGCACTTATCTGTATCAAAAATTTGCTGTATCTGCCACACTGGGCTATATTCACCCTTTTGACCAAGATGGTTATTCGCCCGACCCTGTGGCTTCTTTAGGAGATATGAAAGTGCGCACCAAATATGGGAATACCTGGACCTATGGTTTATCTATGGGCTACCTATTATTTCCCAAAAATTATGAGAGCTATAAACAAACCAACCTTAATGTGTATTTGGAATTTCATGGGAAGCAATTTTCTGACGCCAGAATCACCCTTATGAAGGATACTGACCTAGAATATGTACTCGACCCCATTCGGTATCCTGCTGCCCTCCGAAAAGGGTATTATGTAGATGTAAGCCCGGGCATTCAAGTTATTCTTGGCTCTAATCTGAGGATAGACGCCTCTGTCACTTTCCCTATGCTGGGCAAATCATGGGCTAGATTGTACCCAGTTTATACTATTGCCGCCCAATACTATTTTTACCTATAAAGCCTATACAACACGCAGTAGCTTTACTGAATATTTGTCTACCCCAGCCGATAGCTTACTTTTGCCATTTACGGCTATAATATTCGGGCAATGGCACCTTGTCTGTTTCACCAGCTATTTTGGGAAATTTATCGTGATGCCAATCTTCAATTGCCTGGTTGAGCACTTGCTTATCTGAACTCACAAAATTCCAAAAAATAAAGCGCTCTTCAGGAAACGGATCGCCCCCAAAAAGATATACCGTAGTGTGAGGCTTCATGGTAAAAGTACACAGCTTAGCTTCTTTTGCTACCAACACTTTTTTATCGGTATAGGTTTCATTATCTACAATAACAGCTCCTTCCAAAATATACATTCCTGCTTCACCAAATAACTGCGCGCCTATTTCAATTTCCTTATACTCTGAGGTGGTGTTTTTTATTTCGAGCAGAAACAAAGGACTATATACTGCCACGGGCGATTGATAAGCACCTATAGTACCAGCTATTAAGGTATACTGCACATCATTATCCATCCACTTGGGTATCGTTATGGCTTCGTAATGCTCAAATGATGGCGCAACAGCTTCAAACTGTTTGGGCAATGCTACCCATATTTGCAAACCATGTAAGGTCTTGTTTTTGCCGCGTAAGGATAGTGGTGTGCGCTCTGAGTGAACAACACCTTTGCCCGAAGTCATGAAATTTACAGCACCGGGTGTTATCTCGATATCACTACCCAGGGAATCTTTATGCGCAATACGCCCCTCAAATAAATAAGTAAGCGTAGACAATCCAATATGTGGATGCGGACCCACGTCTAAATTATCATTTGGTCCCATTTCGGCAGGCCCCATATGGTCAATAAAAACAAATGGCCCTACCATTTTCTTTTGCTTAAAAGGCAGTAACCTACCTACCCAAAAGTTACCAATTTCGGCAGCACGCTCTTCAATTATTATTCCAATATTTGACATTTTGGGGAAATTTATATAGTTCGGAAAAACAAACAATTTTTTAAGTGCTCAAACACTAAAGCAAGTGCGTGCACAACCACATTGTTTCAACAAATGACTGTGCACTGTACCTCACATCAAAAAATATACTTGAATACACAAATGGCTTGCTTTCTATTCAAGCTTCTAGTTATCTATTCTTATAAATTCACCATTCATTTTAAACTCTAGGTCAAGTCCATTGTCAAGTTGAATTTGTTGGTTTTTATCTTCTAATTCCCAATCAGTAATGTAATTTGAAGGAAAGTTGGTGGTCACGTATTGCAGCATTTTTTCAGGAATAACAGAATTTGGAAGTTGCTTCATTCCGTCTATATCTATTATTTCCTTCTTTCTATTAAAGTCCAAATTAATGCTGTCGGATAAAAGTACGCTATAATGTTTAGTTAAGCCGTCTTTGTCTTCAACTACTTGTAAAACTGAATTGTTTGGAAAATGTGTAGCAATATAGCTTTTTATTTCACTAGGCAATTCTGATACCGGCTTTATGGTTTCCTCATCGCAACTTGAAAAAGTGAAGGCAAACAAAGTTGCCATAAGCGATATTTTGATAATTGATTTCATATTTATTTAGATTTATTGAGTTTAGTGTAAAATTCGGAACTTTTTATTGGATAGTAA
>CAYSCJ010000080.1:0-5664 GCA_964429515.1 uncultured Taibaiella sp.
TAGAGCGTCGGATTGTGGTTCCGAAGGTCGTGGGTTCGAGACCCATTATTCTCCCTCCAAGTTTATTATCAATAAATAATCATCAAAAAGCTACTATAACATACAGTAGCTTTTTTTATGCTTACAACTATGAATTTTGGTACCGAAGCTATTGTATTAAAAACCATAAAGTTTGGTGATACCAGCATCATCTGCCACCTGTTTACGAGAATGCGTGGCAAACAAAGCTGTTTGATAAAAGGCGTCAGAAGTACTCAAAAATCAAAAATGAAAGCCCAAGTCTTTCAACCGGGCAATATATTGTATCTTGAATTATTCCAGCAAACCTATCAGCAGTTTTCTAGCCTAAAAAACTTTGAAGTCAAATACCATTATTCGGCCCTTCGAGAGGATATCGTTAAGGGTTGTATACAAATGTTTATCCTAGAAGTGATAGCAATGGTAGTAGTAGATGACTTTGCTCAAGAAGAAGTATTTGATTTTTTAAAAGACATCCTCATTGAAATAGATACTTATAAGGGCAGCTTAGCTCTTTTGCCATCCTATTTCTTAATTCAACTCAATAAATTATTAGGCTATACAATTCTCAATAATTGGTCTGCTAATCGTCCGTTTGTGAACATTTGGGAAGGACAATTTGTAGCTACTATGCCACAGCAACCACCGTTTATAGAGCAGGCTGCGTCGTTCATTTTATCGCAACTCAACGCCGCTAACTCACTGCACGATTTACAAAACATCCACCACGACGGTCAGCAACATATGGTATTAAATGGCTTGCTCGAATTCATGCAGTATCACTATCCTCAGTTTAAGCCCTTACACACGATTCCTGTGCTTCGCACGATATTGTAAAGTGCATTAGTAGGGGTCTACATTGATGTTTATTTGCACGCTAGAATTGCCTCGTTTTTTTTGTATCTTATTACATTCGTTTGCTATGGCAAATTTCAATCGATTAAGATGCTTGCATTGCCTGCTTATTTTTATCCAAATTTCTTCAATGTATAAATTCTGAATTCGAGGCACAATGCCCGACGACGGACCCTTTATCTCTATCTCGGGCAACTCCTTTAGTGCCGCCACCAAATCTAAAGCTGCGTTTTTTACCTTTTCTTCATTCCTATGTTTGCACACCAGCTTTATCATTCTCACAAACGGAGGGTAGCCAAATTCTCTTCTGGTAAATAACTCCTGTTGGTAAAAGGCTTTATAATCGTTGCTTTGAAGCCACCCAAATACCGGATGCTGACTATTATTGGTTTGAAGATACACCATGCCCTCACCGTCCGATCTTCCCGCTCTACCACTCACCTGAGTCATTAGTTGAAATGCCCTTTCTTGGGTTCTGAAGTCGGGATAACCCAAGAGCGAATCTGCATTTAATATGGCCACCAAGCCCACATTGGCAAAGTCCAAACCTTTAGTTACCATTTGGGTACCCACTAAAATATCTATTCTGCCTTTTTCAAAATTGCTCAGTATCTTTTCTTGCTTTTCTCTGCTTCTAGTACTATCCCAGTCCATGCGGGCCACGGCTCTGTTTGGGTAAATTCGAATTAAGTCTTCTTCAATTTTTTCTGTGCCAAAATTTTTAGAAACAATTTTGTTGTTACCACACTGCAAGCAATGACTGATTCTTGGTGCTTTTGTGCCACAATAGTGACAATGAAGCTTATCGGTATATTTATGATAGGTTAATGATACATCGCAGTTTTTGCATTGAGGTACCCAGCCACATACGCCACATATCAAAAAAGGTGCATAGCCTCTTTTGTTTTGAAAATATATCACTTGCTTACCCGCTTGTAATACTTCATTCGTTTTTTCCAGCAAAGGCACCGTTAGATGCTGCGAAAGGGCAGCGTGTATTTGCTTAGCAGCTACTATTTTGATGGTTGGTAAGGGTAGGTTGTTATACCTAGTTTTTAAGGCCACAAAACCATATTTTTTTGTCTGTACATTGTACAAACTTTCAATAGAGGGGGTGGCCGAAGCAAGCAGCACTTTGGCATTGTGTAGTTGTGCCAACACTATAGCACTATCTCTTGCATGAAATCTCGGAGCAGGATCTTGCTGCTTATAGCTTGCATCATGTTCTTCGTCTACGATTATTACACCCAAATCGGAAAAGGGCAACCATAATGCACTTCTAGCTCCAATCACTACTTTATAGGTGCCAGTTTGTACTTTATTCCAAATCTCTACCCGCTCATTGTTGGAAAATTTTGAATGGTATACCCCCAATTCTTCACCGAAGTAGCTTTTTAGGCGCAAAATCATTTGGGTACTCAGGGCTATTTCGGGCAAAAGAAACAATGCTTGACGATTATCTTGGGCAATGATTTTCCTTATAATTTCTATATACAATAGCGTTTTGCCGCTGCCAGTTACACCGTGCAACAACACTTGCTGATGTTGTGCCCATTCTGAGTAAATAGCAGTCAAGGCAGTTTGCTGTTCAGTACTTAGTATGATTTCTCGTCGAGTATCGTCTCCCCAAGATGGAAGCCTGTCTACCTGCTGGGTATGGACGCTCACAATTTCTTTGTTTACCAAGCCTTGCAGTTGTGATGCACTACAGCCCGATACTTCTAGCAAACGCTTGCTCGTAACAGTATGTTCTTGTTGCGCAAT
Organism: uncultured Taibaiella sp.; assembly: GCA_964429515.1. GTDB lineage: Bacteria > Bacteroidota > Bacteroidia > Chitinophagales > Chitinophagaceae > MKSF01. The sequence continues at coordinate 2,638 of CAYSCJ010000080.1, forward strand.
CTGAAAGTATGCAATCATTAGCTTTTGTTGTTGCGGACTCCTTTTTAGGCGTTCAAAATATTCTTTTATAGCAGCTTCATCATTGATGGATACATTTAGCGAAACTATCTTTTCTGTTTTTACTTGGTATTTTTCATCCAAATGCTCCATAACGATACCTATGCCAGCATCTAAAACTTCTGTAATGGCTTTATGCGTAGCCTCTGGCAACAGCATTCGAGCCTCATTGATGGTCAGTCTTTTTTTTACAGAAAGTGCTTCGGCCAAAATATAGGCATCGTCAGATAAATGTTCTGGTAACGACTCATAGGCATCGCTCCAAATGAGCAGATGTTCGCTCATTAGCTTTAAGTGTGCCGGCAATGCCGCATTCATTATTTCCCCTAAAGAACAAACATAATAATTCGCTAACCACTCCCAAAATTGCAACATAGTGCTATTTACAATCGGTGTTTCATCGAGTATGCTTTGTATGGGCTTTATCTGATAACCATCGGGTTGGCGGTTGTGTAATGCAAACACTATAGCCGCATAACGTTTGTTTTTACCTAAATTCACTTCCACTCGCTGGCCAGGAGCAATTTGACCTTGCAGTGCTATAGGAATGCTATAGGTGAGTAATTGAGGAAGCTGTAAAGGGACAATAACGTCTACAAAATACATAAAGCTAAATGCTATTGAATATAGAGCGTAAATGTAAGCATTATTGCCAAATTCGGAATCTAAAAAAAATGCAATTGGCTCCAATAAAGATACACTTGCTACGACAGTACACTCCACACTTTTTGCGTCAAAATATCGTCAGTTACAAGATGAATATCTGCCATTTTTTAAGTCATCACTACCTTGTAGGGTATTGTTTGTCATAAAACATGACAAGTTTTCATTGTATTTGTAAATGGCATACATCATGAAGTTGTACTATTATCCAAAATACAGTAAACAAGTTTTTTTAAAATAATAATAGAATTAAAATGGGAAAAATAATCGGGATTGACTTAGGTACAACCAACTCATGTGTATCCGTAATGGAAGGAAGCGAGCCAGTAGTAATCGCTAATGACGAAGGCAGAAGAACCACCCCTTCAATTGTCGCTTTTATTAAAGGTGGCGAAAGAAAAGTAGGCGACCCTGCAAAACGTCAGGCTATTACCAACCCTCAAAACACCATCATGTCCATTAAAAGATTTATGGGCACACGTTTTGATGAAGTAGCAAATGAAATTTCGCACAATTCTTATAAAGTAGTGAAGGGAGATAACAATACACCTAGAGTAGATATCGATGGTAGATTGTACACTCCACAAGAAATCTCTGCGATGGTGCTTCAAAAAATGAAGAAAACAGCAGAAGATTTCTTAGGACAAGATGTTACAGAAGCAGTTATCACCGTTCCAGCTTACTTTAACGATGCACAACGTCAGGCCACTAAAGAGGCAGGCGAAATCGCAGGTTTAAATGTTCGTCGTATCATCAACGAGCCTACTGCTGCTGCATTAGCTTATGGTATGGATAAGCAAGATAAAGATCGCAAAATAGCTGTCTTCGATTTAGGAGGTGGTACTTTCGATATCTCTATACTTGAATTAGGTGATGGCGTTTTCGAAGTAAAATCGACTAACGGTGACACCCACCTTGGTGGTGACGACTTTGATAAAGTAATCATGGATTGGTTAGCAGCCGAATTTAGAAACGATATGCCAACTATAGATTTACATAAAGATCCAATGGCTTGGCAACGTTTAAAAGAAGCAGCAGAGAAAGCTAAAATAGAACTTTCCGCATCTCAAGAAACAGAAATCAATTTACCATATATTACCGCCGTGGATGGCGTACCTCAACACTTGGTGCGTAAACTTACACGTGCCAAATTCGAGCAATTAGCCGATAGCCTCATTGAACGTACACTCGAGCCATGCCGTAAAGCACTTCAAGATGCTGGGTACACTACTAGTCAAATAGATGATGTTATCTTAGTTGGAGGTTCTACTCGTATTCCTAAAATACAAGAAGTAGTAGAAAAATTCTTTGGCAGAAAACCTAACAAAGGTGTAAACCCTGATGAAGTAGTTGCTATTGGCGCAGCAATTCAAGGTGGTGTGCTTTCTGGTGACATTAAAGATGTATTACTTCTCGACGTTACTCCGCTTTCTTTAGGTATCGAAACAATGGGTGGCGTAATGACAAGATTGATCGAATCGAATACTACAATCCCCGCTACTAAATCCGAAACATTCTCCACAGCATCGGAAAATCAACCAAGTGTCGAAATTAATGTGTTGCAAGGCGAACGCCCTATGGCTAACCAAAACAAAACATTAGGTAGATTTATCTTAGATGGTATCCCACCAGCTCCAAGAGGTGTTCCGCAGATAGAAGTTACTTTTGATATTGATGCTAATGGTATCTTAAGCGTTACAGCTAAAGATAAAGGTACTGGCAAACAACAAAACATTCGCATAGAAGCAGGATCGGGGCTGAGCAAAGAAGAAATAGAGAAAATGAAGAATGAAGCCAAAGCTAATGAGGATACTGATAGGAAATTACGCGAGAAAATAGAAAAACTAAATCAAGCCGACGGCCTTATATTCAATTCTGAGAAACAATTAAGTGAATATGGCGATAAAATTTCTGCCGATAAAAAAGCAACGATAGAAAGCGCTTTAGCAACACTTAAAGATGCTCACAAAAATGAAGATGTGGCAGCTATTGATTCTGCAATAGAAGCATTAAATGCCGCTTGGACTGCCGCGTCAGAAGAAATGTATGCAGCCCAGCAACAAGGACAACCAGCAGGAGCCGAAGCTAACCAAGCTACCGCTTCAGATGGCGCATCTGACGTAGATTACGAGGAAGTAAAATAAATCTAAGATTCGTAGATAATAACAATCTGTATAGCAGCTACTCTTTTTAGGGTAGCTGCTATTTTTTTTAAACCACATCGGTAATGGTACATTACGCTAGGCCAAGCCATCCATCTTCACGCCCTAATGAGCGGTATTTTAGTGCATTTTGTTTTGTTTTGTG
>CAYSCJ010000081.1:0-5051 GCA_964429515.1 uncultured Taibaiella sp.
TATACAAAAGAATGCAGACTGGAGGTCTAGCATTTTGCCCCCAATAGCCAAATACAGCATGTGAATTTTCTGAAAAAACAAAGGAAATTGGCAGTGTGCATACAAAAAGTTAAATTTACCTAGATATTATTTTCATAAACACCCAACTATCAGCGGTAATCCACTGTCTTTAAACAATAGAACACGACGAAAAATAGTTTATAATTAGCATTGTCCGCAGCAATAACATATCAGGGAATAGACAGCAACTCAGATGAGGTAATCGCAATCATCGAGGGCTGCAAACGAAACGAGCGCGCCTCTCAAGAGCGCTTGTATAAAGTCTTTTACCCTAAAATGATGGCAATGATTAAGCGCTATTATTTCGACCAGATGATAGCAGAGGAAATCATCAATAATGGTTTCCTAAAGGCATTTAAGCATATAAATACTTTTGAGTTTAAAGGCTCATTTGAAGGCTGGCTTAGACGAATCATGTTCCACTCAGTGGCAGATTACGCTACCGTACAAAATAAATATAAAGACAATATCGTCTTACTTGAAAAAGACACTTTACTTTCAAAAAATCATACGCATAATTTATACTATAACGACTTACTTAAACTAGTAGAAACGCTACCTGAGGCTACTAGAGTAGTATTCAACTTGTATGTAATAGAAAACTATGCACATAAGGAAATAGGAAGGTTATTGAAAATAAGTGAAGGAACCTCGAAATGGCATCTTTCGGAAGCTAGAAGGATACTAAAAGAGAAAATAGAAAAAATGAATTTACATCTTAAAAAATAAAAAATATGGATTCTAACAAGGATTTCATCCATATTGATGAATTATTTAGCAAATTAAAAGACCCTATAGGCGACAACTATAGAAGCGAAGAAGCTTGGGTCAAAATGAAAGGCTTACTGGACGAAGAAATGCCTGCACCGCCTCTTGGAAATACCATTGGGAAGCGCAGATATTTCTACCCACTATTGGCTCTTTTATTAGGTATTGGCAGTGTAGCCACTGGTTATACAATACTCTCCGACAATGCTGCCAACAAAAGCCTAACAAATTCCAAAGTGTGGAATGCCCATAAGCCAATTACACAAAATAAGCATGCTGCCAAAAGCATCGCTACACCTACTATTGATAAAAGCACTGCAAATACACCTGTGGATGTGGCGCAAGTAGCCAAAGACGAACCTGTAGTATCTAATACAACACCACAAGTCTCTGCCAAAATATCAGCTACACATCAAAACACCGGCAACAAGCTCGCAAATCAGGCTCAACAAGATGCGTCAGAGGAAGTAACTCCAAGGCACCAACAAGCCTTGACTGCACCAGATAACCTAGCGCAGATGAGTGAAGCAACTATGGATGTTAAACAAAACGAGCCTAAAGCCGCTGCACCCGAAAGGCTTGCTTTGCAAAACAACAAAGTAAATACCAACAACACCAAGAGCTTATCTACTATAGAAAAGACACCCCTAGAGGCACCCAATAACAATATGGCTGCAAATACTAGTAATAGCATTAATAATGCCATTACTTCTAACAATGTAAATACCCCCAATAACCATATTACGTTTGCATCTTCTACTACAGAAAAGAAAAATGCACCAATCAACACCTTAATTAAACCAACAAATAACAATACAACGCTAAATAATAGCATTAACAACAATAACTCAGGCCCTGCAATTGAGCCTACCACTACCCTAGCTAAGGACGACAATGATATAGTCACAAAAAATAAGCCTATAAAAACATTGCAAACCGTCGTTAAAGATGACCGAACTTTTGTAAAACAAGAAGATGGAAATTGGTACGAAGAAAAAACAGTGCCTGTAAGAGTTGTGAATAAAAAGGAAGTGCTGCTCGACAGAAGCACTAACACCTACGCAACCATAGTAGAATCTGACAATACAAGCCTGATAGAAAAACTCGTAAAAGTAGAAGACAACATGGCTGCCAACTTAGAGGCAAATACTGCGGCAGAAAGTGCAGCTGCAGCAAGCAATAGCGCAGCAAGTACTTATACCGACCTAAAATCCTTGTCTGATACGAAAGTGAAATCATTTGGCACAGAAGCAAATAGCAATTCTTTCTTTAAAAACTATATACTTAGAGACGATGTTTTAAAGTTTTTCAACAAGCCCAACGACTTTGAAGCAATGCTTACATTTGGCGGACTTTACTCTCCAGCTGCTACAGGATCTTATGGGTTTAACTTCGGTGTAGGTATCATTTACAACATCACCGAAAGGCTCAATGTGGGTGTAGAAGCAAAGTATTCTAGAAAGATATTTAGCAACTTCTACCAAGAAGATGCAGAAACCCATTACGACGTAACGCAGAATGGTAGTTTGTTTTCGGGCACTAAATATCATGCTAGCCATGAGTACACTATTAGAAACTACAATAGTTTTGAATTCCCATTATACATCCGATACAATATCGGGGATAGACTTTCCTTAATGGCCGGAATACAATATGTGTACGCTGCTCCTATAAAATGGAGTGTACAAACCTCAGAAACAATAGATGTAAACTTTAATTCAATAGAACGTCCACATAACTATCAACCCGTTATCAATCAAAATACCGATTTTAATGAAAGAAATGGTTTTGGATACATGGTAGGACTAGGATTTGATGCCAGCAAACGCATAAACGTTGATTTTAGAGTAAGCCAAAATTTCTACAATAAAAGATACCAATCACCTAATGTCATCAATAGCATATACACCGCGCCAGTGTTTACTTTGACATTTGGGTATTGCTTTGGCAAAAAAGATAAAATATACTACCTCATGAAACAATAATAAAAAGCTGTTTCACGAAAAATTAAAATGCATTACCAAAGCTACTACCTTGTTTTACCAACACTTTAGTAGCTTTTTTTAAAAGAAAATATTGTCATTCAAATAGCGCAAAATATGCATCACCAAACGTATGACACAAACTAAAATAACAACTCAAAACCAAAGTTTTGGACTAAATACCGTAAATTGCTTGTCCAAAACTTATTATTTACAAACAGTATGAACAAAAAACTAATAATCTTAGCAAGTATAATCGGACTACCATTTATATCAAATGCTCAATTAAGCAAGGGTGGCTTTCCTTGGAGCATGACGCAACAGATAGATCTTAACGCAGTACAACCATTATTACACGAGTTGCCTTTGCCCGATTGGAACGCTTTCCAGGAAATGCAAGACCAAGAAGCTTCGTTCAATAAACCCAATTACGTATCGTTATTTTCAGCCTCCAATATCAAGTTTCCAGAAGACGGGAGCTTTAAGTTTTTAAATAATGGCGACAAAATATGGATAGCAAAGGTAAAAATAGCAGGTGCAAAAGGCTTAGGCTTGTATTTTGATAATTTCAACTTACCTAAAGGTGTAAGCATGTATGTATCTAATGCTAATGGCAAGCACGTACTCGGAGCATATGATGCCTCAAACAACAATAACTACAACAATTTCGTAACCGAAGCCGTTCAAGGTGAAGTAGCAAATATAGAATTAAACATCCCCTCTTTTGTAAACGAAAACGAAATCGCCCTAAACATTAATAATGTAGCTGTGTATTTTGAAGGTATCGCTAATTTAGCACGCTTTACCGACGCTTATGATGGTGGTGTTTTGATAAATGCTATAGATACACAATATTATGGCCGCTCTTCATCTTGCAATATCAACGCTATTTGTCCATTAGGAGAAAAATACCATTTGCAAAAAGACGCAGCATTACAACAATTAATACCATCGCGCTGGGGAGCATTCTCTTGTAGCGGTACCATGGTAAATAGAATTGACAATACTCCTTCAGACTGTAAACAGTATTACCTAACAGCAGGTCACTGCGAAGGCTCCAATTCGCTTAACAGCAGCACTTTCTCGCAAATCCTATTGCGTTACCAATACGAATCCTCAACTTGTGCAAACAACGCCATTCCTGAATCGAAAACAATGGTTGGAGCAAAATTTGTAGCAAGGTCTTACGTAAACTCTGGCAACCCAAGCGGCATTATTGGCGATTTTTTACTGCTAGAATTAAACGATAAAATACCTGAAAGCTGGAATGTAAACTTAGCTGGATGGAATCGTGAAACGACCATTCCACGAAATGTGACGCAACCGAAACAATTTTCCAATTTTAGCCACCCAAGTGGAGACACAAAGAAAATTGCAGCTACTCAAAATATTACCAGTGTTAGTAACGGTGCACCCAACTCGCATTGGTTTATTACGTATGACGACAACAAAGGAATCATAGAAGGCGGATCGTCTGGAAGTGGGCTCTTCAACGAAGAAGGCTATTTAATAGGTATCGCTTCTACAGCAGGAGCCAATCAAATGGATGCAGCATGTAATGTTACACACCGAGGAGGCGCGACTGGCAACGGTGGCAGAGGTGCCTACAACTACATTTATTATGCTCAATTCTCAAACTCTTGGGACTATTCAATAGATGGAAACAGCGATAACAGAAAACTAAAACCTTGGTTAGACCCTAATGGCACTAATGCCACAAAAGCTCCAATTGTAACGTCTTCTTGCACGCCAATTTATGACGAAAATGTATCTGTAAAAGAAGGTACAAATATCGACTTAGGTGCCTATATCAACATCTATCCGCAGCCGGTTACTAATGGTACATTATATGTACAATTTAATTTTACCGAAAATAAAACCGTACAAATGAATATCATTGATATAAATGGCAGAACAGTAAAATCGTTCGTTGCAGAAAGCGTTCGCGATAATCGAACCGCTTTAGATGTAAGCTCATTAAACAGTGGCTTCTATATGTTGAACATATTATCGGACGGACAAGTACACACTCAAAAAATAGTTATCAATTAAGGTACTTATTTTCAATTGTTATTCTTCAAGAGGTTGAGGCGATGTTATATCTCCCCAACCTCTTTTCTTTGCGCCACCAAGTACGTATATTGGCTCGGTGGCTTGATGTCAGCGGTGGAAAAGAGCATGTTAACTTTTATTGTTGTCCGGTAAAAGTATTGACACGCAAATAGAGCTAGTAAACACAAT
>CAYSCJ010000082.1:0-4785 GCA_964429515.1 uncultured Taibaiella sp.
CACAATTGTCGGTTGTATCGCTCAAATACCTGCCTGGCTTGAGGCTCCCAAACGGTTAATGGATTAGTTATGTTTGCTACAAGCAAAATAATATTACTAACGAAACTACAAGTTTCGCAGAGCAGCGTTACTTATCATTCGATTAGACGAATAGGTAATACACAAAAAGCCGTCTGCACTAACTGACGGCTTTTTTTATATACACTTTCTCGCCCCTCAATTAGCCGAAAAAAAAAAACAAAAAAAGTCGGCTACAATAGTGCCGACCCTTTTATCAATCATTTCTATTGTACAAACTCTCAATTAATACACCTTCCTTATATCTGTTAATCGCTTTAATCCTGTTTTTCCCCATATCAAAGTAATGTATGCCATTCAGTAAGCCGTTTTCTACTTCAAAATAATCGTTTTCCAAACCTGTTTCTAAGTCGTAGTACTTAGAAAATTTATCAAGCTGATGATTTTTTACGTGCTTTTCCACCGATACACCTACTTTGTTTTTTTCGGTTGAAAAATATAGCCAATGCCCATCGAGTAAAAATTCAGGCTTTGGAGGATATTCGCTATCTTTCAGATAAGACATATAGCCATTGTACGCAAATCGCCATTTGTATTCGTAATCTGTAATGTTGATTTGTTGCATTAGTGCACTTGTCTTTACTATTTCCATTGAGTCGCTTGCAACCAACACATAATGCCAAATATTATTGCTTTTTATTTTTTCGTATATCGTCTTGACCATTTCGTGATATATAATATTGATAAAAAGAATACTGTCTGCTTGATACGCCCCTTGATATTTGAGCGTATAATCCCAAATGCCTATCCATACTTTAGGCTTTTGATTGTCTTGTGATAGTGCATTTCCGTTCAGAAAAAACACTATCGAAAAAGCTATAATTATACCTTTCATATCGCTTAAATTATTGTATTCCTGTAGCCTTAATTTCTGTTCTTTGATTGGCTGGGTCATCGGGAGTCCTGCCGCTTGCTGGTTGAGAAGAGCCAACCCCCTGCGCATCTATTTGGGCGGCATCTGCACCCACCTTGTTAATCAAATAATCCTTACCTGCTTGCGCTCTGTCAATTGAAAGTTGTAAATTATTTTCAGCACTAACTTCGATGCTTTTATATTTAGTATCAATTTCACTTGTGTGTCCTGTTACTTTAAGTCCGTTAATGATACCTACTTTCATCATATTGTTAAGGTCTGAAAGTCTTGTTTTCTGATAATCTTTGAGGTTGCTGCCAAAGTCTGTTTTATCTGCATCGAACCTCACTATTACAGAGGGTATTATCCACTTATTCCAAACCTCGCCCTCTCTTTTTGCTAAGCCAACTGTGCTTTTGGCTACGTGTTCAGGTACAGAAGTTTCATTAACAAATTGACCCCGACGGCTTGTTAAAACGCTCTCTCTACCTCTTTTATTGACAAGCGAATAACTTTTTGAAAATTCTAAATGAGAACTGTTTTCTAATTGAAGATTTACGAAATAAGCAAATGCTGTGGGGTGTACTCTTTCTTTTTCAGGTACTTGTACTACACTTAACTTGGCTTCTGTTTCTTTATACTTTTGGTAGATGATAATGTACTTTTCTAAACCTTCTAAATCAATACTTCTAATAACATCATTTTCAGCAAAAGCATAAGTACTATTCCAAGGGTAATCTCTATGTAATGGGTCTGATGACCAAAAACGCCCTGTGCGTGGGTCGTAACCTCTGAATTTAAAATCAATGTGATTGCCTATCCCTGCAATTTCATTATCCTTCTCCATACCATTAAACCCGAACCTGTACCTATCTGCTGTGCTGTCGCATAAAGTTACGGCAATATTTTGTTGTTCCAAATATTTAGTTTTCTTGGTTACCCATCTACCAATGGCGGTACTGCGGTTGCCTACTTGCATAGGTATGGTGCTGAGGCGAAGTTTGATATTGCCTGTGCTTGGCACTATCCTTAACAACATACTTTGGGTATGCATGCCTCCACCATCGGTGGTTACATCGCCTGCTTGCTGGGTTACTGAGGCGAGTAATCGCTCATTGCCATTCACCTCTTCTACCGCTTGTAGCACAAAGGTGCCTTGTGTTATGGCTAAGCCCATGCTTACCTCTTGCGCTACATTGGCAGTTACTGCAAGGTCGCGCTCTACTACTACGATGCTACCACTAGCTGCTGTATCATCAAAGTCGAACACCAAACCTTCCATAGTAGCGGATAAAGTAACTACTTGCCTAGGGTTGCTTAAAGTTTGGAGCACCCTTATGTTGTAACCGCCACTGCCACTAGTGCCTGGTTCCCATACCGTAGTGTCTTTTTCTTTAACTACAAATACGGTTTGGTTAAGGGTAACACAATTGTCGGTTGTATCGCTCAAATACCTGCCTGGCTTGAGGCTCCCAAACGGATAATGGATTGGTTATGTTTTGCTACAAGCAAGAAAATATTACTGACGAAACTACAAGTTTCGCAGAGCAGGATCCCATTGAGAAAATAGTAGAGTTGTACGAAAGAATGCTACAAGCCGAAAAAGAAAAAAACGAACTCCTGCAAAAATTACTCGATAAAAAATAAGTTCCTTGAAATAAAATAAACAATAAATCCGCTTCTTTGAAAGCGGATTTTTAATAATAAATACATAATTTACTTCATATCTCGATAACCTTCTTCCCACTTTTTAGAATCCGAATAATAAAATTTATGCTTTTCTGCCGAAATAGGAAATGAAACGGTATAGTTGATACTATCTCTTTTATAATAATATAATACATCCATACCGTCTTGCTCTTCAATTCCCATATCTGATAGTGAGCCAGGTAGTTTATTATGCTTTTTCTTGTAATCTTCTATTTTCTTAATAATTTCTTTGCCTTCGTTCATTAATCGCACCTCTCTATTATTTATATGACAGGAAGAACATCCTAATCCTATAAATGATAGGATAATTGGAACTCTCAAAAGCAAATTTTTAATTGTATTCATATTTATTTTATTGGTGGCTACTTTTCATCGCTTGTGTACATAGGTTTGGTAGTATGATTTGTTTTGCTTGGAGTTTCGCCCATATCTGCATCGGTTGCTGGGACCTAAGAAAAACATACCCTTTTTTCTGAAAACCCTTATTTTACTGCACTTGACGGTTTTCCGAACACTTTAGCTGTGTTTTTAATCGGTTGCTGGGACTCAAATACAACAAGCTGCCATTATCAGAAGAATAACCAACAGAAACTTCAATAACTGTACTATGCCTAATTGTGAGTAAAATATAGAAAAGCAAACCGAAAACAACCGAAAACAACTATAAAAATATTACCGATACCGATTTTTGAAATACTGATTAGCCAACCCGATTTATTACAATACCAATTTTATTTTATACCTAAGAAAAACATACCCTTTTTTCTGAAAACCCTTATTTTACTGCACTTGACGGTTTTCCGTACACTTTAGCTGTGTTTTTAATCGGTTGCTGGGAGGCACGTGAAAGGATTTGTGTCAGCTGGTAGATATGACTATCTATTACATACTATTCTATCCTAAATGTTATTTCTTCATCTTCTTGTATAAATAATTGTAATTTACAGTTTAAAACTTCTTCCGTTACACTTTTTATCTTAGTGATATCTTCAATATCAATTAACAAACTGGTGTAATATTCAATTTTTATCATTTTCCCACTTTCAACTTTATATAAATTTTTATTCTTACTTACAAGATTAGTATATACATCTAAATATTCTACTTTATTGATGCTTTGACAAGAACCTGATAATGAAAATCTGTATAAGTATTCTCCCTCGGTTAAAACCATTTGATAAATATTACAATCTTCATATTCTTTGTCAAATACTACATACTTTTCTTCCTTTTCTTCATTAGATTCTGTGATACAAGAGAACAATGAAGAGGAAAATAGAAATGATAACATTATCAAGAGCATAGTATTTTTATTTTTGGTTATTAATCTTCTTCTTGTACCCATATTTCTAATTTAAATTTAGCATCTTTATTATCTTTTAAATAATCAATTAAATCGTTTCCTCCATAAGAGTATATACTTAAATCCCATCCAGCATCTTCATATAGTAAATCAACGTGTCCTGTTGCACCATACTCCTTTTCATCTCCAGCAGTTAAAACCATAATACCTTTCATATCATCTGATTTGTGTATGGTTTCAATTGCTTTTTCAATTAAGTCATTAGTTGTTAAATCATCAAAGCTATATGTTGGTTTTTCAATTGAGTTGAGGAATTTACTAAAACTCTTTGCATCTAAGATATAGTTGTTATTCTCATCTACCTTTTTATTCCCTGTTTGAACCCTGACTCCTTTTGGAGCATCTTTTGCATTAGGAATCTTGTACCCTGCATCATTGAATGCTTTAGACATTTTTATTGCACACGTATTTGAGCCTTCGGCTAACCAATTGAGAGCTGAACCTGTTTTTCTGATTATTTTCTGTCCATCACTTGGAAAATTCTTTTTAAGATTATGATAATCTAAATTTGTAACAGATGTGGGAATACCTTCAAGACCTTCATACTCAATCATCCATATAGGGTTATTGGATGCGAATTGATAAGGGGTCAACATAGGATATTTGTCTGCAATTGGGTCAACAGTAAAAAATCTTGCTATCCGAGGGTCATACATCCTTGCACCAAAGTCCAAACTATTCCCAATACCTTTCAGCTCATTATCCTTTTCCATACCATTAAACCCAAACCTGTACCTATCTGCTGTGCTGTCGCATAAAGTTACGGCAATATTTTGTTGTT
>CAYSCJ010000083.1:0-4250 GCA_964429515.1 uncultured Taibaiella sp.
GACTTAAAAAATTAAAATTATTTCACTTACAAACTAAAGCTTAGATAGTTTGGCCTTCTGCACGTAATTGTTTAACTACTTCGTACAATCCTCTTTTATTGATCGTACGAATTGCATCTGAAGACACTTTCATTGTTACCCAACGATCTTCTTCTACTAAAAAGAAGCGCTTAGTTTGCAAATTTGGTAAAAAGCGACGTTTTGCTTTTTTGTTAGAGAAACATACTTTATGACCAGAAAGAGGTTTCTTTCCAGTTACCTGACATACTCGAGCCATGATTAATTATTTTTGGAATGCAAAGTTGCATTAAAAAATTTAAAAAAACAAATATTTTTTTCTTTATTAGCCTTGAAGCGCTGCTGCACCACTCACTATTTCTGTAAGTTCTGTAGTGATAGCGGCTTGTCGGGCCCTATTGTAAGAAATTTTCAAATTACGCAATAGTTCATTTGCATTTTCAGTTGCTTTATCCATTGCGGTCATACGGGCACCATGCTCTGAAGCGTGCGCGTCTAACACTGCTTTAAACACTTGTGTATTTAAGATTTTGGGCATCAACTCCTCTATCAAAGACTCTTTTGAAGGCTCAAACAGAAAATCGTTTTGCTTCGTATCATCACCTTCTTTTTCTACTCTTGGAATAGGCAAATAAGGCTCACTTACAAAAACTTGTGTAGCGGCATTTCTAAACTGGCTGTACACCAATTCTACCCTATCATAGCTGCCTTTTAAAAATGCTTCCTGTGCATAAGCTGCTACATTCTTTACATTTTCAAAAGTCAAATCAGAGAATAAGGACCAAAATTCTGGCACCAAATTATACTCATGCTTCATAAAGTAGTCGTACCCTTTTTTACCAATTGGCAATATCGCAACATCGCCTTTTGCAAACTGGGTATTGTACTTCTGAGCTATCAAATTACGGGCTGCTTTTATCACATTAGCATTATAAGCACCACAAGTACCCCTATCACTTGTAATAGGAATAATTAAGATTTTCTCTGCAGGACGCTCATCAGCAAGCTTTATTTCCATATCATCACTTAAGCCACTCACAATATTACTAAGCATTTCTTGAAGCTTCAGCGCGTATGGGCGCATCTGAGTAATGGCATCTTGTGCGCGGCGTAACTTCGCTGCACTCACCATCTTCATTGCTTTAGTAATTTGTTGAGTGCTAGTTACAGATGCGATACGTAATCTAACCTCTTTTAATTGACCTGACATAGATAATCCTATTAAAACAGTAAAAATTTGAGTGCAAAGGTAGGTTTTTAGATTTATTTATACAAATAATAAAACCTTTTGTTTGATAATTAAACGTAATTTATACAAATCGTGCTATCTCTCAATGAAATAGCACGATTATTACTTTATAATTTTATTCTTGCCCTGACGCGAGTTGGCTTACCATTGTGCGTCGGGATAGGTTCTTTGTAAAAACTGCATTTCTGCTAAAATATAACCCAAATGCTCGGTATGCTTGCCTTCTTTACCGCCTTCTTGCCTCCAAGTATTGCTTGGTTTGTTTAGCGTAGCTTCATCCAACACGTCTTGTACATTCATAGTCCAAGTGCTGTACAACAAGGCTACATCGGCACCAACGCCAGCAGCTAACATTGCATCATCCGCTTCAGATGCTTTGAAAAAGTCGCCAATATACACCCAGTAATCGTCTAATGCCTTCTGTACTCTTTCTTTACTTTCTGCTGTTCCATCTCCTAAACGTATCATCCACTCACTACTCCATTTTCTGTGGTATTTTGCTTCTTTTAAGGATTTTTGTGCTATCGCTGCCAAACGCAAGTCGGTGCTAGCTGTTAAGGCCTCCCATAGCACAACCATAAATTGATCGTATAAAAAACTCTTTACGATAGAATACGCCCAGTCTTCGTTAGGCAATTCTACCAAAAGCACATTTTTAAAGTCCCAAGCATCTCTCAAATAAGGCAAAGTATCCTCGGTAGCATTGTTTCTGTATTGCAGTAGTGTTGTCGACGAGAATAAGGCATCTTGCTGGCTACTATCCATGTTGTTGTATATTTCGCTTGCATATTGATACAAGCTTCTGGCCTGTCCGATATTGTCCAATGCAGTATTGGTCAATGCTATATCTTGCTCCAAAACAGGACCGTGACCACACCACTCACTGAGCCTATGCCCATGTATTAATGCATTGTCTGCTATTTGGAGTACGTATGCTAATAAATTATTCATGCTTTTATGCTACATTTTTTTATAAAAAAAATACCCGGTATCCGACCTCTTCGCAGCTGCACCTTACATATGCTTAAGCTCATCTGGCAAATCGTAAAAGGTGGGATGCCTATATACTTTATCATTGGCTGGGTCGTATAGTGCCTCTGCGTCGTCGGGATTAGAGGCATGAATGTATTTGCTTTCTACAGCCCATATACTTACTCCTTCCATTCTACGGGTATATACATCTCGGGCATTTTCTATTGCCATTGCTGCATCTACAGCATGTAAACTTCCTACATGCTTGTGATCTAAACCCGTTTTACTTCTGATAAATATTTCCCAAAGTGGCCATTCGTTGCTCATGTTCTAAAATATTTTTATGATAAAAAAGTCATTTATTGCTTTGCTCAAAGTTCGTAAAACTTTACCAAATTGTATTTGTTGCTAAAAATTGTCTTACATAGTCTGCCACACCTTCTTCTAGTGTGTGCATGGTAATGGGCAAACCTGCTTGCTGCATTTTGCGCATATCTGCTTGTGTATAATATTGATAGGTATCTCTAATGTCTAAGGGTGTATCTATATACTCAATATTAACCGGTAAAGACAAGGTATTAAAAATAGCAGCCACCAAATCGTTGAACGTTCTGGCTTTGCCGGCACCTAGATTGTAAATACTAGAAGCTGCCCCACTATTCATTAGCCATTCGCAGGTAGCTACCACATCTTTTACATATACAAAATCTCTAAGCTGCCCACCATCTGCATAATCTGGGTGATGCGAGCGGAAGAGCTTTACGCTGCCCTTAGATTTTATTTGATGATATGCATGGAATACTACAGATGCCATTCGGCCCTTATGATATTCATTGGGGCCATATACATTAAAAAACTTTAGACCATACCAATAAGGGGGCTGTTGAGGCTGGCCTAATACCCAAATATCGAAATCGTTTTTGGATACTCCATAAGGATTAAGCGGCTTTAACCTTGGTATCAAAGCAATATCATCTTCGTAGCCAAAGGCACCATCACCATAAGTGGCGGCCGAAGAAGCATACACTAAAGGTATTTGAAATTGTACGCAGTAGGCCCAAATCATTTTGGAGTAGGCAACATTGAGCTCGTCAAACACTTTGGTGTCTTGCAAAGTAGTATCGGTGCGGGCGCCTAAATGATAAATGGCAGCTACAGTATGACCCTCTTTTTCGAGCCACTCTTCAAAAGCATTACGATGTATTTTTTGACTATAATTTTTGTGTTGTAAATTCGGCTCCTTTTGAGGATTGGAAAAATCATCCACCAAAATAATATCTTCAAAGCCCTTGGCATTTAAATGGGCTACCATACAACTGCCAACAAAACCTGCGGCGCCTGTTACCACCACATATTTTTTGTGTTGATCCATAATGCTATTTGACTGTAATTAAAGGCTACAACAAAAACAGTACATCTCGCTGCTTTAGTGAGATGTACTGTTTGTTTTTTCTTCAGACGCTTCTGCAGCCGGGCTTGCTGGAGCAGCTTCGCTACTATGAGCTTCTTTAGTTTCGCCAGTTTGAAGGGGCTGTTCGTGGTGATGCATTTCGGTGGCATGTGTTGTTTCGTGCCCGTGATGACCTGAACTTACTTTAACAAAATTAAAAGCTGCCACTAATAAGCCTACGATTAATAATCCAAACCACATTGCTGCATTGCTAGATACATTTGGTTTTTCTTCTACGTGTACGTGTCCCATAACGTTTTAAAAAAGTTGAGTGCTTAAATATTTAGCACAAAAGTAATTAAATTTCAGGATTAAGGTTTTATTTCTGTTAATTTCTTTACGGAAACATTTTTGTTATTTTAAACACAGCTTGCGTTTAAGAAATTTTACCGAGTAAAAACTATGCCTAACAATCTCAAAAATTTATAAATGGCATAAGAAAAGATAATTCTTTAAGCCCATAAAGGGAATATAGAACGGTATTTTTTAGCAGAGCAGCAACAAATGAACTGTACGCATTAAATTGGCTCAATACGGTCTCTTCCTACTTAAGTTAATTTT
>CAYSCJ010000084.1:0-3408 GCA_964429515.1 uncultured Taibaiella sp.
ACCTTTCTCGATATTCCATACTTTAACGGTATCGTAATTATTTTTGAGGTTGCTACAATTGGTATCTGCACCCAAGTTGCACCACTCACCAATTACGGCATTACCAATAAATCCGTCATGGCCTTTATTGCTATTGTTAAATATTACGACATTATTCACTTCGCCGCCTACTTTACTGCCCTCACCTATTGTAGTGGCACCATATACCTTAGCACCCATTTTTAGCACAGCGTGTGCTTTAAGAGCTAATGGTCCGCGCAGCATGCATCCTTCCATTACCTCTGCACCTTTGCCAATATACACTGGTCCGGTGTGCGCATTAATAATACAAGGGCCTAAAATGGCACCTTCTGCTACAAAGACATCTTCTTTATTACCCACAATGGTAACGTATTCTGGGATTTTTTGGCTATAATTATCTACTTGAATGGCATCAAAATCAGAGCGAATTGCAAAATCATTGTGTTTGAAGATATCCCACACTTTTGTGAGTCTTGTTACGTCCTCATTCAGTATGTGTTTGACTACAGCAGCCTCTATATGCTTAAATAATTCTGAGCGGTTTTGGCAGGTTTCGGCGAGCCTGATAGCTATCGTTTGTCCTTCGGCGTCTATTAATATTTCATTTCTATGTAAAGATGCAATGGCTTCTATCAATGGTGTATTGGCAAAATAAGCAGCATTAATATAAATGGCATCTTCGTCTGCCTTGGCAGAGGTGTATAAATCTTGTAAAACTTCTTCAGTTAGTATTGTTGTTTGGGCTTTCAAATAAAAATTCCAGCGTTCCTGCATAGTCCATATACCGCACAAAATGTCGGCAACAGCTCTGGTTTGGGTAAAGGGGAATAATTGTCCTCTTTGTTGGTCGTCAAACAATATAAAGTTCATATTAATACATACGTTTATTTAGCGGCCCATTTTTCCAGTTGTTTTAAGCTTGCGCTCATATCTTTGGGTAGTGGTGCCTGTATATGAATAGGTTTCCCAGCCGCATCATCAAATTTTATTTCAGATGCGTGCAATGCTAGTCTGCTTAAAATAGGTCGTTCGTCCAACTCGCTTACAGACAATTTATAGTTCTTTTTTATATCAGACAGAAACAAGGGAGCATCTTGTCCGTAAACTGGGTCGCACAAGAGTGGATATCCAAGATCTTTCATATGCACTCTTATTTGGTGGGTACGTCCGGTATAGATTCGTAGTTTGACGAGTGCATAACCAAGGAAGTTTTGCACTACTTCAAAGTCTGTTCGAGCTTCTTTGCCTTTAGGATTTATCACCATACGTCCACCAATAGTGGGGTGTGGCATAATATTCTTTTCAATGGTACCTTGGGTTACAAAAGGGTTTCCTTGCACTATGGCCAGGTAATATTTTTCAATATTTCGGCTTTGAAACAATTGGCTTAAGTATTTGTGGGTGTCTTCGTCTTTAGCAAAAATAATGATGCCGCTGGTATCTCTATCTATTCTATGAACTACAAAAAGGCGTTCGTATTGTTTCTCTGCTATATTCTTGACGCATGTTTTGGTAGCGTCAAACCTATCGGGGATACTAAGCATCCCGGAGGGTTTATTAAACGCTACGATTTGGTCATTTTCAAAAAGGGTTTCTAATTTCATACAGTCTATTTACTTTCAATATATGCAGCCAATGAAGCGTCTTCCATTTTTCGCATCAGTGCCGCATCTTCTTTATTTTTATCTTTAAATCCGCACAAATGTAATATACCGTGAAAAATTACCCGATGCAGTTCTGTATCGTAAGTGCTATGGTATTTTTTGGCATTATCTGCAATACGCTCAACACTGATATATATCTCTGATACCAATTCTTGTTGGGTTTCGGAAAGATCGAAGGTAATGATATCGGTAAGGGTATCATGATTTAGAAAATCTTGATTTATTTGCAATAAATAGGCATCATCACAAAATATATAGTTAATATTATGAGACTTCACCTGTGGCAAATGGGCTACAATGAGGCTTTGTAAATACTTTTTGAGCCTGAGTTTGGCTTTGAGCTTAGCAGTTACGCCCTCTTCATAAAAATGTATTGGCATGGTATAATTAATTGCTTCTTAAAACCTTGTATCCTCTATAAATTCTAAAAACACCATAAAGCAAGAACAATACTACTAAAACCCAAGTCATTGTCTGGCCAGTATTAAAAACACCCTCGGGAAGGAGGCCATTATAAGTTTGATAAGCTATGATACTACTAATAACGATATACATTAGTCCCATAAACACCCCTCTATAACCTTCAAATTTGGCGCGCGACTTTCTACTTTTCTCCTCTGGCAAAAACTGATTCATGTTGATATTTTTAAATTAGGCGATAAAGTTACAAGCTATTTATGAGAATGTGTGCATAAAGCCCCAAATAGCACTGCCCCTTACTTTAAAAAAAACTATTTTATAAAGAGCTATAATCCAAAGGTTTTAACATAGCCACTAAGGCCAATAGGTTTTGACTATCGGTTTCATCAAAATCGTTAAATACAACGCTATCAATATCCAGCACACCCACAATGTTGTTGTTGGCATCCCAAAGCGGTACCACTACCTCCGAATTGGACAATGCACTACAAGCAATATGCCCCGGGAAGTGATGTACATTGGGTACTATTTGTATTTTTTCTTCCTTCCAAGCGGCGCCACATACTCCCCTGCCCTTAGCTATACGTGTACAAGCCAGCGGACCCTGAAATGGGCCTAGTACCAAATTGTTTTCATCTATTACTCGGTACCAACCCACCCAATGCCAACCAAAGGTATCTTTAAGCAGCGCGGTGGTATTGGCCAAAATGGCTAAAGTATCGGTTTCGCTACCAAGTAATTGCTGCACAGCATCCAAAACATATTTGTATTTTAATGCTTTATCTGCTTCAGGTTCAAGTATTGCTGTTAGTTCCATATTTACGTATAAGGTTGATAAATGCGTTTTAAAATTAGTAACTTTGCCTTCAAATATACATGTAAATGGAAAATAAAAAAGGAATTGCATCTAGCATCTTCCAGATGAAATGCCCTAACTGTAGAAAAGGCAATATGTTTATCAACAATAGTATTTTTCCGCTAAAACATTTGCTTAAAATGCCAGAGCACTGCCCCCAATGTGGCCAAAAAATGGAAATTGAAGTGGGCTTTTACTACGGAACAGGATATGTTAGCTATGGGATTTGTGTTGCGCTTTCTGTCATTAATTTTATAGCATATTATTTATTGATAGGTATCACTTGGAGAGATAATAGTATTTTTCATTATCTCATTGCCAATATTGCTATCATATTGCTTTTGCAACCATGGATTATGCGATATTCTAGGGTTTTTTACCTCTATATGTTTGTAAGATACAAGCAAAATAAATATATCTCTTCAGATTTTATAAAAAAAAATAAAC
>CAYSCJ010000085.1:0-3297 GCA_964429515.1 uncultured Taibaiella sp.
AATAGTATAGCATTTATTTTTTCTTAAATAAAAAAACGGAGGTTAATTTATTAACCTCCGTTTCGAATATCAAATATTGCTTTACTGATTATGCTTGTTCTTTTACGCGTTTAATGCGCTCGTCTTTATCCTCTTCTTTGCTTAGGGTATTTTTCTTATCTAAGTCGATAAGTAAAGGTGCTGCTACAAATATTGATGAGTAAGTAGCTACCAATACACCTATAGACATTGCAAAGGCAAAACCTTTCAACACTTCGCCACCAAATACGAATAGAATTAATGCTACGATGAAAAGCGTAAAGGAGGTCATGATAGTACGAGTAAGCGTACTGTTGATTGCTCTGTTCACAATCTCTTTTTTGTCACCATTTGGATCTTTACTAAAATACTCTCTTGCTCTATCATATACGATTACGGTATCGTTCATCGAGAAACCTATAATAGTTAACAAGGCTGCAATAAAGTGCTGATCTATTTCCAAAGAGAATGGAACTATATTTCTAAAGAAAGAGAAGATAGCAACAGTAACCAAACCATCGTGTAATAGCGATATAATTGTACCTACAGAATACTGGAACTTACGGAAACGCAAGAATATGTATATACAAATAGCTATTACAGAAATGATAGTAGCCCATTTTGCACCGTCTACAAGGTCTTTCGAAATTAATGGAGAAACTGATTGTATACCTTGTACCGTCTTGGTTTCAAAGGTAGCTAGGTCAATGTCTTGAGCTATATAACCTTTTTCTTTCAAGCCTGTGTACAATTTGGTTAAGACTTCTTTACCAACCTCTAAATCTGGTTTAGAAATTAATAAGTCTGTCGTGATACTGTACGATTTATTGTTACCCAATGTTTTTACTATTGGATGATTGCCTAAATAAGGTTGAAGGTCGTTGCGTAACTCATTTACGGTAGCTTTTTTATCCAAAGTAACCGTATATAATCTACCACCCGAGAACTCTACGCCATAATCAAAACCATTGAAGAAAGCACCAACGCCCAAAAGAATTAATACGGCAGAAATGATATAACCAACCTTTCTGAATTTAATAAACTGGAAGTTTGCTTTTTGGAAAATGCTTTTTGAGAATTTAGTAAAGTAATTGAAATGTTTACCTCTTCTCATATACGCATCTGTAATAACACGAGATACGATAATACCAGTAAACAATGATAACAACAAGGCAATTATCTGTGTAGTAGCAAACCCTTTGATTGGGCCTAGACCAAAATACAACAATATAAATGCTGTAATTAATGAGGTAACGTGACCATCTAATACTGGAGCGTAAGAGTTTTTATATCCGACACTTACCGCTTCCTCGTGCGTCTTTCCTAGCGCCAATTCCTCTTTAATTCTTTCAAAGATGATGATATTGGCATCTACAGCCATACCAATACCTAATATGATACCCGCAATACCTGCCATTGTAAGCGTACCGCCTAATTCTGCAAAAATTGCAAAAGTGAAAATCATATTTAAAACTAAAGCTATTGTAGCCACGATACCAGCAGTATTATAATA
This sequence comes from uncultured Taibaiella sp., assembly GCA_964429515.1. Taxonomy (GTDB): domain Bacteria; phylum Bacteroidota; class Bacteroidia; order Chitinophagales; family Chitinophagaceae; genus MKSF01. The sequence goes on from CAYSCJ010000085.1 coordinate 1,532, forward strand.
CACAAGCATCAACAAGAAAATAACTAAGAAAGAAATGCTAAATGACTTTATGGAGCCATCTATTGATTCCTGACCAAGTGTAGGTCCTACTACTTGCTCTTGTACAATTTTTGCTGGAGCAGGTAATTTACCTGTTTTAAGGATGTTGGCAATATCTGTACCTTCTTTCGGTGTGAAAGAGCCAGTGATAATAGAGTTTCCACCCGTAATTTCTTGATTAACGTTTGGTGCAGTATGCACAAAGCTATCGAGTGCTATCGCTATCGGACGACCGATGTTGTCTTTCGTTAATTTTGCCCATTTGCTAGCGCCTTCTTCATCCATGCTTAGGGTAATTGTAGGCGTTCCGTCTTGACCAAAATCAAAACGAGCATCCGTAATGTGCTCTCCCTCTAACTTAGCTACATCTCTATTGTTTGTTTTGATAGCATATATGCCCAAAGTTTCGTTTTTAGCACCTTTAGAAGCAGCTGGGTTTTCGCCAGTAAGGAACATGATATCGCTTCTGAAGTAGCGCTTAACGGCAGGAGCGTTTAATATTTCTAATACTTTCTTAGCATTGCGTTTTTCTACAATACCAATATTTGACCAACCAGCTAAAGCTCTACCACTCTCGTCTACCATTGGCATCAAGTAAGTAAAAAGGCTTTCCTCGTCATTTTGAGCATTCAAGCCAGATGCACTGTCTTTGGTATTGGGGGCGTTTAAGTCACCAAGGCTACCCTCTAGCGTGCTTGCTACGCTTGATGTAGAATCATTAGCAGTAGCTACCGAAGTATTCAATGCAGAATCATTTGCCGCAGTATTAGTGTTTGCAGCCGCGCTCACATTGCTTGAGTCAAGCCCTTTAAGGCTTTTTAGATAAATTTTAGAAGCTTCATTAGCATTTCCAAGGCTTTGGCCAATCTCTGCAAGAGTAGCTACTTCCCAAAACTGTAGTTTAGCAGTAGCTTGAAGGTATTTACGCACAGATTCTGGGTTTTTTACCCCTGCTAATTCAACTGTAATAACACCTTTTGCCGCATCTAAGTTGATGGATGGGGAAGCAACGCCAAATTTATCAATACGTGTTGAAAGAATTTGGTGTGTTCTGTTAATAGCATTTTTTGCTTCATTACGAATAATGGTCAAAACCTCTTGGTTTGAAGAACTTAAGGTAATCTCTTTTTGAGAAGATTTGGTAAATAGTGGCGCTAATTTGCCATTTGGATTTACTTTTTCAAATGCTTTTCCAAAAAGCGTAACGTAGTCTTCGCTACTGCTATTACGATTGTTGTTAGCTTCTTTCAAAGCCGCTTCTAGAGCACCATCTTTTTCGTTGTTGCTCATAGACTTAATGAGGCCGTCAAGACCCACTTCTAAAGTCACGCTCATACCTCCTTGAAGATCCAAACCTAACTGTAATTCTTTGTCTTTCACTTCAGCATAGGTGTATTTCAATCCTAATAGATTAAATACATCTTTGTTCTGCATACTGTCTACAATATTGCTGAACGTGCTTTCATACAAGCTTTCTTTTTCATTTTCGCTCAAATTGGCAGCAGCGGCTGCAACTTGACGTTCGGCTACTGCGCTAATTTTTTTATCAGCACTCATGGCCATAAATGTGAAGGACAACCTCCATAGCGAATACAAAATTAAAGCGATGGTGAAAAATTTCACTAAACCTTTTAACTGCATAGATGGGTAAAATTTGTGTGTCTTAAAAGTTTTTTTACAAAAATAGTGGGCAAAGATAACAATATAATTAATACTATAGCACTATT
>CAYSCJ010000086.1:0-2649 GCA_964429515.1 uncultured Taibaiella sp.
GATAAAAATACCACCAATACTGTGAAGGAAGAAGCTAAGTAATTATTGAGTTTTTATATAAAATAGACTGAAGTTTAACATATTTGTAGTATAAAAATATAAACTTCAGTCTATTTTTTTTGTCTATAATAGTACCAGAAATAATAAATTAATACTAAATTAGTAGTTTGTTTATGGTAACATTATAAATGTTGTGTCAGAAATCGAGAGATATTGAAAAGACGGCATATACTGTTAATCCATTAAAAAGGGAACACTATGCAAAGAATGAAAAAGATTTTGGGAGTTGCTATTGCCGTATTTGGTAGTTATACTGTAGTAAATGCACAGTCGCTAAAGGTAGGCAGCGTTCATAATCGCCAAAATGTAGAAGAAAAGCCAGCACCCAAAGCGGACGCTGAGCCGGTTGCGGTGCCTAGGGCCAACCCCTTCCAACCGAGTGTATCTGCAATGCCTGCAGCTGCACCCGAAAAAACAGCGGCTTCTACAGCCAATACTACCCAAAGTGCCACTAGCTCCAAGAAAGTAGCAGAACCAATATTAGCATCAAACGATAAGTTGCCTATGGGAGCTATAAGCCCAGCGCCCGTAAAGCCTTTACCTGCTAATAATAAACCAATTGTAACGGATTATGTTTCTAATGGTAGATTTGCTCCGGTGCCACTTGCGGGTGAGTTGAACTATTACAAGCAAAACAACGATGCGATGTTGACATATACTAAAACGTATATGAAAAATTTCGACACTCGTTTGTCTTCGCTCCGAACCGATAGGAAAAAGCAAACGCTTTCTACAATTGATAAAATACTAGATCAGCATAAAGTGCCTAATGAACTCAAATACCTTGCGGTAATAGAATCGGCATTAAATGCCACTGCTACATCTCCAGCAGGCGCAAAAGGTTATTGGCAGTTTATGGCACCTACCGGTAGAATGATGGGACTAAAAATAGCTGGTAGCCGTGATGATAGGACAGACCTAACAAAATCTACCAATGCTGCAGCTAAATACCTTACTTATTTGTACGACGAATTTGAAGATTGGTTGTTGGTTGTGGCGTCCTATAATTGTGGACCGAGACCTGTCATTAATGCCATGAAAAAAACTGGCAAGAACGACTTTTGGTCAATTAAAAAGTATTTGCCCAAAGAAACCCAAAACCACGTAATGGCATTTGTAGCTACCGCTACCATAATGGAAAGAATGCCTCATATGGTAGTGAGTGGCGTTGGTAGCGATTTTGACTGGAAATCATTAAATATCAACAGAAAGATGATTGCAGAAGAAAAAGATACCAAGAAGAAAGGACATCCACTTTTATCCAGATTCTCTGAAGAAGAGGTAGCCACTATGCACATTGTGCAAATTAATAAACCTCTAGATTTGGAAGTAATCGCCAGCCAGTTAGATATTGATAGAAGACAGCTAGGACGCTGGAATTACGACTACTTTACCTACTTAACCGAGTATCAGGCAGGTACAAGCAAGTACAACTTGCGTATTCCAAAAGATAAAGTAGAGAAATATCTGGAAAAACGAAGTGTGATAGAGCAACAAACACTTCAATTACTTTAAATGTATTGACATATTGAGCAAATCTAAATAATAGATTTGCTCAGTTTTTTTTTATAACATTGTGTTACCCTTCAAATAGGTTTTTAAAACATGAAAGTGATAATTCCGGTTGCCGGCGCAGGCACCAAATTGCGCCCACATACCTATACCCAACCCAAAGCGCTAATACCCATGGCAGGTAAAACTATCCTTGGCGTTATACTAGATCAGCTTATACCGTACGAGTTTGAAGAATACATTTTTGTAGTAGGGTATTTAGGAGAAAAAATAAAAGATTACATTTCGCAACAATACCCCCATCTTAAATGCACCTTCGTTACACAGAATGTCCGAAAAGGTACAGGTCACGCTATTTGCCTCACTAAAGATGTAGTTGGAGATAGTGAAGTGTTTATTGTTTATGGTGATACTATTTGCGATTATGATATGGATGCCCTTTTGTCATCGCCACATTCTACCTTAGCGGTAAAGCGTGTAGATGATCCGAGGTCGTTTGGCGTTGCCGAATTTGGAAAAGACAATTTTATATACAGAGTGGTAGAAAAACCTACCATTCCGATATCCAATATGGCACTAGTAGGTATTTATCTTATTAAAGAAACAGCGTTAATGTTTGAAGTGCTAGAAGCACAAGCCGACAAGACGGTAGGGCATGATGGCGAATACCATTTTACCAGCGTTATACAAGAAATGATACAGCAAGGAGCTACTTTTCAAGCGTTCAAAGTAAACCAATGGTTTGATTGTGGAAGAAAAGAAACCTTGTTAGAGACCAATAAAACACTACTCAAAAAGCTAGGAGATAAAACTAGCACGATGATTAATACACCCAATATAATCAATTCTGTAATTATACCTCCCGTTAATATAGGCAAGGGATGTATCGTCAAAGATACCATTATAGGGCCTTCTGTTTCGGTGGGCGAAAATACCACCATCAAGTCGTCTATCATTAAAAACTCTATAATCGGTAACTTTGTCCAACTAGATGAGGTAGTACTAGAGTCTTCCATCATCGGCAGCGATGCCTATGTGAAAGGAATGTCTCAAAGCTTGAACATTGGAGATAATACC
>CAYSCJ010000087.1:0-2454 GCA_964429515.1 uncultured Taibaiella sp.
TTACGATGCTTTCAAGAAGCCATTAAGTTGGCTTCTTGTTTATCGGACAACAATGTATATGTATATATATAACCTATTATTTTTGCATTTATATTTAAATAATAAAAAAAGAGGCCTATTGCTCAGCCTCTTTTCGTGTTTCAAACCTTCTTGTATGCTCCTAATATTGCGTGTCATGAGCCTTCGAATCTTGGCACACCCATTTGCTTTTTTAAAGACTTCATGGGGTTTTTATAAATGTATTTATCGCTTTTTGCTCAGTAATTGGAAAATAAATAGTAGTAATATAGCACCCCCTACCGCAAGCGCAAAACTTTTTAAATCAAAACCACTTATTGTGCCCCAACCCAATTGAGTACCCAAGAAGCCGCCAATGCCAGCTCCTATTATGCCAATAAGCATTGTAGTAATGCAGCCCGAAGTGTCTTTTGCGCCGCCACCGCCCGGCATTAAGAATTTTGCTATGGCACCGGCTATCAAGCCAAAAATAATCCATGATAATAATCCTGTCATAATTATTAGTATTTAGAATGTGTGATTAAATATACCTTTTTTTTTATTACTTAATGCTGCTTTAGCATTTTACTGCCAAATAATTATCGTCTGTAAGACAAAATACTACATACCCTAATTGTGTAATCTTAAAACAACTTCTTAATATTAATACTAACAATTTTCAATCCATAAAGTTTACATCAGAAGCTCGTTTTCCTTTTATAAAGCCCATTTAGAATAGTAAGGATAAAAAAGCAAATCTAAATATAAGCACCTTATAAATTTTGGCACAATTTGCAACCAATACTCTAGCTGTTTTAATGAAAACTCCTTTTTAGTTAGGTATTAATATTCTAAAACTGTGCTAATAATCCCGATAATTAATTACATTTGCCAAACTTAATATTCAAATAAAAAATTAAATATTTAAATTATATTTCATTATGCAATATGATGTAATCGTAGTAGGTAGTGGCCCTGGCGGATACGTAGCCGCTATTCGTGCGTCTCAGTTAGGTTTCAAAACTGCCATCGTAGAAAGAGAAAACCTAGGCGGTATCTGTTTGAATTGGGGTTGTATACCTACCAAAGCATTATTAAAATCTGCTCAAGTATTTGAATATATCAGCCACTCTCAAGATTATGGAATCTCTGTTGAGGGAGCTAAAGCAGATTTTGAAGCTATCATCAAGCGTAGCCGTGGTGTAGCAGATAAAATGAGTAAAGGTATTCAGTTCTTAATGAAGAAAAACAAAATCGATGTTTTGAACGGTTTTGGTAAATTGAACGCAAAGAAAGAATTGGAAGTAACAGGCGCAGACGGTACCACGAGTACCTATACAGCTAAACACATTGTATTGGCTACAGGAGCACGCAGCAGAGAATTGCCTGCTTTACCAATTGATGGAAAAAAAATAATAGGTTACCGCGAAGCATTAACTCTACCTCAGCAGCCCAAATCAATGATTGTAGTTGGCTCGGGCGCCATAGGTGTTGAGTTTGCTTATTTCTATAATTCCATGGGTGTTGATGTTACTATCGTTGAGTTTATGGATAGAATCGTACCGGTAGAGGATGCAGATGTATCTAAAGAACTAGAAAAAGCATTCAAGAAAAAAGGTATCAAAGTAATGACCTCTTCATCTGTTGAAAAAGCAGACACTACGGGTAATGGCGTAAAAGCCACTGTAAAAACGGCAAACGGCGAAGTTGTTTTAGAGGCAGACATCCTTTTATCTGCTGCTGGCGTAGCTACCAATATCGAAAATATCGGTTTGGAAGCGCTAAACATCACGGTAGATAAAGGACGAGTTATTGTTGACCCTTATTACAAAACCAATGTAGATGGTGTTTATGCAATAGGCGATATCGTTCCAGGCCAAGCCTTAGCTCACGTGGCAATGAAAGAAGCCGTAATTTGTATCGAGAATATTGCGCATAAAGAAGGAAAATACCACCATGTTCCCGAAGTATTGGATTATAACAACGTTCCTGGCTGTACCTATTGTGTTCCAGAAGTAGCATCTGTGGGTATGACGGAAAAAGCAGCTAAAGAAGCTGGTTATGAAGTCAAGGTAGGTAAGTTCCCATTGTCGGCCTCTGGTAAAGCATCGGCTGCGGGCGCAACAGAAGGTTTTGTTAAAGTTATTTTTGATGCGAAATATGGTGAATGGTTAGGTACGCACATGATTGGCTACAACGTTACCGAAATTATTGCACAAACAGTAGCTTCTCGTAAACTCGAAACTACTTATCACGAGCAATTAGACGTTATTTTCCCACATCCTACTATTTCCGAAGCAGTAAAAGACGCTATCGAGGTGGCTTTAGGTGAGGCAATACACTTGTAAAATATACTACTTTTTTAGGTAAAAAGGCGTCCCAATTGGGACGCCTTTTTTTGTGTGGAATTGCAACTTAAAATAGGAGACATTTTTATGCTGCCCATCTTTCTTTTTC
>CAYSCJ010000088.1:0-2454 GCA_964429515.1 uncultured Taibaiella sp.
TAATGTATGGCCTTCAAAACTTCAACTGGAACTACGTTATAGCCAATTTCATCTAAAATAGAAATCATTCCTTGCAAAGTTTTTCCGTTGTCGTGACTCAACAAACCACGAACATTTTCTCCGATACAAATTGGCGGATCTACTTCTTTAACAACCCTTGCAAATTCATAAAACAAAGTTCCACGAGCATCCGCCAAACCTAATTTTTTACCTGCATAACTGAACGCTTGACAAGGAAATCCGCCTGTAACAATATCTGCTATCCCGTTATATTCCGTGAAATCAAAATCTTTAATATCACCTTCCAAGACTTTCCAATTCGGTCGATTTTTTCGCAACGTAGCGCAAGCAAATTTATCAATCTCGTTGAGAGCAACACATTTCAATCCAGCTTTTTCCATTCCGACAGCCAGCCCACCTGCACCCGCAAATAATTCTAATACGTAATAATCGTTATTGGGTTCAACAAAATTGGAAACATCGTCTTTCGAATCTATCTGAATAATATCTGTAAACAATTCCAAAACTTCGGACTTTTTGTAAACACGATAGTTACTCATTGGTTCTCGAACGGCAGTGAGTTTACCCTCTTCGTCCCATCTACGTAATGTTTTTGTGCTTTTATTTAGCATTTTTGCTACTTCCGAAATTGTTAAAAATTCACTCATAACCAAATTATACAACATTAGACATTGGTTACAAATTTAGCACATTCTTTTTTATTCATCAAACATAAAAATAAAAAAAAACGACAAATGACGGTGCGTCAATATGTCGTTTTATGTGTTTATTCTTTAGCTTAAAGTATTTTAGTAAGCTTTGTTTACAGCAAACTGTATAAGTTTTTGATGTATCTCTATATTCTAGTAAGAATAATCATCATTGTGTTTTATACAATACAAGGCCTTTGCTACCAAACTTTCTGTGCTCAAATACTGAGGCAGAGCTATCAATTCCGTTTTGATTTAGAAATTTGCACTTTTGGGCGTTCTAGGAAATGGTATCACGTCGCGTATATTTGTCATGCCGGTAACAAAGAGCACTAGGCGTTCAAACCCTAATCCAAAACCGGCGTGTGGAGCAGTCCCGAAGCGTCTTGTGTCCAAAAACCAGTTCATTTCTTCAATAGGTACACCCATTTCGTCCATTCTTTGCATTAATACATCTAGGCGCTCTTCTCTTTGAGAGCCACCTACAATTTCACCTATCCCGGGAGCCAAAATATCCATAGCAGCCACAGTTTTTCCATCCTCGTTTAAGCGCATGTAAAACGATTTGATGTCTTTAGGGTAGTCTGTAACGATAACTGGTTTTTTAAAGTGCTTCTCAACCAAATAGCGTTCGTGTTCGCTCTGCAAGTCGGCACCCCAATTTACTTCGTACTTAAATTGTTTCTTTTTATAGGGTTTGGATTCAAGCAGTATACCAATCGCCTCGGTATACGTTATACGTTCGAAGTTGTTGTTTACTACAATGTCTAATTTGTCTAATAAACTCCATTCTGAGCGTTCGGCTTGAGGTTTTTGTTTTTCTTCTTCAGCTAATCTTTGGTTGAGAAAGTCTAAATCTACCTTATTATTGTCTATTGCAAATTCGATAACATATTTTATAAATTCCTCGGCTAGAGCAGCATTATCTTTTGCGTCGGCAAATGCTACTTCGGGTTCAATCATCCAAAACTCGGCCAAATGGCGGGTTGTGTTGGAGTTTTCTGCCCTAAACGTTGGTCCGAAAGTATATACTTCACCGAGTGCAAGCGCCCCAAGTTCGGCTTCTAATTGTCCGCTCACCGTAAGGTTGGTAGATTTTCCAAAAAAGTCTTCTGCATAGTTTATGCTTCCGTCTGTATTTTTAGGTGGATTGGCAATATCGAGTGTGGTTACTTGAAACATCTCTCCGGCGCCTTCAGCATCGGATGCTGTGATGATAGGCGTATGCAGATACACAAAGCCTTTCTTGTGAAAAAACTCATGCACGGCATAAGCAAGGCTGTGTCTAACTCGGTAAATGGCACCAAATACGTTAGTTCTGAAGCGCAAATGAGCATGTTCTCTTAAGTACTCTAAAGAGGGTTTGTTTTTAAGTTGTAAAGGATATTTTTCTGCGTCACATACGCCGAGAACTTCTATGCTATTTACTATTAATTCTACGTTTTGTCCTTTACCTAAAGATGCTTGTAGCGTACCTTTGGCGCTAATAGCGGCACCAACTGTTAGTTGTGAAAGGGTAGTCTCGTTTAGTGTCTTAGCGTCTATTACCAATTGTATATTATCAAAACAAGAGCCATCATTAATAGCTAAAAACTGATTGTTTCTAAACGATCTAACCCATCCCTTCACGACACATTCAAAATTCAAATCTTTGCTTGCTAATAGGTGTTTTATCTTAGTTCGTTGCATAACATAAACGGATGTTTGTTGTAAATTTAAGAAGCAAAAGTAAGCATATTTTAAG
>CAYSCJ010000089.1:0-2432 GCA_964429515.1 uncultured Taibaiella sp.
CGTCTTCTAACTCCTCAACGGTTTCATAAATAGTACCATCTAACAAGGTATTCTCGTGAATACATTCATATATTTCTTCTAAAATGGTAGCAATTGCAGGATATTGCATAAAATTATTTTCTTAAAAGTAAATTTCTAACCAAAATAAAAATGTACCTTAATCCAAGTAGACTAAGGTACATTTTTTTTGATATTCAACTAAAATTATTTAGTTTCTGGAGTAGCTTCAGTAGCTGTAGCTTCAGTTTTAGTAGTATCGCCTTCAACAGGAGCAGTAGCTTCTGGAGCAGCTTCTGGAGTTGCTTCAGTTGTTTGAGTAGTATCAGCAGCTGGAGTTGTTGCTTCAGTTGTTTCACCACAAGAAACTGCGAATAAACCTAATGATAATGCTACGATGCTTAATTTTAAAGTTTTCATTTAATTTGTTGTTTTGTTTTTTTATGAATTTTGTTTGTACTAACAGACATTTATACCGGAATTGACAATAGGTAACCCAAAATTCAAAAAATTTTTTTTTATTTTTTTTTAAACGACTTTTGGGTTACAAAATCTAAAATTGAGCATTAATAATTGGAAAGAGAATTTCATAGCGACCTTGATATTTTAATGGCCTTCGCTGAAGGAAACGCACAAGCTACCCAACTACTCTACAAACAGTATGCTCCCATTATCACTAAATGGATCATCACGAATGGTGGAGACGAAGACCAAGCGAAAGATATCATCCAAGATGCAATGATAGTTTTGTATCAAAAAGCTAAAGACATCACTTTTTGTCTGAGTTGTGCTATAGGTACTTATCTCTTTGCTATATGTAAACGATTGTGGTATAAAAAATTTCAGAAAAAACAATACCTGCTAGAACAGCAAACAGACTTTCAAGACGAACAAAATAATTTAGAAGAAAATACTGCCAACGAAGAAAAAGACATTACAGCCTTTTTGGAGCAAGAAAAAAATTACGAATTGCTGAACAAAGCACTTGATACCTTAGGCGCACCTTGTTCGGAAATGCTAAAGTTCTTTTATATTCATAAGTTATCTATGAATGAAATTGCAGAGAAAATGGGCTATGCCAACACAGAAACAACCAAAGTACAAAAATATAAGTGTCTGAATAGACTTAAAAAAATATACACCAAACTATCTGATACATAGTTTTTATTGAGTAAGTGAAAAAGAAAATGCGTTATGGTAAACAAATTTAATATAGATGAGTGGGCAGATAAGTTTGTCAACAACGAACTGTCTGAACATGAAATTTCTGAACTGAATAAAATACTGAATGATGATATCGTATTGCAAAAGGAATGGAATGCATCACTCGATATTTTGGCAGCCTTAAAACATGCTGGCGCTAAGCACCAAATTCAAAATGCTATAGCCGACCTACATACGCCTCCTAGCTTCAAACAAAAAACAACGCAATTCATCAAACAAAACTGGAAGGCATCTGCTATTGCTGCCTCCTTTGCTATAGCTACCCTAACAGGCGTTCAATACCTTAACAGCTCGAAAGAACTGGGCGATAGTAAACACAAATTCACCCAACTTAGTAGAGATATTGAAAATATCAAACACTCTCAAAAAACCATTCTAAAAACTATCGAAGGCAATAATACGCCCGCAGTTGCACAACCAGAATACCAAATGGGTGGCACCGGCTTTGCGCTTTCAAACGATGGCTATATTGCTACTAACTATCACGTAGTAAAAGACGCAACCCATATAGCTATTCAAACCCAAAACCTTAACAGCTTCGACGCTACACTAGTGGGATATGACGCGCTTAGCGACTTGGCAATACTGAAAGTGACAGATAAACACTTCAAATTTGGTAAACAACAATTACCCTATAGTATCAAAAAAAATAATGGCTCTGCTTTGGGTTTAAAAATATTCTCTATCGGCTATCCTCAAGAAAACTTAGTGTATAACGAAGGATATGTAAGTTGCGAAAGGGGTTACCAAGGTGATAGTCTATCCTACCAATTGGAAATCGTTTCCAACCCCGGACAAAGTGGCTCTCCAATACTCGACAAAAACGGAAATATATGGGGCCTTATTAATGGTAAAAGTAGTAATACTTACGGTACTACTTATGCTGTAAAATCTAATGCTTTAATTGACTTGGTGAAAAATATGCCCAATCATATAAAACTCACATTGCCTCAGGGTAACAGCATTTCTAAACTAGACAGAACTAACCAAGTGGAAATATTAAAAGATTATATCGTTACTATCAAAACATCAAAATAATTTTTCTTCCAATAAAAAAATGCGCCATTCTACTTTTTCAGAATGGCGCATTTTTACTATCTATTCTATCAATTATCTTACTAGCGTTACATTGCCCGTTTGGGTGATGGATTTACCTTCGCTGCTTACGGCATCTATTGCCCAAACATATACTCCAAATGGCTGCGCTTCGC
>CAYSCJ010000090.1:0-2176 GCA_964429515.1 uncultured Taibaiella sp.
ACAAAGTTGAAAGTTTCGTCTTTCTAATCCGCTCCTTCGCCAAGCTGCCGAACCGTTATAAGAGTAGGAAATCGGTTTATAAAATCATTTATTGGTTGAGACCCTATTTCATCTTTATCCAATAATAATATTTGCAAGGCATAAGCTCCCAAAAAACACAATAAACCAATCCATAATATCCACTTGGGTGCCTTTGAAAAATAATTGGGTTGAACTTCTAAATTTTTAAAAAACTGCATGATGTATGAGGGCGTAATTTACAATATGTGTTTCAAGTTGCATTTTTTTAATAATAATTATTCAAAAAATGAATTGCTTTTCCCTTAACAAGTGCAATATATATAATCAAACTTTTATTAGTTTTATATTTTGAAGCGGCGCGATTAGGGATTTTTGTACATACTATGTTCAAGAGACCAAGCGGAAAAATATCCCTAAGCCTGAGAAGCTACTTAGAAAAAGATTGGGTCATAGATGAGAAATTAAAAACATCTAGACGCTGTAACGCAGCCTAGATGTTTAGCGGGATAAAAAAAAAATAAGCACACACCAAGCAAAGGGCGTTTGGAGTCCAATATCAATCACTTATTGATAAGCTTTTGAATGATGAGAAATTTAGATGAATCTAAAGGTTCAAGATTTTTTTTGCTACTATTAGATTCCCCCAATATATTATTCTATTGTCTTTTACTATCAAAGTGGTAGGTACTATTTCAACACCAAACAAGGTGTCTATACCTTTAAAGGCAACAAGCAAAGGAAATGTATTATTGTTTCTTTTAACCAATTCGAACGCGGTACCTGCGGTATCTCGACTAGTAGGCAGATTGACGGAAATCAATTGAATATCCTTAACGCTTTCTTGTATTTGTTTATGCAATTGCTCTATTTCTGGAAATTCTTTAATACATGCGAAGCATCGCGTATTCCAAAATTCCAAAACTGTAGTTTTACCATTATAATCCGAAACTTTAAAAGTATCGTTTTTAACATTGACGCCTAAATCTCTTAAAGGCAACGGCAAATCTACCAAACCAGACGAATTATCATACGTATAGTAATTCAACCAATAACCCTTGAACGTAGTGAAATACCCAACAATTACAAGTGTACAAGCAAAGAAATACCACAGTACCCATTTTCGCCTGTTAGGCATGTACTGAGCAAACACAAAACCACCAATATATCCAAAAATGGCTGCCAGTATGTTTGGAGTGCCCAAGGGTAATTTCAATTGACCATTTCTAATCAATATTTCACCCTCTGTTATACCCAATATCAAAAATATAATTACAATTGTAGCTACTCCGACAAAAAGTAAAACAGCAGCATTTGCATTTTTTTTTAGTTTTATGTATCCATAAAACACTAGTGCAAAAATTATAAATGAGACTATAATATCGGCATCTAAATCAATATACCTAATGAGTGTAGTTAGAATTATTAGACCTAAGGTAAGCAAAATAAACTGAAAGGTATTTCTCTTAATAATATCCATATCTATTCCTTTGTTGGTTGTGTTTTTATAGTTTCCGAACAAATTTTTGTACAATTACTTGTACCCGCCAATCCACATCCACCTTTAGTAGGCGAGTTACATTTTTCAGATTTACAATCCCCAATACAACCAGCGTCATACAAACAATCACAATCCTGAGAAGCAACAAATCTATCTGCCCCTAAAAATTCATCGGGCATTAGCCAAGTTTCTACATAAGCAAACATTTTCTGGTCTGACCAACCTAAGCTATCTTTAGCATAAGCTTGCCAAACTAATAGTGTATTTGGCAATATTGTATCTAAATAAATGCTTGGGTTAAGCAAGTTCACTAAATTTTCAAGATGTTGATAATCTCCTCCAACAGATGGGTCGATCGTTGATAATAATTCAACAATCTTTTCTGAATAAATTCTTATTTTATTTTCTGGTGTCAATGCTCTAAAAATTCCGTACTGCATAGGAAGTGATAAAGTGACTAAACTATCTCTGCTAATAGTTTGTATAGAATCTATATGAGATATGACAAAAGTATTTACTACAGCATCACAGCTATAAGTTGGAGTTTCTTTCTTATTACAAGAAAGCATCATTAAGAAACTAGCACTCAAACTTAACAAAAGTTGTCTCATAAAAATATGTTTTAAAAATAATACAAAAATGTGTTAAGGCCTTAAC
>CAYSCJ010000091.1:0-1645 GCA_964429515.1 uncultured Taibaiella sp.
TTAGTGGCGGCACCTCGATTCAATTCTGAAATAACCACGCTCGCGCCTGGAAGGGCCTCGCCGGTTTGAGCGTCAAGTACGCGCCCTGCTACGCTGCCGGCCTGTGCCCACGCACTTGCGGGGAAAAGCAAGAGCGCCAGCAGCAGTACTGGCCACGACCTCACGGTGAAGGGATGTCGCATCTGTGTCGTCCGATAGTTGGATTGGTTCTTAACTGTGGCACACGCGCACGGCGTGCACCGCTACTTCTCGTTCCCGCACTAAACTTTATCTGCAGTAATAATTTATACTGAGGGGCATGAATTAGCCGCCATCGAGGTGCGGAAGGTCTAAAACTGCTGCTCGACGGTGCGCCATCGTTACTGAATCGTAAAGGCAGCGCATAAAGCCTAGTCGCCGGTATCGGCCGATACGCGCCATAATCTGCATCTGTACGGCAAAAGGACGCGTCCTACTATTCAAGCGAGGGTGATCCCTGGTGATGATTCCCGGTTGGAACGTAGCTGACTGTCGAACAATCATCACCCTCCGGCCAAAGAGCAAATCGAGCAGATACAAGCATGCCCCAGACTTGATCTGGGGCGACAAGAGCCGCAGACGACTGACGGGCGCAGCGTATAGGGAGCGACTGAGGCGTACTGCCGGACGCCGCAGGGCTCCCCGGACCTGATTCGGGGGAGCGACGACGCAGAGCCGATCGATTTTTCGACGGCCTGTTAACGCATGTCAACAAACCGGTATCGCAGGTTCACAACAGCTTGCGAATCTGGTAATGCCGGTTCATCTGCAAACAAGAAGTCGCCGGCCCAAGCCTTAAGCCCCATCTCATCGTTTGCAGGATCCTCTCTTAAGACGACTAACCAGAACTCGGGGCCATCTATATTGAAGCGATGGATCCCAGGGAGCTCACTCTCTACGGTATCCGCCTCCAGAAAAAGCGGGAATTCATCGCCGACGTACATGACGTTGGAAGAAAATACCACGCGTGCACTCGCCGACGGGTTGCCGGTTAGTTCGATACGCGCCTCACTAGGACGATCATCATTCGGCAGTTCAAAGAGGCCGCATCCCGTCATGGCTGAAAAGAGCAAGACGATAGCCACCCCCATTGCGACGAAGCTCAACCGAGAACCTGATCTCCAGGAGTAGACTGAGCCACTTACGAGAATCCACGGCGGGGTACAATACCGTCTGAACATTATATCCGTATTGTGTTTGACGAGGTTTAAATCGGTGAAATCTACCCTACAAAGTCAAAGTCGATACTACGGCTAACGAACCTGCCGGACGCCTCGCCAGTGTCCCCCAGGACAATACTGATGTCGCCTCTCAACTTCCAATCGGCCATTTCCACTACAATTAAGTTCTTGTTGTTCATACACCGACTCAGCCAGATATAGGAAATCGCTCACTCGTCGGGGAGACGTCGCCCAAGAGCCTCGTAGCAGATCACCCACTCCGCCCGCCGTGTATTCGTCCGTTCCTCATCTGCTAGTTACACCTCGACATCAACTTCCAGCGGGATTACTCGGGCCGTTAATTGAACGGCTTCAGAAGTGTCTAAGACCTACGTCTCCTCAAAACAACCCGTCCACACTCAGATAGCGCTCGCCGGTATCGTAGCAGAAGGTGAGCACGCGGGCGC
>CAYSCJ010000092.1:0-1640 GCA_964429515.1 uncultured Taibaiella sp.
GGACAAAAAGCGTGTAAACTGAATGATTTTATACAGAATGGACAATAGATGATTAGATGACAGAAAATAGATGCAGAAACCAAAATAGCAGCCAATTGATCTTCTTCATATTTTCACATTAATTGCTGAATTGTATATCAAAGGTTATTTCCTTATCTAAATGCTCGTTACTTATTACAGTAAAAATGGCACTGTGGTTAGGGCATGGCAAACTTGTTCCAATAACCTCACTTGATATATTAATTGGTTTTCACAAGTCACTACTGACTGTCTAGCGAAAACAGCACATTGGTGATGCCTTAGACGCCTTTTAAAACAAAGTGGTTTTCAAAATCAATCTCAGGTAGGCCTTCCGAGCAGCTCAGGAGCTTTTCTAATTCCCCTTGGCTTTTAATGATCAAGTGTGTCTCTTTCAGGCTGCTGTCGATATTCTGGAGGTGACAGCCTAGACCATCAAAATCACCGTGAAATGTCGCCACAGGCTGCGCATTGTCGCCTTCGCAATTTCTGTTTAAAGTTCAAGTTAATTGCTCGGGATTTAAAGTACTCCCTATTCTTAGGGTAACAATTCTTGTGTTAAAGCAATAATTATAAAAACATTAGTTTAAAAATTTTGCCAAGATTCATTTTGTGCTATTTTTTAATTTCTACTATTTCTATTTGTACATAGCCAGGAGTTCTCCAGCCGCAATTCCATGTTGATTCTAAAGTTCTATAGCTTAATATGATCTTAAGACTGTCAGTTTTAAAATCTGGGTCTAAATTAACAGGAGAGTAAAAGTTTTCGCCATGTTGGATTAACCAACCACAACCATCTACTGAGGGGTCTCCTTCGTAGACAACCATAGCCGGTACGTTATTCCGGCTTTTATGGTCTTTGTCAAAAGACTGGCTTTCGCAGCTATAAACACATACGCTAAATGAGATAAGTACTAAATTACGCCATTAAACTATCTGTTTAGAAAAAGCAAAGTTTATTATTTGGTTTGGGTTTATTATTTCGGTGATATGACAAAAACATGTTCTCTTTTCTTTATTAGGTAAAGTTGGGTCATCGTCTGGACTTGCCGTTCATCTTTATCACAGATGGCCGTTACAATAGTAACATGATAGAAAGTGTGATTTTTTCATAATATTAAAGATTTAAGTGTTCTACAAAAGATGAGTGATGGGGTGGTAAAAAAATCTAGCATCACTGGGTATATTTGGTTTGATTATCAATATAATAATGCTATCGGATAAGAGCAAGATTTAACTTTTATAACTATTTGCATATATGCGCTCTATTCTTTTATTGATGCTTGACCATAAGACACAATAAGGTTGTATTTCGTTGGAGGTTGTTGTTTGAGTGCTATTGGTATTGGCATAGAATTGCCTGTCGAGCTGGTCGCTTTTCAAGAGGCATACATCCGTCCAGTTGCTACGGGGTTTATGATAATGATCTGGGCTATTTTATCATGGCTGGGTATGTTTGATTGAACTCCCAATGTAGAAAACCTATGGGGCAAAAGCGGGATTAATAGAACAGCGATGCCATCCCCTGAGACGGATGGCATCGCCTTTTAGTGAATTTAAAGAATTACATTAACCCTACTTCCGCTTAAAAAATAAGCATCACCAAAAAAGACGAGGAGTCT